>DBLQ01000103.1 GCA_002297505.1 Flavobacteriales bacterium UBA720
AGGAGGATGGCATCCGTGATTTCTTCTGTTTCCAAATGATCTTCAAAGTCAATGATCAGGACCAGAACCACTTCTTCGGGTGATTGATAGGTTGATAAGATCGTTTTGATTCTGATGATGGCCGGATCATCTTCCAGAAGTTTACTTATTTTTTGCCTTGTTTCCGGTGCGATACCTTCTCCCATCAGAAGACTTATGCTTTCTCTTGCTAGGATCGACGAAACGAAAATCAGAATCAAACCTACAATGACCGATGCCACACCGTCCAGTTCCGGAATGCCGTATGCATGACCTATGCCCATCAGAATCATTACAACTGCCAGGCCTGCAACCGCAGCCCCGTCTTCGAACACAACCAGAAAACTGGATGGATCCTTGCTCTTGATGATAGAATCCCACCAGCTTAAACCATTTCTTGTCTTGTTAAATTCTTTGATCGAGATGACCAGCGAGGTGCCTTCGAACACCATAGAAAGAACCAAAACAACATAGTTCCAAAAAGGATTTTTCATCATCTCCGGCTCACGGATGTGCATGATACCCTGATAAATCGAAACGCCGCCTCCCAAGCCGAAAATCAGGATGGATACGACAAAAGACCAGAAGTAAAGTTCCTTACCATAGCCAAAGGGATGATTTTCGTCCGCAGGTTTTTTGCTTCTTTTGATGCCATATAACAGCAACAACTGATTGGTGGTATCCACCGTAGAATGGATACCTTCCGATATCATCGAAGAACTGTTTGTGAACGCGCCTGCGATAAATTTGGTCAGTGCAATCAGTAAATTTGCGGCCAGTGCACTGTAGATCGATTTGCGGTTATTAGCCATTTCAATTTCTTTTTATGATGATTCAACCGACTTTTAAATACTCTGAAAAAGATAGGCTATGAGAAAAATGCTGACGGCTATCATCAAAACGGTTACGATGAGGATCAGCGAATTGTTGCCCATAAAAATATTATCCCTGATTTTTCTATGCGTCTGTTTATAGTTGATATAGGATAGGATGAGGATGACAAGTCCGCTGGCCAAGAGGACAAGTCCTGTGACGCCTGAGTAGTCACGTCCCGGGTGACGGAGTATTTTATCACTATCAATCAGCATGACCTGTTTAAGAAAGACAGAAAACTTGACAAGAATCAGCCCAAATCCCATTAACGCTACCGAAGTCCGAAGCCATGCAAGGAAAGTCCGCTCATTAGCGAGATAATCAGAAGTTTTATTGTTCATATCGCCCATAATTTTTCAGTGTAGATTGTACCACTGCAAACCCTAATCCATAACGAATGAAGTCTTGAATTTGTGGAAAATTAGTATTGTCAAGAAATATTTAAGACCTTAAATAAAGAATTTAAGATCCAAACCCGCTGTGGCACTGCGGTTGCAGACGTTAAGAAAAATTTAACTTATCTTTCCTCGCTTGATTGAACGAAATATAATCGAGACTAAAAATATCTTAATGAAGCCAACTCAAATCATCCGTGTCAATACTGAAAAACAAAAAAATGAATTTCTAAATTTCAGCGCCCGGTTATATCGTCTCGATCAGAACTACATACAGCCATTGCATCAGGATATCGAAGGCATTTTTGACCCTTCAAAAAATAAATCCTGGAAAGATGGGCAGTGCGAGCGATTTTTGTTTCAGCAGGATGGTGAGACGGTTGGTAGGGTAGCTGTGTTTATTCACTGCAAATACAAGCAGGAACAGCCTACGGGCGGCTTTGGTTTTTTTGATTGTATCAATGACCAAAATGTTGCCAATATTATTTTCAATCATTGCAAATCATGGCTTCTGGAAAGAGGCATGGAAGCTATGGATGGCCCAATTAATTTCGGCGAGCGGGACAAATTCTGGGGACTTCTGGTACAAGGATTCAACGAGCCGCTGTATGGTATGAATTACAATTTCCCTTACTACCAGCAGTTATTTGAAAATTATGGCTTCAAAAACTATTTTGATCAGCTGTGCTTTTCAAGGAAAATTAACGCAGAAGTATCGAGGGTTTTCAAGGTGATGCACCGCAAGTACAGCAGCAACCCGGCGATCAAAGCGGTTCCGCTACAGAAAAATAATTTAAAGAAATTCGCAAGGGACTTTGCCGAAGTCTACAATAAAGCGTGGACCTCACATGGAGAAGGTAAATATCTGGAGCCGGGCGAAGCCGTGAAAATGTTCAGGGAAATGACGCCGGTTATCAACGAGCATATTTCATGGTTTGTATATGAAAACGAAAAGCCAATTGCGATTTGGCTCAATATTCCGGATCTTAATCAATGGTTCAAATACCTGGACGGAAAGTTGGGCCTCCTGCAGAAACTTAAATTTCTATGGTTAAAACAATTCCGGAAAAACACAAAGATGGTCGGAGTGGTCTTCGGCGTGGTTCCCGAATGGCAGAAAAAAGGTATTGAAGGTTACATGATCTGCGAAGGCACCGAACATATCAGACGACACACTGATTTTGAAACCATTGAGCTCCAATGGATCGGCGATTTTAATCCGAAGATGATCAAAATTGCAGAAAATCTGGAATCGGAAGTCACCCGAAAATTGACAACTTACAGATATCTTTTCGACCAGAACAAAAAATTTGAACGGCATCCGGTGATTTAGAGTTATTTTTCAAATTTTTCGTGGTAGAGAACTTTGCGGTTCTAATTGTAAGTGTTAAAAAATAATTAATTTTTGTTGTTATCACGGTCTAAGTAAACAAATCATATTAAAAGTAAATAAGTCAAATTACCTTCAGATGTGCTTTCGAAGAAATCGAGAACAAAAAAAACGCCAAAAAAATGCCATTTGCTTTTGCGACATTAATTAACATAATTCGTTATTACAAAATACTTTTAAAATAAATTTCCAAAGAAATATCAACATACCTGTAAAACAAAAAACTTCCCCGAAGGGAAGTAAAAACACAAATGATGAAAAAACTCCCAGATTGGGAGATTGCAAACATATTAAAAAAATAAACATATTTAATATGACCTTGCTCAGTTTTTTTTATTTTGTTTGAATAAGCCATTGATTCAAAAAGGTCATCGCAGAACGATGACCTTATTTATGATTATGGCTGGCCACTGCCGCCGGCGGAACCGTAGATCTGGCCGGTCGCAAAGCTTCCATTGTTATCCGCCAGCTGTACAAAGATTGACGCGAGTTCTGCAGGCTGACCGGGACGTCCGAAAGCGGTGTCTTCACCGAACTTAACCAGATTTTCCTGCGTCTGTCCGCCACTCACTTCCAGTGCGGTCCATACAGGTCCTGGCGCTACACCATTCACACGGATACCTTTCGGTCCAAGTTGCTTAGCGAGAGACTTCACGTAACTCGTAGTGGCGGCCTTGGTCTGGGCATAGTCATAAAGATCCGCCGAAGGATCATAAGCCTGCACAGATGATAATCCGATGATGCTGGAACCAGGCTTCAGATGGGGCAGGGCCGCCTTGATAATCCAGAAAGGGGCGTAGATATTGGTTTTCATTGTCCGGTCAAAAGCTTCCGTGCTGATATCCAGAATGGACTCATTGCTTTTCTGATGTCCTGCATTGTTCACGAGAATATCCAGGCCACCTAATTGTTCGGCTGCATCATTTACCAACTTTTCGCAAAAACTTTCTTCACGAAGATCGCCTGGGATGGCGACAGCTTTTTGGCCCGCTTCCTCAATCAGGGCTACCACTTCTATGGCATCGGATTCTTCTTCCGGCAGATAATTGATGGCTACATCGGCACCTTCCCTCGCAAATGCGATGGCTGCGGCGCGGCCTATCCCGGAGTCACCGCCTGTAATTAGGGCTTTTCTCCCAGCGAGACGGCCGGAACCTACGTAACTTTTCTCGCCGTGATCCGGCACAGGATCCATTTTCCCGGCAAGACCTGGAAAAGGTTGAAACTGCTTGTTAAATGGTGGTTTAGGATGTTTGTCCCTCGGATCTTCTAATCCATTGGATCCGTTTGATACTTGATCATTCATAATAATATGATTTAGTGATTAATATTGGTAAGCCGAGTAGTATACAATCAGCATTCCAACACCGGTTCTTTATTTTATTAAATTAAAAATCATAATAACTTACCGTTAATAATTTATTTGCTGCTGACCTCCGACCTGTCTACAAAAAATACTTGGAATAATTATTTACAATTTGATTATTAGGCACAATTCTGGTAACGCCTTCCTCAAAAAACAATCAATTGGACAACATTACTCATAACGATATCAATCTGTTTCGCGAAGCATTGGATTCCTCCAATTCCGGAATCATCATTACCGATAACAGCCTGGAAGACAATCCAATCATCTATTGCAATAAAGCCTTTGAGAAAATCACAGGCTACACCCGCGAAGAAATCATTGGTCACAATTGCCGTTTCCTACAAAATAACGATCGCTCCCAGCCAGAAAGAGGAATCATTAAGAATTCTGTACAGGAAGGAACGGAAAGCCGAGTGATCATCAGAAATTATAAAAAGAATGGCAATCTTTTTTACAATGAATTGTTCGTATCTCCGGTCAAAGATCAAAATGGTATAACAACCCATTTCATTGGCGTTCAGAATGATATCACCCATCTCAAAGAGATAGAATATGAACTCCGCGAAGAAAAAGCTTCAGTTGATAAGAAAGTAAATGATCGTACAAAAGAATTGCGCGAAAAGGAAATGTTTCTTTCCAGCATAGTTCAGACCGTGCGCGAAAGTCTGCTTGTTCTGGATAATAATTTTGAGGTTTTGAGCGCCAACAACCATTTCTTCAAAACATTTAAAGTGTCTTCTGAAGATACCATTGGTAAGGTGCTGTACGATCTTGGTAATAATCAGTGGGATATCCCGAAGTTGAGAGAATTGCTGATGAAGATCTTACCTACCAATAATCCCGTCATTGATTTCGTTGTAGAACATGATTTCCCGCATATTGGCAAGAAGACCATGATTCTTAATGCCCATCGTATCGAATTCGAAGGCGAATATAAAGACCGTATTTTGCTGGCTATTGAAGATGCAACGGAACGGACCGAAATCGAAAAAAGAAAAGACGATTTTCTTTCCATCGCAAGCCATGAGCTGAAAACACCGCTGACGAGCATCCATGGATTGGTACAGTTGCTACAGAGGCTTCCCGATGAAAACAGCAATCCGCGGTACAAAGGTCTTCTGGACAAAGTAGCCGCACAGGTAGACCGCCTCAATAATCTGATCACGGATCTGCTGGACACCTCAAAGATACAATCCGGGTATATCGAATCTCATAAGGAGAAGATACACCTTAATGACCTTGTCCAGAGTTGTGTAGATCAGATGACTATTGCCAATAAGGGTCACCACATCAAGCTGGATCTGTATACATTGGATGATCAGACTTTTGCTGATGAGCTACAGATCACTCAGGTCATGAATAACCTGCTATCCAATGCCATCAAGTATTCGCCAAATAACGTAGAAATTGCAGTAAGTGTTTCCAAAGTTTCCGATTATCTGAAGGTTTCGGTACGAGATCAGGGTCTGGGGATTGCAAAGGAAGATCAGGCTAAGATCTTTCAGCGTTTTTACAGATCCGGCGGTACGCAAAAGAAATTCCCGGGCATGGGCATCGGACTCTACATCAGCAAAGAAATTATCGATAACCATGGCGGCTCTCTCTGGGTCGAATCCGAAATCGGCAAAGGTTCCGTCTTCAATTTTACCATACCTACAAAAAGCAATCAGTAATCATGGAAAAAACTAAAATTGTAATTTGTGATGACGATTTGGGAATACTGGATGTTCTAGATCTGATCCTGGAGATGGAAGGTTTTGAAATTACGAAGGTATCGGACAGTACTTTACTGATGAATCATCTGGCTACGGATCAGCCCGACCTCCTGATCCTCGATCTTTGGATGCCGGTGCTTTCTGGCTATGATATCATTAAAATGCTGAGAAGTCATGACGAACAGTCCCATTTGCCGATATTGATTCTTTCCGCCAGCCGGAATGAGGAACAGACGGCGCTGGACGCAGGCGCTACAACATTTATGTCGAAGCCATTTAATATTGATGAGCTCGTAAAAACCGTGAAGGATCTTTTAGGCTAAAAATCAATCAACGTTTTAGTTGAGTGTTAATATTTTTCAGATCTTTCTTGATGTCAATAAAAAGGTTCTGAATGTTGTGTGAAGAAAACTCGTCAGGATCATATTCCTGCGTAGAGATGCTGCACGCAAATTCCCATATCTCCTTAATCTCTGTAAGCGGAATTTTATAAGGTTCGTAAAAATCATTATCGGCTTTTACGCAAATGGCATCGGCCTCGTGGAACTGAAACCTCTTATAAGTAATGCCATCATTCAGCGTTATAAAAACGTAAGTTTTATCGGTTTTCAGCTCGCTGAGATCTTCTACATATCTACCAACAATATAGGTTCCGTCCTTGTACGGCGGCATAGAATCGCCGTCGGCAGGAAATGCACGGAATTT
Source organism: Flavobacteriales bacterium UBA720 (assembly GCA_002297505.1). Taxonomy (GTDB): domain Bacteria; phylum Bacteroidota; class Bacteroidia; order Flavobacteriales; family Weeksellaceae; genus Epilithonimonas. The sequence continues at coordinate 6,466 of DBLQ01000103.1, forward strand.
TCCATTTCTGAGGAATGGCAATGATATCGTCTGGAGACTTTCGATATATTCCGGATCACTGAATCCATTGAGATAGCCCATCGAAGCTTTTTGCGGGATGATTTCAATCTGGTTGTTCCCATCAGAATCTACAGTCACAGGAATGAGAATCTTGTTTTCAGCAAGTTTTATCATATCTTCCACAGGATATTTCTTCACATCGACGCTGATTAAGAGATCAACGCTTACCCCAAAATACCTGGCAATCTTATTCAAAAGGTCCAGCGGCGGCTCAGAGGTTCCGTCTTCATATTTAGCGTAGCGAACCCTTGTAATTTCCAGGTCATCAGCAATACGCTGCTGCGAAAATTGTTTTTTGGATCTTAAAAATCTTATGTTTTCGGGTAGATGCGACATTGCTATTAATTATACCAACAAATATAATAAAAATGGTACTAATTATAACATTAATACGATTAGAAATAAGCAGCCGTTTATTATACTTTTTTAAAAAATTAAATTTTTGGCAGATTCTTTGTAATTTATTAAATACTAAATTCAATACAATGAAAAATTTAATCAAAATATTAGCAGCAGCAGCAGTAGTCATCACATTCACTTCATGTTTGGCGACTAACGGAAATTACGCTTATAATGATCCATATTCTCAAGGCTATTCCGACGGTTATATGGATGGCTATTACAGATCTCCGGACGGCTATTGGTATGCGCCAAATGTGGTGTATCTCGATAATAATGGAAGTTACTACCGGAATGGTTCCGTTTACAATTCGAGAAGCAGACTTAGCAACAACATTGTAATTTCACCAAAAAGAAATTCACTGCATAACGGCAATGTCCGTGTACAGCAGGGTAGCCAGAGAAATCAGGGTATGATTAATACGAAGCAGCCGAATGTCCGGACACAGCCAGCACCACGTGGTCAGCGCGCTGTACAGAGTACGCCGCAAAGGCAAAGTCAGCCACAGACACAGCCGCAACAGGGCATGAGATCCGAACAGAATAACGGAAGAAGATAGAGTGGAAGAGCTGCATTTAGCAGCTCTTTTTACGTCCGGAAATTTCAGTTTTTATTTGAATCCAAGAAAAAAAATATAGTACTTTTGTAAAAAAGTTCAAAATGCTCGTGATCGGTATCGCCGGAGGAACAGGTTCCGGAAAAACAACTGTGGTTAATAAAATCTTACAACAGCTTAATCTGGAAGGTGTTAATGTTCTGTCACAGGATAATTATTACCACGACAATCCGAATCTGACTCTATCCGAGCGGGAAGTTCTGAACTATGATCATCCAAAATCAATCGACTTCGAACTGCTCCTGCAACACGTTAAAGCGCTGAAGCAGCATCAGAGCATCGAGCAGCCTATTTATTCGTTCGTGACACATTCCAGAACTGGTGATCATGTGACCGTAGAACCACGGAGCGTGCTGATTGTGGAAGGAATCTTGGTTCTCACCAACAAGGAACTCTTAAAGGAATTTGATCTGAAAGTCTTTGTACACGCCGATTCCGATGAAAGATTGATCCGGAGAATACGCAGAGACACGCAGGAACGCGGCCGCGATCTGCAGGAAGTGCTTCACCGCTATCAGACTACGCTGAAGCCTATGCATCAGGAATTTATTGAGCCTTCTAAGAATGAGGCCGATTTAATTGTTCCGAATATGAAACAGAATTCGGTGGCCATTGACTTCCTCACTACGGTGATCAACAATTCGCTTAAGAAAGTGCATTAAAATCATATCTCAGATTTTGTTTAGGACACAATGTTTAAGAAACGTAAATTATGAAAGAGCTTATCAAAGATATCAGAAAAAAATCGCCGACACTGAAATTTTTCGGGACTTACGTTTTCAATAAATATGTTCTGACCTTGGTTGGATTCTTGGTGTGGATGATATTTTTTGACAGTACTTCTTTTCTCGTCATTAATGAGCTGAACGGCGAAATCAAAAGATATGAAAGCCAACTTCAATTCTACAAATCGGAATACGAAAAGAATGACAAATTCTACCGGAAACTGATGAATAACAAAGAAGAAAAAGAAAAATACGCACGCGAAAATTACTTTATGAAAAAACCCAATGAGGAAATCTTCATCCTGGTGGTGGACAGTTCCAAAATTGCAAAACAATAACAGATCCAAACCTTTTCATCACCGGAAAGGTTTTTTTCACAACAGGCAAAAATTTAACGGTGTTTGCTGTGAAATTTGTATTTTTCAGAACTAAATTTCTCAAGAGATGAATGGATTAGACCAATGGGAAAAGCTGGTTCAGAAACAGTTGAAAACCGAAAATATTGATGCGATTCTTCGGAAGGAAAATCTGGAAGATATCGAGGTCAGGCCTTATTACCACAACAATTCCGAAAGTCCGACACTTCCAAAAGTAGAGGAGAGCACACATCTCGTAGCCCGGTATCAGGACGGTTTGGAAGATCAGGCTTTTGCTTTTCTTTTGGAAGAAAATGTGGAAGGTTTGCAAGAAAAGGTGATTTTCATTAATAATGCGGATCTGGCGGAGCATATCCTGACGGAAGAATCCAATCGGTACTTTTCTTTGGTTGATGTTTTTTCGGATGATCAGACTGCGACAATCCATGAGCATCTGGCCGGCGAACTGCTATCAAAAACCTTTGAAAGACCGATATGTGTTGATGTCAGTCTGCACCAGAATGCGGGCGCTTCCATTGTTCAGCAGCTGGCAATTGCATTGGCAAAATCAAAAGAATTGATAGAAAAATGGGGTCCCGAGATTCTCGATAAACTCCTTTTCCGTCTCGCCATTGGCTCCAATTACTTCTTCGAAATGGCGAAAATCCGGGCATTTAAATATATCTTTAATCAATTGTCAAAGGAATTTGAAAAAGATCTGATTCCATATATTTTCACTGAAACCTCTTTCAGAAACAAAGCTAAGAATGATGAGGAAAATAACCTGATCAGATCTACGCTGGAACTGGCTTCCGCGATGATTGGCGGTGCAGATGCTGTTTTTTCACATGATTATAAAATTGAAGATCACACGAAGCTTTCTGAAGAAATTGCTTTCAAACAACAGATTGTTCTGGCTTATGAAAGTATCATCAATGTTTTTGAGGACGCTGCAGCCGGAAGTTATTTTGTGGAAGATATTACCCAACAGTTGGCGGCCAAATCGTGGCAACTTTTCCTTGAAATTGAAGAAAAAGGCGGTTATCTGGAGCTTTTAAAATCCTGCGAAATTCAGAAAATGATTGCTGAACATGCGATGAAAGAGCAGCTTTGGGTGGAAGAAGGTAGAATCAAACTGATTGGCATCAATCTTTATCCTAAATTAGAAAAGAAAAAATATGCTGACGAACTTTATAATGTTAACGAAATAAAAGCTGTCCGTCTGGCAGAAATGTTTGAATGATGAAATTTATTTTTTAATTACCTAACCCTTGATTTACGAATACAAATATCGACCACCGTTTAAGTATTTTTTCATAGGACTTAGTGGATTGATGATGTCGATTCTTTTTGGTTTTGGACTAGCAAAAAATAAAATTTGGATTTCATTAATATTTGGGGTGTTTTCAATAATGACATTGGTACTTGGATTTGGATTTCTAATAATTTTTTTTAGAAAATTTGGAGGTGATAATTTAAAAATTGGAAATGACTTTATTGAAATCCCTGGGCGTTGGAAGAATCGAGTTATTTTACAGTTTGATGATATATTTGATATTGGAGAATTACATACTTATGACAATGTAATTGAAATTGATAGCACTAAAGGAATTTATCTAATTGAACGAAATTGGATGAAAGAAAAAGATTTCGAAAACGTTAAAATAAAACTCAAAGAATATTGGCTGAAGAAATAATGTTTACTCTCGGATATCTAATTTAAAATTACATTATTCTCAATTTTCGTAATTATTAAACTCAGAATTCTTAACTCTTAACTAATTCACTATCTTTGCAAAAATTTTAGAAAATGAGCGGAGACGGAAATCAATCAGGTAGAAACAGAAAACCAAGACCATCTGGAGGGAGCAGACCTTCCGGAAGCTCCCGTAGCTCCAGTGATAAAAGAGGAAGTGCCGGCGCCGGAAAATCTTTCGGAAATTCCAAAGGTCCAAAAACCACACGAGGCGGAGACCGTTTCGACAGCCGTGATAAGTATGAAAACGGCGACAGAAAATTCGGGCCGAAAAAGCCGTTCAGCCGCGCTGAAAGAGATGAGGACAAAACCAAATCCTTCATCCAGAAAAGAAGATTCGACAAGATCAGTAAGTCGGTTCCCAAAGAATCCATCAGACTTAATAAATATATTGCCAATTCGGGCATCTGCAGCAGGAGAGAAGCGGATGAACTCATCACGCAAGGCCTGGTGGAAGTGAATGGCAAAGTGGTGACAGAAATGGGTTACCAGGTTCAGAAAACAGACCGTGTGGTTTTCGACGGGCAAAATATCACGCCGGAAAAACCAGTTTATGTTTTACTGAATAAGCCAAAAGGATACATTTCTACAACCAAAGACGAAAAAGCAAGAAAAACCGTAATGGATCTGACTGCCAACGCGTCGCCCTACAGAATTTTTCCGGTTGGAAGGCTGGACCGGCAGACGACCGGTGTGATACTTCTCACCAACGACGGTCATATGACCAAGAAATTGACGCATCCATCTTTCAATATGAGAAAGATCTACCACGTAACGCTGGACAGAAAGCTTTCAACAGAAGATTTGCGAAGTATTGCAGATGGCATACGTTTGGAAGAAGGCGTTGCCGAAGTAGACAGCATCTCTTTCATAGAAGGTAAGCCCAAAAATGAAGTGGGTATCGAAATTCACATTGGGTGGAACAGAGTCATCCGGAGAATTTTCCAAAAACTTGGCTATGAAGTAGAAGCACTGGACAGAGTAATGTTCGCCGGACTCACCAAGAAAAACATCAAACGTGGACACTGGAGAATCCTGACGGAACAGGAAGTGAATAATCTTAAAATGTTATAAATTAAACGACTGAAACATTCAGTCGTTTTTTAGTTTAGCTATGAGCACAATTTACGTTTTCAGTGGTTTAGGTGTTGATAAGAGAGTTTACAACAATATCAATTTCGGAAATCTGAATATTGAATTTATAGATTGGATTCCGCCTTTGGAAAATGAAAGCTTGGAAAATTATTCTTACCGAATTTGTGAGAAAGTAACCGATGAAGCCCCAATTCTTATAGGACTATCATTTGGAGGAATGTTAGCAGTTGAGATTTCCAAAATCATTAAAGTAAAAAAGTTGATTCTAATAGCTTCAGCAAAAAATAAATTTGAACTTCCTGGTATTTATAGATTTTTTGGGAAAATTAATTTAAACAAAATAGTTCCAAATTCCCTTTTAAAAAAACAAAATCGCATTACCAACTGGTTTTTCGGCATTCAAACTAATGAGGAGAAACGGCTTTTAAAAGATATATTTCAAGATACAGATCCCCATTTTTTAAGATGGGCCATTAATGAAATTTTAAACTGGAATAATGAAAGCACTCCGGAAAACTGTTTTCATATCCATGGGAATAAGGACAGAATCATTCCAGGTAGAAATGTTAAAATTGATTTTGTTGTTAAAGGTGGAGGACACTTTATGACTTTGAACAAGTCAAAGGAGATTGAGTCTATTCTTCTTGCCCTTATCAATTAAAAAAGACAGAAAATTTTCTGCCTTTTATAACTATTATCATTATTAGAAATTAACCCGTATGTCTGCGGGGTTTCTCATTTTGATGACCACTTTGTCCAGATCGTCAGAAATTTCGTAATCCGCTTCCTCGTATTGGTCGCCTTCTGTGGCTTTTTTTACATCAATTTCTGCAAATCCGATTTCGTCTCTTGGAATGTCAAGGTAAAATTTGTTGGAATTGGCCGGCTGCGTAAAGTGCTCTTTTTTGAAATCTATAAACTGCATAACTTTAATATTTTTTAGTTGGTGTAGCATCCTTATTACAAACACCGTGCTAAGAATCAACCAAAATCATCATGCAGCCATTATCAAATTCTATTTTCCTGATTTTACACGATTTAGAAAATGCCTTTTCATCGTCATTAAGCTGGAAGCGGTGTCCGTTTCTAAATCTAAACAAATTATTGAATCCAACACAATAATATTGCAATATTTTTAATTTCATTTACTTTCGTCGTTTTCAGGAGTATGGCAGTGATTTTGATTATCAAGAGAAAATTTTCCTATGGATTTCTCAAGCATTCTTTTACAGCGCATCAGCCATCATCTTCTCAGAAGAGGTGAAAGCATTTCAATATTCGAAAATTGTACATCCGGATTTTTACAGATAGCGTTTTCACAGATGCCGGAATCTGAAACTTTTTTCAAAGGCGGACTTACGCTGTATGGAAAATCTAAAATGGCGGGCTTCGATAATAATGAAGATGAAATTCAAAATGAACGAACTTCCTGTGAGAGAGTTTCGCTGAATATTGGTAAAAAGTTTGGCTCAGACTGGGCTATCGCGCTTAGTGGTTACACCGCACCTTGTCAAGAATCCGGAGATCGCGTTTACACCTATTACAGTATCAGTTATAAGAATGTAATTATCCGAAGTGATATCATCGAGCTTCACCCAATGACCAAGCCGATTGATGCTCAAAAATACTTTGCAGAATATATTCTATCATGTTTGCGCTGCGAGCTGAAACATCACAATCAGTACATTGCACAGACTACTGCATAAACCAATAATAGCCGCTTTTTTATAAGCGGTTTTTTTGTGGAATATTTTATCCAGTCAAATTATATTTAAGTCATCATCAATTACTATATCTAGAGTAGCTCAATTAGACTCAAAATCATCATATTTGATTATCATTACGATATTTCAAAATCTTTTTCGATGCATTCCAAACAAAAAAGGAGATAAAAAATAAAATCTTTTATCTCCTTTAGTCAAATTTAGCAATTGAATTTAGTGGATGTGCTCCAATGCGTCAAAATTAGCATACGATGATCTCAGCTTTTGCAGCTGCTGTGTCACCACGGTGGTGCTCTCCAGGCAAAGATCTCCGCTTTCCAAAGCATTTTCATAAGCTTCAATGGCTGCTTTTTCTCCGAAAACAACATTTTCTAATGTGCTTTCGTCTTTGTCTCCCGAGAAAGAATTTTTAACATCGATCCATGCTCTGTGGATGGCACCGGAAACGCTTGTGGTGTCGTCTGGATTTCCACCTTTGGAAGTAATCAGATTGATCAGATCATTTCTCATTCCGGACGCTTCGCCAACCATAATGTCATAAGCTGGTCTCAGTTCTGAGTAATTGTCCCATACTTTGTCTGCTACTTTCGCAAATCCTGCGATTCTGTCATTCGTGATTTTCAGCAGGTCATTAAGAGCTGCAATAGTCTTGTCGTTATTCATAATAAATATTTTTTAGTGTGTTACTAAATTTACAATAATGGTGCCTGCAGGCATCTATAAGCATACTTTATGAAAACCTTAAGCTTTTGGATTGACTTTATACAAGACATCGTATTTTTAGGTTAAATTAAAAAACATGTTTGTCCAAATAAATGTAAATCCTTCTTAAAATGATTTCATAGCTTAACAAAAATCATTTAATTTTTAATAATCCGTCATTTTAAAATTCAAAATAAATCGGTTTTATGATTTACAATCTTTCAATGGTTCATTTATTGTAAAGCTGAATCATATTAATTATAGCAACAGACCTAATAATGATTGTAAGACCGTCCCAAATCGGTGTTAATGCCGATGAACTTTCCGTCCGTTCACTTATCTATTTTTTTATTGAGCTCGAAAATCTGCTTCACCACATCGGAAAACGCCTGCGCAAAAGTGGCGAGACTATTGCCATTGCAGAAGGTGTGACTTCGGGATTTCTTCAGTTTTCATTTTCCCAAATGAAAAACGCCGGCCAATTCTATAGAGGCGGTCTCACGACTTATACACTAGATGATGCCGCGAAGGTTCTAAACATTGTAGCTGATGGTAATGCGCCAGATTTTGTGTCTGCTGAAGTTGCCGGAAAAATGGCCGAGAAGGTTGGAGCCCTTTACAATTCGGACTGGTCTATAGCGGTTACAGGATTTGCCAGCGCTGCCGAATCTGCCAACGGAAAACTGTACTGTTATTTTGCGATCACCTACAAGGGAAAAATTATCCTTACGGAAAAACTGGATCTGCATTCCCGTACCAAGTCCGTGAATGCACAGCTTTATTATTCTGAGTTTATCCTGGGATGCTTTAAAATTGAGCTGGATAAGCAGTATGCACAGGCAGAGGCAGACACAGAAGAATCAAACCATTAGATTAACCAAATCAAATATCAATATTATGAAAAAAGCTTCTTTAAAAACAGTCGCAGAAAAAATGAAAAATCTGGATTTCTGCATGATGGTAACACAGGACGGCCGTCAGGTCTCGCATTCCAGACCTATGAGCAATAATGGAAAAGTCGATTATGACGGGAATTCCTGGTTTTTCACTTACGAAGACAGCAACAAAGTAGAGCAGATTAAAAAAAACAAACATGTCAACCTGATTTATCAGACCGATGATATGCTTTTTATTGAATGTACCGGAAAGGGTGAAATCATCACAGACCAAGAAACACTGCAGGAAAAATGGGTGAAAGGTCTGGAGCAATGGTTTCCGGATGGTGTCGATACAGAAGGAATCTGCCTTATTAAAGTCGTTGCCGATAGAGTGATGTTCTGGCATAAGGAAGAAGAAGGTGAGTACAACGCCAATTAAAATCAATTCTGGATTCGCAAGAAGCTGCGCCTGTAGGCCGGCTTTTTTTATTCAACTGAATTAAGATCACTGTACCAAAAAATTTAGACTAATCGAAAGATTCCGCACAAATTCATTGATGAGTAAACACCTTGGTACACATTTGGAATAAGAGTTTTCATCAAAATATTTAACACTATGGCAAAAACAACTACATCGGATAGCAACGCATCCTACGAAACCAAAAAAGCAGATCGCGAAAAAGCACTTAAGGTTTTGGAAAAAGCCAAATTGATTACCAGAAAAACGGTTTTCCTGCCACGCGGCATGTCTGGCTCTAACTTGAGATTAGACGTTCTGTAATAAAATTCTGCAAGAGTAAAATAATAATGACGAACAGCAGAAAGAAAGTAAAGCAGCAGGCATTCGCACTCACTATCTGTACAGTGGTCTTCCTGCTGGTTTACAATCTTGCAATGCGTTACGCCGTATCACTTGCTGCTGTTCCGTCCATAACTTTTGATTTCGAAAAATCAATTCCATTTATTCCGCTGTCCATTATTCCTTACATGGCAAGCGGATTCTTTTTTTGTCTTGTATTTTTTTCATGCCAGTCGGTGCATCAGCTGAAAATCCTGACTTACCGGATGCTGTTTGTTACTGTTATAGCGGGCGCTTGTTTCGTGCTGTTTCCACTCAAGTTTGCATACGAAAAACCTGATGTTTCCGGCAGTATTCTGAGCTGGCCATTTGTGCTGCTGAAAAATGTCGATTCGCCCTTTAACCAGTCACCTTCGCTCCATATTGCGTTTGCTTATGTGTTCTGGTCGGTATTCAAAGATCTGTCTAAATGGAAAACTTTCCTGATGATCACTATGATCCTGATCGGAATTTCCACCTTGACAACGTACCAGCATCATCTTCTGGATATTGCTACCGGATCGGTATTGGCGCATCTCAGCTTCATTATCATACCATACCGCAAAAACGAAATGCCTTTCCGCAATCTTTGGCTTGCGAATTTTTATTTTCTGTCGGGGTGGATTTTGATTCTTGCTACTTTATTTATTGCCAACCATTTTGGAAACAGTGGATTGATTTTGCTCATTCCGGCCTTTATAATTTTTGTTTTGGGCTATTGCTGTCAGAAAAATTACAGATTAATTACAAGATTTCTACCGGACGACCAAAGTATCCTGGAACCGAAAAAAAATTAATGATGAAATTCAACTAACCATCAAAACAAATATTAATTATGGAACCAAGACTGAAGCGTATTTTTATCAGATCAATGGCCATATTGCTTGCCATACATCTGGCGTATTTTATTTACGGTTACTTCACATTCAGGAGCATCGGAGATTATTACATTTATACCGAATTCTATCGATTCAAATTTTATGACGATGTTTCAATTTCGCATTTCTTTGTCACTTCCATATTCCTTTTTATATTAACCATCGTTTTAATTCGATGGAGACCGACGCCAGATTTCCGGACATGGAGAAACAGATTGTTTTCCGGATTATGGCTAATGGTCATTGCACTATTTTCGGTAAGTTTTTTCATCAGTTACAGTTTCGGATGCAATGCCAAAATGCGCACCGAAGTTCCGGAGAAAACATTGACTGAAGACAAACAGCTCATCAATCTTCTGCAGCCATTTCTCTATTATTATCCTGTTTACAGTTCAGAAAACATCTTCCAACCGGAACATATTCTCTACCCAAAACCTTATCCTGTGGTGATGGAGCGCGATACGATTTTCTACAATCCTCAGGATCAATATAATTATTCTACAGAAACCAAATATTACAGCATCGACACCATCTTACTGAAAGACACGACGTTAAAATCATTGGATTCAAAATCCAAATCAATTCTGAACACCTTAGGTCTGGATGAGAACAGTCTTCAGAAACGCATCATTTCTCAGCAAAAAAAAGGAGACAGCGTCCAAGTCATTTACAAAGGTATGCAAGTGTATCCCGACCATGATGAAGATATTTCAATTTTCCTGGAGGATAAAAATCTCTATCTCCCGATCAAAAAATTAGACGAAAAAAACCAGCAGTACAACAATGCAGTAAAGCGATACCAACTTCTGAATCAATATCCTAAGGATTCATTAGTCAAATATTTCGAGAAGCTGAATGCTGTCTTCAAAAAGTACAAAATTGAAAGCAAAATCAAAACGGCGGATCTTGCTCAGGATGTGTTTTATTTTCACAATCATAGAGATGATATTCTGAACGAAATCAGGAACGATCATGACAGAGCAGCTTTGAAGGAAAAATTCGGTGTCCTGGAAAGGCTTTTCTACAATTCTAATTTCCTTCATCCTAATATTCAGAATATTTTCTTCCTGGTTTGGTTCGGCGTCTGGCTACTTCTCTTTCTGCTCATGCTCACTGTCGGTTTTGTGAAGTTGAAACAAAATAAAAATGTTCAATTTTAAACGATAAGAATTATGAATACATTGACTAAAAATATCATCAAAGGTGTAGCTGTGGGACTTTTTGCATCCTGGATTAAATCCCTTGTGGAGCCGCCACTGCAAAAAATTGGTGAAGAATATTTTCCGCCTTCTGAAGATGAATTAAAACTCAAGGGCGCAGATGCTATTCATCAACCTGAAAATATGCCGCCTGCTATTCTCGCTAAAAAAGTGTACCAGTGCTCAACCGGTGAGGAATTGTCTGATGATCAAAGCAAAATGGCCATGCCATACATTCATTATGGTTTGGGAGCTGTGATTGGTGCTGTTTATGTGGGAGTTGTTAATCACCGCGAATCTTTAGCTTTGGAACAAGGTCTTACTGCAGGCGCTGCGGTATGGGCTTTGACGCATGGCAGTACGGTGCCGACGCTCGGTCTTCAGGGAAAAGTTTCTGAAATGCCAAAATCCTGGTGGGTGTGGGAGTTCGGATCTCACCTCGTATTCGGATGGGCCATGGAACAGGGTAGGAAAGTGGCAAACCGCGTTTTCTAAAGGATTGATTGAATGATTTTTTTGCTAATGATTTTAGCAATATTCTAAAAAAACGATTTACCTATATTTGCGTACAAAGCAAATCTAATGTTCAAAAAAGTAATTACTGTATCTGTCTTCAGCTTATTTACAATTTTCTCAGCGCAACAGGTTAGGCCTGCAAAATCATCTGAAATTTACCGCGAACTCAAAACACTTAAACACCTGCCTAAAGTTTTATATCTTGCGGCCCATCCCGACGATGAAAATACGGGATTGCTTTCCTGGTTAATCAACGATCAGAATGTAGAAACAGGTTATTTATCTTTAACGAGAGGCGATGGCGGACAAAATTTGTTGGGAACTGAACAAGGCGCTGCATTGGGTTTAATCAGAACTCACGAACTTTTAGAAGCAAGAAAGTTAGACGGAGCTCAGCAGTTTTTTACCCGAGCGATTGATTTCGGATTCTCTAAAAATACAACCGATACTTTTAAACAATGGGATGCAGACAATATTATGGCAGACGTAGTTTGGGTGATCCGTCAGTTCCGTCCGGATGTGATCATTTGCCGTTTTCCGCCTACTGCAGCTGCGGGACACGGACAGCATGCGGCATCGGCGGTGGTTGCGGAAAAAGCTTTTAAGTTGGCAGGAGATAAAACTGCTTTCCCGGATCAGCTGAAATATGTGAATGTTTGGCAGCCCAAACGCGTATTGTGGAATACTTTCCGGTTTGGTAACAATAATACGACTGCCGAAGATCAACTGAAAGTGACGGTCGGACAATACGATCCACAACTCGGAATGGGCTACGGTGAACTGGCGGGATTAAGCAGAAGTTTACATAAAAGCCAGGGAGCAGGAACACAATCTGTAGCCGGCATTAAAACCGAATATTTTTCCCACGTGGACGGCGAGCGAGCAAAATCATCACTTTTTGACGGCATCAATAAAACCTGGACTACACAAGGAAATTCTGATATCGACCAATCTTTAGATAAAATTATTTCAGAATTCAATTTTAATGAGCCAAACCGCAGCTTGCCTGCTCTACTTGCTTTAAGAAAAAAAGTTTTAGCGCTAAAAGATTCGGATCTGAAAAAAGACAAACTTAAATCTCTTGACAACATCATTTTAAGTTGTGCAGGCTTTATGGGTGAGGTTGTGACCAATCAGGCGGAAGCGGTTGCCGGGGAAAGTCATAATTTCAGATTAAATCTGATTTCAAGAGCTGAAAATTCCGTGGTTCTGGAAAATGTAAAATGGTTAAATCAGTCAGAAAACTTCAACAGAAAACTATCCAAAGATTCTTTAATTACCATTCAGCACGAAATTCAGATTCCTTCGGATGCATCACTGTCAGAACCTTATTGGTTGGCAAAACCAGCTGTGAACGCAGCAACTTTTTCAGTTCCAAGTGATACTTTAGTTGGTTTGCCTGAAGCAGAATCGCCACTGAATGTTTTGCTTGGTTTAAAAATAGATTCAGAAAAATTTGAGGTTAAGCTTCCCTTATCTTTCAAGAAATTAGACCCAGTGCGTGGTGATGTGGTTGAGCCTTTACGCATTGTTCCAGCCTTGGAATTGAAATTTACACAACCACTTTATATAGTCAAAGAAAATGAAGATTTACATTTGAGTTTAAATTTTAAGGTTAATTCAAAGAAACAGTTCAATAATGGAAAAGTCAATCTGATGTTTAACGGAGAACGATTAGGTGGTGGTGATGTAAAATCAATCAATGGAAAAGATGCTACCGTCGATTATGTCATTCCAAAAGCTAAACTGGCTTCAATAAAATCAAATCAGTTTCAACTTGATGCGAACTTTGTTGCGGATGGAATCACGTATAACAAAAAACAGGTCTTGATTCAATATCCGCATTTGCCTACCTTACAATATTTTACTCCTGCCACTGTAGCTGTGATGAAAGGCGACATTCAAAAGAAGGTTAAAAAAGTAGGTTATGTACAAGGTGCGGGTGATTTTATTCCTGAGTTTCTCAGAATTGCGGGTATTCAGGTTGATGTATTGAAAGACGAAGATTTTTATGGCAATGTTGATGAATCCGGAAATGGAAGTCAAGATAAATTGTCTCAATATGATGCCATTGTATTGGGTGTTCGTGCCAATAATACAGAGAAAAAACTGGGTCGATGGATGCCGTTTTTATGGTCTTATGTAAAAGCAGGAGGAAATCTGGTGATGCAGTATAATACCAATCAGGATACAGCGGTTGACCAATTGGGAATGTACAATTTTACGATTGCCAACAAGCGAGTAAACGAAGAAAATGCTGAGGTTAAATTTTTAAATCCAAATCATAAATTAATCAATTACCCTAATAAAATTACTGCGGATGACTTTAAAGGTTGGGTTCAGGAACGTGGTGCGTATTTCCCTGTTCAATGGGATTCAGCGTACGAACCGCTTTTTGAAATGCACGATACAGGTGAAGAACCTTTGCAAGGATCAACGTTGTATGCTAAATACGGTAAGGGTAATTTCATTTACACACCGTTGGCATTTTTTAGACAGTTGCCTGCGGGAAATGTTGGTGCGGCACGTTTATTTTTAAACTTTTTATCTGCACAGAAAAACTGATGAATAAGCAACTTAAAAATTGGAATATCTGGTACATTCTATTGGCTGTTGCACTAATAGGTCAGATCGCATTTTATTATTTCTTTACTAAATTCTGGGCATGAGTACGATAGACTGGACGGTTTTAATTTTCACCCTTGTTGCAGTCGTGGTTTACGGTGTATTCATCGGGCGCGGACAGAAAAGCAACGAATCTTACCTGAAAGCAGACAACAAAATGCCGTGGTACATTGTGTTGATCGGGATTATGGCAACGCAGGCAAGTGCGATAACCTTTCTTTCGGCACCGGGACAAGCTTACACGGATGGGATGCGTTTCGTTCAGTACTATTTTGGTTTGCCTTTGGCGATGATTGTCATCTGTATTACGTTCATCCCGATTTTCCAACGGTTAAATGTTTACACGGCTTATGAATATTTAGAAAACCGTTTCGATAAAAATACAAGGGTACTGACTTCGCTGCTTTTTCTTTTTTCCAGAGGGTTATCGACGGGAATCAGCATTTACGCTCCGAGTATTATTTTATCAAGCGTTTTAAACTGGAATATTTATTTGACCAATGTTTTAACTGGTGGAATTTTATTGATTTACACCTATGTTGGCGGAGCAAAGGCAATCGCGCACACCCAAAAATTACAGTTTTTGATTATTTTGGGAACTATGGCTTTTGCGGGATATTTGTTGATTGAAAATATGCCGAATGGAATAGGTTTTAAGGATGCACTTTATCTCGCCGGAAAATCAGAAAAGCTCAATGTTATTACTACGGAATTCGATTGGAAAGACAAATACAATATCTGGAGCGGACTGATTGGCGGTTTTTTTCTGGCATTGTCTTATTTCGGAACAGATCAGAGCCAGGTCGGGAGATACATTACAGCAAAAGACAATACGAACGCAAAAATGGGCTTGCTGTTGAACGGATTGGTTAAAATTCCGATGCAGTTTGCGATTTTGCTGATTGGTGCTTTGCTTTTCGCATTCTTTTCTCTAAAACCGGCTCCGATTTATTTTAACGAACGTTCTTATCAGAATTTAAAGGAAAAACAACCCGAACAGGCTGCGGTTTTTGAAAAAGAACATCAGGATTTACAATTAAAATTTAATGCAGAATCGAAAGAGATTTTAAAGTTAAAAGATAACAATTCTCCTGAACTTAAAAAAACAATTCAGGATTTTAAAAATACACAAACAGAAGTAAAAGCGCTTCACGGAAGGGTAGAAGAAGCTATCAATCAATCCAATTTTAATGCGGAGAAAACAGATACCAATTATATTTTCCTGTATTTCGTAAAAAACACATTGCCTGTCGGAATGATCGGTTTGCTGTTTGCCGTCATTTTTCTGGCAAGTTGGGGTTCCATTTCAGCAGCGTTGAATTCTCTTGCTGCCTGTTCTCTAAAGGATGTTCATTTAATCTTTAAAAAAGAAACTCCTGATGACGAAACCGAATTGAAGTACAGTCGTCTGCATACTTTAGCCTGGGGGATTTTCTCCATCGGTGTCGCAATGTTTGCCACTCAAATGGGTTCTCTGATTGAAGCAGTGAATGTATTGGGTTCACTTTTCTACGGCCCAATCTTGGGAATTTTTCTTGTTGCTTTTTATTATAAAAAAATCAATGGTCCGAATGTATTTGTTGCGGCCATTTTAGCTGAAATTACTGTGATTGCCGTGTATCAGTTCGACATCGTTTCTTTCCTTTGGCTCAATGTCATCGGGGCGGCGGCAGTCATTATATTTTCTGCATTTGGGTTAGTGTTTTATAAGCCAAAAGAATTAACTTCGTAAAAGTTAAACTTACAAAAAAACAGATTAAACAATATGAACACAATCTTCAAATCAGCGACCATGATTGTTGCTGCCATGACCATCTCGGTCAACGCATTGGCACAGGAAACTAAAAAACCGGCGAGTCCTGCCATGACCGCTACGGGAAAAATTAAGGATGCCAATATTACAATTGCTTACAGCAGTCCGTCAGTGAAAGACCGAAAGATCTGGGGCGACCTGGTGCCTTACGATAAAGTTTGGCGTGCAGGAGCCAACGACGCAACGACTTTCGAAACCGATAAAGATGTAATGGTGCAGGGTAAAAAGCTTCCTAAAGGAAAATACAGCTTTTTCCTGATTCCGAAAGCAGGCGGAACGTGGACAGCAATTTTCAACAAGGAGCCAAAACAGTGGGGTGCTTACAAATACGAAGAATCTAAAGATGCTTTGCGCGTGGAGGTAAAGACCAAAGCTTTACCGGCAAAACAGGAAGCTCTGGTTTACAAAATCAACAAAAACGGATTTACCATGGATTGGGACAAAGTTTCAGTTCCGGTAGAAGTCAAATAAATTGAATATCTAAGTCAAAAAAATCCCGTTAGTTCGGGATTTTTTTATGGCGTTATTTTCAAGCTTTCCAGAATTTCCTGTCTTTGTAAATGACTGAAATTCTTCAGAGATACATTAATCGCTTTGATTTTTTTACGGTCAATATTTTCGGTGAGGATTTTGATCTGCAACATTTTACCGCTTAGTTCAATGTCCTGAATTGCTGATAGCGGAACTTCAAAAAGGACTTGATTGTGAAGGCTTGACGATAGAATTCCGCGTCGTTTCATTGAAACTACCAATCCTGAATTTTCAAATTCCATCATTTCCAATCTCGGCAGAATTACCATCAGGACAATTAAAATAGCCAACAGTAGCATGGTAATGGTGTCAGGCTTTTGAATCAACATCAGACGGGCGCCGGAAATCAGCACGATCATCATCATCATGCCGATGAGCAGCACGACTCTTTTCCTAACATTTGCCCTGTTACTTATAATCATTGTGAAAAAAGGCCAGACAGAAAAAACACAAATATTTAAGATTTCTCATCCTAAAAAACTGCCTGGCCATGTGTTGTAATTTCGTTATTTTTTTGTTTGATAAAAACAATGGAGTGATTATACACTAATTATTATTTGTGATTTAAAAATACTTTCCCGACCATAAAACCGGGAAAAGCATTTATTTTTTCTCCATCATTTGCATCCTGATTGATCAGGTCAAATCTGGCGCAAAAGTATGGCAGACGATAACGTTTCGCAACAGTAACACGGCTCAAATTCAGGAAAATACGTCGTTAAAATAAGATGTTTCCTAATAATTAAGCAGTTGAATTTCAATTGATTATTCATTAATCTGATCTAAATAATCGTTTCAGGTAGAAGTTGTTGATCTGCTGATAATAAACCCTTGCTTTTGATAGAAAATTGACCGACAAAGACAATTACTTACTGAAATAAGATCCTAATTAGAATCATTGGACTGCAGCTGCTCGATAAATTCCGAAGGGGAGAGCGCGGTAATCTTCTTGAATTCGGCGGCAAATCTACTTCTCGAAGAAAAGCCGGCTTCCGCTGCGAGTGATGCAACTTTGAATTTGCGGTAAGACCTGTTTGTCGTCAGCTTGAGAATGATATAGCGGATTCGCAGCTCATTGATATAATTTTTAAAATCTTTCTTCTTATAAGTGTTGACGATATACGAGAGGTATTTCGTATTGGTGTGGCAGTAGGCAGCAACATATGGTAGGGAAACGCT
>DBLQ01000092.1 GCA_002297505.1 Flavobacteriales bacterium UBA720
ATCCACTCTGTGGGGTGTCTCCCGGGAAATAGCCTATGGCATTCCAGGTACCATTCTTTCTGTAACCTGCCTGGCCCAGAGATTCGCCGTCTGAACTGATAAAGGCCATGTCTCCGGCTACGTCGCCGGCATTGTTAATGCGGTTGGTGTTCTGTCCATCCTCTGTGGGTGTGGTAACGCCTGTTGCGAAATCGTAATAGGCGCCAGAGTGGATTGCCTTGCCACTGTCATTGATGTCGTACAGGCGGGAACCCATGCCGTCCAGAACTTTAAGCTCTATCTGCTGGGCATTCAATTCAGACATTGCGATAATGCCTACTAAAAGCACGTAAACTTTTTTCATATGTAATTAAATTGATTAGAAATCTGTCTCAGAATAGCACACCTGCAAGGCGGCCAACTTTTATACAATGTTATTGTTTCTGAGGGTGAAATCCAACTGTTTGCTTTCCATAAATCATGAATTTAGAAAATATCGGATTTTCAAAATACTAACAATCAAGACTTTAATTAAAATGATATTCTATTGCTTTTTCTTTAAACAATTGCGGTAAAGCTTACAATTTTTAAATAAATACTTTACATTTGTATTATGTTCAGGGTGATTCTATTGTGGTTAATGGTGATTTCCGGCGTTGTGATAACACCGGCGCAGCGGAATCCTGAAACTTTGCAGTTGCTGGACAAAGCCTACCAGAGTCTCTATGAAAATCCCGACCAGGCCTTCCAGATTCTCCAGAACATCAACCTTGGTAAGGAGCCGGAACTCATCCGGCAAAGGGTTCAGATCATCCTGTCCAGAGCTTATAATTTCAAAGGTGAATATGCAAAGTCTATAGATCAATCCATCGACAAGCTAAGCACAAACCGGAATAACACGCTGTCCTATTACTCCGATTATGCGCTGGCGCAGCAATACCAGGCGCTGAGACTGTATAAGCAGTCCATCAGGATTTCCAAGTCGCTGACTGAACATATGTCCAAAATCCAATCTCAGCAGTATCCGGAAAATCTTGCAGCCTACATCTATCAGCTGAACGCATCCAATCTTATAGTTGAGAGAAAGTGGAAAGAGGCGCAGCAGAATCTGGAACTCAGCAATGCTCAACTGAAAAACACGGAGGAAGATTTCATCATCGGCATAGAAAATCAGATCTACCGTACGCTGATCATGATGGCTCAGCATCATATTGATCAGGCAGAACTGCTGGTTACGGAGATCCAAAAAAAGCTGGAGAACAAACCGCAGTATGTATTTCTGATTGCGTACAATTTGGATAGCTATGGCAGAATCCACTTTCTAAAAAAGGAATATGCCGAGTCTGTCGCCAAGCTGAATCAGGCTTTGAAACTGATCGACAATAAGCCCTATGATGCATTGCGATACAGGATTGAAGAAGATCTTTCTAAAAATTACCTGGCGCTGAAAAACGAGGATTTGTATCAGAAGTATTATGCCATCTATAAAGAGCAGACCGACCGGCTGGACAAAAACAGAAAAGATGCGCTCCGCAACCTGGTGAAACTGAATGAGCAGTATGAAAACCAACGCCTGGAAGAGTCTGACAAGGCTGTTGTGCGTCAGATTTCCGGCGTGACCGTGGCAGGTTTGTGCGCTATATTGATTATCGCCCTGTTAAGTTTCTCGGAATTGCGTAAAAACAAATCTCTCCAGAAACAGATTGATTTCTACGCAAGACAGCAGGACTTCATCCGTCAAAACCATAAGCCTGCAATGCCGCTGCCCGAAACTTCCAGAAAAACGCTTGTGATTTCAAAGGAAAAAGAAGCAGATATCCTGACCCGGCTGGAAGAATTCGAAAAGTCGGAGAAGTTTCTGAGCCGCGATATGTCGCTTGCTATCCTTGCCGGACAACTGGATACCAACACCAAATACCTGTCGGAGATCATTAATAAGTATAAGGAGAAAAACTACAACCATTATATTAACGAACTCAGAATTAACTACATTGCTTACCTGTTAAAAACCGACCCGGCATATCTCAATTATAAAGTAAGTTACCTGGCGGAGAAAGCCGGATTCTCTTCACACAGTGCATTTACCACCGTTTTCAAATCCGTAACCGGAATGTCGCCCAATACTTACATCCAGCAACTGAATCAGAATCCATCATGACACGCTTACTCACCATATTCATAGCAATTGCACTGTCCGGGATCCTGAAATCCCAGTACAGTGAGGCTACCTATCAAAAGGCGCTATCCGAAATCTATCAGAATCCGGACAACTCGCAGAAGATGGCGCAGCAGATGCTGAAAGATGAGAAGAATCCGGACCATCTTATCAAGCTCTACAAACTGATGTCGCATTCCTACATTTCCAAGAGGGAGTTCGACAAGTCCCTGGACTGGATTCTGAAAATGAAGGAGCTGAGTAAAAATGTGACCAATCCTGAACAGAAGGTCAAAATCCTGAATGCCACTGCCATCCAATACCAGCAGATGGGGCTGAACAGCAAGACGCTGGAGATCCTGGACGAGTCTCACCAGATTTGCAGCCAGCTGCCGGATGGGAAGTTCAAGCTTTATTATCTCGGACTCAATTCGGCGTTGCGTGGGCTGGTTTATAAATCTCAGGATAATAATGAGCTGGCACTGGAAAAGCTGCTTACCGGACTGGATTACCTTAAGAAAGTAGGTTCATATGACAATGCCGTTGCTAACTCCAGCGTTTTCCTCTACAATATCGGCTATTGCTATTTTTACCTGAAGAGATACCAGGAAGCCGAACGGTATTTCCTGGAATCTGCAGAAGTTGCAAAATCTGCCGGGGCAGAAAGTCTGGAAGCGTTTGCCTACAAAGGCTTGTCTGAAAACTATACCGTCTTGGGCAAACATCAGGACGCCATTGCATTACTGAAAAAATCGGTCAATCTGTCCAGAAAGGTTGGCGATCTGGTCTTGAGTGAAGGCATTTACAAAGGTTTTGCTGACAATTATCTCGCATTGCAAGATTGGAACAATTATGAAGTGTACAACAAGCTGTACACCGAGACCAAATTTGCCAGGGAACAGAGTGAGCTTGCTTCCCTCAATAAAAGCATCGATGTACTGAATGCGGAAAACAATCAGAAAATCGGGGAACAAAACAGGAGCTTGGCCCTTATTCTCATCGTGATTATTGCGGTTTGTTCCATAATTTTTATTGTATTTCTCATTCAATTTTTGAAGCAAAAAAAGCGCAATTACGTCTTAACAGAAAAGCTGAATCACATTAACAAAATCACGCCCGGAGCATGAAAAACATCTTTGACCAAAACGACACCACGCACTTTATCAAAAGAATCAATGCCTTAACCGAAGACTCCTTCCCAAAATGGGGAACAATGTCTGTGGACAAAATGCTGGCGCACTGCAACGTGACCTATGAACTGATCTACGAGCAGGAAAAGCACAGAAAACCGACATTCATCAGTAAATGGCTGATGAAAACCTTTGTGAAGTCCAAGGTGACCAACGAAATTCCTTACAAACCAAACCTGCCGACCGCCGCGATGTTCGTCATCACAGATGATAAAAGCTTTGAGGAAGAGAAAAAACGCATCATCGGATTCATCCAGAAAACACAACAGCTGGGCGCTGAGGCTTTTGAAGGCAAGGAAAGCTTCAACTTCGGAAAACTTACTGCCATAGAATGGAACAATATGATGGCCAAGCATCTGGATCATCATTTGACACAATTTGGAGTTTGATCGCAAGAATATTTAACAATAAATAACATTACCATCCGCTGCTTTGGTATCTAATTGGAAACTGCCTTGCCAGTTCCTCAACCATTTATAAATTATAATAATGAAACTTTTCACACCCATAACATTCAGAAATGTAGAATTGAAAAACAGGATCGTTATGTCTCCAATGTGCATGTATTCATCAGAAGAAGGCATGCCGAACGATTTCCACTTTGTCCATTACGGCAGCCGAGCTCAGGGCGGCGCTGGCCTGATTATCCTGGAAGCTACCGGCGTAGAGCCTCGCGGAAGAATCACCAACAGATGTCTCGGCATCTGGAATGATGAGCAGGCTTCGGCATTAAAAAAAATCGTAAATTTTGTACATCAGCATTCGGAAAGTAAAATCGGGATCCAACTGGCACACGCCGGACGAAAGGGCTCTGCATCGGCAGAAACCGGACGCCAGGTAAGTATCGAAGAAGGCTGGGAAACCATTGCACCGAGCCCAATTCCGTTTCATCCTTCCGAGAGAATTCCTCACGTATTATCAGTTCAGGAAATCAAAACTCTGGTAGAAGATTTCCGAAAAGCAGCCAGAAGAGCCGTTGATGCCGGATTCGATGTTTTGGAAATTCACTCCGCGCACGGTTATTTGATTCATCAATTCTTATCGCCACTGTCCAACACCAGAACCGATGAATATGGCGGAAGTTTTGAAAACAGAGCAAGATTCCTGATGGAAATTGTAGATGCCGTGAATTCCGAAATCACAGAAAACCAGGCGCTTTTCGTAAGAATCTCCGGAACCGAATACGCCGAAAACGGCTGGGATATCTCTGACAGTGTAGAACTTTCCAAAGCGCTGAAGGCGAAGAATGTAGATTTGGTAGACGTTTCCAGCGGTGGCAACATCAATGGTGTCACGATTCCTTTGAGACCAGGTTATCAGGTGCCATTGGCGGATGATGTCAAGAATAATGCGGGAATCGAAACAGGCGCTGTCGGCCTTATCACGACTGCGGAACAGGCAGAAGAAATCCTGAAAAAAGGACAAGGCGATTTGATTTTCCTGGCCAGGGAAATTTTGAGAAACCCATATTTCGCAGTGCAGTCTTCCTGGAAAAGCGGCGATGATTGTTTTTTCCCACATCAGTATCTAAGAGCGAAACCTGCGAAGTAATTATGATTTTCGCACAAATCTTGCATTCCCTATTTTTTGCATTATTAAATTATGTTCTTTATCTGAAATATAATAATGGAACAATCAAGCGGATCTATATTTTTTTATTAATCATAATATTTTTATCTCTATTACTGTACAATCATTTTTATAAAGATATATCAAATCAGCTGTTTTTATTCGCCTTAATGTTTTCAGTTTCATTGGTGATATTACAGTTTATGAGAAAATTTCTAACTGTGTTTGAAAAGAATAAAGCATTAGAAAAACGTAAACAATCGAAAGAGAAAATTTTGTTAATACAGAATATTATACTTAACAGGATATTGATTATCGGTTTATTATTTTATCAATTATTATTGATTTGGATTCCGGCAATTTATGAGAAAATGAACGAATCGTAAAATTGGAATACTTTTTAATAAAAGCTCTTCATTAGTAATGAGTAAACATTTAGAGATTTATTTGTCATTCCGTAGGAATCTCAACACACTAAAAATAAATAACTTCAGATTCCTACGGAATGACAAAACGACTGGTAAGATTAGCACTAGGATTAAAAACGGGCATTCATCTTACTTTCAAATTAAAAACTTTCCCACAAGGAAAGTTTTTTTGTTTCTAATCAGCATTCAATCGCTTCAAAATCACTTCCCGAAGATGCTTTTCATTGGCATCGCCCCATTCACCGATTGCGGAAATCACGGGAATCAGCGTTTTTCCAAATTCGGTAAGGCTGTATTCTACTTTTGGCGGAACCACCGGATAGATGACTTTGCTCACCAGGTCGTGGTCTTCCAATTCTTTTAGCTGGATATTTTGTACACGGCGGGACGCATCCGGGATTTTCCTTTGCAACTCGCTAGGCCGCTGGTGTCCCTGATGGATAAACCACAACAGACGGATTTTCCATTTGCCGTAAAGCACTTCGCCTATCAAATCCAGGCCGCAATTCAGGTTCGGAATTATTTTTCTTTCATACATATTGCAAAACTAAACCTATGTTCCGATTTGTACAATAGGGGAAAAATTATTCCCTATCTGAATCGTATTTCCGTACTTGCGGGAACTGTTTTTATGACCCAATTTTGTCCTATCAAAATATTAAAAACAATGGAACAGTTTAATTTCAATAATGAGTTATCCGGCAAAATTGCCCTGGTAACCGGAGGTACAAAAGGCGCTGGAAGAGCCATCGCAGAAAGACTTTTGCAAGCGGGCGCAACCGTCATCATCACGGTTAGAAATGCTCCGGAAGATGCCAACAGCAACCTGCATTTCATTGCCGCAGATCTGAGCAAAGCGGAAGATTCTCAAAAAGTCATCATTGAAATATTATCGACTTACGGCAGGCTTGATATCCTCGTCAATAATCTTGGATCCTCCGCAACGCCAGCCGGCGGATTTGCCGCACTCAATGACGAAGATTGGGAATCCACTCTTCAGGCCAATCTCCTTGCTCCCGTAAGACTGGACCGAGGATTTCTGCCCCAGATGATTGAGCGAAAATCTGGCGTCATCATCCACATCGCTTCTATCCAGGGAAAATTGCCTTTGTATGACTCTACTTTGCCATATGCAGCATCCAAAGCAGCTCTGATCAACTATAGTAAAAGTCTGTCCAATGAAGTTGCGCCAAAAGGTGTTCGTATCCTCACCGTTTCTCCGGGCTGGATCAACACCACTGCATCAAAGGCCTGGCTGGGCGAGATTGCTAGAAATGCCAAAAGTACCATAGAAGAAGCACAGCAAGGTGTGATAAATGCATTGGGAGGAATCCCTTTCGGACGACCTGCGGAACCGAAAGAAGTGGCGGAATTTGTCGGCTTTCTGGTTTCGCCGAGAGCCAATTATTTAACAGGAACCAACTATATCATGGACGGCGGTACCGTACCAACCATTTAATTAACCTTTAAAATATAAAAATTATGAAATTACCAAACGTTATCCAGGAATTTGTAAAAGCCAAAAACAATTTTGACAGCGTAGCCTTTGCCGAATGTTTTTCGGAAACTGCCGTAGTTTTCGACGAAGGGAAAACGCATACAGGCAAGAAAGAAATTGAACAGTGGATAGACAACTCCAACAAACAGCATCAGGACAAGCTGGAACCGCTGGCTTATGACGAAGGGCAGGATGTACTGTCTGCCAATGTTACAGGGAATTTCCCGCAAAGTACTATTGTCCTTAAGTTTCACTTTACAATAGCAGACGGAAAAATTGAGAGTCTGAAAGTGACTGAATAATCTTTAAAAAGTGAAAATAATGAACTTACCAACAGTAGTACAGGAACTGGTAAAAACGCAAAATGCATTTGACAGTAATGCTTATGCTCAATGCTTTACGGAGACAGCCATGGTTTTTGACGAAGGCAAAACACACACAGGCAGACAGGCCATCCAACAATGGATAGACAAAGCCAACCAAGATTACCGGGCGACAATGAAACCATTAGAATATTCGGAAACTGAACAGACGTTGACCACGGAAGTTTCGGGAAATTTTCCGGGAAGTCCGATTCTGATGAAGTATCATTATGAATTTAAAGATGGACTGATTCAGGCATTGAGAATTGTTTAAGTCATTCATTCTTCAGATAAAGTTTTCCTTTAATAGGGAAACTTTTGCGTTTCAGTATTTGAGATATTTTTCTGATTTTGATGATTGTTGGATGTTTTTATTTGGTTAATTTTAGGATATAATAATTTGGATTGCGCTAGGCGTAAATTTGGATATTAGCCGCAACATTAAAAAAAACTATCCTATTAAATGGAAAACACCAATATTTTAAAAATTTTTCTGGGTTCACCAAGTGATGTAAAAACAGAAAGAGAATTAATTTTTGCATTACAAAACGATTTAAATCATTTAATCGGTAAACCAAACAATATAAGATTTGAGTTTGTTAATTGGGAAAAAGATGCGTATCCTGGTATTGGTATAGACGCCCAAGATGTAATAAATAATAGTATAAACGAAGATTTTGATATTTTTATTGGAATCTTTTGGCTAAAATTTGGAACAAAAACTAATCGAGCAGAGTCAGGAACAGAAGAAGAATTTGAAATTGCTTGGAAGCGATATAATCAAAATCCAAATGCAAGTCACATAATGATGTATTTTAAAACTGCTTCTCCCTCAAACATCTATGATTTTGATTTTAAACAATTTGAGAAAGTAAAAAATTTCAAGACATCATTACAAACTAGAGGTGTTTTATATTGGGAGTTTGAAACACCAGAAGATTTAAAAAATCTTTTATTAATACATCTTTCTTCGCTAATTAAAGATAAATTTTCGGAAGATAAATTTAAAAATCTTAGTAAAAACACCAATGATTCTCTATCAATTAAAGTTGAAAAAGATAAATATGAATTACTAGCTGAAAAGATTGACAATGAAAATGATATAACCGAATATGACGGAATGTTAGAATTATTGGAAATGACAATTGATTCTATGAATGAATTACCAATGATAACGGAAAGAGTTACATTAGTAATAAATTCTATTGCATCAAAATTCGCTGAAAAAACTAAGCAAACTAATATTCTTAAAAATATAAAGGATGATAGACTGAAAATTAAAAAATTAAATGAAATATCTAATAAAATGGCATTAGATCTTAACAATTATGCTGAGGATATTAATGAATTGATTCCTGAGTTTTCTGAAACAATGAATAAAGTAATTGAATCATATTCAAAAACAATAATAACTGCAAATAATATTACAGTATTCCAAGATGAAGCCAAAACACAAATGGAAGATGTTTACCCAACATTGAAGGCAAATATCGAAATAGTATTGGAACAAATAGCAGGATTCATTAATGAGTTTTCCAATATTCCTGTTTTAACCAGTAAATTTGGAACAGCAAAGCGTAAAGCGGAATTAGCAACAAATGCAATTTTTAAAGAATTTATTAATGCAAGAAATATATTAAACCAATTAGGTCAATAAAAATACTGCGGTTAACAAGGTATTCCAAATGTCGCGGATTTGCAATCCGTGACCCAACAAAAAATAAAAAATATTACAATCCACAAAAAAAACCTCTCCAAATCGGAAAGGTTTTTCTTTATTTAATACTGAAACTTCCTGAAAGCTTCCAGCGTTTTGTCAATCTCTGTATCGCCAATCGCAGATGAGATAAACCAGGTCTCATAGCCACTTGGCGGCAGATAAATACCCTGTTCCAGAACCTGATGAAACAGATTATTGAACAAACCGATGTTGGAGTTATTTACCTCATTAAAGTTACTCGCAGACGTCACATCAAAGAAAATCGACATCATACTTCCCTTGCGGTTGATGCGGTGTCGGATGCCTTTTTCATTCAATATTTTCCCGATTTCGAAATCGAGAGTTTCGGTGGTTTTGTCTAACTTTTTATAGAAATCAGCATCTTGCTTGATAAGTTGCAACGTTGTAAGTCCGGCTCTCATTGCGAGAGGATTTCCGCTCAACGTTCCGGCCTGATAAACGCGTCCTCTTGGCGAAAGCCAGTTCATAATTTCGTTGGGTCCCGCAAAAGCACCAACCGGCAATCCGCCGCCAATCACTTTTCCGTAAGTTACCAAATCCGCCTTCACGCCGAGAGATTCCTGTGCACCGCCAAATGCCAGACGGAAACCTGTCATTACCTCATCAAAAATCAATAAGGCGCCGTGCTCGTCGCACAATTTTCTAAGGTTTTGAAGGAACTGATTTTCCGGCAAGACACAACCCATATTTCCGGCAATCGGTTCTACGATAATCGCCGCAATCTGCTCAGGATTATTCTTGAAAAGGTCTTCTACCTGTTCGATATTATTGTATTCGGCCAGCAACGTATCTTTTGCTGTGCCTTGCGTCACGCCCGGAGAATTTGGACTTCCAAAAGTTGCCATTCCGCTTCCTGCCTGAATCAGAAACGAATCCGAATGGCCGTGATAACAACCTTCGAACTTGATGATTTTCTCTCTTTCCGTATAACCTCTCGCCAGACGAATCGCACTCATACAGGCTTCTGTTCCGGAAGACACCATTCTAATCTGGTCCACATTCGGCACATTGTCTACAATAAATTTGGCAATCTCCGTTTCCAGTTCTGTTGGCGCACCGAAAGAAAAGCCTTTCTCAGCCTGCAGTTTCAGGGCTTCCAAAACTTCGGGATGCGTGTGACCAAGAATTGCCGGTCCCCAGGAATTGATGTAATCGATGTAGGTTTTGTCGTCCTCATCCGTAAGGTAAGCGCCTTTTGCAGATTTCATAAAAATCGGAACGCCGCCTACAGATTTGAAGGCACGGACCGGCGAATTCACGCCGCCCGGAATATATTGGTACGCTTCCTCAAAAAGCGCTGAACTTCTTTGGTATAACATTTTTGTTGGTTGTTGGTTGTTGGTTGTTGGTTGTTGGTTGATAGTCTAACCTTTAATTTCTAAATTCTAAGCTCTTGGTTTTTTGCTTTGCAGATAAATCGTTTGCCCCGCTCTTGGTTCCTCGTCTGGATTCATACGGTTTTTCACATAGAGTTTCTTCAGTTTGATGCCGAATTTCTGAGCAATATCGTGCATCGTTTCGCCCGGAGCGGCTTTGTAAGTTTCTTTGTTTCCGGATGAATTCTTGCCTTCCAGGAAGATGATGTCATTCTTTGCCAGTTTAGAATCCTCCAATTCATTGTACTTCATAAGGCGTTTCTCACTGATCCCGAATTTCTTAGCAATATCCGACATATCTGCATCCACAGGCATTACGAAAAATTTCAAATCACCGTTCGGATGGTTTTTCACGAGGATATTCTTCAGGAGTTCTGCTTTGGACTTGGAATCGACGATTTCGGAGACCTTACGCTGCTGCTTGGCAAATGACTCCGGAGCATAATCGACTTTTACGGTCGGCGGCGCCACCTTTTCGTTCTGTTTCCCCTGGCTCAATTGTGCCATAAAGACTGCATCGTTATTGAGGCTTGGATAGAGTTTCAGGATGGCGTAATAAACCTCATTTTTGGTAGTATTATCGAATTCATACAGTTTATAACGCTCGATTTTATCAATCAGAATATAGGCATATCGCGGATTGGTCGCATATCCGGCTTTCTTGAGACCGTGTGCCCAGGCTTTGTAATCTTTCGGGTCTAAATCGAAAAGCTTCGTGTAATATTTTCGCGTCGCCAGAAACACTGAATGGTCTTCGTAAGATTGCTTTGGGTCGTCATACACGCGGAAACACTCGTTGGGCGCATCATCCGTATGGCTCATTGTTTTTCCCGTCCAGTCTTCCTTGCATTTGATTCCAAAATGGTTTTTGCCCAGTTGCGCCAGCCTGCTTTGTCCGCCGCCGGTTTCCAAAAGTCCCTGAGCCAGCGTGATGCTCGCCGGAATTTTGTATTTCTCCATTTCCTCCACCGCGTACGGTGCAAATTTCTGGATGTATTGGTCCTCCGTTTTCCAGGTTTGTGCCTTTGCAAAGCTTAAAACACTCATCAGACCAATCACTAATACTTTTTTCATTTTAATTCTTATTAAAAAAATGCTTAAACACTCCCACTCTCAAACTCTCGAACTTAATCAGGAGCTATCCCGCTATCCGCTATATCTTTTTTGTCATTGCGAACGAAGCGCAGCCATCCAAAGATATTTCCGCCGCCATGACAAAAAAGGATGCCGCTTCTATCGGGGCTATGGGCTTTTGTTATCATTACCACTTGATCTCTTTAGAAACGAAACTTTTTCATTCCGTCACTTCTCGTAGTCTGCCTCAGGTGAGACGTATCGAGAAGTTTATGATTAAAAGTTCTCGATACAAAAATTATTTCCGTTACACTTCAATAATTTTCACTCGAACAGACGTCACATTTCAAAATCAATCAGCGGTCTATTTTTGCTTTCCAAAAACTGGTTCGCGCCTTTGATGCCCTGCAATCCGCCGGTATGAAACGCCAGAATCTTTGAACCTTTCGGGAAAAAACCATTTTCTGCCAGATTAAAAATCTTCTGCATCATTTTCCCGGTGTAAATCGGATCCAGCGGAATCTCATATTCCTGATAAAACCAATTTATAAAACGGACATTTTCATCAGATATTTTCCCGTAGCGGCTTTCACCGGCATTGATCAACTCAAAATTATCCCTTCCACTCCATTGCTTCACCAGATTTTCCAGCGAATCATCCCTAACAACTTTGATTCCAATCACCTTTTGGTCATCCTCTGCAAACTTTGAAATTCCGGCTGCGGTTCCGCCGGTGCCTACTGCGGTGCAAAGATAATCAAAATCTTTGGTGTCGTTTCCCAGCATATACTGTATGCCTTGTACCGCTCTATCATTGCTTCCACCTTCCGGAATGATTAAAGCCTTGGGATATTTCGCCGAAAATTCGCGGGTCAATTTTTCCTTGTCCTGATAATCATCTCTTGAGACAAAAAAGAACTGCATTCCGTTTTTTGAGGCTTTGGAAAGTGTGGGATTGTTTTGCCAGTTATTTCCTAACTCATTGCCTCTGATAATTCCAATTATGGGAATGTCAAACTGTCTTCCGAAGGCAGAAACCGATGCAATATGGTTAGAAAAAGCACCTCCAAAAGAGATTAACAGAGGATTTTCCGGTTTCGATTCCAGATATTGATTGACATTGAAGAAGAGTTTCCAGAATTTGTTTCCGGAAATTTCCGGATGAATGAGATCTTCTCTTTTGATAAAAATCCGGACATCAAAATCAGTTTTGATTTCAACAATTGGGATTTTATGGTCAGGAATCTGAAGCATTTTCAAAAATAAAAAAATCCACCGTAAAAACGATGGATCTTATGGATGATATAATTTTTAAAATTATTTCGTTCTCTCGATGATCTTTTTCACTGCTTTTACCACAGCTTCTGCATCGATCTGATATTTCTTCATAAGCTCTTCAGGCGTTCCGGATTCTCCGAAGGTGTCGTGTACGGCTACAAATTCCTGAGGTGTAGGTCTTCTTCTGGAAAGCATTCCGGCAACGGACTCTCCCAGCCCACCAAGATAATTATGCTCTTCGGCAGAAACTATTTTGCCTGTTTTCTCTACAGACTTCAGGATGATCTCTTCATCTAAAGGTTTGATGGTGTGTATGTTGATGATTTCACAAGAAATCCCTTCTTTTTCCAATTCG
>DBLQ01000041.1:0-18537 GCA_002297505.1 Flavobacteriales bacterium UBA720
GAGACACCCCACAGAGTGGATTTTTCAGCAGTGGAAATGCCATCTCCGCCAACAGCAGGTATGTAACGGGACAGATCTCTACCAGCGTAGAAAACAGCTATGCCTACATCTATGATACCCAAACCGGGAACATCACGAAACTGGACGGCGACGGATCCTACGAATATGGTAGAGGAGAAGGCATCAACAGCTCCGGCATTGTGTCCGGATTTGTGAATAAATATTCCATCAACGGCAGTACGTACTGGATCCCGGTATATTACACACCGGATGGCGTGGTGCATTATATCGGAGAACTGGGATCGGGAGAAGCTTCAGATATCAACGATGCCGGGCAGGTTGTGGGATCTAAGGATGGAAAACCGTTCATCTACGATATCAATACCAATGTTTATAAAGCATTCAATGTTCCTGCAGGATTTACCTCGGCCACGTTTACTTCTATCTCAGAAAACGGGATTGCCGTAGGTTATGCCGGCGATGCGGGCAATAGGGAAACCATTGTCTATCATCCCTCACTCAGCTCTAATCCGGTATTCCTGAAGGATATCCTTACCAGTCAGAATGTCACGGTCAATACCTTCGACGGCAGGCTGGGAACGGCGATGGGCATTTCCCCAAACGGCAATTTCATCGCAGGGTTCGATAATTCCATTCCGCCGTTCTTTGCAGCAGGCTGGGCGGTGAATATGAACAATCTGCTCCTTAACGATAATGATTGCTCCATTACATGTCCGGACAACATCGAAACAGTGATAGGTAGCGCTACGGAGACCTCGGCAGCCGTGACGTATACGTTGCCGGTAACCTGCGGCTCCTCATCTTCCGCAGGATTGCAGACGGTTCTGGTATCCGGCTATGAGTCTGGTTCCCAGTTCCCGATCGGTATCACCAATGTGGTTCATAACCTGGTGGATGCCGATGGCAAGATCGTTTACGTATGCTCTTTCCAGGTAACCGTGAAGGACCTTTACTGCACCATGACCCCGATAGCAGGCGTAGACGCCATTACCAAGGTTCAGTTTGCAGGCATTGACAATGCCTCTGACCCTTATTCCAGCCAGGCTAATGAATATTACCTGGATCAGGAAGGCGATGTGAACCAGGGAAGTGCGTATCCTATTGCCATAGAAGCCAATACCAATGGCGGCTACCATTATGCAACGGTCTTCGTAGACTGGAATCAGAACGGCAGCTTTGCCGATGCCGGCGAGATGTACGAAGTAGGTGCGGTAACCTCCGACGGTACCGATGGTGAGCAGATTACAGGCAACATCACTGTGCCGGCCGATGCATTGTTAGGCAAAGCCAGAATGCGTGTGATGCTGAACTGGGATGTGTCACTCACTGCGCCTTGCGACAGCACCTCTTATGCCTACGGACAAGCCGAGGACTATACGCTGGACGTGAAGGAATCCCTCGGCGTGAATGATATCAGCACAAAAACCATCAGCTACTATCCGAATCCTGTGAAGGATATTCTGAATCTTGTGAGCGATAAAACCGTGACCAACGTATCCCTTTACAGCATTGAAGGCAAGCTGGTAAGAAACTTCGCCAGCCTGGACGAATCCAAAGTTCAGCTCGATTTATCAACATTGATCCCGGGCACGTACATGGTGAAAGCCACCACTAAGGATGGCCAGATCAAAACATTTAAAGTAATTAAGAAATAGTTCTCATTCACCCTATCAGCAAACCCGCACCCAACCCTGGTGCGGGTTTTTTTATGAATTCCATTAATGTCTAATTATTTTGCATCCCAGCTGGATCCCACCATGCAGACACCCTGTCTCGGCCAGTGCATACACCCTGCATCGGGCGGTGCAAACACCCCATGACGGCATCGAAGACACCGTTAGACGGGTATCGAAGACACCATTAGACGGGTAACGAAGACACCATTAGACGGATATCGAAGACACCTTTAGACGGGTATCGAAGACACCCTTTGACGGATATCGAATACGCCCTATGATAATTGTCAAAGACACGATGGCATTGCAGGTTCGCTTTGCCGTTATGACCTTCAGGTTAACAAAACCCTAATTCTTGCCATACCATTGTTTTTTAGGTCAGGATACTTTAACTTTGCACAAACCTAATCTAATGAGTAAAAAAGAAACGAAATACATCTTTGTGACAGGAGGTGTAACATCGTCACTTGGTAAAGGTATTGTCTCCGCTTCTTTGGGACTTCTTCTTAAATCCCGCGGCTTCAAGGTTACCATCCAGAAACTGGACCCTTATATCAACATCGATCCCGGAACCCTTAACCCTTATGAACACGGCGAATGTTATGTGACCGAAGATGGCGCAGAAACTGATCTGGACCTTGGGCATTACGAGAGATTCCTGGATGCCCCCACGTCACAAAACAACAACGTAACAACGGGTAAAATCTACCAGACTGTGATAGAGAAAGAGCGTAAAGGTGACTTCTTAGGAAAAACGGTACAGGTGATCCCGCACATCACCAATGAGATCAAGCGGAGGATCAAGATGCTGTCTAAGAAGGATTATGACATCATCATCACAGAAATCGGCGGTACGGTAGGTGACATCGAATCTTTGCCTTATATAGAAAGTGTGCGCCAGCTGCAGTGGGAGCTTGGCAAAACCAACTCCATGGTGATCCACCTGACTCTATTGCCATACCTGTCATCCAGTGGTGAGCTGAAGACCAAGCCGTCTCAGCACTCTGTGCGTCAACTGATGGAGAGCGGGATTCAGGCGGATGTTCTGGTGTGCAGAACGGAGCACACCATCCCGAAAGACCAGCGTTCCAAGCTGGCACAGTTCTGCAACGTGGCGCTGGAAAACGTGATCGAATGTATTGACATGGAGACGATCTATGAAGTGCCATTGTACCTTCAGAAGCAGAATTTCGACGAGGTGGTGCTCAAGGAACTGAATCTGCCTGCCGGGAAGGACATCAACCTGAAAGACTGGAAATCATTCCTCAAAAAATATAAAAATCCGAAACGCAGCGTAGAGATTGCCCTGGTAGGCAAATATGTATCACTGCAGGATTCTTATAAATCCATTGCCGAGGCCTTTATCCACGCCGGTTCTGATATGGAAACTGAAGTGAAAGTGCGCTGGGTGTACAGTGGCGATATTGAAGAGCAAGGCGCCGAGAAGCTGCTGAAAGGCGCAGACGGCATCCTGATTGCCCCGGGTTTCGGCGACAGAGGAATCGAAGGTAAAATCCAGGCCGCAAGGTATGCGCGGGAGAACAAAGTCCCTCTTCTGGGCATCTGCCTCGGCATGCAGATCATGACGATCGAATTTGCGAGAAACGTCCTTGGACTGGCTAAAGCCAACAGTATGGAGTTCGATACATCCACGCCGGATCCGGTGATTTCCCTGATGGAAGAGCAGAAGAACGTGGTGGAAAAAGGCGGCACCATGCGTCTTGGCGCCTGGAAGTGTAGCCTGAAACAAGGCTCAAAGCTGGCTGAGGTCTATGGAGCGAAGACCATATCAGAGCGCCACCGCCACCGTTACGAGTTCAACAGCGACTATAAAAAAGACTTTGAAGACAAAGGACTGATGCCTTCGGGGCTTAACCCTGAAACCAGTCTGGTAGAAACCCTGGAACTGAAAGATCATCCGTTCTATGTCGGCGTTCAGTACCATCCGGAGTATAAAAGTACCGTAGCTACGCCGCATCCGTTGTTCAAGGCGTTTATTAGCGCGGCGGTTAAGAAATAGTGAAAAGTGGGAAGTTAGATGTGAGAAGTTAGATGTGAGATGTGAGAAGTGACTCGATCAATTATTGTCCCAGGTGTTTTTAATTCCGTCTCATCATACTTCTTACTTCTAACTTCTCACTGCTACCTCTGGAAAAAGTATTTCCCTGAGCCATGCGTCTATATAATGGATTCTGGAAAATAAATCCTATTTTTGCAGACCAAAATCAAAGATCTGAAGTTCGAAATCTGGCAGAGACTGTCTCTTTCAAACGTCGGGCTTTAAACCTAAACTCAATTGTATAATGCAACAGAATAACGGATTAGACAGAAATCAGCTGATTAGTTTCGCGGTTTTTTCTATGATTCTCATCGGTTTTATGTTTTATTTCCAAAACCGAAATGCCAAAGCTGAGCAGGAAAAACTGGCTGCCGAAGCCAAGAAAACTGAACAGGTGACCACGGCAAAACCCACTGCTACCGACCTCAATGCCAATGCCGTAACACCGACATCTGTACAGAAAGTCAACCTTCAGAATGATGAGCTGACGCTCCAGTTTTCCAGCGTGGGCGGACAGCTGAGCACTGTTAGGCTGAATAAGTATGAAGCGTTTGGTGGTAAGCCGCTGTACCTCTTCAATAATAACAATGCGAGCTATGGCTTCCAGTTTACAGACAAGGCCGGCAAAGTGTTCAACACGAAGGATCTCGTATTTACACCACAGGTTGCAGGCAACTCGGTGACTATGAGTTCTAAGGTAGGGAACGCCGTGATCCAGTTTGTTTATACGCTTAAAGCCAAATATACCTTAGATTTCCAGGTGAAGACACAAGGTCTGGCAGGCCTGGTGAATGACGGCAAAGCCAACTTTGTCTGGAATTATAATGTGCGAAGTGCCGAGAAAGGCCGCTCTCAGGAAGAGACGCATACTGAGTTTGCTTACGCTTTCAACAATTATAAAGACTACGATTACGATGCGCGCTCCGATATGGACGAGCCGGATGAAACGCTGAACTGGATTGGTGTGAAGCAGCAGTTCTTTGCCGCAGTTCTGGAAGCCAAAAACGGATTTACCAAATCAAAAGGTTATCAGGAAGCAATTCCTGAAGGCGAATATCTGAAGAAATTCAATTATGATGGTCAGGTAAACCTGGCTGGTAACGAGCTGAATCAGGACTTCACGTGGTATTTCATGCCGCTAGATATGGACCTTTTGAAGTCTTATGACAAAAACTTCGACGAGATTCTACCACTAGGCTGGTCATTCATCGGTTCACTGAACCGTCATGTATTTATGCCGATGTATAATTTGTTGTCATCATGGGGACTGGCAGCAGGCTGGGCGATATTCTGGATGACGATTATTGTCAAGTTGGTCTTATCGCCGGTCATGTTCAAGCAGCATAAGCTGAGTGCAATGATGAAGGTGATCCGTCCGGAAATCGATGAGGTAAACGCCAAATTCAAGGATGCGGATCCGATGAAAAAGCAGCAGGAAACAATGGCGGTCTACCGAAAGGCCGGCGTCAATCAGATGGCGGGATGTCTCCCGGCGCTGGTTCAGATTCCGCTCTTCTACGCCCTTTTCCGGTTCTTTCCAAATATGATTGACCTCAGGGGCAAGAGCTTCTGGTTCGTGCCGGATCTTACGGCATACGATGATGTCATTCACTGGGGAACCAACATTCCTCTGTTAGGCAATCACCTGAGTATTTTTGCACTGGCTTGTACGATTGTGATTTTGATTTACACAATAATGACTTCCGGCAATATCCAGCAGCCACAGCAGGAAGGAATGCCGAATATGAAAGTGCTGATGTACATTTTCCCGATTACATTCCTGTTCTTCCTGAACAGTTCTGCTTCGGGCCTATCATGGTACTACTTTGTATCGAATGCCATTAACATCGTCATCATTCTCGTGATCAAACATTTTATTTTGGATGAGAAAAAGATCCATGCAATGATTCAGGAAAACAAAAAGAAAGAACCGAAAAAAGAAGGTACTTTCCAAAAGAGAATGAGAGAGATGATGGAGAAAGCTCAGGAGCAACAAAAGCTGCAGGAGCAGGCCAGAAATAAAAAGAAATAAACATTTAAAGCGGTAATTTTTACCGCTTTTTTTAGGACTAAACTTAAACCTTCAAGGTTTCTAAAACCTTGAAGGTTTGTTTAAAATTTCCGAAATTTGCAAGCACTTTAAACCAAATACCTTGGATCTAACAAACACTTACGAATACCTCCAATCTTTCTTGACGCCGGAACGTTTCCAAAAAATAGAACATTACTCCAAAGAAAGTTCAGACTTCGTTTTGCCGGTGATGGAAGATATCTACCAGTTCCGTAATGCCGCTGCTATTGTGCGCTCTGTGGAAGCTTGTGGATTCCATAAAGTGGTGGCGATGGAAAAAGACAATTACTTTGAGCCTAATCTACGAGTGACCAAAGGCGCGGATACCTGGGTGGAAGTAGAGAAAATGCCGAGGACGATAGAATCACTTCAAAACATTAAAAACCGTGGTTATAAAATCGTGGCGGTTTCTGCGGAGAATGATGCCAAAATGCTCCCGGATTATCAAATCAAAGAGCCATTGGCTTTGGTCTTCGGGACAGAGTGGGAGGGCACGACGGATGAATTATTGGACTTTGCTGACGAAACTTTAGCAATTCCAATGTATGGATTTACAAGAAGTTTCAACGTGTCTGTTGCGGCCGCCATCTGTATGTACGAACTGAAACAAAAATTACTGAAATCTGATATCGATTATAAATTGTCCGAAGAAAAACAGCTTCAAATGAAAATCCGCTGGGCCAAGAATTCGATTCCGAGTGGTGATATGATTTTGGAGAAATATTTGAGGAAGAATTCTGAATCCATTTAATGAAAAAACTGATCATTTTAATTTTTTTATTGTTTATTTTTTCTTGTAAAAAAGAAAACGAAATAATAAATAATACTAATCGAAAAGATACTGATTGGATCATCTTGAATGATAAAAATAAAATTCCAGAACAAATCACAGATTTTTTTGTTGCAGCAGGAAAAGATGAATTAAAAATTGCTAATCCTGATGAAGAATTTAATAGCACCGATGTTGTTCTGAAGCCTAATCTACCTTTCAGACAATTAAGATTATTAGAAAGAAAAAATCAAATTTGGAGAATGGTTTATGTCCAAGGCGGAATTGGAAAATTTTATCAATTTTATGAGTTTAAAATACAAGGAGACACAATTTCTAAAATTAGAAAAGCTTATTCTTTTGAAAACATTGAAACTAATGATTCATTACAATATTATATCAATAAAGGAAAAGTCAACTTTGAAAAAATCAAGATCAGATATGAGTAGTGCATTAAAATCTTTTAGAATCTAGAGGTTTTTTAGAAGCTAATATTATAAGTTTTTATCAATATATTTTCTGATTTCCACAAGACTTTCGTGGAATTTTTCCAATCTGTGATTGTCATCTACTTCAATCAATTTTACGTTTTCAAAAGCCGTATTGAAAAGCCAATTTTGATTCAAAACTTTGTCGTTTCTGGTTGCGATAATTAAAGCATTTTTAGGGTTTTTATACTTTTTGAGTTGAGATAACAGTGACTTTGGAAACTCGAAGTCTGCAATTCTTTCTTCAATATCCAAAAGTGGACTGCTCAATATCAAGATGGATGCTGTGCCTTGATTCAATAATCTTTCTCTCAGTTGATAAACGAAATTGGCTCCAGTAGAATCTCCAACTAATATTAATTTTTCTGCACTTTTCAATCTTTGTTCAGCTTCAAATACTAGCTTTGAAATTTCACTTTCATGATTCCATTCTATAAAATCATAATGGAATTCATCTTTGAAATATTCCTTAAGATTTAAAAATTTTCTGGAATTTTGGTCAGAGCCTAATCCGTGGATGTAGAGAAGTGTTGGTTTCATATCACTTTTGTCCCGAAAATTCTGTTATTTCGCTGCAAGAGGTAAAAATTGTAACTTGTCAAATAAGGTTCAGTAATATTAATTTCAAACTCTTGTAAACTGGCATTCTCTAAAAATCCATCAAAACAAACTCTAATGTTTTCTTTCCAAATGTCTTTTCCAGAATGAAATCTCAAAAGATGAGAAGAAATTCCCCAAGTTTTATCAAATTCCTTTTTGCCATCTCCACTGAAACTGCAAACCATCAGAATAAACAAGTCACTATTTTTGGTTTCAAAATCTTTAACCAAAACTTTATTATACTTTTCAAAATGATTGTCATCTTTTGTAAACTGAAATTTAAGTTCAACTTTAAAAATAGAATTGTCTCCAAGATTCACAATCGATAAATCCGTTCTTCCATTTTCCCTAGGATGTTCTGCAAAAGCTCTGTACTTGCTATTGGCATAGCTCTCATTAATTATTTCCAGAAAAGCATTTCTAATGAAATTTTCTTGTTTGAGGTTTGGGTAATTGATATTAATTTTTTCTATGTTTTGTCGGAAATTATCAGAAATAATTATATCAGAGAATATTTTTGTAGAATCTAACATTATCCCAATCTATTAGTCCAAGAATTATTTTTGTTCCACTTTGTATTTCTGCTGTTTTCTACACGAAATACTTTTATATCAGCAAGGCGTTCTCTGTCCACCCAAAATATTTTAACAGTTGCATCTCTTTCTTTTTGAACAAAATGCCATAAAAAATCACCTTTTGCATCACGTTCTTTCTCTGTTTTGAAAAAAAGTAAATCTGCATCTCTATCTTTTGAACAGTTAAAAACTTTAACGTCTGCAAGTCTTTCCTTATCTACTACAAATATTTTTGCCATAATTTTAATTATATTAATTCCTACAAAACTACCAACAAAACCAGAATAATTTCTTTCCCAATTTTGCCCAAAAATTTCTATTTTTATCAAATGATAACCAAACTCAGAGAAGAATTTAAAATAAAATATGCCAATGATCTGTCCAGTGTAAAAAAATTAGAAGATCTTGCCTCAAAAATTGGGATTTCTAAAAATACCTTAAGAAGATTTCTAGGCAAAATGAGTTCGGAGAGCAATCCAAGTTTGCATACTATCAATGCGATTTCTATATCTTTGAACTACATCAATTTTGAGGATTTTAAATTCCGAAAAGACAATTTTCCAGCTTCGATTCTGGATGATGGAACAAAATTGTTCTATGACTTTTTAAAACAGCATAAACTGCATGAGCAAAAACAATCGGTCTTCCAAAACATTAATATTAAGCATGCAGAAAAATTAATTAACAATCCAGAATTGCTTCGCCAGTTTTATTTGGAATACAAAGATTCTCCCGATGTTATTGAATTTGTGCTTGGCTGGCATCCAACTTATCATCGCTTCGCTTCAAAGGATTATCAAAAGATTTTATTGGATTTTGCAAAACATTCGCACATTTCTCATTTTGAAGTTTTTGCGAAAAGTATTGTAATCCTAGGAGATTTTCTCTCTGAAGATCATTCGAGTTTAGAAATAGATTTTCAGAATCTAGAAAAGTCTTACAAAAAAATGATTAAGGAATTCGGTAATTTCTATCCATTTCCAATCGCAAGATTTGCTGTAGCGAAGGCTTTGTTTATATCAAATCAAAATCCAAAAAAGCTTAATGATTTTATCAAGGAACAAATTCAACTTCCTCAAAAATTAAAGCTTACTGATTTACAAACAATCGTTCATCACGTTCACTTTGCAGACGTTTTGAACTTGATTGGAAAATATGCGGGAGCCAATAAATTATTAAAATTTTACAATGAAGAAAATTTTGACAAAATTTGGAATAGATATTATCCAGAAAAATACAAATACCTGTTCCGAGTCACAAAGATGATGAGCTTGCTCGGATCAAAAAAAATCGATGAAGCGAAAACCTATTTCCATGATTTTAAAATTGATTTCATGGACAAACATTTGACTTTTGACATCGCCAGTTATATCCAATTGCAATACTGTACATTAGGATGTTTTTTGGACGAAAATAATTCGGAGTATTATTTCGAGAATATGAAAACAATGATTGAAGAAACTCAATTTTCTTACTGGAATCACATTTTCAATAGATTGAAATGCTAGGTTTTCTGACTATTTTCATTGGTCATTTCGCTTATGGAATAACTAACGCACTTTGGAAAAGCCCAAGAGAAAAAATCGGGACATTCACACTGATTGCTTTCCGAAGTTTAGGATGTTTGATTATATTTTCAATTGTTTTTTTTATTTCCCAATATTTTGGCTTCGTCAAATTTCCTCCAATTGATTTTGTGAGATTTCTAAAAATTTTTGGAATTTGCATCATCAATTCTTTCGGTCTGATTTTCTATGTGCAGTCTCTTAAATATGGAAATGCGACGAAAGTTATCGGCTTAGGAAAACTCAATATCATCATCTGGATTCTTATCAGTTTTCTGATTTTTCAAGAGACGATCTCGACTAAAAAAATCGTTTTCGGATTGTTGATTACATTCGGGATTTACTT
Source organism: Flavobacteriales bacterium UBA720 (assembly GCA_002297505.1). Taxonomy (GTDB): domain Bacteria; phylum Bacteroidota; class Bacteroidia; order Flavobacteriales; family Weeksellaceae; genus Epilithonimonas. The sequence continues at coordinate 10,171 of DBLQ01000041.1, forward strand.
GATTGATTCAGATAGAAAACAATTTGGAAAAATCAAACCATCAAAAGCTTTGCTATTCACGATTCTGTCCAGAGTATTTTGGTCCACCGCATTTTTGTTCATTCCGTACATTAAAGAATTGGGTATTCTGCTCTTCTGTATCATTTTAGAATTAGCCGTTTTTACGGTTAGTTGTATGTTTTCACTATTTCAAAAAGAAAAATTAATGTTCCTAAATTTTGAAATCAAAACAGCGAAAGAGATTTTGATGTTAATTATTTTAGGCGCTGTCGGAACATTAACGCTTAACTTTGCTATTGCTGAATTAAGCATTTTAATATTTGCTCTCTTAGCATTGATGGAACCAATTGTTGGACTTATTTTCTCCAGTTTTTATTACAATGAAAAACTACAAATCCGGCAATTGACGGGGATTGCTATTTCTCTGGCTTCATCTTTTATTTTAGCCTTATAATTCTGAATCTTAAAACATCTTATCATAATTCCACGCTGCCACAAAAATTCCCGCAGTTTCTGTTCTCAATCTTTGATTGCCGAGCGAAACAGCTTTGATGCCTTTATCTGCTAGCAACTGAATTTCTCTGTCCGAAAAATCGCCTTCCGGTCCAATCAGGAAAGTGGTCTGTTTGAGGGTTGATGGTTGATGGTTGTCAGAATCTTGAATTTTGACCTTTGAATTTTGAATGTCAACAGCATTCAAATTAGTCCTTTCTAAATTCTCATTACAATGTGCCACGTAAGTATGTTCCGAATCCAGATTTTTCGTAAAGTCCGAAAACTTGGTCAAATCATTGACTTTCGGAAAATGAAATCTTAGACTTTGCTTCGAGGCAGAAATCGCCTGTTTTCTGAGTTTTTCGATGCTGATATTCTTGCGTTCGGTCTTTTCTGTCAAAATAAAACTGACTTCGGAGACGCCCATTTCCACCGCTTTTTCCAGAAAAAATTCGATGCGGTCAATATTCTTTGTAGGTGCTATCGCGATGTGAAGCTTCGGGGAAAAGTCAGGAAGATTTTCTATTAATTCAGAAACATCTAATGAGACCTTTTTCCCTTCAAAAACCAGATGGCCTTTCGCCAGATTTCCCTTTCCGTCGGTGACATAAATTTCTTCGCCCTCGCGCATTCTGAGGACTTTTGTGATGTGCTGCTGTTCGTCTGCATCAATTATTAAATCGGGGAAAATCTGTCCGAAGAAAAGTTTCATATTTTGTTACATTGTTTATTTGTTGAAACGTAAAATCGTAAAATCGTTGAATCGTAAAATCGTTGAATCTTACACTTGTTTATTTATTGATGGATTTGTTTAGGGAATTAATTTGGTTTGTTATAAATTCTGATTTTTCCCGCAATTGTCTATAATTTTCGTCATTTAAGAACCCTAAATCATTGGATAAAATTAAAAAATTGATGACCTCAATTGTTGAACCAAATGCAATGCTCAGAAATCTGGATTTCTCTCTGTTAGATTGTCTGGAAAAACCCTCTGCAATATTAGCCGAGATGCTTGTTGAAGCACGTCTCAACTGGTTGGTGACACCAAATTTTTCATTGTCAGGGAAAGTACCGGTTACCAAATAAATTTCTTTCACCAACCGTCTTGAGTTTTGCCAAACTTCTAATTTCTCAAAATAAAACTGATACATATTAAAAGTAATAATTGCAACAACAATTAAAGTGATTTCACAATCTCAAAAATGAGCGATTTAACAAATCAACAATTCTACGATTTTACTGATTTAAAAACCATCTTCCCAATCGAAGCGAATAAAACCGCAGCCAGTCCGAAGACAACGCCCAATCCTAATTTAGAGAAGATATTTTCCGGAAGCAGGTGATGGATGTAGTCGATGTTGTGGAGGAAGATCTCACCGGAGACCATCAGCAGGGCCACGGTTCCCACCACGCCCAGAATCTTGATCACCACCGGCAATGCCGATACCAGAAACTGGCCGAGACCCGAGAAAAATCCTTTGTTGCCCGACTTTTTCATCAGGAAAAATCCGGCGTCATCCATCCGCACAATCAGGGCTACAATACCGTAAACGCCCACTGTTGCTAAAATCGCCACCAGTGATACCACGATGATCTGCGTGAGAAGCGGATGTTCTTTTTCTATTACAGTTCCCAACGCAATAATGACAATCTCCAGGGAAAGGATGAAATCGGTTTTGATGGCCGAGCTGATTTTTGATTTTTCGGAATTGACTTCCTCCTCTTCCAGCGTGCTTTCCTCAATGACCTCGCCACTGGTTTTTTTCCGGTGAAACAGGAACTCGATAATTTTCTCAACACCTTCGTAAGCCAGGTAGACGCCACCAAGAACCAAAAGCACTTTGATAGCAATGGGAAAGAAAAAATTGAGCAGGAAAACAATGGGCAGGATGATCAGTTTGTTGATAAACGATCCTTTGGTAATGGCCCACAGAACTGGGATTTCGCGCGAGGACAAAAATCCGGTGGCCTTTTCGGCGTTCACGGCCAGGTCATCGCCCAGGATGCCGGCTGTTTTTTTGGTGGCGAGTTTGCTGGTGACCGCAATGTCGTCCATCAATGCACCAATATCGTCTAAGATTGCAAAGAATCCTGAAGCCATAACTTTTTATTTTGATACAAAAATAAGTTTTAAACTTTAAAATTCAATGCTTAAAAGCGGACGAATTGAAAAGCTTTGCAAAGACTCTGGAAAAAATAGAATAACAATGGACGATTTGCGTAGATAAATCCTATAAGTAGCTGATTGATAGTGAATTTACTTCATCGTAATGAATCAATGGCTCATCGTAATGAATCAACGGCTCATCGTAATGGATCAACGGCTCATTGTAATGAATCAACGCTTCATTGTAATGAATCACTGAGTCATCGTAATGAATCGGCGCCTCATCGTAATGAATCTCCGGTGTAATGAAATGAATCAAAGACCCAATGTAATGCTACATAGAAGTTTTGTAATGCTTCAATGGATTACCGCAAGTGGATTGGAGGATTTATTTGATGTTTTGAAACGCGATTTCATTTTCGCTGATGAAAGCTACGCCGGTTTTCATTGTTGTGTAAATGTCCGTGTCGCATTCCCGCAGAGAGCACATATAGATTTCCTCCACCCAGGTGTTGTTGAGGAAAATGAGATTGAGATATTCCTGTTTTTTCAAATTATTTTTGATGGAGAGATAATCGCCTTCTTTAGGCTCGTAAGCACAACTGAACACATTTTCAGCATTGATGGTCTCCAGGATTTCCTGTTTGACATCCTGAAGATAACCTGTCTCAGAACCAATGAGGTCAAAATCCTCTGGCGCATCAGAAGCTTCTGTTTTACCGGTAATGGTTTCAAGAATCCAATAAAACTTAGACTTATTTTTGGACTGTTTTTCAAGGATTTTTTCTTCGAGGAGGATTTTCATAGGTTAATTTTGATTGCAGACTTTATATAAGGTCTAACTTAAGGGCTCGCTTTTATTTAGTATTGATTTTATGAAAATTTGAAATTTTTTTCTTAATTGAGTAATAATAGATTTTTCTCTTTTTCTTTTTAATTCTTCAGATTTAATAAAATTTAGCCATTCCTCTATTAATTCTTTCAAATCGACCATCGAAATTACATTCGCTGTTTTATCAATGGAAGCCCAATCACTAATTTTGACATTAGGATAATCACAAATAATATTAAGAGTTGTAGAGTTTGTTAGATGTATACCATCAAAACTTTTTTTTGATTCTAAACTTTCATTAATATCATCAAGTAATCCTTTCAATTCAATTGTATCACAATATCCAATGAATTGTAGAAAATAATATTCTTCATTAATCGAAATTTTATAATAATTAGATTCGTGAAGAATTTTTGAATGAAATTCAAGACCATATTTTTCTTTAATTGTCATCCTTTTGATTTTATAATAGTGAATTTCAAACTTAAATTAATAAAATATTACAAATCATACTTCGCAGTCGCAGTCGTCCTTATATCCGTAAACTCGCCGCGTTCATATTTCAATTTCGCCACCATTGCAATCATCGCCGCGTTGTCCGTTGTGTATTCGAATTTTGGGATGAAGATGTTCCAGCCGAGTTTCTCCTGATTGAGTTCCATTGCTTTTCTCAAACCGGAGTTGGCAGAAACGCCGCCGGCAATAGCAATGTCATTGACGTTAAGTTCTTTCGCCGCTTTTTCCAGTTTGTCCATCAGGATTTCGATGATTGATTTCTGGACAGAAGCACAAAGGTCGTTCAGATTATCCTTAATAAAATCCGGATTTTTCCTCACTTCCTTCTGAATAAAATACAAGACCGAAGTTTTAATGCCACTGAAAGAATAATCATAACCTTCCATTTTTGGTTTATTAAATTGGAAAGCGTCGGGATTGCCTTCTTTCGCTAATCGGTCCACAATCGGTCCGGCAGGATAATCGAGGTCAAAGATTTTTCCGATCTTGTCAAACGCTTCACCGGCTGCATCGTCTATCGTTTTTCCGATAATTTCCATATCGAAATAATCCTTCACGAGAACAATCATCGTGTGACCTCCGGAAACGGTGAGACACAGAAACGGAAACGTGGGCGGCGTAGGATTGGCATCGTCAATAAAATGCGCCAAAATATGCGCCTGCAAATGGTTGACTTCTATCAATGGAACGTCCAGACTCATCGCCAGAGATTTCGCAAAAGAGGTTCCCACCAGGAGCGAACCCAAAAGTCCCGGGCCGCGTGTGAAACCAATCGCGCAAATATCATTTTGTTGTATATTTGCTTTCGAGAATGCTTTTTCCACCACGGGGATAATATTCTGCTGATGCGCTCTGGAAGCCAGCTCGGGAACCACACCACCATATTCGTTATGGATTTCCTGATTGGCAGCCACGTTGGAGAGGATTTTGCTACCGCTGATGACGGCTGCAGAAGTGTCGTCACAAGAAGATTCTATACCTAAAATAATTGATGCACTCATAATAGATGGCAAAGTTAGAAAATAAAAGTACAAATAACGAAGAACCAGAAATCGGCAAGCCTGTCAGCCAGAAGAAGCGTCCGCTATTTTTCCGGATTCTCAGTACGGTTTCTTACGCCATTATTGCATTGGTGGCTTTGCTTCTTATTGTCATCAATCTTCCCGTTACCAAAAGTTACATTGCCGGCCAGGCCATCGATTTCCTGAACAAAGACCTGAAAATGCGGATGACAATTGAAGATATTGATGTCAATTTCTTCGGCGACGTTACGATAAAAGGGCTTAAACTCAAGGATTACCGGGACCAGGATTTTGTCCAGGCCAAAGAACTCCGTGTGGCGTCCGATTGGGTAGCCTTGGCTTTCAATACAAGAGATATAAAATTCAATCAGGCTACAATCATTGAGCCTACAATCCGTGTGGTGACCTACAAAGGCGACAGCATCAGTAATTTTATCCGCTATGTGGATAATTTTGATGACGGAAAACCGCGTGACCCGAAGAAGAAACCGTTCCAGATGGCATTGAAATTTGACATCATCAACGGCAAGGCTACGATTGTCAACGAAAATAGTCCGGGTGAGGCCGGAAGATGGCTGGATGCACGCAATGTTAATCTGAACGTTACCAACCTGAAAGTGGAAGGTGCCAATGTTTTTGCCGATATAAGAAACTTTAATTTCATCACGAAACGTTACGGTAAAGAACACATCGTCGATACATTTTCCACCAATTTTGAGCTCACCAAGAAGCATTTGAAACTGGGAAATCTGACCTTTAATACCAATTATTCTCTTTTACAAGGTGAAGCTGTTCTTAATCTGGACCCGAAAACCAAATTTGCAGATTTTGGGAATAAGGTCAAGTGGGACCTGAGGATCATTCCGGGCAGCCAGATGAGCGGTTACGATTTGAGTTATTTTGTTCCCGATTGGGATAATTATACGCCCATCAACGTGTCCGGAACTATGACGGGACCATTGAATAATTTTACGCTGAACAATTTCCTGATCCGCTCGCAGGAGATCAATCTCAGTACCAAGAAGATGACCATTTCCAGCGTACTGGACAAAAAGTTTTTTATTGAGAGTCAGAATGTCTCTTCGGATTTTACTTATAAAGGCCTGAAAGCCTCGTTGCCAGATTTTATCTCATCTAAAATGGGAAATTTTGCGGACGAGTTCGGCAGGCTGAAATACAACGGTTCTGTAAAGGTCAATCCTAAACAGGTTTTTGCCACAGGGAGTCTGATCACAGGGATTGGCCAGGCCAGGTTTAAGGATTTCAACCTGGTGGATTACAGCAGCAAACGACCAAAATACCGTGGTTATGCCGATGTCAAAGACCTTAACATAAGTGTTCTGACCAAGAATAAGCAGGTAGGTCTGATCTCCGGCAGATTCAACATTCAGGGTGAGGGCTTCGATGTCAATACGATGTATGTGAAAACGTCCTCCGATGTTGCTCATATTGATTTGATGGGCAAGAGCCTTAACAATATTGCTATTGATGGCGTGCTGAATAAGAAAAGATTTACGGGAAATATTAACGCCAACGATACGCATGCCAAAGGCAGTTTCCGCGGCATGGTGGATTTCAGTTCCAAAAGACTTCTGGCAGATTTTGTCGCAGATATTAAATATCTTGACCTTAATTATTTCGGTGTCTCTGCGGGTAAAACTAATGCGGTGAGCGGTCTTGTAGACGGAAAACTGGCGATGACCAATCTGAATGATCTCAATCTGGATGCCAATATCAATAATCTTGTGCTTAATTCACCGGCTCAGAAGCTTCATATTCCGGATTCCAAACTCAGAGCTTACTTTGAGGATGGCAGCAGGATCGTTTCCGTAGATGCGCCCGGCGCTGTGACAGGAAAAATTTCCGGCCGCTTCGAACTGGAAAATATCGGGCTGATGGTGCAGAACAGCCTTAACAAAATCCTTGTCGGTAATCCGCCGAAGAAAACCTTTGCCGGCCAAAATTTCGATTTTAATTTCGATGTGAAGCAAGGTTTGGTTTCCTTTTTTATGCCGGATCTTCAGCTGGAAGACGGTGCGCAGGTTGCCGGAAATTATGTGGGTGCTACAAATGATCTGATGCTCAATGCCGATGCCGCAAAAATCAAATACGTGATGACAGGCCAGCGCGAACTGACTGAAGCCGAAAAGTTTCTCGCCGAAACAGATGCCACTTTCCAGCCGGATATGAATAAAGGCCGGGACAGCGCCATGGTGGATAGCCTGAAGCTGAGAGTCAATACTGCAGATCTCAGTCAGCAACTCCTGGCCACGGTGAAGCGAGCGCAATATGCCAACAAGGTTTTGCAGGATGTGAGACTATCGGCCAATAATCAAGACGGACAGCTTCTGAAAATCGGCACTGACTTCAAGCTCGGAAATCCGGATGACGAGGCAACGAATCAGATGAAGGAATACGCCGTGAATATCAACCAGACTACGAATGCAGTTGGGGATTACGTATTTCGTTTTGAGCCGACCAGTATCAAATTTAATAATATAGAATGGAGCGTGGATACCAGCCCGGAACTGAACCATTCCATCACTTACCGGAAAAAGGAAAAAGATTTTATTGTTGAAAATCTCCGTATCTATTCCGACGAGAGTGAATTGCTGGTGAAAAATGCAGATTTCAAATCCGGAAAAGAATTTACAGCCGATGCCGAAGTCAAGAATCTGGACATCTCAAAACTACTGGCACTTGGCAAGGATAATAATGAGCTGGATATTAAAGGCATAGCCAACGGCACCATTCAAATCAAAAAATCAGGTGATAATCTGGAACCTTTGGTGGACCTGGATGTGACAGATATCTTCATGAACGGCCGAGCAATGGGGAATATCGAAACCAGGATTACCAAAAGCGAGAAGCCTAATGTGTTTGATGTTGATATTCAGGCGCTTTCTTCGGAAATGCTGGGGCAGAATACGTTGGATGTTAAAGGAACTATTGACAATAACCATCCTTCGCCCATCCTGAATCTGGATGCGAAGATGAATGGTTTCGACCTTGGTTTTGCGCAACAGTTTGTGAAGGATATCTTTGGAAACCTCCGCGGAAAAGCGACAGGCGATCTTATCGTGTCCGGCCCGGTGAACAGCATTGATTACAGTGGCGATATTGCTCTGAAGGGCTTTGGACTCAAATTATTATTCACAGGCGTCGATTATTCTTTTGACGATACGGTAATCAATCTCTCCAAAGGTCTTGCAATCCTCAATAACATCGGGATCAAAGACGGCAGGGAAAACTCCAAGGGAAGTATTTCCGGATCCATCCAGTTTGAAACCCTTTCATCATTGGGTGTCAACTTAATTATGCGGGCAGATAATCTGCTGGTTCTGAACTCTACTCATGATGACCGATAACCAACTTAAAACGCGCGGTATTGGCTT
>DBLQ01000041.1:18611-27028 GCA_002297505.1 Flavobacteriales bacterium UBA720
CTACTCATGATGACAATGATCTGTTTTGGGGAAGGGTCACCGCAGAAGGCGACCTTTACGTGGACGGGCCGGTAACAGGGCTCTCTATCGGAACCTCTAACGATGGATTGCGTGTTCTCAATAACAGTACGTTTACCTTCAACAGTGCTTCAACAGCCAATGTGGAAGAATTCAAAATACTGCGCTTCCTGAAACGTGATGATGAAGGCGTAGTGAGTGTAGAAACTAAGAAGAAAACCGGCCCTAACATGCTCATCGACTTTGATGTCACCATAGATAAAGGTTCTCTGGTCAACGTTCTGGTAGGGGATGATGTAGGAAATATCTCGGTAAGAGGTGATGCACGGCATCTGAAATTTAGAATGGAAAGAAGCGGTAATATCGCCATGAACGGTACGTACACTGTAGACAATGGAACTTATGTGTCTAAAGCGATCCTGAACAGGACTTTCCAAATCGCCAGAGGTAGCAGCATCCAATGGAGCGGCAACGCCATGACGCCGGATCTTTCCATCACCGCCAATTATACCAGAACTGTGACCAATGCCGGAGAGTATTTAGGAATGTCTCTCAGCCAGCCGGTCAATGTGGTGCTAACGACCAATATCACCGGTACACTTACGAAGCCGGATATCAAATTCGGGGTTTCCGCGCCCGATGCGCCGTCTCAGGTGAAAGAAACGCTTGCTACAAAAATGAGTACTGAAGGCGAGGATGTCATTCAGTTTGGGTCTGTTCTGGTGCTGAATAATTTCAACGTCACCAATACAGGGCTTAATATTAATGTTGGGAATGCCGCGCTGGATCAGGGCGTGAATATGGCTTTCAAACAGCTGGGCTCCGTGCTTAATAATATCAGCCAGGTATTTCAGGTGGATCTGGACTACATCACGGCCAATCCGGGATCCAATTCCGCAGACCGTGCCAACACCAATGTGAGCCTTGCCTTGTCGCCGAGGTTTACACTTAAGACAGCTTTCGGGGTTCCCATTACCAGGACCGAGGCCACTACCAATAACAATTACCTCTCTGCAGAAGGGACAATTGAGTATGACTGGAGCAGAACCAATAATGGCAGCCGCCTTTTCCGCGCCTATTCCAAACCATCAAATATCGGTATGGGAATTACTTCCAGTGCCGGAGCCAACCAAATCTATGGTGCTGGTGTTGTGTACAGTAGAAGTTTTAATTCTTTCCGAGACTTCTTTAAAAGAAGAGATAACATAAAAATGGATAGCATAGAAGCTGCAGAAAATAAAGTAGATTCCACAAGAAATAAGCCTAAAAAATGACAATTATCAGGTTGATTGTTGTGTTTTGTTAAAACTTGTTAATGTTTTAAGAAGTAATATTATTTAAAATATTTTTTTTAAATTTGCAATAAAATTAATTATATTTTAAATAAATAATAAAATCATACAATGAACTATCAACTAGATGATATCGATAAAAAGATTCTTGATTTCTTAGTAGAAAATACAAGAATGCCTTTTACCGAGATTGCAAAACAGATGGACGTTTCTGCGGGAACTATCCATGTGAGAGTAAAAAAAATGGAAGATGCGGGCATCATCCTGGGATCTTCTCTTAACATCGATTACAGTAAGCTGGATTATAATTTTACGGCTTTTATCGGTATTTTATTGACTAAATCTAATCATACCCAGGAGGTACTGAAACAATTGTCTCAGATTCCAAATGTGGTGGAAGCCAGTGTAACATCCGGTAAATACAATATCTTCTGCAAAATGAAAGCGAAGAATACTGAAGATGCCAAAAGAATCATCTATCAGATAGACGATATCCAGGATGTGATGAGAACGGAGAGTATGATCTCTATGGAAGAATACATCAGTGATAAGAACCGTCTTATCAATGCTGTTAGTATATAGTTAGTTAGTAGAAATTTTTCTATTGAGAAGAGCTTATTACAGATAAGCTCTTTTTTTTTGTATTTTTATCCGATGAAAGCAGTGGACAGAAGCTATAAAAACAATAAAGATTATTACATCATTTTCGCAATCATTTTGCTGGTTTACCTGCTCAGTATCAATACAGATGCCCAGCAATTTGCACAACATGACCTGATCAATATTCCGGAAGGTTTTTTCTTTTTCACTTTTGGCGCAGATATTCTGGCGGTTATCTGTTGGTTTCTGATTGTTTTTTTCAGGAAAGTGGGCATTATTCTTTTTCCCGTGATGGTCTTAATTCATTTTGGCCTGCACAATTACTTTCTGAGCACCTATCTCTATTCGGATATTACGGCTCTGTTTTTATACATTGGCTTGGGTCTGCTGGCGGTTGTTCCGAGGTGGAGCGGGCTGAAGTAATTAGTCCGCAAACTCCAAAAAAAAATACTCCAGTAACGTTCCGAAGTATTTTTTTCGTCAACCATTTTCTTACGTTCGAAAATTAGTTTTGCTGGTGGCGATGCAGATCTTTAAACAATCATGACCTCATCTTTTTTGTGAATTTAGAATCTTCGCCAAAACAGTCTTGATAAGCCTTGTTTTGTTGATGGTTCAAATGTATCGGTTTGTTGCACAATGTTGCAAAGATTCGCATACAACATATCTACAACATCGTCGTAAATAATTGATTGTCAAATGTTAAAATTGTAAGGGTGTGTTTTCTAGAAGCTCATCATCCATTGATTGAGATCCACATCAGAAGGGATGCTGAGTTGCTTTCTGAGTCGGTTTTTCTTCATTTCTACGCTCCGGACCGAGATATGACTGATGTGTGCAATCTCTTTTGTAGAGAAATTAAGCTTCAGAAGTGCGCAGAATTTTTGCTGGCCAGCCGTCATGGTCGGATACTCTTCAATCAGTCTGTTGTAAAAAGCGGGATAGACATCCGTGAATCTGCTCAGGAATGAGGAGTCGTTGCTGTTGGCCAATTCCATTAGTTCGGCGAACGCGTCATTCACTTTTGATTCCAGATGATTCAGCTCACTTTCTTTTTCGATCAGGTCAAATTCGGTCTGTTCCTTCTGCATTTTCTCGGTGCGATAGCGTTTGAAATAATTCGCCGCCATGAAGATGGTCAAAACTACAAGAACGACGATACAGCAGATCAGCGCAAAAAAATTATCGTACCACTGGTTTTTCTCCTGTTCCAGAATATTTTTAGAGATTTTGTCGGTCTCGATTTTTTCTTTTTTTCTGATTTCTTCGGAGAGTTCCCGGGCTTTTTTGGAGTAATAGGCATACACACGGTCATCTCCCAGTTTTTCATACAATGTGGAGAGATCTTCATAAATGTATTGTTGGCGGTAGATATCCTGAGATTTTTCAAAAATCGGAAGTGCCTGTTTGTAGTAATAGATCGAGCTGTCACTCTGGTTCATCTCCATATAAGCGCTTCCCAAACCGTAAAGTCCGAATGCCTGATTGATGGAATCCTTTTCCTGGCGGGCAATATCATACGATTTCCGGCTGTAATACACTGCCGGTGCATAATCGTCCAGGTCAATGTACGTGTAACCTACGCTGGAATATTGTATCGCTAGCCAGCCGTTTCTTTTCTTGGCGTCTTTGATTTTTTTATAATATTCTACACTGGCAAGATCGTATTTCAGGGTGATTTGTGGCGATTCGTATTTCAGATTGTTGATCTCACCTTTCGCAGCATAGACTTGGCCCAAAGAACTGTACAGATCATCGTTATCTTTGATGTCTTTGCAATATTCTTCTGCTTCGTCAATGGTTTTCAGCGCTTTGTCAAAGAATCCGATGTAGGCGCAGGCCAGCGATTTGGCAATGAGGGCCTGGGCGCAATGATAATCATCGTCATGCTTTTTGGCAATTTTGTAGAGCTTTTCGGAGGAAATTAAAGCCTTTTCCTGCTCGCCAAGTCCGAGATAAGAATTGATATCCGCCTTCAGCGCCTTCGCCATTCCCGGATAATAATCCATATCTTCCGAAAGTCGGTATGCCTCATTGCTGATGGCAAGTGCCTGGTTGCGGTCTGCAATGCGAAATGTCCTGGAAATCATCGCATCAATATCTTGAGTTGTTTTTTTCTGAGCCCCCACTTCGGCAAAAAGCAGGAACAGCAACATACTCGATATGACTTTGTTATAAAACATGATGATAGGGAAGCGCAAAAATATTAAAAAATCCTATACGTCAGCGGTTTCGGAGGTATTTAACATAATTTTTTAAACAAAGAATGGAATATCGTGTAAAGAATCGAAAGCTTAACCAAAATTAATTCGTGTCACTTTTTGGATATCCGGAAAGAATTGTTCAAAAAATGCCTGCAAAATGTCTTTGTTCTCAAGAAAAATGTTGAACACCGGAATATCCCTATCCAGATATTTGGCTTTATTAAGGACATTCTGCATGCTGAACTTTATGCCCTGATCCGTACGGTAGTTGGAAAGCCAGTCTCCTTCCTCCATTCTCACCAGCATCGTCTTATAATGTTCCGGTAGCCATTGCTCATTCTGCCATAAAATGTCATAGGTTCGCAAAGCGTGTGCCCGGAGTTGATCCGCCGAATAATAATGCGCCACAAAATAATCCAATGCCACATCTACGAAAGCGCCGGAATATAGCCTCACCAGCGGGCTGAAGAGTTTCTTAGCCTCCGAAATGGCCGGATGCGTATCCGTAAACGTATCAATGAAGCGATGTAGGCGGATGCCTTCCTGAATCTCCATAGGAAAATGTTCACGCTCATTGTTCTTGATGAAATCCGCAATCATATTCCCCACGAGTTGACCGTCGGTAAAGGATAGAATAGAGTGGGCGAGATAGTTCAATTACAAAGAGTGTTTGGTGAATTTGCTGATAGCTAAAACTGATAACAGGAAAAAACTGATTATATTATAATAGCCATTGTGAAAGTCTGACCTTGAGCCTTCATAAATGTTAACAATCAGTCCGACAATGGCAATTATCATAAATAAAATATGCTTCCAGTTTTTCATCTTTGTGTTTTTTATGTCAATTTAAAATAATAATTCTACAAAATCTTCAATCTTGCTGATTTCTTCAATTTTAATCCCGAATTTCCGCTTTGGGAGTTTGTTTAGATTGGAAATGAAGATCTTCTCATAACCCAATTTTTCTGCTTCGGTGATGCGTTGCTCGGCCTGCGCCACAGGACGGATCTCGCCGCTCAAGCCAATCTCGCCGGCAAAACAGTAATGCTCCGAGATCGCAATATCTTCATTACTGGATAATATGGAAGCCACAACCGCCAGATCCAGAGCCGGATCATCCGTTTTGATACCGCCGGTGATATTCAGAAAGACATCCTTGGCACCCAGCTGGAAACCTGCACGTTTTTCCAAAACTGCAAGCAGCATATTGAGTCTCTTGGCATCGAAACCGGTAGAGCTTCTTTGTGGCGTTCCATAGACTGCGGTAGAAACCAGAGCCTGGATTTCCAATAGCATGGGCCTGTTGCCTTCTAATGTTACAGCCACAGCATTGCCGGACAGTTCTTCAGATTTTTTGGTGATGAGAATTTCTGACGGATTTTTGATTTCCTTCAGGCCTTGCGATATCATTTCGTAAATCCCGATTTCTGATGTGGAGCCAAAACGGTTTTTATTCGCTCTTAATAATCTGAAGAGATGATTTCTGTCGCCATCAAAGTTCAGAACCACGTCTACCATATGTTCCAGAACTTTTGGGCCGGCAATCTGTCCGTCCTTGGTAATGTGTCCCACCAGGAAAACCGGAATATTGTTCTCTTTCGCAAACTTGATGATCTCGTTAGAACATTCCCGAATCTGCGAAACTGTGCCTGGCGAGCTCTCTATCAGCTGGGATTGCAGCGTCTGGATCGAATCGATGATCACGAAATCGGGCATCAGCTTTTTGGCCTCGTGCAGAATTTTTTCAACATTGGTTTCTGTGAAGAGGAAGCAGTTGGGGTTTTTGACTTCAGCCAGCCGGTCTGCTCTCATTTTGATCTGAGAAGCACTTTCTTCGCCCGAGACATAGAGGATTTTTTTCTTCATTTTCAGTGCCAGCTGCAGCAGAAGTGTCGATTTTCCGATGCCAGGCTCGCCGCCGATCAACGTCACGGAACCCAAGACGATGCCGCCGCCCAAAACGCGGTTGAGCTCCTCGGAAGGTGTAGTGATTCTCGGCTCTTCGTTGGTTTCTACTTCAATGATATTAATGATGGACGACTTGGATTTGGTCGCTATGGATTTTGTAGATTTTTCCACAATTTCCTCCACCAGCGTGTTCCACTCGCCGCAGGTTTTGCATTGGCCATGCCATTGGGAATATTGGGCGCCACAGTTTTGACAGAAATATAAAATTTTAAGTTTTGCCATGCTGCTAAGTTCCAGATTTTTTTTTGAAATAGAAAAAATTTGACACCGTTGCCGAGATTATTTTACAATCTTCTTTCATTAAATTTCAAAAGCTTACATTTGTTCCTTATCGCTATCGATAATTTTCAATTTTAATTAAATTAATTGCACATGGCATTAGACAAAAATGATGTAGTAACGCTGAAATATGTTCTGCATACCAACGATGAAAACGGAGAAAGAGTTTTCGTAGAGGAAACTTCCAACGATAATCCAATGACTTTCCTTTATGGCGTAGGAATGATGATTCCTAAGTTTGAGCAGGAGATTCAAAACCTGAATACGGGAGACAAAGCGTCTTTCGAAATCGCTCCGAGTGAAGGCTACGGCGAGCGCAATCCCGAGGCTACAACGCAATTGCCTGTGGATATGTTCCAGGGACAGGAATTGCCGCCGGTAGGAGCTGTACTTCCGCTATCTGACAATCAGAGCAATAATTTCCAGGCAATGGTTCTGGAAGTGACGCCGGAAGCTGTGGTAGTAGACCTTAACCACCCAATGGCTGGCAGAAGTCTTTTCTTCGATGTCGAAATCATCGGAAGCCGCCCTGCGACTGAAGAAGAATTGGCACATGGTCATGCACACGGACCGGACGGTCACTCTGGTCACTAAGGACAATCTCTATAAATGTAAAAAACTCCCAGTACAGCTGGGAGTTTTTTTGTGAAGGATTAAATTTATTTATTTTTTGATGAATTTCTGAACAGTTTTTTCTCCATTCTTATCTGTCAGTTCAATAATGTAATTTCCTGTAGAAAGCTGATTCACATTGATCTTTTGATCAGCAGACTTGCCTGCGGAAACCATTTGGCCAGTGACATTCATGATTCTGAAAGCAAAATCTCCGGATTCTTTGGATTGGATATTCAGAACATCTTTTACCGGATTCGGGTAGATCATGGTCTGATTTTTTCCCGATAGGTCATTCACTGCAAGCACTTTCTTCTTAGCAATCACCGTATAATCTTCCACCTGTCCGTATGTGAAGGATTCGCAGCCGGTTGGGATGCTGTTGTACTTCATGGAAACGCGCATCAGCAAAGGATTATCAAAGTTGATATTAGACGGAACCGTAATATTTCTGGTGACAGGCGTGGTAGTCGTGGCACTGATGCTCACCGGTTTTTCATTGGCATCATCAAAGTCGCCATCGCCGTTCCAGTCTATGAATACGGCATAACCTTCCGGATAAGCTGTGGAGGTCCATGCCGGCGTGATGGTGATGGCGTATTGATTGCCTTCGGTCACTTCGGTGGAAATATTCGTGAAGTCCTCGTAGCCCGCAGTTCCCGTACTGGAATTATCAATGGTTCCGAAAACCACTCGCTTGATCTTTTCGTCTGAAGTATTGTTGCTTTGCGAAGCACAATATTCTACCTGATTCGTGGTCGTGACATTCAGAATATTACTTTCACCAGAAATATTTCCGTAGACGTCAATAGCTTTGACCGAGAATTGATAAGTCGTCATTCGGGTCAATCCTGTGACTTTATAAGTCAGGGCGGACGTTCTGGCGATTTCTACACCCGCTTTATAAACGATGTAACCTTCAACACCCTCAGCATCTGTCGATGCATTCCAGATCAGGCTGACACTTGTACCTTTTGTGTTGTTAGATGCAAGGTTAGTAGGCACCGTTGGCGGTGTGGTATCCGGTGTGCTGAGGTATCTCACGCCTACACCTACGGCATAGAAGGCGTCCTGAACGGCGATCATCTCCGGAGACTTGTCGCCATAAAGATCTTTAGCCACCTGAATTCCAGAATCCCTGGCATTTTTATAAGTTGAATTGGCGGTCAGGTAAGTGCTCTCCAATCGGTAAACGATTTTTTCTGCCTTTTCCCAGCCGATTCCTGTAACATCATAAGGTCTTCCCAAATCATTGGTACCGCTTTTTCCCATCACTAGAATGTAAAACCAGTGGTTCAGCACGCCGCTGTTGGTATGCACTCCGCAATAATCATTACCGAAACTTCCGCCAATCGGGGTTGCACAGCCTTCTTCCACAGTGGCAGCTTTCCAATTGATTCCACGGTAAGTATCAGGCTGGGCGGAGAGTGCCACTTTTGGGTTG
>DBLQ01000040.1:0-9832 GCA_002297505.1 Flavobacteriales bacterium UBA720
GCCGATATAGACACCCTCGCCCACCTGTGCCGAGTCGTGGAAAAATGAACCTTCTTCAATGCCAGTTTTTCTGCCCTGCATTTCTTGATAAAGATTCATCAGAACCTGAAAGGAAAGGTAAGCATCTTCCACAGCAATGATAACCGGCTTGTAAGGCCTGTCCTGCAGCAGATTTTCGGAAACAATCAGAACTGCACAGTCCGTATCATCCATAAAATGCGCAAAGCGACTCTGCCCCACAAAAGATAAATGACCCTGCTGACCGTTCTCTATCGGAGATACGCCTGTAATCACAGTTGTTTGGTCTCCTATAATTCTTCCGTTGATTAATCCTGCAATCTGTTCTGCACTAAATTCCATAGTTTGCAAAGATAAATATTTTATTAATTATCTTTTAATTTTTTATAACGATTCAAAATTACTTTTACTTAGAATCCCATATTTCGCGCGGACAATAGAAAATGTATTTTTCCGTCGGATTCTCCATACAGCCGAAGAGAATCTGGTTTTCAGATTCTTCCAGTTTCAGCTTATTGCCTTTTTTATCCACAAGGTAGATGGGCTGCTTCTCGGTATCGTACGGCAAGAGCGTCCGGGAAATCTGCCCCACTAGTTCTTCACCATTATCAATTTTGAAAAAATGGTTGACTTTTGCGACATGTTCCGTAATGAACTCATCAGAAAAAGGTTTTGAAGAAATGATACTCTTTGGAAAATCCCGGTATATAACCGTCCTGCAGAGCCTTGACAAAATAAAATCGCTGCTATCCGTCCATACCTTGATGGCCTGAAACACATCCATATCGTCCAGCATTGTGAATCTTCTGATATCTTCTTCAGTCGCTTCTTCAAATTTATTTTTGATCAGGAAATATTTCAGATTTGAAGGTGCTTCCAGTTCCAAATTTTGAGACACGAGATATTTGGCACGGTTTAGAATCTGCACCAGGATATGCTCGGCCAGGGCAGCAGTTTTGTGATAATAGACCTGCCAATACATAAACATCCTGGCGGTTAGGTAATTTTCAATGGAATAAATCCCTTTCGCATCAATCACCAATTGTTCCTCGCTCACATTCATCATCGAGATGATGCGCTCCACATTCACATCGCCTTCGGAAACGCCCGTGTAGAAGCTGTCCCGCTTCAGGTAATCCATCCTGTCTACATCCAACTGGGAGGTAATCAGTTGATTGAAAAACATCCGATGGTACCTGCCCTGAAACATCTCTATCGCGAGATTCAGTTTTCCTTTGAATTCCTGATTAAGGCGATCCATCAACAGAATCGAGATTTTCTCGTGATGCCAGTCGTCCATCAGCATATTTTCCAAAGCGTGCGAAAATGGTCCGTGGCCAATGTCGTGCATTAAAATCGCCAGCATTGCCGCTTTTTCCTCATCCTTAGAAATTTTGACACCTTTGAGCTTCAGGGTTTCCAGAGCCTTGAACATCAGATTCATGGCACCTAGCGCGTGATGAAATCTGGTATGTTTGGCGCCTGGAAAAATAAGGGAAAGTAATCCGGTTTGCGAAATCCGTCTCAGTCTCTGAAAATAAGGATGCTCTATAACATCGAATAAAATCTCGTGGGGAATTTTGATAAAGCCGTGTACCGGATCGTTAATGATTTTCAGTTTGTTTTGCACAATCTATAGGTGATGATTGATACAAAAATAGGGAAATTTAAATGGTTTTAAAATATAAATGAAAAGAGTTTATATTAATCAAAAAGTTATTTTATTTTTGATTAATTATTACTATATGAATATTGACTATTTACAAATTTTAATATATTCGATATTACCAACAACATTTGGAACTCTTTTTACACTCTACATAACTGAGAGAATAAAGGGAAGTGTTAAAAATAATTTTGACACAAGAATTGAAAAACTTAAAAACTCTCACAACTTAGAGATGTCAAAATTTCAAGCTGAGATAAATTCCTTGAAGGCTCGCGAGAATTTCAAATTTACAAAACTTCACGAGAGAAGATTTGAAATATTGGGATCTACATATAAATTAATTAATGAAGTCTTGTTAGAACTTCACAGATATATTAATCCAATAAAGTTTTTCGAAAAAGATAAAAACTTTATTGATAATGACAATTCTTTACAAAAAAATTTTTTAAGTAAACATTCTGAATTTATTACCTATTACAATAATAACAGACTTTATTTTGATTTAGATACAAAAAGAATAATTGATAATTATTTGAAAGATGTCAATGAGGCATATGATTTATATAATGAACAACATTTTTATAGACAAATGGGAGAACGGCCAGATGGAGAAATGATGAGGAAAGCTGTCCAGGCATTTAAAAATATTGAATTAAAGATTACACCAATAAAGGAAAATATCGAGATTAGATTTTCTGAAATCTTAGAAAAATAGCATCTGAAGTCGATAATTTTTCACACCAAAATCCTCAAACTCTTCGGCATCACTTTAATATGAATCGGTGATTTGATTTTCTTGAATTCACCGTCGATGTGCCAGTTTTTTGTATTGACTTTAAACTCAATTTCCGATACCGGGAGATACGTGACATAATCGTCGTCTTTCAGCCGTTTGGTGAACATCCGGAACGCAAAAAAAGGCGAATAGGTCAGCGGAAATTTCTTAACCAAAACCAAATCTACCAAACCATCGCTCTTGCTTGCCATCGGGGCAATGTAGGCATTGTTGCCAAACTGCCTTGTGTTGGCAACATTCAGCATCAGATATTTGCCGTTGTACACTTTATAATCATCCTGTAAAAACTTGATTTTTATCGGTTTATAATTGAAAAAAGTCTTGATGGAAACCTTGATATAATTCTTGAAACCACGGCTGGTCTTCTCGAATTCTTTTACAACTTTCCCATCGAATCCTGTTCCCGACACATTGATTGAAAAATTACCGTTCACCGTGAACGTATCAATAGCCTTCGAGTTTCCTGATCTTACTTTCCTCAAAAGTGTATCCAGATTCTTGTTAAAATGCGTCTCGTTAGAAAAACCATTACCAGAACCGGCGGGAAAGACCGCAAGAATTTTATCTGTATTGATCAGCTTCTGTGCCACCACGGAAATGGTACCATCGCCACCCACTGCCACAAAGATGTCTACCTGGTCCCAATTGACACTGATGAAATCCTCGGTATCCTCCAGAGATCTGGATATCAAATAAAACGGATTTTCTATTCTCCTGGCCAGATTATCCAAAAAAGGCTGATAGTTTTTCTTGGCCGAATAAGGGTTGATGATAAAGGCAAATTGCATAAGTCCAAAAATAAAAATACTCTGAGAATTTCGGAGTATTTTTTTAATTTATTTGAGGGGCTTCCAGAGCCTCAGCCTGGCAACGCACATTATTTGACTTTTGATTATTTAAGTTGTAATCCTGTGACTCCCGAAGGATCATAAAAACACTAAATTCTTTTATAGTCAGCATTCCAGTTTTTGATGTTTTGTTTGATGACTGCTGGCGGCCAATCATTTTGGGCCGTCTGATGCATGAGCTCCATCAGATCTTCATCCCGGGCAAATCTCAATGCAAAAATCTGCGCGTCTGAGAAATGATAAGTAGAATTCTCCAGCCGATTGCCGGTTAATGCAAAATAACGAAACTTAAACTCGTTGACAATAATCCTGTCCTGAAGTCCCAATGCATAATGCTGACGAAGCATAAAAGACAAAATGATGACAGAAAAAATGACCGCGGAAATCATCAGCCAAATCAAACTGATATCCCTCTCATCCACAGCATTATCCCAAAACTCGAACAATGACAATATGAGCAAAATCAACATAGCAGGATAAAATACGAAATGATGCGGCGCGTAAAATTTGCGGTGATTTTTCAGATTTTGAGCCATCTCTATTGTATTTTATATTGACTAACAAATTCCGGTTTCAGCTGGTCCTGGATATCCTTGAAATTTAAGATGATATACACTACGCCAGCCGCGTAAGCTGTGATTTCGTACTGATTGTAAACGAAGGTGATTTTATTCTGGTCGAAGAAAAAATTATTATTAAGTTCGATTTTATCTACCAGCATCATCTCCTTCTGTTCGGGCTGATCGAAATGATTTTTCAGAACAGCGTCCCACGCAGGATCGTTTGGATTTTTGAAAATATCAGCCTGCGAGATCACCCTATTATTCTTCAGATCGAAAGCTTTATAACTTTCAAAATAATAGCCATGTGCTCCGCCGGAATAGCCGCTGCCGAAATATTTTAAAGTCAAAACATTGTTTTGATTGGAAACCACTTTCATCGCCGACTCGTCTTCCCAGGTCTGTTTAGATTCCGGTGTGTATTCCTGAGACTCATCTTTTTTGAGCGATTCAGTTTTATATTTTTCCAAAAGTGCCTTAAGAACCGGTTTGGAATATTCTTCCGCACTGATATTGGCCGGTTTATAGATGCTGTCCAGGAGCGTTTTATTTTGGATATCAGGAAAGATGAGCACTTGTTTTTCGAAAGACAGAGTCAGTGTTTTGGCCACTTGCAGCGAGTCCTGAACTTTGACAGAATCGATCACGAATTCATTTTTGGTCCTCAGACTGTCTGATTTTGCAGTCTCCGAAACATTTTTGCTGCCGGTTTTGGAGCAGGAAATGAGCAAGATCCCGACAGACAGAACGCTAAATAATTTTTTCATAGTGAATGGATTTGATAATAGCAAGTTAAAAAATATTAGCGTGACGATAACAAAAAACCTTCCAAAAGAATTGGAAGGTTTGAATGTTTATATTGAAATCCAATTAGGCATCGATTCTTGCATAAACTGCATTTTTTTCGATGAATTCCCTTCTTGGAGGCACTTCGTCACCCATCAGCATGGAGAATGTGGAGTCGGCTTCCACAGCATTATCAATTGTTACCTGTTTCAAGATTCTGTGTTCAGGATTTAAAGTGGTTTCCCAGAGCTGCTCCGGATTCATCTCACCAAGACCTTTGTAACGCTGAACTTCGACACCTTTTCCGTCCGGAGACATTTCCAGTGTAAATTGTTCACGTTCTTTTTCATTGTAGGCATAAACCTTTTTGTTTCCTTTTTTCAAAAGATACAACGGCGGCTGAGCGATGTAGATGTAACCGTTCTCAATCAGTTCTTTCATGTATCGGAAGAAGAATGTCAGAATCAATGTTGAGATGTGGGAACCATCAATATCGGCATCGGTCATAATCACGATTTTGTGATATCTTAGTTTAGCCATATTCAACGCTTTGGAATCTTCCTCTGTTCCTACAGAAACGCCTAAAGCTGTGTAAATATTCTTGATTTCTTCATTATCATAAACCTTGTGAAGCATGGATTTTTCCACATTCAGAATTTTACCTCTCAGCGGTAAAATCGCCTGAAAATGACGGTCACGGCCTTGCTTTGCCGTTCCACCTGCGGAATCACCCTCAACCAGAAAAATCTCAGACTCGGCTGGGTCTTTGGAAGAACAGTCGGACAATTTTCCAGGAAGTCCGGAACCACCCATCGGCGATTTTCTCTGAACCATTTCACGGGCTTTCTTCGCCGCCTGTCTGGCTTTTGCTGCCAAGACCACTTTCTGGACGATGAGCTTTGCTTCGTTCGGATTTTCCTCCAGGAAATTCGTCAGCATCTCACCTACGATTTTATCAACCGCACCGGAAACTTCGGAGTTACCCAATTTGGTTTTGGTCTGCCCTTCGAACTGAGGTTCCATTACTTTTACGGAAACAACGGCTGTCAAACCTTCACGGAAATCGTCTCCTGTAACTTCCACCTTTTCTTTGGCAGGAAGTCCCAATTCATCGGCATATTTTTTCAAAGTTCTTGTCAAAGCTCTTCGGAAACCTGCCAGGTGCGTTCCACCTTCGTGGGTGTTGATATTATTCACATAAGAATGGAGATTCTCGTTGAAAGACGTGTTATAGCGCATTGCCACCTCCACCGGAATATCATCGCGCTCACCTTCCATAAAGATCACATGCTCCATAATGGACTCGCGGCTGCCATCGATGTATTCTACAAACTCCTTCAATCCGCCTTCCGAATGGAAAACATCCGTTTTGAAAGAACCGTCTTCCAGCTTCTCTCTCTCATCCGTAAGCGTGATGGTGATACCTTTATTAAGATATGCCAATTCTCTCAATCGGTTGGCGAGCGTGTCGTAATTGTAAACCAATTCGGTGAAAATAGAATCATCCGGCTGGAAAAACTGTTTTGTTCCTCTCTTATCACTGTGACCGATTTCTTCAACGCCTGTCTGTGCTTTTCCTCGAGAATAAACCTGCTGATAGACATTGCCGTCTCTGTAAACCGTGGTCACCATCTCGTTGGAAAGGGCATTCACACAGGAAACCCCGACACCGTGAAGACCTCCGGAAACTTTGTAAGAATCTTTATCAAACTTACCGCCAGCTCCAATTTTGGTCATTACAACCTCCAGCGCAGACTTCTGTTCTTTCTCGTGAAAATCGACCGGGATACCACGGCCATTGTCCATTACCTCGACAGCGTTGCCTTCTTTGATTGCGACCGTAATCGTGTCACAATAACCGGCCAAAGCCTCATCAATGGAGTTATCCACGACTTCATAAACCAAATGATGAAGACCTCTGACGCCTACGTCACCAATGTACATCGAAGGACGCATACGAACGTGCTCCATGCCTTCCAATGCCTGAATACTACTTGCTGTATATTGTTTTTGACTCATATGTAAAAAGATTCAAGATATAAGACTCAAGATTTCAGATGATTAGCTCGAGAATTTCTTTCTTTATTTTTGTTGATTATTTTTATTAAAATGCTTACAAATATCGTGAAAAAATTCGAGATATGAAAGGGTTGAAATTGATGAGAACTGATAATTTTTCAACATGAATTCAAACAAAAAAGCGAACCTTAAAGTTCGCTTTATAATGTATATGTCAATGAGTCATTAAACCAGTTTCATCCAAAGAATCTCGTCAATTTTCTCCACTTTTACCAGACCTTCTTTTGTTAAAGTTTTGGAAGCTTTGTCCCATTTTTTTCCGGAAAGCTGAGAACGGGTTTTCACCTCATTCAGTTCAAAGGCATCTTCCTGAGAATTTAGAATTTCGAGGATTACTTTTTCGTCCTCGCCCAATTCTACAGTTGGCGTTTTTTTCTCCGGACGCATTTGCGGGAAGAACAGTACTTCCTGAATTGACGGATTGTTTGTTAAAAACATGATTAATCTGTCCATTCCGATTCCCATTCCTGATGTTGGTGGCATTCCATATTCCAACGCTCTCAGGAAATCTTCGTCGATAAACTGTCCTGCCTCATCATCTCCTTTTTCGGCTAATCTCAACTGATCTTCAAAACGCTCTCTCTGGTCAATCGGATCATTTAATTCTGAATAGGCATTTGCAATTTCTTTTCCGCAAACCATTAATTCAAAACGTTCAGTCAAACCTTCCTGACTTCTGTGTTTCTTGGTCAGAGGAGACATTTCGACAGGATAATCGGTAATGAAAGTCGGCTGAATGAAGTTTCCTTCACACTTCTCTCCAAAAATCTCATCGATTAATTTTCCTTTACCCATGGTTTCATCCACTTCAATCTCGATAGATTTTGCAAAGTCAAATAATTCCTGCTCAGTCTTTCCGGTTATATCAAAACCTGTATATTTCTGAATCGCTTCAGTCATAGAAACTCTTGCGTAAGGCGCTTTGAAATCTATCTCCTGATCACCGAATTTTGCTTTGGTCGTTCCGTTTACGGCGATAGCACAATGTTCAATCATTCTCTCCGTGAAATCCATCATCCAGTAGTAATCTTTGTACGCAACATAGATCTCCATTACGGTAAATTCGGGGTTATGCGTTCTGTCCATTCCTTCATTTCTGAAGTTTTTAGAGAATTCATAAACACCGTCAAAACCGCCAACAATGAGTCTCTTCAGATACAATTCGTTTGCAATTCTCATGTATAAAGGAATATCCAAAGCATTATGATGGGTAATGAACGGTCTTGCTGCAGCTCCACCAGGGATAGCCTGCAAAACAGGAGTCTCCACTTCAATATAACCCGCATCATTGAAAAACTGACGCATCGCTGTGTACATTTTTGTTCGCTTCACGAAAGTTTCTTTCACTTGAGGATTAACAATCAAGTCCACGTAACGCTGTCGGTATCTTAGTTCAGGATCTGTAAATCCGTCGTGTACTACTCCGTTTTCATCAGTTTTTGCCTGAGGAAGAGGTCTTAAAGTTTTTGTTAAAAGCGTGAAATTCTTTACCAAAACCGTTTTTTCACCAACCTGAGTTGTGAACAATTCTCCTTCAATCCCGATAATATCACCGATATCTAAAAGATGTTTGTACACGTCGTTGTATAAAGTTTTATCTTCTCCGGTACAGATTTCATCTCTGTTGAAATAGACCTGAATTCTGCCTGTAGAATCCTGCAATTCAGCAAAAGAAGCTTTCCCCTGAATACGGCGTGACATTAGTCTTCCCGCGATCTTCACCTGTTTACTTTCTGCGAAATCCTGTTTTATAGATTCTGTCGTATCTGTAACCGTGTATTCTTCCGCCGGGAATGGGTTGATCCCCATTTCAACAAGCTTATTCAGCTTTTCTCTTCTAATGATTTCCTGTTCTGATAATTGCATTGTAATTCAATTTTTTCGAAATGCAAAAATAGTGAATTTTAAGGTTTTATGAAACCTGAATTTTAATTTAACCACAAAAGGCACAAAAGAAAACTATTGAATCTTTTTGAATGCAAAGTGTGCTAATTTTTTTTTGAAAATATTTTTAAGGCTCACAAAGACCTATGACTCATCAACAATTTTTTTAACAGAAATTTTGTCTTGGCGTAGGAATCTCAGCTTGTATGGATTCCTAAGGAATGACAAATCGTAAATTATAGTAGTTTTTGATTATATGTTGAATCTGCAGCCCGACTTGAGCGGAGCTCCTTTTTACGTAACGAAGTGGAGTGAAAAGAGCGGGAGCGGAAGGCGGAAAAGCTGCCCAAATCTTTAAAATTCAAAACCAATCTTTCCTATTTTCTTTCAGAATAAATGTCCAAGCCAAAATCCTGCTGATTTTCTGACCTTGCGCCATATCAACAATTTTGAATTCGGGTACGTTGAGATTTTTAAGAAGTGTAGTCAACTGATGCAGATTATCCTTTTTGGAAACCAAACTTGTGAACCAAAGAACGTTTGAGGAAAATTCTACACTTTCATTAATCATTTTTTTGATGAACGCCATTTCGCCGCCTTCGCACCATAATTCGGAGGCGTTGCCGCTGAAATTGAGGTTGGTTTTTTCCACTTTCTTTTTTCGCAGATTATTATTTTTTCTTCGATTTCCGAGCATTGCATCTTCTTCAGATTCGTAGAAGGGCGGATTGCACATTGAGAACGTGAATCGGTCTTCCTGCGAAATAATATTTTTAAAAATCAAATCAGAATTCGGCTGAAGTTTCAGTTGAATATTTTCTGACAAATCCGGATTTTGTCCTAAAATCTTTTGTGCATTTGCCAGAGAATTTGGATTAATGTCGGTTCCCACGAATTTCCAGCCGTAAGATTTGTGACCAATCAACGGATAAACGAGATTGGCTCCGGTTCCGACATCCAAACCTTCAACCGAAGTTCCAATTGGAATTTCACCATTGTCGTCCGCTAATAAATCCGCCAAATAATGAACATAATCTGCACGACCGGGAATTGGCGGACAAAGATTTCCGTCTGGAATATCCCAATTTTTAACATCGTAATATTTCAGAAGCAACGCTTTGTTAAGCAACCTAACCGCTTTCGGAACACTAAAATTGATAGTCAAAGTATCGTAATCATTTTTGAAAACGTA
>DBLQ01000040.1:9921-15952 GCA_002297505.1 Flavobacteriales bacterium UBA720
AGATTTCTTGGATGAAGACTGGATTTTTCAGACATTATTTTTCCTTATTCAATTTTTCGATTCCAGCTTTCACATCAGGATGGCTCATAAATAATTTCCAAATCAAACCTGTTCTATGATTTTCCATCATCACGGTCATTGGCGCCTGATTCAATCCCATAAAAATCGGCGAACACCAATTGTTATTTAAGTCAAAAGAATCCCGGAACCCATATTCGCCCCAAAGAAAATCACCGTAATTGAGGTAGAAATTTTTCAAAACTGCCATCGATTCGGTTGGTGTGTACGGAAAAGAAGCAATCGCGCCAGTTGGCGTCAATTTTCCTGTATCTTCTCTTTCCACAGGCTCATCAGGATTGTAACCGTTTGGTCCATCGGAAGCCGTTAAACCCCAACCATCTTTGCCGTAACCTTTTTGTTTTTTCGGATTTTCGACACAGTACAGATAATTGATTTTGGCAATATTCTGATTATTTTTGAAATAATTCGTGTATCTGTCCGTCAAACCGTGCGGATCATATCCCATAAAAGAATAATGCGCAAAAAACAGCGGTCCGCCTTTGTTGACGCCAACATCCAGCTTGATGCCGTAATAAGTATTTCCGTTGGTGTACATTGCACCTTCGTCCGATTTTCCCCAATCTTTACGGTAATCCTGTGCCAATTTATCCTGACTTGCCCAGCCGGAATAATACATACTCGCCGAAACCGAATGCGTCGGCGAAGCAATCGCCATTAGATAAGTAACCATCGTCTCGTTCCAGCCGATCAGTCGGTGATTAATTGTCCAGGCCTGGTCTGGCGACCAGTGCCAATACAGAAATTTACTGTCCTGTGTTTGTCTGAACCAATCCCACTCGATGCCTTTCCAGAATTTATCGATTTTTTGGCGAATGTTTTTTTCTTCCGCATTGTCTTTATTGAAATACTGATGCGCCGCCAACAAACCCTGAACGAAGAACGAAGTCTCCACCAAATCTGCTCCGTTGTCTCGCTTCCCAAAGAATGGCTCGGTTTTTCCTGTTTTTCCGTCGATAAAATGTGCAACTGCGCCGTGGTATTTATCGGCTTTTTCTATGAAATTAACAATCTTAGTAAATCGTTCCACAGATTCTTTTCTGGAGATAAATCCCCGTTCAGTTCCGGCAATCAAAGCCATAATTCCAACCCGATGCGCCGGTCGCAATCATATTTTGTCGTCCGTTCGTATTTTCTTTAGACAATCCACTTTCCGGTTCTGCGCCGTCCCAATAATAATTAAAAGACGCATCCTGAACCATTGTCATCAATTCTTCATCCGACATATTTCGGGTTTCGGCGGAAACGATTTCTGATAATCTGGATTCGTTGAAAAGCTTGTCGAGGTAACTGATTTTATAAGAATACTTCTTTCCGGTTTCATTCGTAAAATCAGCAAATCTATCAATGTAAGCATCCTGAATTCCGACTGGTTTGAAATCTTTTTCATTTTCGGAGCGGTAGATTTTTACATATTTGATATTATTATCTTTGATTGGATTCCATTTAAGGTCAACGTGTTTCATATAACCTTTTGCTGATGAAATTTTCGGAATTGAGGAAATAGTTTTCTTTTCTTTTGAATCGATGAGCGCAATATCATCCAACCAAATTTTGTTATTGGAATCCGAATTTTCGGGTTGAGAAAAAACAATCGCCTTAACTGATTTTGGGTTATCCTTAACCGAAGAATCTAAACTTGACATATCAATCAAAATATTTTCCCATTGATTCTTTTTCGTCAATTTAATATTAATCGATTTTGAAAAGCTTCCGTCTGTTTTCTGAAGTTTCACCGTCGGCAAAATAGTGGAATCATTTTTCTCAGATTTAATCCAAAAACTCAGGAAATTGGCTTTGGTAAAAAAATCTTTTCCTCTTACATCTTCATATTCTATGAATGCTTCCCATTTGCCGTCTTTGGCATTTTGATAATCCAGCAAAAGTGAATTACCTGGCGAATGGAATTCATTTTGATCAACCAATAATTTATTATTCTTATTTTTCACCGACGCATTGCCGGAGGAATTCACATTCCCATAAAAGAAATTTTCTTTCATCAGGCTGTTGGTGAAAAAAGTATAATCATATTGATGTTCCTGCGCGCATAACGATGCGGAAAAAAATAATGCAGAATATAAAATAGACTTCATTTAGATTTTATTTTTGAAAAGATAATCAATTTCCCCGAAAGAGACATCAACAAAAAAAGACAGCTCGTAAACTGCCTTTGATTTTATAAATAAATGAATTTACTTAGAAGATAAAATATACTTCGCCATAAACTTCGCATTGTCTTTGCTCAGTCCGCTGTGAGCTGGCATCGGAACATCGCCCCAGATTCCCGAACTTCCTTTGATAATTTTATCCGCCAGCATTTCTACATTTTCTGGTGAGTTTTCATATTTCGCAGACACTTCCTTGTAAGATGGGCCAATCATTCTTTCATCTAATTTGTGGCAGCCGAGACAATCGGAACCTTCGATGAGCGATTTCCCTTCAGCGATTGGGTCGGTGACTACTTTTGCTGCAGGTTCCGGTTCTTCTTTCAAAACGTCTTTATTTCCTGAATTATCATTTTTAGAACACGCTAAAGTTGCCGTCAGAACAGCGATGATCATTATCTTTCTCATACCGATGATTATCTCACAAATTTATTAAATTAAGAATCAAGACTCATTTTAAATTAGTCCGAAAAGGAATTATTATCTTTGCAAGATGGTAAAAATTGGCAACATAGAACTTCCGGATTTTCCACTTTTGCTGGCTCCGATGGAAGATGTAAGCGATCCGCCTTTCAGAAAATTGTGCAAAATGCACGGCGCAGACCTGATATACTCGGAGTTTATTTCTTCGGAAGGCTTGATTCGTGATGCTATTAAGAGCCGCAAAAAGCTTGATATTTTCGATTACGAGAGGCCAGTCGGGATTCAGATTTTTGGTGGCGATGAAGAAGCAATGGCAATGTCAGCGCGAATTGTGGAGACTGTGGAGCCGGATCTGGTAGATATTAATTTCGGTTGCCCAGTGAAAAAAGTCGTTTGCAAAGGTGCCGGCGCCGGTGTTTTGAAAGACATCGATTTGATGGTTCGATTAACGAAAGCCGTTGTCAGTTCTACGCATTTGCCCGTGACTGTTAAAACCAGATTAGGTTGGGATGACAGCAGCATCAACATCGATGAAGTCGCCGAAAGATTGCAGGAGACAGGCATCAAAGCCTTGACCATCCACGCCAGAACGCGTGCACAGATGTACAAAGGCGAAGCAGATTGGGAACACATTTCCAGAATCAAAAACAACCCGAATATCGAAATCCCGATTTTTGGAAACGGCGATGTCGATTCTCCCGAAAAAGCTTTGGAATATAAAAATAAATACAACTGCGACGGAATTATGATTGGCCGTGGTGCGATTGGCTACCCTTGGATTTTCAATGAAATCAAACACTTTTTCGAGACCGGAGAAATTCTTCCTGAGCCAACTATTGCCGAGAGATTGGATGCGGTGAAAAACCACGCACTCTGGTCTGTGGAATGGAAAGGCGAACGTCCGGGCATTGTGGAAATGAGACAGCATTACAGCAATTATTTCCGGGGCATTCCGCATTTTAAAGAGTTTAAGACGAAGTTTCTTCAGGCTTTGACGTTGGAGCAAATTGATGACATTATTGAGGAGACTAAGCATTTTTATCAGGAAAATGTGATGTAAGCAGAAAGTGTCGCTCCTACGGAGCTCAATCATCTGCACGAACTGATTCGCTACAAACATTTCGCTCCTACGGAGCTCGACCTTCTATATGGACTGATTCGCTACAAACATTTCGCTCCTACGGAGCTTCGCCTTGAATAAAAACCTGTGACCAGATGTAACATTAATGGAACTTTGCACAACTTATCAGACCTCAAATAATTAAAAATGAAAAAAATATTACTGCTCACCATTTTAGCTGCCGGAGCTTCACAAGCTCAGATGTTTGAGGATGCCAAGCCAACCAAAATCGACACGCTAAAAGGTTCTAATACGGAATTCCGGAACTTTTGGGATGTCAAGAAATATGATATTGTCCTGGAACCTAACTTCGAAGCAAAAAGCATCAAAGGAAGTAATAAAATCAGCTTGACGATTGAAAAAGACATTGTAAATCCTGTTTTTCAAATCGACCTTCAAAGCCCGATGAAAGCGGACAAAATCACAGCCACTTTTCCAATTACTGAGAAAAAGGTCGACGGTGATTTTATTTTCTTAACTACGAAAAAGAAATTCAAAAAAGGAGAAAAATTTACGATTGATATCGAGTATTCCGGGAATCCTGTGATTGCCAAACACGCCCCTTGGGACGGCGGATGGATGTTCACCAAAGACAAAAACGGCAATCCGTGGACGACTGCGGCGGATGAAGGAATTGGCGCAAGCATTTGGCTGCCTGTAAAAGATATCTGGAGTGATGAGCCTGATAACGGAATCACTTTCAAAATCATAACGCCAAAAGATTTAGTTGGTGTTGGCAACGGAAGATTAATCAAAGAAGAAAATCTGGGCGATAAAAAATCCTGGCTTTGGGAAGTGAAAAGCCCGATTAACGATTATTCCATCATTCCATCGATTGGGAAATATGTGAATTTCAAAGACACTTTTGACGGCGAAAAAGGAAAGCTGGACCTGGATTATTGGGTTTTGGATTATAATCTTGACAAAGCTAAAAAACAATTTGAGCAAGTAAAACCAATGATGAAAGCCTTTGAACATTGGTTTGGTCCTTATCCTTTTTATGAAGATTCTTACAAATTGGTAGAATCGCCGCATCTTGGGATGGAACATCAAAGTAATGTTGCATACGGAAACAAATACCAAAATGGTTACCTAGGAAGAGACCTATCTGGAACTGGAATTGGCTTGAAGTGGGACTACATCATCATCCACGAAACCGGACACGAATGGTTTGCAAATAACATTACGGCAAAAGACCAGGCGGATATGTGGATCCACGAGAGTTTTACCACTTATTCCGAAACGCTTTTTGTGGATTATAATTATGGCAAAGCCGAGGGCAACAAGTATCTGCAAGGTCTAAGACAAAACATCCAGAACGACAAACCAATTATCGGAACCTACGGCATCCGAAACGAAGGCAGCGGCGATATGTATCCAAAAGGAGCAAATATGATTCATACGATCCGCCAGGTGATTAACAATGATGAGAAATTCCGTCAAATCCTGAGAGGTATGAATAAGGATTTTTATCATCAAACCATTACAACGAAGCAAATTGAAGATTATTTCATTCAGAAATCAGGCATCGATTTAAAATCGATTTTTGACCAATATCTGAGAACAGTGAAAATTCCAACGCTCGAGTATAAACAAAACGGCAATCAGCTGACTTACAAATGGACGAATGTGGTTCCGAATCTAAAACTCCCAATCCGATTGGCAGACGGACAGGAACTGAAACCGACGGAACAGAATCAAACCACGACTTTGAAATCGGACCAACCGGTGGAATTTGACAAAAATTATTACATCAATGTAAAGGCTGTTAATTAATATTTCAGTAACTTTATGTCATTATAAAAAGCCATTTCAAATCAAGGTTTGAGATGGTTTTGTTTTAACATCCAACACAAAATTCACTATGAGGAAACAATTCATCACTTGGGGCATAGTAGTCCTGATCGTGACGTGGACCACCGCGCTATTAATCAAAGCCCATTACTGGATTCCGATTTTTCTAACCTTCCTGTATATCGTCGGCATCTACAATACGTACCAAACCAAGCATGCCATTCTGAGGAACTTTCCGGTTCTAGGCTATTTCCGCTATTTCTTTGAAGAGATCTCACCGGAGATTCAGCAATATTTTATTGAGCGTGAAACGGATGGAAAGCCTTTCCCTAGAAATCAGCGGTCTGCAGTGTACAGAAGGTCCAAAAATCTGAGCGATACCGTGCCGTTTGGGACTCAGCTGGAAATCAACCATCGGAAATATGAAGGCATCAAACATTCGATTTATGCC
>DBLQ01000066.1 GCA_002297505.1 Flavobacteriales bacterium UBA720
CTCTTCCGATCTCTGCTTGCGCACTGGCAATGCCTGCCAACGTTCGTCGAGCTTATCAAAATACCTATCCATATTTGCTCTTAGTTTTTTCATACTCTTAATTTTTTATGATGATGTTAGAGCTTGAACCGCTTGGAGATTTTACCCACATTTTGCTTTTGTTCATCATTAACCAAAGCAATAACCTCAACTGCATTGGGTACGACTATTAAAGAGAGGTTTGTCAGTTCCGATTTTTTTAGCAATTGCCCAAATTGGTCTTTTCTTGCCACCTCCATTCTGTTGAGTGAGAATTTGCCGTTCAGATAATTTACCCACATACTGCATTCTACACTTGGCTTGTCTTCTCCCGACCATTGTAGGTAGCCTGTCAACAACAAGTCTTGTTTAGGCAAAGTATCTGCACCTTTTTGGCAGCTTTCAAGGTAATCGCTGATACTTTCTTTCAGCTTTCCGGCATACGCACCCTGCGTATGAAAATAGCCGTTATATCCTTTTTCTATAAGGATTTTTGCGAACGTGTTTAAATCTGATAATGTTTCCATAAGATTGTTTTTTAGCGTTCGATGACTTCTATATCCCTGTTTTCCACAACTGCAAATTTTTCGATATTGAAGCCTTGTGGGTTGTTGTCAGAGCGAACGGAGTTGACTAGGTAGCAGGAAGTAATTAAGTTACGTCTGGTTACATTGCTTGACCGAATGATGAATTGTTTTGCATAGGTTCGTACCGCATAAGGATGGGTATCGAAATTGCAGACCACACTATCTACTTCGATGCGTTGCTGTACGTTTCCTGATATAATACGACTGTAATAGCCTTTTTCTGACAAGTCTTTATAGTAGTCGAAGGCACTTTTGTCGGCAAGATTGAATGCCCTGCTCATATTGCTTTCTATAGCGTTTTTGTCGGGAGCAAGTGTAAAAAACAGCTCGTGAAAACGTCTGACGTGTTCCCTTGCTTCCACAGGTCGGTTGATACTTGCATCTTGCGATAAGGCAAGCATCAAAGATTTGCCGTTATCCAATACATAGATTTTTTGGCGTTGTTCTTCTGCAAAGCGGTAGGACTGCCATACGGCATATCCTACCACGCCAATACAGAGAACCGCAAACACAATGGCATATAGTCTTATCTGCCTAAAGCTGTTTTCGATATTTCTTAGCGTTTTAAATTCCATTTTTTTGAATGATTTATTGTTATTTATTCATCAGTTTACCGCCGATGTTTCCTACTGTAGATCCTGCACCAGCACCCGCAAGGTTTCCTGCCTTCATCGCTGTTTGATTTACATTACGAGTAAAGTTTCCTGCACCTCCGGCTTGGATTACCCAACCTGTTACTGTTGGAATTGTGAAGTAGCCAACGATACCGATAATCATAAAGATGATGTACACCGTATTGCTCGTATCGGGTATGTAGGTCGGGTCGGCAAGCATTGCTATATCCCTTTCCAGTATGAGGGATTGTATTCTTGCCAGCATCGAGCTGAACAAATCGGAAACAGGAAGCCAGAGATATACGCTGACATATCTCGTGATCCACTGTGTGAGCGTGGACTGAAATCCGTCCCAAACGGAAATAGCAAAAGCTATTGGCCCCAGTATCGAAAGGACTATCAGGAAAAATGTTCGTATGGTATCAATAACTAAAGCCGCCGCCTGAAAGAGTATTTCCAATAAATTGCGAAACCAATCCTTTATTGCTTTCTCTATCTTGTAGGCTTGCCTGTCCATATACATTCCTGCCATTGTACCAACGTCCGATGGCGACCAGCCCAATTCATCCAGCTTTTTATCAAACTCTTCGTCTGATGCCATATAGGCGGTTTCGGGATTTCGTACCATTGCTTCGTATTCCAATTGGTCTTTCTGTTGCTGGAGTTGGTTGAGGTCAAGCACCTGGTCTTCGAGTATGGCGTGAGTTCCTGTAACTACCGGGCTTAATACTGCATTAATGGTTCCCAACACGATGGTTGGAAAGAACATTATACAAAGACCCAGAGCGAATGGACGCAGTAACGGAAACACATCGATAGGCTCGGCTCGGCTTAAAGCCTGCCAAACCTTTAATGCTACATAGAACAACGCACCCAATCCCGCCAATCCTTTAGCCACAGCCGCCATATCACCTGCAAGCGGCATCATATCGTCGTAAAGTGAACGAAGGAGTTCGTGAAGATTATCCCATTCCATTTTTACCAGTATTTTTGGTTAGAAGTTCCGTAGAGTTCAAGAACTCTCTGTGCGTCGTTTTTCTTTTTCGCTCTTAGGTAGCTTACAGAAATGTTCTTATTAGTGTAGTAGCGTACAAGGCTGTGGTAATCCTTTACCTCTTTGTACACACGATCAATAATATCCATACGCTCTTTGTCGTTTAGCGAAAGGCTTGAAGAGGTTATAATTTGCTTCAATTCTTTCAGCAGTTCGGTACTTTCATTGAGCAGTGCCGAATAACCATTGCCGATTGCAACCAATTCCTGTGGTGTGAAATTGGGATCGTTCATCATTTTTCCAAAGTTCTGAACATATATTTCGGACACATCACCTACCAACAATACGGTTTGCTGTACTTTACGGGCATCTTTCACAAGGTTGTTGATAGCTTTTAGCTTGTCGTAATATTCCTTACCCTGATCGTACACTTTCTTTACTTCGTTGAAGTTCTTTACTACATTGCTCACGGTGGAAGAAGTCTGTATGATTTCGTTCGCACTGTTGATAATTCCTGATGCCAGATTTGCAGGGTCAGTTACTACAAATTGGGCTTTAGCTGACGGTGCTACGGCGAGCATTAGTGCCGTACACACCAGATACAATACTTTTTTCATTGTTTCTGAACTTTTAAATTGTTAATTGACTATTGATTTACTTTGTCCCGCCTTTGCATTGCGATATGCTTGATGGCGAGTTCTACATTGCCGTCCAGTTCAGCAGCAAGCTGCATCACTTCCATTTTTTCGGTTTCTTCGGTGGTGTAAGCAAGGTATTCCTCCAAACTAACTTCGGTGGCATAGACTGCCGAGTGCGTACCACCTAAGCCTATCCAAACCTCTTTGTAAAGTCGGCTTGCATCGTTGTTCATATTGATAGAAAGTACCTGCCCTTTTTCCTTATCTGTAAGCCCCAACATCGCCTGTATATCATCAAACTTGTTCATATACTTTCGTTGGTCTAAAAGGATTTTACAGTCAGAGTTATTGATGATACTTTCTTTGACGATAGGCGATTGGATAATATCATCGACCTCTTGCGTTACGACAATCGCTTCTCCGAAGAATTTGCGGACGGTCTTAAAGAGATACTTGATGTATTCTGCCATTCCTTCTTTGGCAATCGCTTTCCAAGCCTCTTCAATTAAGATGAGTTTGCGAATACCTTTGAGCCTACGCATCTTGTTAATGAAGACTTCCATAATGATAATGGTAACTATGGGAAAGAGGATTTTATGGTCTTTTATCGCATCAATTTCAAAGACAATAAAGCGTTTGGAAAGCAGGTCTAACTGCTTATCGGAATTGAGCAAATAATCATACTCACCGCCCTTGTAGTAGGGTTCGAGTACGTTAAGGAAATTGGCAATGTCAAAGTCTTTTTCCCTTACCTGTTTTTCTTCGAGTACCTTGCGGTAATCGCCTTTTACATACTCATAGAAGCCATTGAATGATGGATAAATATCTTCCTGTTTGATGCGCTCGATATAGCCTGATACAGCATTCGATAATGCTACTTCTTCTGAACGGGTTGGTGGTTCATCATCACGTTTCCAGAGTGTCAGTATCAAAGTCTTGATACTTTCACGCTTCTCAATATCGAATACGCCATCATCGGTATAGAAAGGATTAAAGGCAATTGGGTTGTCTTCTGTATAAGTAAAGTAAACACCGTCTTCGCCTTTGGTTTTACCTTTAATGAGTTCGCACAAACCTTGATAAGAATTTCCGGTGTCCACAAGCAAAACGTGAGCGCCTTGCTCGTAATACTGCCTAACCATATGGTTTGTGAAGAACAATTTACCACTTCCCGATGGACCGAGTATAAACTTGTTCCGGTTTGTGATTATGCCACGCTTCATAGGCAAATCCGATATATCCAAATGGATAGGCTTTCCGGTCAGGCGGTCAGCCATTTTGATACCGAATGGCGAAGGCGAATTGTGGTAATTGGTTTCTTCCGTGAAGAAGCATAATGCAGGTTCGATAAAGGTGTAAAAACTTTCCTCTGCGGGAAAATCACCTGCATTACCCGGTATTCCTGCCCAGTACAATGTTGCTACATCGGTAGTGTTGTGTCTGGGTTTACATTCCATCAATGCTAAAGCACTTCCACAATCATTTTTTAGCTGTTTCAGTTCTGCCGGATCATCCGACCACGCCATAATGTTGAAGTGAGCACGAACAGAAGATAGCCCAAAACTGTGGGCTTCGTTTAGGTACTTTTCTATCCACTCTTTGTTGATTTGGTTGGCACGACTGTAACGAGCCAGTGAGTGCATATTCCTTGCGGACTTCTCAAACTTTTGTAGATTGGCTTCGCTGTTATCCAAAAACAAATATTGGTTGTAAATGTGGTTGCAGTTTAACAACAAGCCCACAGGTGCGGCGAATGACAAACGGCAATCACTTCGGTCGGTAGATAGCTTTTCAAAACGGGTATCAGCCGATACCGTTCCGGGTAAATCGTCAGTATCGGACAAGGTGTGCAGGCTCAACCTTTTGTTCCCGATACGGACTTCTTCCGTTCCGAGAGCGATGTCCTGCATCGGTGTTCCAGCTTCCCTTGATAGCGTAAGGTACTGTTCCAATAATCCCTGTTTTTCGTCCGTTCCGATAATGTCATCTTCGGTAAGACGTTTCAGGGTTATGAAACCGCTATCGTTTAAGATACGTTCAAACTGTGCCACCGCTTCCATAAAGCGGTGTATCGTTTCCTTGTTCCTGATTTCCTTTGGTATCAGCGAACCTTTGCAAAGCGATGAAAAATTACTTTGCATACGCATACGCTCTTTAGTTGTCTTGGTTAAAAAGAGGTAGCAGTAATGGTTTAGGAACGGTCGCTCATTAAAATGACGTTGGTAAGACTTCGATAAAAAGCTCTGGTCTTCGATTGCCAAATTGGACGTATAGCTTTCCTTAATATACCAATCCTGTTTGTGAATAACTGTAAAATCAGGCAAGGTCTTGATAGCCTTATGCCAGGCGGAATGAATGGCTTCATATTCCGCAGAAGCTACAGTAAACAGTTCCGGCAAACGAACCTCAAAGCAGGCGGTAATATCTGCATCTTTGGAAAGAATGCAGTTGTTTTCCACCGCCAATAAAGGAAATTTATTTTCCAGCGTTGTTGTTTTAGATACATTTCTCATACTGCATTCTGTTTAGATGTGAATTTTAAATAGAGGTGTACAGGCTTGCGACAGATGATGTATCGAGGATGCCTTTTATTAGCGGCTATCTTCATTAATCCGTGTTCGCCGTATTTCCTGTTCAGTGAAAAGGTCTGCCACACAATCAGCGAAGCACCGCCTGCTCCGAGAAAAAGGCAGATGTAAGAGTTTACGCCAGTCATATATAGTATCATCACGAAGATGAGTGTACCGAGTAGTCCGCCAGCGAAAATGAACAGGTATTGCGCTTTCAGACCCTTAAATTCCACCGTCCTTCCAATGCCTTTGTTTATGTTGTAACTGTTCATAAAGCAAAGGATTAAAGGAAGAATGAACGCAGGATGGTAGCCGCTACGATTAAGAAGATACACGCACCGAACCAGCTTGCCGCAGTCTTCGATGTGTCGGGGTCGCCTGAGCTGAATTTATTGTACACCTTAACACCTCCGATTAACCCGACGACCGCACCGATGGCGTAAATTAATTGGGTTGCTGGGTCGAAATAAGAGGTTACCATTTGGGTAGCCTCGTTGATACCTGCTGTACCGTTTCCCTGTGCGAAAGCACCAATTCCTGACAGCATAGTCACGGCTGCCAGCAAAACTTTTTTTCTCTGTTTTTCCATAATTGAAACACATTAATTTGTTATTGTTATCCCGCACCTTGCAGGCTTTCGGGACAAAGGTGTTTCAGAAATGAAGACGTTATAAGAAAGTGGCAGTCAGAGGAATTGTTTGGCGGTGAGTGGCAACCAGAACAGAGAAAAGTATTATATTAGTTGTTTTGAAAATCTAAATTTTAAAACGCAATTTTTAAATGTATATATCTAAAGTCAGCCTTGTCAATTATAGGAATTTTGCAAACGCATATTTTAATTTCAATAAAGGAATAAACACCGTTATAGGTGAAAATGGTTCAGGAAAAACCAACGTTTTTAAAGCAATAAGACTACTTTTGGAAGATGCTTCTCTACAGTTTGCCTATAAACTAACTGAAGGTGATTTTAATAGAACTTTAGACAAAGGAAGATGGAAAGGTCATTGGATTATTATCAGTATTGAATTTGATGAACTAAATGATGAAGAAGCCATTCAATCATTATTCATACACGGAACCGGTATTGCCGAAGCAGACTATGTAGAAAAAGCTACTTACAATCTTTTTTTTCGCCCAAAAGCAGACATCAGACAAAAACTTTCTGAGTTAGCTGAAGGCGACAAAGCAGGATTACAAGCTATACTTGATGATATTAATATTTTAGATAATTATGAAACGTTTTTCACAGGGAAGAGCACAGCGGATTTTAACGACCCTGAAGTGTACAAAGAACTTGTAGGTGATTTTGAAAATGTCATTTTTCCTTCTACTATCGATGCCTCAAAATTTGGTTCCAAAATCCCTCATCAATTATCTGTTGCAAAAGAAGTTTCATTTACTTTTATACAGGCACTAAGAGATGTTGTAAGTGATTTCCATAATAACAGAACCAATCCGTTACTCACCCTTTTAAAAAATAAAAGTGGCGAAATAAAAGATGCTGATTACCAGCCTATAAGCGATTTAGTAAAAGAATTAAATGAAAGCATTGAAGCACTTCCAGATGTACAGACTATCCGTGATGATATTAAAACTACAATTCAAGATGCTGTTGGCCTTACCTATTCTCCCTCGTCCTTATCTATAAAATCCAGTGTTCCTGATGAAGCAGAAAAACTGCTCCAATCCTTGAAATTATTTATTGGAGAACCAGGAGAAGAATATGAAGGCGGTATCCACGAATTAAGCTTAGGAGGTGCTAATCTTATTTTTCTGACCTTAAAACTTTTGGAATTTAAATATCGAAAATCAAAAGATACTTTCGCAAATTTCTTAATTATAGAGGAGCCAGAGGCTCATATCCATAATCACATTCAGAAAACATTGTTCGATAAATTAGATTATGGTGATACTCAAATAATATATTCAACCCATTCTACTCAAATATCTGAAGTTAGTAATGTGGAAAATATAAACATCTTAGCTAAAAAATTAAATTTTGCAGAGGTTTATCAGCCTTCTACAGGCTTAGGTGCAGAAAACATCAATCAGGTACAACGTTACTTGGATGCTGTAAGAACCAATTTGCTCTTTGCTAAAGGTGTGA
This sequence comes from Flavobacteriales bacterium UBA720, assembly GCA_002297505.1. Taxonomy (GTDB): domain Bacteria; phylum Bacteroidota; class Bacteroidia; order Flavobacteriales; family Weeksellaceae; genus Epilithonimonas. The sequence goes on from DBLQ01000066.1 coordinate 7,529, forward strand.
TTTTGGTAGAGGGTGATGCCGAAGAAATTTTAATACCAATTATGGTGAAGAACGTTTTTGGGATAAGCTTGGACGAGTTAGGAATAAGTTTGATAAACATTAGAAGCACAGGGTTTGAAAATGTTGCGCAACTTTTCCATAATGACAGGATACAAAGGAAATGTGCTATTCTTACTGATTTAGATGATGCTATTTGTGATACCACAATTAATGATGATGATAGTGAACGATTAAAAAAGTATAAGAAAAAAGTTGAAGCATCTAAACAAAAAGGTTTAGAGCGTAAAGCTAAGTTAGATGCTTTTGAGGCTGGAAACGATTGGTTAAAAGCATTTTATGCTGATTATACATTTGAAATAGATTTTCTTTCAGAAGGAAATGAAGATGAAATATTAGCAATTATTGATAAAGTTTATATCGATCCACCAACAAGAGAACTTGCTAAAGAAGATATTGAAAATCCTGATGTTGCTGTTTATGGAAAACGAGTGCTTACAATGGCAAAACAGGAAGGTAAGGGCTGGTTTGCAATTATGCTTGGCAAACATATTTCTTATAAGACTGAAATTCCAGCTTACATTCTTGATGCTATCCTTTTTGCAAAAGAAACCTATTCCTCAAATATTGTTGCTGACATTATCCAGTATAGAATGAATAAGTATTTTGAAAATGATGATACAATAGATTTTACAAGTTGTAATGTGGAACTTTTAAAATATAGAAATGGAACAAATAAATTGGAAGACTTAGCTTTTGACTTTGACCTTGTACTACCAGACGACCAAATATTAACGCTAATAGATAAACTGAAGTAGTTATGTTTATTTGGGAGAAAGACAGTATAAATAAAGAACAGGAGGATGCAATTCTTGAAGATAACAGCGTTCTTCTTATCGCTTGTCCCGGAAGCGGTAAAACGAGAACCCTTACATTCAAAATTGCTTATGAGTTAAGCAGGTTGAAATCAGACAAGGAATTCGTTATAGCCATAACCTATACTAATAGGGCTTCCGATGAGATAAAGGAGCGTGTTGAGTTATTAGGTGTTGATACGACACAATTATGGATTGGCACTATTCATTCATTTTGTATGGAATGGATTTTAAAACCTTATCATTTGTATTCTGAACGTTTGAAGAATGGTTTTAAAGTTATCAATTCTTTTGACAGTGAGAAGATTTTAACAGAACTATGCGAACCCTATAAAAAAGAGAAAATAACCTATTATGATTGTGGCATCCTTGCCAAAACTGATAATTTCTATTTGACTTGTCTAGATACAAAAAAACATAATTCATTACAAAAAATTCTTGGGGAATATTTTGCAATCCTTGAAAAAAATCGACAGATTGATTTTGAACAAATTTTGTTTTACGCTTATGAAATACTCAAATCAAAACCAGTTGTAGCAAATATTCTATCCAAATTATTCCCTTTTATTTTAATTGATGAGTATCAGGATACTAAGGAAATACAGTATCACATCATATCTATAATATTAAGCGTAAGCAAAGGGAATTCAAAAACACTTATTGTTGGCGACCCAAACCAATCTATTTACGACTCGCTGGGAGGCTTCCCAATGCCTAAAGATGAATTAGAAAAATTATTAGGCTTTGAATTGACACCACTAAGCTTAGATAAAAATTATAGGTCATCGTCGGCTATCATCAGCTATTTTGATTATTATAAAACTTTTGAAACTCCAATTATTGCATTTGGCAATGGAAAAGATTACCCCAGTACAATTACATTCAATTCAGTTGTCTCAGTAGATGATTTAATTGAAGAATTAGCTCAGTTAATTTTGTACAATGTAGAAACAGCTGGAATTAGCCCAAACGAAATATGCATCACTGCCCCACAATGGGTACATATCGCAAGCATTACAAGAAAACTTATCATCAGACTTCCTGATTTCAGTTTTGACGGACCAGGGATGGCTCCGTTTTCTCGGGATATTGATAATTTTTGGTTCAAAGTTTCAAGAGTTGCATTGACAGAACCTTCTCCATTTATGTACGTAAGAAGGTTAAGGTGGAGTAAAGAAATATTAAATGAACTAGATAGTACAGGAGTTGATGTTTTAAATATAAGTAGTAAAGAATTTTTGAGAATTTGTAATTCTTTTGAGATAAACGAGACAGACGGTTTAACTTATTTAAAAATTTTCTTTAATCAGATTTGTGAAAAGTTAAAAATTGTACTGCCCAATTTTCCCTTGTTAGATGAACATTTTAATTCATTTTTTGCAAGTTCGGAAAGTAGAATTCAGAGACTGATTGATGAAGGAAATCCATACATAGGGGATATTGAAAATTTCAGAAAAGTATTCAGACAACGAGATGGAATTACTGTTTCCACAATACACGGAACTAAAGGTGAAGAATACGATGCAGTTATTGGCTTTGGCTTATTGGACGGTTATGTTCCTCATTTTAATGATAATAATGGTATTGAAAATTCAAAGAAACTCTTGTATGTATTAGCTTCGAGAGCAAGAAAAAATTTACATCTTATTTCTGAAAAAAATAGAAATGTTCATAAGTTTTATGCGCCAGATGGAAAGCCTCCAACTTCACATTTGCTTGAATATGCCTATGATTATTCTTTCCAAAAATTTGAGGGGGATGGATTGAGCCATTAAAAAAATAAATTACGATGCCATTAAAAATAAATGTACCCTACAGCGATAAAGACATTGCCAAATCAAAAGGTGCTTTTTGGGATGTAGAACAAAAAACGTGGTTTGTTCCTGACCATAAGGATATTAATGATTTCCAACAATGGATAAACAAATCAAAAGTATCGGTTATTATAAAATCGCCCGTATCAATTGCTTTAAATAGTAGTGATTGCTATAAATGTGCAAACAAAACTGCTGTCATTTCCTTAGCTTCAAATAATTTTTATTATTTGAATACTGACGAAAATGAGGATGAAAAATGGTTTCGAGCCGATGGATGGTCTTTTTTTAGTATGCCAGTATTCATCGAAAATGAACTTGTAGGCAAAATCAATAAATTATTTCCAAATTATAAAATTGCGTATTCTAAAACGGCGGAAAGTAGTTATTGGGCAAATCATTGTGAACATTGTGGTGCCTTGCAAGGCGATTTTTTTCTACATTCAGAACCTGGTGGTGCTTTCTTTCCTTTAGAAATAGAAGAATACGAACAATTAACTTTCATTACTGTTCCGTCAAAATTTGATATAGAAATAGATGCTGATTATTCTTGGTTGAGCAATGCTGATGACATTCCTGTCTATGCTAAATCAATAACCTACGAAGAATTTTTAGAACAGAAAAAATAAGAAAGGGGAGTTTGCCTAAACAAACTCCCCAATGTCAAAATCACTCAAATCACTTTTCCGCAAAGTGGAAGAACCGGCTTCCGTTTCAGATGAAAGGGTGCTATCCAAAAGCTCGGCTATTTTTCGGGAAGCATCTTCCATAGAATTTTCCAATAGGTTGAATAACTCAGTTCCCTGTATTTTTTGCACTATTGCTATCGCTGTTTCCTTTTGGGCTGGTTCCAATTCTTCTTTTTGGAGCAACACCCCCACGGAGCTTAGTTCTTCAAAGGTAACCCCTTGAGCAAAACCGTTATCACCACCAGATATTCCGTACCTGTTCCATTCTTCTTCCTCTTCCTCCAAATCAGGCATATTTCTGAAAACTTCGTCCAGCTCTTCCTGCGGAATTTGAACACTTACGCTTTCATTTTCGTCGTATTCAATGTCTAAATTAGCGGGGTTTATCTCCGGTTCCTGAATTTGGCGTTCATTGGCAGTGTTTGGCACTGAAAGGCTTCTTACTGGCTTGGGCTGTCCCATAATATCGGGCAGGTTCGGGTTAACTTTTTGCTGTGTGGACTTTTGCTCCGACCTTTTATGAATGACAATCTTATCCTGTAAAAGCAGGACAATGACTATCAGCAGGCATATCACAATTACTATTTCCATAGCTTACAAAATGGGTTTAAAATGTTCGTTGAAATAATCGGTAATATCGTCCCCGTACTCCCTGAAATGATGTTCAAGAATGTTGTCAATGTAAGAGTAGAGCGTTGTTCTTTCCTCTCTTGTCAGTTGAACGATGCGGAGCAATCTTTCGTGGTATTCAGGGCGTATGTAAACCACCTTGCCATTACGCCCCGATGGAAAGCGATTGACCAAAAATGTTTCCTCGTAGTCCGCTTTCTTTGATGCACTGTTACGGGCTTTTTCCCTGGGCTTGTTTTCCTTTGGTACATCCTGCTTTTTGTTAATGGTCGGTGGAGTAACAGGCTCGTCGCCACTGATGATATTCATCAAATAATCCTCATCAACATCAGGCTTTTTAAAATTGTTGTTTTTGTTATCTGTACTCATAGTTTATCGCTTTTATAGATGTGTAATTTTTAAAAATTCCTCGATAAACAAATCCATTTTCGTTGCTTTCAAAAGTTGTGTTTCTGCTGGCAGTAAACTTGACCTGAACACATAAGTTTCTGTATCGTCTGTTTCCTTTCGGAAACGCTTACTATCCATTATTCTTGTTTCCATTATGGGCAGGTTAAGTTGTCGGATGACACTTTGATAAGCCTCATACAAGCCTGTCTTTTCCCTGCCGTCCACTTGGTTCCAGAACAGCCATAACTCTTGCTCATCATTACCCTCAATAGTTTTCGGGAGTTCAAGAAAAGCTTTGGTAAAACCCAATGTACTTTCTACCACTAAGCGGTCGGCGGTTATGGGCGAAAAGATAAAGTCCATCATTTTCAAAGTGGTTAGTACCCCTTTGGTATTGGCGGTCCCTGGCAGATCAAAGAAAATAACATCCGGTACAATAGCCGATTGGGTTACATATTCCGATGCTTTTTCTAAAGCATATTCGGCTTTGCTTTTGATAATCGGATACGCCTTTTTGTTAATAGTTTGAAACTGCTTCATTGCCGCCTTTTTGTGATATTCATTTTGCATTAAGGTCTTCTTATCCCGTTCACGCATATTGGTCAGGCTATGCTGCGGAAAGTCGCAATCCATTACCAGCACATTAAAACCTAAACGGTAATGAAGCACACTTGCCAGCAAGGTGGTCATCGTGGATTTTCCCACACCGCCCTTTTGGGTGGAGAAGCTGATTTTTAAAGTTTTCTTTGTTGTTTCCATTATTCAAAAATTTATTGTTACACACTTTATCTGTTTTGCAGGATTGAATATTGGTTTATCTGATTATTACCTCGTTCCTATATTCCTGCATTCCCTTTTGGGTGCTTTCCTGCACAGGTATTTGCTTTCATTTTTGCCTTGTTAGGTACATTCTTTGGCAAGTGGAAAAACTTGCAACAGGTAAATTGCTTTACCGCTTTTATGCTTTTACACTTTTATTGTTTTATGCTTTTAAAACCTTATGCTTTTATTCCAAACTACCTGTTTGCAAACCTGATTTTCTTCTTTGTTTAGATACATTTTTTACTACCTGCACTAAAATTATACGGCAAATAAAGCGATTGATTTAACCGCTGATTGAGCTGTGGCAGTGTTTGTCGTTCAAAGGCACTGTTTGGCACTACTATACAATACAATCCTTTCGTAAACAGGGCTTTACTTTGTACAAATATTTTTATTAACGGATTTATGCAAAAGTCTTTTTACAAAACGGAAGGTAACGGGAACGGCATCGAGCCGTTTTTCCCTGTTACATTTAATCCGTCCCGCAGGGCGGATTTTTGTGTTCAACAGAACACGGCAAGTTGTGTTTTGAGCATCTCGGAATGATTTCCGATGCTCAAAACAACTTGCCCTTTGCAGGGGGCAGAAAACACCTTCCGAAGTCAGGGTTTTGTATGGATTTTAAAATGGATTAGTGATGAACGATAACAACAAAAAGCAATTGAAAAAGACAGGACGCCGCCCCAAAGAAGACCCGGCGACCATTCGCTATACGATTTCCTTTAACGAGCAGGAACACGCCCGTTTTCTTGCCCTTTTTGATAAATCAGGTATGCAGGTAAAGGCGCACTTTATAACGTCCTGCATCTTTGACAAGACCATAAAGACCATCCAGATTGACAAGGGAACGGTTGATTTTTATATGCGGCTGACCTCTTTTCACAGCCAGTTCCGTTCCATCGGTGTGAACTATAACCAAATTGTAAAGCTGTTGTACAAGAATTTTTCCGAGAAAAAGGCGGCTGCGTTTCTGTACAAACTGGAAAAACAGACGGCTGAAATGGCAATGCTGTGTCAGAAAATCATTCAGATTACCGAAAAATTTGAGGAAGAACACCTAAAAAAATAATGTAATAGTGATAGCGAAAATCGGAAGAAGCGGAAATTTATACGGGGCATTGGCGTACAATCAGCTTAAAGTGGAGAATGAAAACGGGCAGATTTTGTTTGCCAACAAGATGATTGAAACCGCAAGCGGTCATTATTCCGTGGCACAATTAGCACAATCTTTTGCGCCTTACCTGATAGCCAACCGAAACACCGAGAAACATACGCTGCATATTTCGCTCAATCCTGACCCAAACGACAAGGTAAATGATGATAAGTTTCGGGAAATGGCAGAACAGTATATGCGGGAAATGGGTTACGGAGAACAGCCTTTTGTGGTATTCAAACACACGGATATTGACCGCAACCATATACACATTGTATCGGTTTGCGTGGACGAGCAGGGTAAAAAGATTTCGGATAAATTCGAGAAAATGCGGTCTATGAATGTATGCCGTGAACTGGAAAGACAACACGGGCTGATACCCGCAACAGACAAAGAGCGCAACCAAACTGATAAGGTTTTCCGTCCGGTAGATTATCGGACAGGAGATGTAAAGAGCCAAATCGCTTCGGTCGTTCGCCACCTGCCGAACTACTACCAGTACCAAACTTTGGGCGAGTACAATGCCCTGCTTTCCCTCTTCAATATTACCGCCGAGAAAATCGAGGGCGAATTACAGGGAAAGATGCAGCAGGGCTTATTATATATTCCGCTAAATGAAAAAGGCGAAAGAGCCGGGCATCCGTTCAAGGCTTCGCTGTTCGGAAAGAGCGCAGGGCTTCCGGCATTGGAACTGCATTTTGCGAAATGCAAAACCGCTTTGAAAGACAGCCCCACCAAGCAGACCCTAAAATCTGCCGTTACCATCGCCTTGAAAACCACTGGCGATGAACAGGCATTTAAAAAGCAGTTATCGGAACAGGGCATTAACGTAGTAGTGCGCCAAAATGATACAGGTCGTATTTATGGTATCACATTTATTGACCACAATTCCAAATCAGTTTGAGATCGGAAGAGC
>DBLQ01000098.1:0-288 GCA_002297505.1 Flavobacteriales bacterium UBA720
TACTGCGAAATGAAAAATAGAGTGAAGAGAAAGCATTTTTGAAAAAGCTTTACACCTAAAAAATAACTCTAAGGATTGAGAAATCAACCTTAAGATCAAAAAAAGAACAGCAAGGTCGGAAAATGTCGTTTTGCCCATCAACAGAGGGCCCTGCACCCCTGCAACAAGCTTTCGTGATCGTCAGAAAGTTTGTTGCAGGGGTGCAGCAAGACTTCATGATCTCCAGAACATACGCTGCACCCCTGCAGAGGCTTTTATTCAAATTTGCAAAAATCAGACATCAGAAAG
>DBLQ01000098.1:510-1128 GCA_002297505.1 Flavobacteriales bacterium UBA720
AAAAATCAGACATCAGAAAGGCCATTCTTAATTAAAAATATTTATCTTTATCCCGAATCAAAAAAACACTTTTAAAATGATTAATTCTATCGAAATGGTGCGTTTGCGCAATGCCAATTATCTTCAATTCCAAAAAGATTTTCTGTCTATTATCTCCCGAAATGACCCGAAAGGCCTCCAGGTGGAGAGTAAGTTCGACGAGCTGACATCCAAAGTGGAAGAGCTGGAAAGCCTCTTCAAAAAGGCGCTGGCCAATCCCATCTCTCAGGAGCTGCTGGATCTGGATGCCCGGCGGGATGATGCCATCAACGGGATTTTCTATGTGGCCACAGCCTACGCCTACCACTATGACAGCGTTCTGAAACAGGCTGCGGAGGCATTGCTGGCGAATATCAGGCTGTACGGCTCGGGCATAGCAAGACTCAACTATCAGGCAGAGACCGCGACCATCAACAGTCTCATCAACGATTGGGACAACAAACCGGAGCTGAGCCAGGCCATTGATACACTGGGGCTGAAAGCCTGGAAGGAGGAGTTGGGAAGCATTAATACAGAATTTAGCACCCGTTATCTGGACCGTACTCAGGACTATGGCAATGCCACACCGGAGACGCTGAA
>DBLQ01000098.1:1254-150350 GCA_002297505.1 Flavobacteriales bacterium UBA720
AGACGCTGAAGGCCAAAAGGGAAGAGACCAACACGCTTTACTATGCGCTGAGAGACCGCATCAATGCGTTACATCTCCTTGTAGATACGCCGCCATCGCCTTACCAGACGGTCATCAACCAGCTGAATGCTTTGATAGAGCAGTATAATCTGCTGCTTACGGCGCCGGATGAAACCGTGGAAAATCCTGATTAAACTCAATAGATCCAATTATTTTTATAAATTGCAGGTTATAGCAAGCCTTGTCAGCTTTTTCTGCTTGACAAGGCTTTTCAGTTTTAATACTTCCTATCATGAAACATTTTCTGTTACTGCCGGTACTTTTATCACACACGTACTTTTCACAATCCATTTCTGATCAGCTGGACCAATCCGTGAAAGAAATGCTGTCAACGTCCAATGCGGTCGCGGCCAATCTTTCGTTCTACGTTTCGGACGACAATGGAAATCTGGTATATGAATACAATGGGAACAAAGGACTTTCGACAGCCAGCACACAGAAGATTTTTACTTCGGCTGCGGCCCTGGAAACTTTGGGGAAAGATTATCAGTTCAAAACAACGGCTTCCTATTCCGGGAAAATATCGAATGGCAATCTGGATGGCGATTTTTATATCACTTCTAACGGCGACCCGACCTTGGGAACCTGGCGTTATGAGAATTATAAACCTGAAAATTTTAAACAGCAATTGTTAGATGCCATCAAGAAATCCGGAATTAAGAAAATATCAGGCAATCTGATTATCGATGATTCTTATTTCGATTTTCAGAGTACGCCCGGAGGGTGGCCCTGGAATGATCTGGGGAATTATTACGGCGCTGGTACGTTTGGAGTGAACTGGCGGGAAAATCAGTTTGATATGAATGTTAATGGGAATCAGATCAAAAGTTATTCTTATGATTTGGAGAATGTCAACTGGATCAATGAATTGAAAACCGGCGGAAGTTCTGACCAAAGTTTGATCTTCACCGCGCCACATTCCGGAACGGCATTGATCAACGGAACGCTGCCTGCAGGAAAAGTGACCACCGTATCCGGCGCGACGCCCAATCCGCCGATGCAGTTGGCTGTAGAAATTGAGAAATTACTGAAAGAAAACAGCATCACAATCTCTGGCAATGTAAAGACTTATTATAATGAAAAATTAGCAGGAAAATCCGTTTCAAAAGCACCCACTCAAAATCAGATTTTCGAATATAAGTCGCCGACGTTGGATAAAATTATCTTTTGGTTTCTGAGAAAAAGCATCAATCTATATGGAGAGACGCTCATCAAAACCATGGCAAAAGAAAAGCGAAATAATCCGAGTTTTGAAACGGGTGTCGATTTCCTAAAAAATTTCTGGAAATCTAAAGGTATCCATCCGATGATGATCAACTTTGCTGATGGAAGCGGACTTTCGCCACAGAATTATGTCTCGGCCAAAGCACAGGTTCAGGCTTTACTCTATGCTAAAAAACAAAATTGGTTCGATGCTTTTTATGAAGGTTTCCCAACGCAGAACGGCATCAAAATGAAAAGCGGAACCATCAAAGACAGCAAATCTTTTGCAGGTTATCATAAGTCCAAAAGTGGTAAGAATTATGTTTTCTCAATCATCATCAATAATTATCAGGGCGGAAGTATCAGCAATGCCTTGTATAAAATTTTGGATCCTCTCAAATAAAAAACTGCTGTCATAGGACAGCAGTTTTTGTTTATATTTTCATCAGCTCAATGGTCTTCTCCGGGCTCTCCGAAGAGAAGACGGCGTTGCCGGCCACCAGCACATCTGCGCCGGCCTCGAAGAGTTTTTCGGCATTATCCAGATTAACGCCACCGTCAATCTGAATGAGCGCCGTGGAGTTGTTGCTGAGAATAAGATCCTTGGTCTCACTGATTTTTTTGTAGGTGTTCTGGATGAATTTCTGCCCTCCAAATCCTGGATTCACGCTCATCAGCAATACAAGATCCACATCGGCGATGATATCTTCCAGCATCAGAACGGGCGTAGCTGGATTGAGCACGACACCTGCTTTTGCACCCTTGCTCTGGATCTGGTGAATGGTCCTGTGAAGATGAGTACACGCTTCCAGATGTACGGAAACCAAGTCTGCACCATAATCGATAAATTCCTCGACATATTTTTCAGGTTCTACAATCATCAGGTGTACATCTATGAATTTTTTGGCGTGCTGCTGTACGGTCTTCATCACGGGAAATCCGAAAGAAATATTCGGGACAAAACGGCCGTCCATCACATCCACATGAAACCAGTCTGCCTGAGATTGGTTGAGCATCTCAATATCTCTCTGGAGATTTCCGAAATCTGCCGAAAGGATGGAAGGTGCAATGAGTTTGTTTTTCATTTTTATTTTAAACTTTGAAATTGATAAGAATCAATGATACTTGAGCTTCATGGTTGGATCGATTTTGAGAAGCGTTTCATAAATTAATTGGATCACATTATAAACATCTTCTTTCGAAACCATTTCTACAGTAGTGTGCATATATCGCAACGGTAGAGAAATCAACGCACTTGGAACACCGCCGTTGGAATGGGCAAATGCATCTGTATCTGTACCTGTTGCACGGCTTGCGGCGGCTCTTTGGTAAGGAATTTCCTTTTCTTTTGCTGTAGCGATAATCAATTCCCGGATCGTGTGATGCACACTGGGCGCGAAGAAAACTACCGGTCCATCGCCGCATTTTTGGTCACCTTCTTTTTTCTTTTCGATCATTGGCGTGGTGGTGTCATGCGTCACATCGGTCACAATAGCAATGTTGGGTTGGATGGTGTCAGCAATCATATCCGCACCATACAATCCCACTTCCTCCTGTACCGAATTGGTTATATACAACCCGAAAGGCAGATCTTTCTTGTGTTCTTTCAAAAGTCGGGCTACTTCCGCAATCATAAAGCCACCGATTCGGTTGTCTAAAGCGCGGCAGACAAAATAACGGTCGTTGAGCTCAAAAAATTCATCCGGATAGGTGATCATGCATCCCACATAAATACCAAGTTCTTCAACTTCTTTTTTTGAGGTCGCGCCGCAATCAATAAAAATATTGTCAATCTTTGGTGTCGGTTCATTTTGGTTAGCGCTTCTCGTATGAATGGCAGGCCAGCCGAAAACACCTTTGACAATGCCTTTCTCGCCGTGGATGTGTACGACTTTGGATGGTGCGATGGTTTGGTCCGAACCGCCATTTCTGATCACATAAATCAGTCCGTCGTCCGTAATATAATTGACATACCAGCTGATTTCATCGGCATGCGCTTCGATAACGACCTTGAAATCGGCTTCAGGATTGATAATTCCGTAGGCAGTGCCATAATGATCGACTTCAATTTTGTCCACATAAGGTCTAATGTAATCCATCCAGATTTTCTGACCTGCATGTTCATAACCAGTTGGCGATGCGGTGTTAAGATATTGTTCTAAAAAATTTAGAGATTGGTTTTCAAATTTCATAACGAAAGGGAATGATTTTTGATAATACGTTTTGTTAATATTTATGGAAGTAAAAGTAATGAATTTTGAGAAATTGTTTCCGATTCTTTTGATGTTTGTTGGCACACTTTGTTTTTCGCAGCAGGACACACTGAAGGTCAATTCCTTCGATGACATCCCGAAAAGCAAGCTTCAGAAAGATGAATTTGGCAATGAATATTATTACGACGAGGTTCAGAAAGCCAAGATTTACAAAATCAACGGAGAGCAGGTGATTGTGCTGGATGAATTAACACTTCGGGCTAATCCTCATTTTAACAATCAATTAGACCGCAATTTTTATTTTTTTCTCAATAAAAAACTGAATCGTGTGTATCCTTTGTTTCTGAATGCTTTGGAGCAATACCGCGATATACAAAAGGAAAGTGCTGACATGCGCGGAGCGGAGAGAAGCCGTTTTATCAAACAGCGCCAAACCGAACTGGCTGCCAGCTACGAAAAACAGTTAAGAGATCTCACCACTACCGAGGGACAGGTGTTTGCCAAGCTGATGAACAGAGCTACCGGAAAAACTGTTTATGAAATCATCAAAGAGCTAAGAGGCGGATGGAGCGCTTTCTGGTGGAATGTAAAGGGCAACATTGCCGATGTCAGTCTTAAGACACCTTACGACCCGCATAAAAACAGGGATGATTTATTTATCGAATCGTTACTGCAGTCCAATTGGAATCTCGGTTATCTCCAGCCTTATCCTGGCGCTCAGGATTTCAAAGTCAAAAAATGAAAGGCTGTCTCGCTTTGGAGACAGCCTTTAGTTTTTTATAATTCTGTAATCAGATAATTTTTATATTTCGACTTATCAAAGCTGAATGTAGATGCAGACAATGCTTGATTTTCTCTGTAGTCAGTGATACTGATGACATCTACTTGGTTATTTGTAGCTACCTGCTCCAGCTTAATCAACTTTTTCTGAGGTGTATTAACGTAGAGCGTCACATTCTTGAGTCCATTGTTTTTGATAGGAATCATTTTGATAATATCCACCGGTATTCCGCTGATAGTCTTTTTGCCGCCATACGTTACATTGTAATCTTTTTTGTAAGAGTCCAGATAGCTCAAAGGCGAAAAGTGAACCTGATTATCTGTGGGTTTTGATACCGTTACCTCTTTATCTTCATCATTGATGTTGTAAACTTTATTGCCATCAAATATCTGTTCTACACCCATAATTTTGAGTTTATACCTCGTATTATCGGAATAGAAAATGCCCGTCTGCGTCTGACTGGATTTTCCGGTTCCAGACGTATAGGCAAACTTGAAATATGAATTTTTTTTGCTTTTATAATTATTGGTGATATTGTCCAGAATGATTTTGGACTTAGAGTCAATCGTTTGAGCCTGGTAAAACACGCCTATGCCAACGATTGTGACAGTCAGGATCGACTTGAATAAATTTTTCATTAACTAATTGTAATAAGATTTGTAAGCAAATTTAGTTTTTCAAGATTGATGCCAATATTTTTTAGTGATAAAGTTTTGTTAAGGTTTATAAAAAAAGAAAACCTTTCCGCTTATGGAAAGGTTTTCGGATATTTAGGAAGAAAGTTGTTTATTCAACGATCAGTTTCTGAGCGTCAGACTTTCCATCTTCGGTCATTACGACCACATAGATTCCTTTTACAAGACCTTTTGTGGAGATAGCTTCCGAACTGTTTTTCTTTCTCTCAAGAGATTTAACCAGTTTGCCATTCATATCCAGAATCTCGATTTTGATTGTTGCATTTCCAACGGTTGGTGCGGTTCTGATGAAAAATTCGCCTTTAGCCGGATTAGGATAGATTCCAAACGCTTTATCTTTCACAATATCACTGGTAGCTAGCACACAGCTTTCCGGAACATCAAAGTTTTCTACCTGATCGGTGATGCTGCTTGCAGTTCCTGAAGAAGCATTGACACCTAAACCTCTTCTGGCAAAGACACTCCAAATCAAACAATTATCATTACCTCCAGCCAATTGGTCTGCCTGAAGAATAGCATCACGTCCGGAAACAAAATTCGGGTTACATGGCTGCAACTTGAGACCATCCATTACAAGCTGCAATGTTTTGGCACTACCAGAATTAGGATTTGCGGTAACATCATAATTATACCCATATTTTTCAGCCATCTTCCAGTGGAGATCCCACAGCATGGTAGCCCAGATTTGTCCCACCGCGTGCGGTTGTCCTCCTGTACTATTGGTAGCACCGTAAGTAAAAGGATTAACAGACATATCTGTTGAATAACGGTAAGATCTGATCCCAAGAGCAGTAGGAGCTGTATTAACACAATAAGTAGCAATACCGCGCGCTGTGTTAGAATTATAGCTTGGTGTATTTGTAAGCATCAAAGCAAAAAAATCAGACCAGCCTTCTCCCATCTGTTCCAGATTTGTAAGACAGTTATATCCCTGAGACGTAAGCCTGTTTGAAATGCCATGACCGTATTCATGAATCATAACGCCATTGTCAAAGCTGGAGTTTTTGTAGCCTACAGCCAGATCCTTCAGATTAACATTAATCGTATTTCCCGCAGTAAGTTCAGAAGTAATAAAATCACCTTCGTCCTTAGGTATCATTATAGAAGGAATTGTAACGTTAGTCACATTATTAACGTTCATATCAGTTACAGTGTTTGAAGTTGTACGGTGTACAATCATACCGATCGCACCTGCATCCTGAACAGTTTTCGCCTTAATGTTATAGCCACAACCTGTAGTGTTAACCATCGCGATTTTTCCTGTAAGGCTTCCTGTTGGAAGAGCTGTACATCCTGTTGCCACAGTTGGAATGACCACATCGCCCGTAACACCTGTCTCCATCAAAGGTCGGCCAAAATTGGAAACCCCTGTGTTAACGGCCGTTCTTGTGGCAAGATTGGGATCCGTATAAAAAAGGCGCTGTTTCAGTGGAACCAGGTAATTCCAAAGATACATTTGCATTCTAGGTGCCTGGGTCTGGAATCCTGTACCATTAGGAATTTCGTATCCAGATGCGAAGTTTGCATTATTGTAACCGCTGCCATCAAAGGCTTCTGCTCTTACAGCATCATTGCCGCCGCCTCCTTTTCCGAAATTGTTCGTTTGGAAGTTTCTGCTGGACTCTGTGAAACCAAATTTATACATGATATCATGGATCATGTTGTTGGCATAAAACAGATTAGTCACAGCAGACGCACGATTATCATAAGCAGTGAGCGATGGTGATTCAGCAAATGGGAAATCGAAGGTCAGACTTCCGGATGTTGTACTAACTGGTGAAAAACCGGCTGTGTTGGACGCATTGTTGTCTACGTATGCAAAAACATTATTTCCATAAGTATTCTGATAGTTCGATGTTCCATTAGAGTGCCATCCTTCCGGAGAAGCATTAAGATCCCACGGATTACTCACCACCGATCTGGAACCGAATGTCGGTGCTTCTATCGGAAATGGAAATACGTTATAAGAAGCATCAGTAACCGCTTTTTTGCTTGGACTAGAATGTGTTTTTGCCCCGAAATGTGATAGCATATGTTCCGATGCATCCGAATGATCCGCGGATAAATATCCATCCCCGAAGCTGCACTCGTTGATCATGTTGTTCTTTTCCAAAATCTCACCTGTAGACAGGCTCACCATCACACTGTAGAATTTATTGTCCTTAGTTTTATTGATGAAAAACAATTGGGCCGGAATCAGCGTGTTATCTTTTTCGAAATAAAATTTAAAGTTGGCAACCTTTTCATCAGGAAGATTGGAAACCTCCGTCTGAGAGTCGTCTGCCAGCTGATAGTCAGAAGCAGAAAAGTCAATAGCTCGGAGCGCAGAGGCAAAAGCTTCACTTTTATCAATCTGCTGCGAAGCAACATTATTGGTCTTTACAATTTTAAAACTGTTATTAAAAGCTGCAATTTTACCATCCTTAACGACAGCCTTGGCCAGGGACTTATATATAGGTGTACCATCGTGGAATTGCTGGATACTGAGAATCTCCGATTTGAGACTTTGAGACCGGTCTTCATTTTGGATCTTGAAATCCACAGTAGCATTACGGAATGCAGCATCATTTTTGATGTAATCCCGTACTAATCTTTCATTGGACTGTTGAGCATTAAGGTTGGCAAATAAAAAGAAAACCCCGATTCCTGCACAACGAGTAAGTTGATTTAGTTTCATTTTTTACAATTATTGTTTAATTAAAATAGCATTAACAAAAATATTGAATTTTTTCTTTTTTAATGAAAAAAATATAAACAAATTTCTAATATTTGAAAAATAGACAAGATTTTAACATTAAAATTATTGATTCTAAAATTAGAAAAGTTTATTCCCGATGTAGACTATGTTAGGCTTTTCCAATTGACCTGCAATCGCCTCGCGGAATTTCATCATATGATCTGAGACCTGATGATTATGCAGGTCTTCGGAAGTTTCCCAAGCTTCGTGAATGAAAAAGACACCTTTATTTCTGTGATCTTCATAAAGATCATACTGAATGCAGCCTTTTTCTCTGCGGGTTTCTATGACCAGTTTCTTCAATATTTCGATGGCGTCCATCATAGCGTTTTCCTTGATGTGGATAATGGCACTGAGGTAGATATTCATAGTTTGATTTTAAAGATTTTGTGGATCAAATTTATAAAAAATCAGGTCTGAAAATTTTTAAAAAATAGAATTATATAATTAATAAAAAAAAATGTATTTTTGAACAAATTCAAAAAAGCGTAAAATGGCAGAATATAAACTATTGCTCCCGAGTATGGGCGAAGGAGTTATGGAAGCGACAATTATCAGCTGGATGTTTAATGAAGGTGATTTTATAAAGGAGGACGAATCTGTGGTAGAAATTGCAACAGATAAGGTAGATTCCGATGTCCCGACGCCCGTTTCGGGGAAAATCGTCAAGATTCTTAAACAGAAGGATGAAGTTGCAAAAATTGGTGAAGCCATTGCAATTTTGGAAACAGAAGGCGGTTCTCAGGATTCGGAGACTCCAGAGCCTAAATCTTATGACGAGGTGAAGGATCAAATCGTTCAGCCGGAACCGGAAGTTGTCAAAACTTTGGAACAGCCTTTATCAAATCATAATACGGATCATTCATTCAGCAATCAAAATTCTGATCTATACCTTTCGCCGTTGGTAAAATCGATTGTTCAGGAGGAAAAAATTTCGGATTCTGAACTTCAGTCCATCAAAGGAAGCGGTCTGGAAGGCAGAATCACGAAAGAAGATATTCTTGCTTTTGTGAAAAACAGAAGTTCTAAGTCAGAGAGTGGTAGTGTGAAAGAGTCGGAAAGTTCAGTAAAATTTGAGACTGCTCCGAAGTCCTCAAACCCTCAACCTCTACAACTCAACAGCGGTGATGAGATCATTCAGATGGACAGAGTGCGCAAGATCATTGCTGATGCGATGGTGAATAGCAAACAGACGTCGCCACACGTGACTTCTTTTATCGAAACGGATGTGACCAATGTTGTAACCTGGAGAAATGCCAACAAAAATTCTTACCAAAAAAGAGACGGCGAAAAACTGACTTTTATGCCAATTTTCATCAGAGCTGTGGTGAAAGCGATTCAGGATTTCCCGATGATCAATGTTTCTGTGGATGGCGATAAAATCATCAAGAAAAAAAATATCAATATCGGAATGGCAACTGCGCTTCCGGACGGAAATCTGATTGTTCCTGTGATCAAAAATGCGGACCAGTTGAGTCTGTCAGGTTTGGCAAAAGCCATCAACGATTTGGCTTACAGAGCAAGAAATAAAAAACTGACGCCAGCCGATACACAAGGCGCAACTTACACGATTTCCAACGTTGGGACTTTCGGAAACCTGATGGGAACACCGATTATTCCTCAGCCTCAGGTGGCGATTTTGGCAGTTGGTGCAATTGTGAAAAAACCTGCGGTTATCGAGACGGAATTTGGAGATGTGATTGCAATCCGTCAGAAGATGTTTATGTCGCATTCTTATGACCATAGAGTAGTGGACGGCAGTCTTGGCGGAATGTTCCTGAAACACGTCAATGATTATCTCGAAAATTGGGACCTCAATACAGAAATATAAAATCAAAGCCTCAGAATTTTCTGAGGCTTTTTGTTTTTTTAATTATAATTTCTTTTTATTTGGAGATTGTCTGTTTGAGAAGAATGATAATATTTCGATCTTATCATTTTTAATTCTATAATATAAAGTGTTGAATTTTAAAATTACTGCTTTTCTGGTTTGTAATTGATCGGAGTGAGGAAAAATTTTTGGATTTTGCGATATGATTGAACTAATTCTTTCAATTTCATCTCCCAACTTGTCAATTTCTTTTTGAGAAAATTTTTTTCAAGATATTCGACACTTTCAGAAAGTTCTTCTAATGCTAAATCAGTCCAAAGAATTTCAAATCCTTTTTCCATAAATTTCTCTCGCTTTAGAATGGGGATTTAATTTTCCAGCATCTGCTTGTGCAATTCCTTTTTCAATGGATTGTCTTTCGGCATCCGAAATTTGATCTGCCCAATCTTTTTTGTTTTCACGAGAAATTAAATCTGAAATTTTTTCCAGAAAATTTAAATCTTCAATAGTAGATAACCATTGAATTAACTCTAATTTTTTATTCTGTATTTGTAATTTGGTATCCATTCTAAATCTTTTATCAAATTTAAAAATATTATTTCAAATTGAATTGTAGTTTTCTACAACTCATCCATCTCATCAATTCCGGCTTGCCCTTCATTCATCAGATAAGCTTTAAGGAAAGGTGTGATATTTCCGTTCATCACGCTGTCTACATCGGAAGTCTCGTAGCCGGAGCGTACATCTTTTACCAATTTATAAGGTTGCATTACATAATTTCTGATTTGAGAACCCCATTCGATTTTCATTTTTCCGGCTTCGATTTCGTTTCTGGCTTTCAGGCGTTCTTCCAGTTCTATTTGGTAAAGTCGGGATTTCAGGAGTTGCATCGCCTTTTCCTTGTTCTGAAGCTGAGAACGAGATTCTGAATTTTCAATGATAATTCCCGTTGGCGCGTGACGAAGACGCACTGCCGTTTCCACCTTGTTCACGTTCTGTCCACCAGCACCGGAACTTCGCATCGTTTCGAAACTGATATCGGCCGGATTGATGTTAATCTCAATCGTATCATCCACCAAAGGATAAACATAAACGGAAACAAAACTCGTATGACGCTTGGCATTACTGTCAAAAGGCGAGATTCTCACCAACCGGTGTACGCCATTTTCCCCTTTCAGATAGCCGAAAGCAAATTCGCCTTCCAGCTCCAAAGTCACGGTTTTGACGCCCGCAACATCGCCCGGCTGGAAATTCAGTTCCTTGATTTTGTAGCCTTGTTTGTCCGCCCACATCGTGTACATCCGCATCAGCATACTCGCCCAGTCGCAGGATTCGGTTCCGCCGGCGCCGGCTGTGATCTGGAGAACTGCCGACATCTCGTCGCCCTCATTAGACAACATATTTTTGAATTCCAGATTCTCGACTTTTTCCACCAATTGAGGAAAAGTCTCATCCAGCTCTTTTTCAGAATCCTTATCTTCTTTGGCAAACTCCATCAGGACTTGCAGATCTTCGAATTGCGTATGGATTTCCTCATAGCTTTCCACCCATTTTTTCTTGGACCTGAGCTGTTTCAAAAATGTTTCGGCTTCTTTTGGTTTTTCCCAAAACTCGGGAGCGGCAGATTTTTCATCGTCATTGGCAATCTCGATTTTCTTTTTCTCGATGCCAAGGAATTTATGAAGGTCTTCAATCCTGGATTGTATATCTTTTATCTGGTCTGTGTTTACCACGTTTGTTTTGATTTTTGCAAAAATACGAAGAAAGACTTTAAATTATAAGTTATAAATTTTAGATTTTAAATGAAATTTTATGTTATTGATAAACAGTTTGTTGGAGCGTAATCTAATCTATTTCAAAGAATGAAATCTAAATCGAAATCGCGAATATTGATTTTAAAAATTAATTTCATAGAACACTTTTATTATTTTCTAATTTAAATCATATCTTGAAAGGGATGTGATTTTTGGTTTTTTAATAAATGATAAAAAATTCATCTATAAATTGTGCATTATGATCTAACACAAGTGCAAATAGTCCAAGTGATTTATTGTTATTATCAAATATTGGAGTTTCAAAAGAATGAAAATTGAAATGCGTTTTATTGTATTTAATTTGCTGAGAATCAATAAAAATGTCTTTGTCCTTTATGTCCAAATCTTCTGCGGAATTTGCTTTTAAAATATGACTGAAATGTTTTTCTAACTCTCTTTTTATATTTTGTTTTACAATAAAGTCGTTGATTTGAATTTCTGCCATAGTTTTTTATTTCAATTTGAAAGTTTCATCAGGATTTTGGCTTCCGTGTCTGATGGTCAAAATATAAAGGATGCCGTCAAGGAATTCATAGTAAAGAAGATATTTGCGAATGAGTTTGATATACACATTTTCTATATCAGTTTTTCTTCCAATTTTAGGTTGTTCCAAAATCAGGTTGACTTGAGATTCAATTAGTGCATTTAGTTTTATGCTAAATGTATTGGACTGGTTTCTATCAATCCAATATTGCAAAATCTCAATAAGCTCCTTTTTTGCTTTTTTTGTCCAGACTATTTTTTCAGCCATTCTTTGATCTCTTCTTGAACACTACCATTCGAAAAAGTTTCGCCATTTTCTATTTCATATTTGGCTTCAGAAATTGCCTTTTTCTCATCTTCTGAAGTAATATAGATTGATTCTTCCGATTGGAACTTCAATTGTTGCAATAATTCCTTTAATCTTACTTTGTCAGTAATGTTATTGATCTCGTTGATTAAATCCAATTTTAGTTCGGCGATATTCATATGTCAAAATCTTGATATAAAATTATAAAATTAAATTGGATTTTTTTTGAGTAAAAATAAAATCATTAAATCACTTTTTTTGCAACTCAAGAATTTTTATTTACATTGGCAAATAAGATTTAAGAATGAAAAAATTACAGTTAATAGGTCTGTTTTTGCTTGTGGCAGGGAGTTTCCTGCCCTTGGTTCACATTCCAATTGTTGGGAACTGGAACTATTGGAAAGTGGATCATACACTCGCGGCGATGGTTTGGGGGTTTTCTTTGCTGACGCTGGTTTTCATCTTAATCGAGAAGAGGAAATGGGTGAAAATAATGGCATTTATAATGATATTGCTTTTTGTTTTCACAATCGTTGCTGTTAAGCTAAAATCTTTGGATTATTTCAGCTTTTTACCTTTCAAGTCCTGGCAATCTACATTTGCCGGAATCGTCAAATTATCCTGGGGCTGGTTCATCGAATTTTTAGGAGTGGCAATTATTTTAATCGCAGCCGGAAAAAGTAAAATTGAACCACAAAGCCACAATGATTTTCACAAGGAACACCTTTAACTTTTAAGATGATCTACCTTGTGAACTTTGTGAAAAACCTTTGTAACCTTGTATTTAAAAATTTTATATTAAATAAAAAAAATTAAAAATATTATGAAAGAAGTATTCATTGTATCAGCGGTCAGAACGCCAATGGGAAGTTTTATGGGAAGCATTGCTGGCGTGCCTGCAACACAGTTGGGAACTGCTGCGGTAAAAGGAGCTTTAGACAAAATCAATCTTGACCCGGGTTTGGTGGAGGAGATTTATATGGGTAATGTTCTGCAGGCCAATTTAGGACAAGCGCCGGCAAGACAAGTCGCTCTGGGTGCAGGTTTATCCAATCATACACCATCTACTACCATCAACAAAGTTTGCGCTTCCGGGATGAAAGCCGTTACAATGGCGGCTCAGGCTATCAAGGCGGGCGATGTGGATGTTATCGTGGCAGGCGGGATGGAAAATATGTCCAGCGTTCCTCATTATCTGGACGGAAGAAACGGTGTTAAACTCGGCGAGATCAAAATGCAGGACGGCCTTTTGAAAGACGGTCTGACTGACGTTTACAACAAGACGCATATGGGCGTTTGTGCAGAGCTTTGCGCCAAAGAAAACAACATTACAAGGGAAGAGCAGGACGCTTTCGCAATTCAGTCATACAAAAGATCTGCAGCAGCTTGGGAAGCCGGAAAATTTGCTGACGAAGTAGTTCCTGTAACAATTCCACAAAGAAAAGGCGATCCGATTATTTTCTCAGAAGATGAGGAATATAAAGCTGTTAAATTCGATAAAATCCCGACGTTGCCAACAGTTTTCCAAAAAGAAGACGGAACGGTGACAGCCGCCAACGCTTCAACGCTAAATGACGGTGCTTCGGCTTTGATCCTGATGTCCAAGGAAAAAATGGAAGAATTAGGACTGAAACCATTAGCTAAGATTATCTCTTATGCCGATGCTGCAACAGAGCCGGAAAGATTTACCACGGCGCCTTCCAAAGCTTTACCAATAGCGCTTAAAAAAGCTAACCTGACTAAAGAAGATATTGATTTCTTCGAGTTCAATGAAGCATTTTCCGTAGTCGGATTGGCAAATAACAAAATCCTTGGCTTGGATGATTCCAAAGTGAACGTGAATGGTGGCGCAGTGTCCCTTGGTCATCCTCTGGGAAGCTCCGGCTCCAGAATTATCGTGACATTGATTAACGTTCTGAAACAGAACAATGGAAAATACGGCGCAGCTGCGATTTGTAATGGCGGCGGCGGTGCTACAGCAATTGTTATTGAGAATTTGCAATAATTTTTAAGCCTTCTTTTAGCCTGTAATTGTATAGCAAACTCAAATTTTAAATTGTATTATCAATTTAATAAAAATAAGAGTCCTTTCTTGAAATAAACTTAGACATAATAGCGATAGAGCTTGCAATTTACAAGGTCCGCCTACCAATTTGGTAGGCGGACCTGTCTTTTTGGTAGGCGATCCTACCGTTTTACTAGGCGTGCCTATCTTTTTGATAGGCGAACCTACCTTTTACTAGGCAAACCTACCTTTTTGCTAGGCGTGCCTACCTTTTTGCTAGGCGAGCCTGTCTTCTCGCCAGGAGATCCTAATGTTTTGGCAGGCGTACCAACCAACTGTTATGCTGCATTGGCACTCAATAGTCTATAGACTGAAACTTGATATAAATAAAACTATTAATTCATCATACATTTGAATCCTTTTTTTACTTTTGTCTAAATAATTATTTCCAATGTCAGAAATAGAAACAGCAACCACAGAAAACTCCATCAAAAACAATCCGAAAATAATGCGCGCCTGGGCGCTATACGATTGGGCCAATTCGGTTTATTCACTGGTAATCACCTCCACCATATTCCCGATTTATTACTCGATTCTCACCACGGCTTATGAAAAAGATGAGTATGTGAAGGAAACGGGACAAATGATAAAAGTTCCTGTCCGTCATCTGATCAAAATTTTCGGTAAAGAATATCAGCCGGATGCGGTCTACGGCTACTCCCTGACGCTTTCATTTGTGATTGTGGTATTACTTTCGCCAATTTTGTCTTCTCTGGCTGATACCATTGGAAATAAAAAATCCTTTCTTCAGTTTTTCTGTTATCTAGGCGCAACATCCTGTATGGGGCTGGCCATGTTTACAGGCATGGGAACGGTGTGGCTGGGCTTGTTATTCAGCATCACGGCCAGTGTGGGTTTCTGGGGAAGTTTGGTGTTTTACAACTCATTCCTTCCGGATATTGCCACGCCGGATAAGCAGGATTCTTTGTCCGCCAAAGGTTATGTCTACGGCTACATCGGTTCCGTTATTTTGGTGGTGATCTGTCTGGTCCTGATTCAGGTTTGTGCCGAGACACCGAAGCAGGCAGCCATCTACACTAGGGTTAGCTTTTTATTGACCGGTGCGTGGTGGTTTGGATTTTCACAGTATACGTTCAAACACTTGCCGCAATTTGGCCAGGTGAAGGAGCAGTTGCCAAAAGATCTGGTTTTGCTTAATTATAAAAACATCTTTAAAAGTCATGCAGAGCAGGGCGGTTTTTTCGAAGTTTTCAAAGATAACATCAGTTTCTATATTGATATTGTAAAACAAAGTTTCAGAGAACTTTTCAAAGTTGGAAATCATCTATTCGGAGACCGTAATCTGAAATATTTCCTGACCAGTTTTTTCTTTTACAGTGTCGGGATGCAGACCATTTTCCTGATGGCAACGCTGTTCGGGAAGAGTGAAATCAATATGGCGCAGGATAAACTGATCATGACCTTATTATTGATCCAGATCGAAGCCATTATCGGGGCGTTATTCTTTTCCTGGCTGTCTAAGAAAATCGGAAACAAAAATGTCATCAGCATTACCGTTGCAATGTGGATTGCCGCTTGTCTGGCAGCATATTATCTCAATAAAGAAAACCCGAATGTCGAATATCAGTTTTACGGAGTTGCCGCGGTAATCGGCCTTGTGATGGGCGGTTTGCAGGCAATGTCTCGTTCAACTTATTCCAAATTGCTTCCGACGGATTCTATGGACAATACCACCTATTTTAGTTTCTATGACGTTTTAGAAAAACTGGCGATTATCCTTGGAACATTCATATTCGCAACACTGATCGAGCATTACAACAATATGCGGTTTGCAGCCCTGTCAATGAGCATTTTCTTTGCATTGGGATTGATATTCATTCGGTTTGTCAAAACTAAATCCAATTAATTAAGTTTATTTAATATTAAATTCATAAAATTTAGGCTCGATAATTGATAAGTTTCAAAAGAAAAAATTTCATAAATTTGCAATATCAAAACACGGTATGAATAACCCTTTATTTTACGCAAAAATTCTTTTATTTGGCGAGTATGGTATCATCGAGGATTCTCAGGGTCTTACGTTGCCTTACAGTTTTTATAAAGGAACACTGAAATTTTCGGATTTGGACAACGATTTTGAAAAAAAATCCAATCAGTCTCTGGCCCAATATTCCAATTATCTTACAGATTTGGAATTGCCTTCCGAGTATCAACTGGATGTTCAATCGTTTCAATCAGATATTGCAAAAGGTTTATTCTTTGATTCCAATATTCCGCAAGGTTATGGTGTCGGCAGCTCCGGCGCTTTGGTCGCTGCGATTTTTGAAAAATATTCACTCAACAAAAAGAATCCTGAAACCATCACCAAAGTTGAACTCAAGGATCTAAAAGCCATTTTCGGTCAGCTGGAAAGTTATTTCCACGGGAAAAGTTCCGGGATTGACCCATTAATCTGTTTCATGAATCTCCCGATTCTAATCGAAAGTAAAGAAAGCGTGGACAAAGTTTCTATCCCGAAAGAAGAATTGGGCAAAGGCGCCATTTTCTTGATTGATTCGGGTGTAACTGGCGAAACAGGACCGATGATCCAGATCTTCTTTGAAAAGTTGAAGAATGAAGGTTTCAGAAAGACTTTAAAAGAAGAATTCATCCGTTACAATAATGCATGCATTGAGGATTTTCTGAAAAAAGATATGAACCCGTTTTTCCGTAATCTTAAAAAATTATCGGTTTGGGCCTACGAACATTTCCGTCCGATGATCCCGGAAAATCTCTTCAACGTGTGGAAAAAAGGTTTGGATTCCAACGTCTATTATCTTAAACTCTGCGGAAGCGGCGGCGGCGGCTACATCCTCGGTTTTGCAAAAGATTACGCGAAGGCAGAAAAGATGCTGGAAGGATTTCACAAAGAGGTGATCTACAGATTTTAAATTCAAAAAAAAATAAAGTAATATAAGCCTTTCATCGTCTGACTTTGAAAGGTTTTTTATCATCAGAAACAATGATTGACGACGCGAAACCGACATCCCGAAATGCCCTGTACCGTATTTCTCAGTTGATGGGTTTTCTGCTTGGTGCCCGCTTTTTTGTAGCTATTCTGCTGCTCTTTGCACTCTACGTTTCTACTTTTTTCCTGTTTAACCGGGAAGAAAGCCTCAGGAATTTTGTTTTCGACTACAAAGTTCATTTGATCATTATCTGCTCCATCCTGAGCATATTGGCAGGCGGCATCATCAACCGTTTTTATGACAAGGAAAAAGACCAGCTGGTGAAACCTTTCCGCTCGAGATTGCAGAACTTTCTGAAGGAGAAATATTTTCTCACCGCCTATGTGACGCTCAACGCATTGTCGCTTGGCCTGGCATTTTTCGTCTCCCACAGGGTTTTTGTGTTCTTCATTATCTATCAGTTTCTGATGTGGTTTTACAGCCATAAATTGAGCAAAATAATGGTTCTGAACAATTTCACCTTCGTAGCTCTGACGCTTTATCCGTTTTTTGGAATGTTGATCTATTACCAGACCTTTTCGCTGAAGATTTTGTTCCTGGCATTATTCCTTTTCCTGATGTTATTCATTATTGATGTCATCAAGGATACATTGACAAAGAATGCCGATAGAATGTTTGGATACGATACGCTCCCGAACCGCATCGGATTTCAGAACACAAGGTCTGTACTTTTGGTGCTTTTGATTATTACCTTCTCGGTTTCAATGATTCTAAGTATCGGAATTGGATTCAGGAATATTATGGCGTGGTATTTTTCGGCAACGGCATTGATCATTATCGGGACGATTTTTATGCTGTTCCGGAATCAAAAAAATGATAAGTTCAAATCCTTAAATCTACTGAGATTATGGATATTCTTCGGGATTCTGGCGATGTTGCTGGACGGTATTTTTCATAAATATCCGTGGCTGATCTAAGTGTTCACCAGTTTATTTATTCCATTAATTTTTTTTAAAGTAAAAAGTTCCAGAAGACGTCTTTATCATTGTAAAACGTAAATTTTTAAAACAATGAAAAAAGGAATTTTAGCCATCGCCGGCGTCGCCGTCGTCGCACTGATAGCCAGAAAAGCCCAGCAGAGAAAAGCTTTCGTTAAGCAAATCTTTGACGAGTATGATGTAAGAGAAAGAACACCATTTGGCTTTGCAGACCGGATCCGCAGTATGAGTGATGACGATTATGCTGAAATGAAAGCAAAAGTAAAATCACATTTCGGGCGCGGATGCTGTAAAACCAAAGCGGCAGTGTAGTGCACCAACTGAATTTAATTGTTAAGAACGGAAAGTCAACTTTCCGTTTTTTTTTGTTTTTTGAAAGAGATTTTTTCGTGCGCTCATTATTGCTCGAACAATCCGATTTTTCGGGATGAAATCATTAAATTTGTTTTTGTGAAGGACTACTATTACTTTCTCGGAATTTCTCAGGATGCTTCGCCGGATGACATCAAAAAAGCTTACAGAAAGCTTTCTTTGAAATACCATCCCGATAAAAATAACAATGATGAGTTTTTCGCGCACCGCTTCCGGGAAATTCAGGAAGCCTATGAAATGCTGACTGACCATGATCGCAGGAAGTTGTATGATCAGAATCTCGGTCAACAGCAAAGAAACGTCAAAAGCATTCTCCCGCCAAAGATCAAAAATTTTTCAGCGAGCAAGATCCGCGCGACAGCTGGTGAGGAAATCACAGTGTACTGGAATACGTATGATGCGGATCTTGTGAAAATTGTGCCTTTCGGACTGGAAAAACCCAATGGTGAGCGCACCATTCGCATCAAAGAGTTTGATTCTCAGGGTAAATTTCAGATTCTGCTGCACGCTACCAATACCGCATTGCACAAAACCATCGTGCAGGGCATCACGATCACGCAACTGTCAGATTCAGAGTCTGATGCAATGGACCGACAAGAGCCGGTTTTTTATCGTATTCAGAAATCCGAAAAAAAAGAAAACCAATCTAAAAGACTGGTTTCTGTGTTGATATTCCTGTTATTGGTTATGATGATCGTATGGCTGATGTTCAGCTGATTTTTGCACGGCCCGGACATTTCTTGCAGCGTTTTCCTTTCTTGAATTTTTTGCAACATTTCTTCTTGTCACAATACATCATTTCTTCTTGTCTGTATGCCGGAGCCAGCGGCGCAATCTTGAAAGGTATAATCTGCTGAATCATAGATGCAAATATAAATTAATATAGAATAATTACAAATTAAATTTTGAAAATTATCAATTTATACTCAGAATAACCGCAATCGCTTTCTATTTCAGATATGGCGCCATGACCTGGGCCCACAGTCTGTAGCCTTCCGGTTTCATGTGCAGCATATCCTCCTTAAAAATGTCCGTTCTCACGCGCCCGTCTGCATCGTTCATCACTGGGGTAATGTCAATGAAAGTTGCTTTCTTCTGGGTTTTCAAATAATTGGAAATGAGTTCGTTCAGCTCTTTCATCTCAGGCCAGAATTTTTCACGGCTTGGAGAATATTTAACTGAAACGTATGCCACCGGAACCTTCGGATATTTCTGACGGATCTTTCCGAAAAAGGTCTTGAACCTTTCAAGCACTTCTGCTGGTGTCGGATTGTCTGTGGAGATGTCATTTTCTCCGCAATAGATTACAATCTGTCGCGGATGATAAGGATTCAGCAAATCATCGGCATAACGGTTCAGATCCAGAAGTCGTGAGCCTCCGAAACCACGGTTCACAATTGTTTTGCCGGGAAAATAATCGTTGACATCCGTCCAGTATGTGAAGGAGGAACTTCCCAAAAACAAAATAGGCTTTTTGGGGATGCCATTAGTCTTGTCCAATTTTTTAAATTCCTGAATCTCCTTCCAAAATGGTTTTTCCTGCGAAAAGAATAGGAGAGAGCTGAGGATCAAGGTTACGAAGATCAATTTAGCCAGGATCGGTTTGTAATATTTCATTTAATTTTTTTTGAAGTTTCAAGATAAAAAAAATCAGCTGCCACAGCAACTGATTTCTAATTTTTAGGATTTGTTTAAGAGAATTAGTCCACGATGAACTTCGTGTTCAGTTCTCCGGTTTTCAGAATGTAAACCCCTTTCGGAAGATTCTTCAGAGTGATGGTATTCCCACTCTGGAAAGGATTTTCAATGGTCTGAACATTTTGTCCTACCGTATTATAGATGAAGGCCTTTGTGAATTGCTTCAGATCCTTATTTCCTGTTACTGTAATGGTATTGCCTTTTACAGGATTCGGAGCAATCTGCAGATTTTTGGAGAACGAAGCATCATCCACAGCCAGCACAGTTCCCCAGATCTGAGCGATATATTCCGGATGATCGATGTATGGATTTCTGTTGCCCTGATAATTGTACACAGCATTATTTCTGTCGATTTCTTTTTGTGAAACCGGATCCTGCTGATGCCATTTCAAAAGCATAGACAGAAAAGGCTCTGCAAATACTTTAAAAGAAGTTCCATCGTACATATCATAATGGAAGTTGGTGATCTGTGACTGGTATCTGGTCGCAAAATAGAAATAAATCCTTGCAATATCACCTTTGAACTCATTGATCGGCTCAAAAACAGTTCCTGAATAACCATTCAGGCTGCTGCTGCCCAATTTGGATCCGTTTTTAGAAGTCCAGCTTGCAGTCGCCACCTCGCCATAAGGCCAGTTGCTTCTTTTTCCATTGACATAGCCGTCTGTTGGCAAAAGATGTTGATAATCATTATGCATTGGCGTTGCATCATCAAAAGTAGATTTCGGAATCGTGTGCTCACGGTTATAGCAAGCGCCTTCGCCACTGTAGTTGCCACACTGATTGGTGACGATTTTGTAATTGTAAGGATCTGCGCCGGTAGGATTTTCGGAGTAAATATCCAAAACAGAATTGTCATTCTCATAATACTTGTCCCGATCCGCAGTAGCAAAAACTCCCCAGTTATAACCACGATCCTGATGACCTTGTGTCACAATCTGGCTGAGCTTAGTTTTGAGTGCCTGACTGCTGAGACCGCTGGTTCCATCATAGTAACCTGTAGGGATCTGAGCAGTTGCAAAACCCGCGATACCTACCAATAAAGTAAAAATACTCTTTTTCATTCATAAAAAAATTAGGATTGCAAAGGTATCGATTTAATAACAATTACGGTTTTCCATAATGTTAAATAAACAAAAGATTGATAATCACTAAAAAAAGCAGGAAAATAATTCCTGCTTTTTTTATAATTTGAAGTGTGTGATCTGGATTACTCGACAATGAATTTTGTGTTCAGCTCGCCAGTCTTCAGAATATAGATGCCCTTCGGCAGATTCTTCAGGGTGATGGTGTTTCCGGACTGGAACGGATTATCAATGGTCTGAACATTCTGCCCGACGAGATTATAGATAAATGCTTTTGGAAACTGTTTCAAGTCCTTATTGCCCGTTACTGTAATCACGTTACCTCTCACAGGGTTGGGAGCAATTTGCAGATTTTTGGAAAAAGAAGCATCGTCTATGCTTAGAGCCGGACCCCAGATCGATGTGATCCATTCGGGATGATCAATAAAAGGGTTTCTGTTACCCTGATAGACATAGACTGCGTTGTTACGGTCAATCTCCTTTTGAGAAACAGGATCCTGCGCAGACCATCTCAGGAGCATATTGATGTACCAGCTTTGAAAGCCCGGAAACTTAGTGCCGTCAAACGGGTTTCCTGTGACATTGAGATTATAAAAATCGTTGAGTTGATTTTCATAGCGCGTTATGAAATACAGATGCATCCTTGCCATATCGCCCTTGAACTCATTAATCGGTTCGAAAACGGTTCCGAAAAATCCATCGACTTTGCTGGAGCCGATTTTAGTTCCGTTCAGAAAAGTCTGGGATGCTGTGCCCACCTCGCCGTAATTAAGATTTCCTCTTTTAGAATTAACAAAATAATCTGTTGGGATTACAAAGTTGGCATCGTTAGCCATTGGGACCGCAGACTGGCCGCCAAAGAACGATTTGGGTAAAGAGTGCTCCCTGTTGTAGCAAAATCCCTCGTTGTTCTGATTGGTGCTGCCACACTGATTGCCACCCGCACTTACCTGACCATATTTAAACTCATAAGGATCATTGCTTACACCCGGAACAGGATTTGCCGCAGGATTTTCGGAATACATATCCAGGATGGTATTATCCTTTTCATAATAAATGTCCCGGTCGGTAGTTTGATACGCTTTCCACAGACCCGTACTTCCCGAACCGTAACCCATATCCCGATGACCGTTCGTAATGATGGTGCTGAGTTTGGTTTTAAGCGCACTGCCAGTGAGGCCTGCCGTGCCATCGTAGTATCCGGTAGGAACTTGAGCCGTTGCAACTCCGAACATACCGGCAAGTAGAATTAAGAAATTTTTTTTCATTTCAAAGAAAATTAGGATTGTAAAGTTATCAAATAAATAATGCGGTCAATTCCCTGTAATGTTAAAATATCTATAAAATCAACTGATAATCAACAAACAAGCAGGATGATAATCCTGCTCGCTTTAGAAAAAATAGTTAGAGTTGATATTAGTCTACGATAAATTTAGTGTTGAGTTCACCCGTTTTCAGGATATAAACACCTTTTGGCAGATTTTTAAGCGTAATCGTGTTTCCGGACTGGAAAGGATTATCGATGGTCTGCACGTTTTGTCCCACCATGTTGTAGATGAAAACTTTTGAAAACTTCTTCAGATCTTTATCACCTGTAACGGTGATCACATTACCCTTCACCGGATTTGGAGCAATGCTGAGATTTTTTGAAAATGAGGCGTCATCTACTCCCAGAGCGGCAGGTCCCCAGATGGAAGTCACCCATTCCGGATGATCTACAAAAGGATTTCTATTTTTCTGATGCGCATAAGCTGCATTGTTTCTGGCGATTTCTCTCTCGGAAACAGGATCTTGCTGATGCCATTGCAAGAGCAGATTCAGTTCCCAGGTCTGTAATCCCTGGCTTGGATTGGAAGGATTAAGAATGTTACCGCTAGAGAAGCCGGAAAGTTGGGATTGATATCTGGTTACAAAATACAACAGGCATCGTGCCACATCACCTTTGAATTCATTAATTGGTTCGAAGACCGTTCCGGAATAGCCTCCGGTTGTATTAGGTCCTAATTTGGAGCCGTTTTTGGACGTCCACGTCGGATTATTAACTTTTCCGTATGGATAATTACTTCTCATTCCATTCACCTTTCCGTCAGTCGGAAGGATGTGAAGCAGATCTGAAACCATCGGACTCTTGCTTCCAAATAGACTTTGTGGTACAGTATGTTCTCTGTTATAGCAATCGCCTTCGTTGCTGTAATTACCACATTTTTTCTGACCGTGGACGTATTTGTAAGGATCCGGTCCTGTGGGATTTTCTGAGTAAATGTCCAGCACGGAACCATCATTCTCGTACCACTTATCAGTGTCAGAATTCGGATAAGCATCATAAAGCGCATCATAACTCTTAGTCTGATAACCGGCCGAAATGATTTCGGAAAGTTTCGTTTTCAAAGCAGTACCAGACAGTCCTGAAGTCTGGCTGTAGTAGCCTGTAGGTTCCTGCGCCTGAGCCAGGCTGAACATACCTGCAAAAAGGATAAAAATACTTTTTTTCATTTCATAAAATTAAGGGGCGGTAAAGGTAAATAATATTCAAATCAAATTATTTAAAAAATTATTAACAGGGTAGCTTATATCCTTAATAAAAAGATAAAATCTTTATGAATGAAATAATAGGGAAAGATTATTGATGAAAATATGAAAAAAGCAGATACTAATTACTGAAATTTTCGAGATTTTTTTTTGCTTAAGCTGAGTCAGATGGATCCGTTCTAGTTATCGGTAAGATATCTCTTATTGACCTTGGAAAAAAGAATGGAAATTGTAACCCCGAAAAATAGAGCAGTAGCCGTTACGATAAAATAGTTGATCCAATCGATTTTTACCGGAAAAGCAAGACTCTCACTGGCCATAATCAGTCCTGTGCGGATCTGCAGATAGCAAACAGCTGAACCTATGACCAGCCCGCATACGATACCCGCCAGAACGATCAGCAGTCCAGTGAAAAAATAAATCAAGCGGAGATTAGATTTATTAAAGCCCAGCGCCACCAGCGATCTTGCCTGTTCTTTCTTATCAAGCTGGAGTATCGTGATGGCTCCCGCCAGATTAAATGTTGTGATAAAAATGACAAGACCAAAGATCAGGTAGATCATCAGCTTTTCCGTGTTGATCATTTTCCAGAATGCAGCGTTCTCCTCAGATTTGGTATTGACACTGATTTTGGAGCCAAGTCTGTTCTGAAGATCCGCCTTAACGCGCTCTGCAGACAAGGGATCTTTCAGCTTGATAACAATCTGATAGCAAGCGGATTTTGACAATCCTAAAAGCTCCTGCGTAAGTTCTATAGGCGCAATAATATAGTTGTCCAGCTGCTCATTGCCCGGAAACAGACCGGTGACATAGATATCTTTTTTATTAAAAATGTCTGTTTCCTGCTGAATGATTCCTTTGCCAGGTTTTGGCATCAGCACCGTCGCAAAGTCTTCACTGGAATTGACAGGTAGCGAAAGCCGGCTGTCCAGACCATTTTCCATGATCACTTCATTGCTGTACTTGAAATCCGGATATTTGCCGTAAAAAAGTTTCTCATTGATCGGATTCACTGTCGTGTAAGCCGAATCTACGCCGCGCAGATAAGCAATCTCGCCATTGTCGCCATAGCTGAGATATACTTTTTCCTCAATCATTTTAGAAAAATGCTGAACGTCCTGGTCTGTTTTGAGGACGTTACTGATTTTTGAAATGTCAGGAAGCGTTTTACCGGTTTTAGATTTGATGGTGAGATCCGCATGAAGATTTGCGATCATCTCTTTATTAATATCCTCCAGTCCCGAAAAAACAGAAATGATGATAAACATCGCAGCCACCGCAGCTACCATGGCAAATGCCGCCAGCCAGGTGATGAAAGTTACCGCCGTACTTCCTTTTTTGGAAATCAGGTAACGCGATGCTATGTAAAAGGCGTTTTTCAAGAGTTACAGAATCGGATTGTCGCCTTCGCCTTTCAGTTCTTTTTCAATGCGCTCCACATCGTCCAGGCTGGTGTCCAGGTAGAAAGCCAGCTGTGGAATGATGCGTACCTGTTTAGACATTTTTTGCCCGATGTAATTTCTGTAGTAGGAATTATTTTCATTGATTTCCTTCATAATTGCAGCGCGGAAATCTGCCGGAAAAATGCTGAGATAGATTTTGGCAATTCCCAGATCTGCGGTCACTTTGACGTCAGAAACCGTGACCATAAAACTCTGCTTGCTTTCCGATGACTGCTTGCGGAAGATTTCGGCCATATCTTCCTGTATAATTTGTGCTACTTTTCGTTGTCTGTTGCTTTCCATAAGTCTGCAAATTTAGTGTTTTTGTTTGGATTGATAAAAGGCACCTTCAGCTTATTGCAACAGCCAGAGAATCGCCTGCTTCAGTTCGCGTCTCCAGTACGTTTCGGAATGTGTTCCGTCCTCGTCAATTTTAATTTTAATCTGATCTTCGGGCATTTTTTTGCGGATGAGCTCGGCATCCACATCATTGATTTCCGGAACCATGGACTCATCTTCACTTTTTCCTGCCACGATATAAAACTTTGATTTCTTAAGGGATTGATGATTCTGATTCAGATATTTTTTAAGATCGTCCGAAGCAAACCAGAACGCGGGACTGAAAATGCCCGCTTTTCCGAAAACTTTGGGATATTTCACTGCGGCATACAGCGAAATCAAGCCTCCCATCGAACTTCCTAAGATTACGGTTTTGGAAGCTTGCTTTTGTGTTCTGTAAGTTTTATCAATGTAAGGCTTCAGTGTTTTGATAAGGAAATCAACGTAAAGATCTCCTTTTCCGGTAGTTTTGTATTTAGAATTATTCCACGGAGAATATTCATTCAGCCGCTCCGGGCCGCCATTATCTATTCCTACTACAATTGCGGATTTCCCTGTTTCGGCAAAAATCTGATTCAGTGTTTCATCCACTGCCCATTCACCGGAAAAACTGGTGTAATCATCAAAAAGATTCTGTCCATCGTGCATGTAAATTACGGGATATTTTTTATTGGAAGTCTCATAATCGGGTGGGAGATAGATCCAGATCTTCCGGCTCGTTTTCAGTTGAGGAATACTGAAGTTCTCACTCAGGATTTTTACGTTAGGCAATGCCGTATGTCGCTTCACAACTTGTTTTTCCCATCCTTCAATTTCAATGTTTAGGATGCCTGAAGGTTCACCATACCAATCCCTGTTAGGAATGGCATTACCATTAGAGTCTGCCTCCACAGTCTGCCAGCTGCCACGGGTAATTTTGAAATGAAGTTCTTTTAATGGCTGTTTAATGGTAAGAGCATAAATACCGTCAGTATTTTTTTCAAACTTAAATTGATCATCCTGCGGATTCCAGTTATTAAGATCTCCAGCCAGATAGAAAGTAGTATTCCCAGTAGTTGACGCGGGCCATTTCGTGATATTTATGGTCAGAGTCTGTGCATTGGCTAAGGACGATATTACCATCATAATAATCACTGCTAAGAATCCTGATCTTATCATTTCTCAGTATGTATTTTAGCAAAATCAAGCGTCTTTTTTGCAATATCCCTGGCCTCCTCCAAGGTGATATTGGTAAAAGCGTGTCTCGCATCTTTGATGATATGAAGCTGGTGATCTACCTTATTTTCAGAGAGTTTCTCAGCCAGCAAATGCGATTGGGAAACATCCACCACCTTATCGTCGTCACCCTGGAAAATCAACGTTGGAACTGTATTTTTGCCGATATACTGAACCGGCGAATATGCAATACACTTTTCCTGCGCAGCCTCTTGCTGCCTGAAGATGTCGAATCCCGTCAGTTCCCGGATCTTCTGAGTCCGGAGGTTATATGCGTCAAGATTCTGCCATTTAAAAACCTGAAGAAAAAAACTGTTGGCATCTGTTCTGAAAAATTTACGAAGATCAGTTGGCGCAAAAAAGTCAATGACAAATTTTGGCTGAACAGGCATTTCCTGATTCTGATAAGCCGTCAGCAGTGCCAGATGACCTCCTGAAGATCCGCCCCAGAGTCCGACATTATCCGTATCAAACTGGTATCGGTCTGCATTAACTTTAATCCATGACAATAGATCTCTGACATCCTGCAAGGGCTTTTCTAGGTGGACTTTGTCATTAAGCAACGTGTAATCTGCACTGAGGACAATGAAGTTATTTTTCACCAGTTCTGCTAAAACAAATTCTCGGAAATTATTGTTGATCAGGCTTTTGCTGCCCTGAGACCACGCGCCACCATGAAGATAAACGATCACCGGGCGTTTTCCCGCGGGCTTGCCGGGCGATCTGTACACATCCAGCCGCAAGGAATCCTCACTGAAATTATTTTTTTTGTAAGCAATGCCTTTATCGATATTCACGGCATAATCGGGATTTGGAAGCGAAATATCAGGATGAGATTTGCCGAAACTTAATGAGTAACTCAGGATTGCGAGAATGATAAGTGTTGCAACAAGCAATACTTTGCCTTTAATGTTCATCAATGATTATATATTGCATTCCAAATATAAAAGAAAAATCCAGAAGAAACTTGTTTCAGCCGTAGTTTTTTGAAAAATTTATGACTCCAATCTGGACGTACTTCCTCAAGGTTTTGTAAATTTGAATTTCTGCTTTAGTAATAATATAAAGGCAGATCAAATTCTAAATCTTTTACAATGACAACAAAATACGAACAGATCCCAAGTTCACTTTTCGTAAAAAACAGAAAAAAATTTGCTGACAATTTACTGCCTAAATCGCTAGCGGTATTCAATTCCAATGATATTTACCCCATCAGTGCAGACTCTACGATGGCTTTTCAGCAGCATCGTGATATTTTCTATCTGAGTGGTGTAGATCAGGAAGAAAGCATATTGGTCATATTTCCGGATGCGTATCTGGAAGAAAACCGCGAAATTCTTTTTCTTAGAGAAACCAACGATCACATAGCCGTTTGGGAAGGAGAAAAGCTTACCAAAGAAAATGCTTATGAAGTTTCCGGTATCAAAACGGTGTATTGGCTCAGCGATTTTGATAAAATATTCAAGACCCTTATGTACGAGGCAGAAAATGTCTATCTCAACAAAAATGAACATTATCGCAGCGCCGTGGAAACACAAACCAGGGAAGACCGGTTCATCAGCCGCGTGAAGAGTGATTTCCCAATGCATAATTATTTACGCAGCAATCCGATTCTCCAACGTCTCCGAAGCATTAAGGAGCCAGAGGAATTGGCATTGATTCAGACCGCGTGCAATATTACAGAAAAAGGTATCAGAAGGCTGTTGTCCTTTGTGAAACCCGGAGTTTGGGAATATGAAATCGAAGCAGAACTATTGCATGAGTTTATAAGAAACAGGAGCAAAGGCTTTGCATATACGCCCATTATCGCCAGTGGAAACAGTTCCAATGTGCTGCATTATATCGCCAATAATCAGCAATGTAAGGATGGTGATGTGATTCTGCTGGACGTTGGCGCCGAGTATGCGAATTATTCCAGTGATCTTACCCGTACCATTCCTGTCAGTGGAAGATATTCTGAACGTCAAAAACAAATTTACAATGCGGTCCTGAAATGTAAGGAGGAAGCCGAAGACCGTCTGGTGGCAGGCAACAACTGGTACAGATTTCATAAGGAAATGGGCGAGGTGTATACCGCCGCTTTGCTGGATCTTGGCCTGATTGACAGGGCAGATGTCCAGAACGAAGATCCGAAATGGCCTGCTTATAAAAAGTTTATGATGCACGGCACATCCCACCACATGGGGCTGGACACACATGATTACGGCATTCTGACTGATGATTTTGTAGAAAATATGGTATTCACCAATGAGCCTGGTTTCTACATTCCGGCAGAAGGTTTCGGTGTCAGAATTGAGGACGATTATGTGATCCAGGCTGCAGGAAAACCTTTTAACCTGATGGCGAATATTCCGATTACTGTAGAGGAAATTGAAGACCTGATGAATGCTTAAAAACAAAAGAACGTCCGATCATTTTTGATCGGACGTTTTTATGTTATGATTTCTTATCGGCAAAACTGAATATAGTATGGAGCTTGATTTCCGAAAAACTGTTGGACTTGATTTTGGAGGCTACGATCATGGCTTTGGCCAATACTGCCGTTGGCAATGGCTGGTGCTTTTTAAAAATTCCGATCCGATTGAGTACCTGCAGCGCTTTCAGACCCACTAACTCTGCTTTTCTGTCCGAATCTTTGCGCTCTAGCATCCCGGGCTGAAAAATGGTGGTCTTTGGAAAATTGAGATTCTTGACGGCTACTTCCAGCTCACCTTTTATTCTGGAGTAAAAAATCTTGGAGTCGGCACTGGCGCCGTAGGCTGATACTAAGATGTAATCTTCAACGCCGTTTTCTCTGGCTGCCTTTGCAAAATTAAGCTGATAATCGAAGTCAATTATTTTTTGGTTGGTTTTGCTGCCCGCCGATTTCAGCGTAGTTCCAAGACAGGAAAATGCAACGTCGCCTTTCACCAGATGTTGCCATTCTTCCGGCCGGTCAAAATCCACGATGTGCGCCTTGACCTTACTGTTGTGAAAATCCGAACGTCTTCTGACGAAAATATCAATCTCATCAAAATCAGGATCTTCGCACAGCTGATGGACGAGATCTGTTCCTGTGGCACCCGTGGCACCAATTACCAAAGCTTTCATAATGCAATAATTAAGCGTTAATACTACAAAATCACACAGAAAATATCGAACCAATTGCAGATCCTCAGGCGTTAAATATTTAGTTCAGCTGATTAAAATACTCGTCAAGAATAATTTTGAACCATTCCGTAAAATGTTCCGGATGTTCAGCAATCTCATTTTTCAAATCCGATGGCGAGATGTAACGGACTTCCGAGACTTCTTCAGAATTGAGGGCGAATTCACCATCAAAGGTGCCGCTAAAAACGTAGTCCAGTTCATGCTCCCAGAGTCCATCACCCACATCCGCTTTGTAGATGAAGTGGAATTTTTCCGTCAGCTCACAATCGATTCCCAATTCTTCCTTAATTCGTCTTTTGGCAGCATCCAGATAAGATTCGTTGAGTCTTGGATGCGAGCAGCAGGCATTGGTCCATTGGTTGGGCGAGTGGTACTTTTCATTGGCACGCTTCTGCAAAAGCATTTCACCATTTTCATTGAACAGAAAAACCGAAAATGCCCGGTGCAGAATACCATTTTTGTGCGCCTGCATTTTTTCCATTTGTCCCAACACTACATCATCAGGATTGACCAATACCACTTTTTCCATAGAACAAAAATACGGATTTTAAATGTAATTTTTAGGAGCTTAATCCCGCTTTCCGTTGCAATCTTTTTTGCAAGACGTTTTCACTTTTAAATAGAACTCTTAGTCCACGCAAAAAAGGATTTCCACTGCAATCGGGGCTAGAGGATTTGTATTTTTTTAGAACTTTTGTCGATAATTAGAACATTATCAAACCCATTTTTGTCATTTCGCAGGAATCTCGACAGCGAAGTTTAGATTCCTACGGAATGACAATATGATGTTTATAATTCATTTTTTTTAATAAAATCTCAAATTCTCAAACGCTTAAACCCGCTTTCCACTCATTCGTGAAAGTAATAAAATCAGCAACAGACAATTCCTCCGCTCGAATATCAAGAAAAGCGTGAGACTTCATGTTCTCCGGAATACCCAGAACTTTCAGCGAATTGCTCATCTTTTTGCGTCTCTGCCCGAAACCGGCTTTCACGATTTGTTTGAATAGAACTTCATTGCCAGCCAATCCTTGTTTCAGATTTCTCGTCATTCGGATCACACCGGATTTTACTTTCGGTGGCGGATTGAACACATTTTCGTGTACTGTGAAAAGATATTCCACATCGTAATACGCCTGAACCAGAACCGACAAAATCCCGTAATCTTTCGTTCGCGGCTTTGCAGCCGTTCTTTCCGCCACTTCTTTCTGAAACATCCCGCTCATTTCCGGAATCAGCGTATAATTGTCGATGATTTTAAACAAAATCTGGGAAGAAATATTGTAAGGAAAATTCCCAATGACAGCCACTTCTTCGCCAAAAATCTCCGGAACATTGATTTTCAGAAAATCGCCAACGAAATGCTGTTCTTCTAATTTCGGGTAATGTTTTTTAAGATAATCAATGGACTCGTTATCGATTTCCGCAACGTAAGTTTCAACATCTTTTTCCAGAAGAAATTTGGTGAGAACGCCCATTCCGGGACCAACTTCCAAAACCTTCCCATAACCTTCAAAAGATAATGAATCTACAATGTTGCGTGCGATATTCTGGTCTGTGAGAAAG
Organism: Flavobacteriales bacterium UBA720; assembly: GCA_002297505.1. Taxonomy (GTDB): domain Bacteria; phylum Bacteroidota; class Bacteroidia; order Flavobacteriales; family Weeksellaceae; genus Epilithonimonas. The sequence goes on from DBLQ01000098.1 coordinate 32,747, forward strand.
TGCTGACCAAGATGTTTTTTTGCTCTGACGTCCATTCTGCAAAGATAAAATTATATTTTACGAAACATTGCAGGAAAAGATTTTATTCTTATTAAACCAAAGTTGCAGACGGATTTCTTGCGACCTCGCATTATTTGATATCAATAAGCTTTAATTTTGACACATGTCGGATGCCCCAATGTAACTCGTTTTCCAACTCTTTTCAGCATCCCTGTTTCCGGATTGCGCCTCAAAACAGTGGCGCTGTTAGAATTAACATTAGTCACAATAATGAATTTACCTGTTTCATCAATCGCAAAAGTTCTTGGATGTTTTCCGCCGGTTTTTTTATAGCCGATGGATTCTAATTTGCCATCATTTAAGATTTTAAAAATCGCAATGTTGTTTTCTTTTCCTCTGTTGGAGGCATATAGAAATTTTCCGTCTGGCGAAATATGAACATCGGAACTTTCAAAACCTTCTTTTAGTTTTTCAGGATGCGTGGCGATTCTTTGGATTTCTGTCAATTTGTTATCAGAAAAATCATAAACCGAAATCATCCCGGCCAATTCTTCGATGGAATAAGCTAATTTTCCATCTTTGCTGAAGGTGATGTGTCGCGGCCCGCTTCCGGGTTTTGTGTTGATGAAGGTACTTTGGCTCTCAATCAAAGGTTGTTTTTGATTTGCATCAAATGGATATTGTAATATTTTGTCTGCACCGAGATCTGCAAATAGAACAGTTTTGTCATCCGGGGAGAAGACAACAGAGTGCGTGTGGGCTTTTTCCTGTCTTGTTGGATGGATGCCACTACCTTCCGTGAATTTGAAATGTTGCGCCATCGGGTCAATTTTACCATTTTCAAGAATAGGAAAAACAGAAATTGTGGCTTGATTGTATGTCGCGTTAATCAGCCATTTTCCGCTTTTGTCAACATTCACATAAACCGGATTTTCGCCACCTGTTTTTTGTTGATTGAGGAGAGTCAGCGTTTTTGTATCGGCATCAAAAGCAAAAGAACTTACTGTTCCGTAATTCGGCGTCTTGGCGTCGGACGCGGCGTAGACGTATTTTCCATCACTAGAAACGGTGATGTAGCCGGGATTGATCACATCGGAAGATGAAGCAACTTTAGTCAGTTTTCCGGTTTCTGTATCGAGTTCATAAACATAAACCGCTTCTGAACCTTTTTCCCAATTGTAAGAACCGAAAAAAACAAATTGTCTTTGCGAAAAATGATTGGTAAAAATTAAGAAGCTTATTAAGAAAAATACGTTTTGGAGTTTCATTGGATAGAATTAATTTGGAAATTGAGAAGCCACAGAATCAAATCTGCATTGTCACAAATCTCCTAAAAATTTGCCTGAAAACCAAACTGAATCCCGAATTTCCTTACCGGTGTAGTAGTGACATTATGATTGAGGTAATTACCGCGCCAGTTAAAATCCACTCTCAGGATTCTGAAATTCCCGAAACCAATATTTTCGATCCCGAAACCGTACTCGTAATACGGTTTTTCCGGCGCACTGAGCGTCATGTTGCCGGCATTCATGTTGATGGAATTGGGCTTCAGACTACCGATTCCGGAGCGGAAAAAAGCCACTTCGCGCAATTTCAGTTTTTTAATGAGCGGAATCTGGGAAAAAATTTTGCCATTGAAATGATGTTCCAGAAATAATACCGCGTAAGAATCTGCTACAAACTCGTAATAATTCATCAGCGAAAAAACGCCGCGCTGCAAACCATAGGATTGGTTGGCCGGAAGAACGTTTTGTAGTGCCAATGGAAGCGATTCAAAATTTTTGCCGGCTTCAAAATTCGCAAATAATCTTCCCCAATTGCCGAGGATCACCGGTTGATAATAGTAAAACTGAAGTTTATTATAATTAAAATCCGAATTGAAAACATCTTTAAAACCCTTCGTATATTTTAGGATAAATGTCGGATTCATGGCGAGCATCGTCTGCTCATAGCGTTCTACGCCATACGTAGAGAATTTGGCGCCTGGCCTTGCCATCACACTGAAGATCAATCTGGAATCATCCAGTTTCGTCTTAAGAATTCCGTTCTGGATATAGCTGAGATTAAACAATGCAGGATCTGCAGCCGTAATGCTCTGCTGCGTAGCATCCAACCGAAGCTGGATATTTTTCCAAGGCTCGATGCTTGTGAAAACGTTCGTCTGGTTGACAAGACTCAGGGAAGTATTGTCGCCGGAATTAATGACAGAAGAGGAAGCAAAAGAACGGGTCATGATGCCTTCATCCGTGGTCAGCTGTACGCCAAGCTGCAGCACATCTTTCCGCGTTCCTGCGCCTACCATAAAGCGGTTGACTTTGTTGAACATGTATTTCCCTTCTGCACCATATTTCCACTTGTCGTCACGGAAACCGTATGCCGTGTACGCCTGGATCCGCCACATGTCATTTTTCCCGAAATAGGTTCTGGCTCCGGCGCGCAATCTGAGTCCTTCAATATCATTATAACCTACAGACTGAAAGATGTTGCCCACATCCAGCCATTTTCCAAAATGTATATATCCTGAGTTGAGAATCTCTACGGTCTTCAGAATCCGCCTATATTTTGGAACTTCTTCCAGTTCATCGTACATTTTATAAATATTCTGTTCGCTGCTGCTCAGAACTTCGGTTCGGTTGGCAAGCCAGTAGGCATCATCCTTCATAATTGCCTCGTCCTCGGGAATGACGATTTTGTTGATGAAACTGTCTTCCAAACCTTTATCAAATTCGTAGTTGGAATAGTTTGCGGTGCGTCTGGCAATGATATTTTTGGCGCCGTCTTTGTCCGTTAATGTCAGGTTTAGCGTAGTTTCGTTTCTGGTCGGAATGAAGGTAAAATCATCCGGATTGTCAAATTCCAGCGCCGTGGCAATACTTTTTACAAAATTAATGTTGATCTTCTTGTTGGTCTCCATTTCGGCTTTCATCACATTGTAATTATCCATGGCAATGTAGAGCCTGCCTTTCAGCGCGAGGGCGTCAGGATTTTTCGGTGTGAAGCGGATTTCATAGCTGCGCACGGTATTCACGTCAACTGTGTCGGTGATATTATAGTCAAAAACGGCAAAGCCTTCCGTAGAGACTGGACTTGTAAAGCCGATGTTCAGATAATTGATCGTATTGTCATAGATGTTGATATCCTTGAACATACCCTGAACTGTTTTGGCTACGATCTGATTATTATTAAGCCCGGAATTTTTGATGGCCAGCAGATCCTTACGTTCTTTTTTGGGATCATTTTTTCCGTAAGTCTGCGATATGGTCTCGGTGATGAATAATGGTAAAACAGCTTTACCCGCAATTTCCGAAGAATCATTGTACTTGAACAAAACAGAATCCAGACCTTTGAACAGCTTCTTTTTGGTAAATGCACTGTCAATATTTCCAAGGCGGAAATCTATTTTTTCGTAAGTCTTGTATTGATAATCTTTGTGTAGCAGCAATCCGTTGGATTTTTTCTTTTTCCAAACCTGCTGCATAATGGCGTACGCCGGATTTTCTTTTTTGTTCTTGTATTTTTTGACGGTCTGGATGGTCACATTTTCAATCGACGTCTCTTTTTCGGCCTGTGAGAAAGCGAAATTAGAATAACATATCAGAAAAAGAGCAAGAATAAATTTTTTATCACACATTGAAGCTGCGAACATTAAACAATTATAACTTTAATTTTATTAAAATAGTATATTCCGGAAGTGCTATTGGCCTTTCTCATAAAAAATAACATTCACAGGTGCACAAACAGGGATGGAGTGGCGGGTTGCTGTAAGCTTGCCGGATTGTGCATCTCTGGTAAAGATATTGATCCGATTGGTGTCCTGATTCGCGATCAGCACCAGCCGGTTGTTGGGACTGATGGCAAAATTTCTCGGGTTTCTGCCTGTTGTTTTGATCTGCTGAACTTTCTGTACCAGACCATTATCAAGAATTTTAAATGTCGTGATATCATCGGCATCATCGCGGTTGGTCACGTACAGAAAATCTTCCTTATCGGTAAGGTGAACATCGGCAGCCCTGAATTTGAAATGAACATTTCGTGAAATCAGAGTTTCCTCCTGGATCAGTTTTAAGTTCCCGTTTTCAAAACTCAAAACAGACAAATCGCCGCTGAGTTCCTGCACCAGATAGATCAGATTTCCTTTTTTGTTAAAGGCCACATGGCGTGGGCCGGAACCTTTTTTGGTATCAAATTCGCCAAACTTTTCCAGTGGCTCACGGTCAGAAGGATTATATTTGAAAACATAAATCTTATCCGAGCCAAGATCTGTGGCCAAAACATATTGATGATCCTGTGAAAACTGTACCTGATGGATGTGCGATTTTTCCTGGCGTTCCGGATGATGTCCTTTTCCGGAGAAAGTGATATTCTGAACCACCTCAGAAAGCTGTGCGTCGCCGGATCTTTTGAAAACATTGATGCTGCCTCCGGAATAATTCGCCACAATGATATTATCCTGATCTGTAATCAGAAAGCATGGATCTTCACCCTTCGTCGGCTTCTCATCGGTTTTTGTTAATGTTCCTGTAGCTCCATCCATCTTGAATGCCGTCACAGTGCTTTTATCGCCATTCTCATTCACTGCGAAAAGATTGTTCCGGTCTGGACTAAGACTTACAAAGCTGGGATTGATAATGTTATCCGTGTGAAATTTCAGTTGGTAATCGTAAGTATTTTCATCAAAATCGAAGACATAGATTCCTCCGCTGTTGCAATCTTTACTGTTAGTATAGGTTCCGACGATAATCTTGTTCTGTGCAGATAAACTGGCCATAAATAATATTGGAATGATAAAACTTTTCCGGAATCTGAATCCGTTTCTGGCGTCTACAGTCATAATGATGCTTAAAAAACGCGTGAATGTATTACAATAAAAATTAAGCCAAAGGTCTTTTATGATTTATTAACTTAATTTCCGTTTAAAATGTCAGTGTGTTTGCTGTTACGCTTTGCTAAGATTAACTTTGTCAAAATTCATTACAATGACCTGGAAAGAAGTGCTGCAGCCCATTAAGGAAAGTGATTATTTCAAACAGCTTTGGGATAATGTCAAGATTCAATACAATTCCTCCAAATGTTTTCCGCCCAAAAGCGAGATTTTCCGCGCTTTGGAACTCACGGAATTCGACGATGTGGAAGTGGTGATATTGGGTCAGGATCCTTATCATAACGATGGCCAGGCCAATGGTTTGTGTTTTTCGGTGAGGGAAAATGTGACTGCGCCGCCATCGCTCAAGAATATTTTTATTGAACTGAAAGACGATCTGGGCATCGACCGAAAAAATAAAGACTTGCAGGACTGGGCCACGCAGGGCGTTCTGATGCTGAACGCAACACTGACGGTGAAAGCCCACGAGCCGAACTCTCACAAGAATCTGGGTTGGGAAGTTTTTACAGATTATATAATCAAAGCAATTTCTGACAGAAAGGAAAATGTGGTTTTCGTGCTGTGGGGCGCCTTTGCTCAGAAAAAAGCGGCATTGATCGACCAGAGAAAACACCATCTCATCATGTCCGCTCATCCGTCACCATTTTCTGTTTACCGTGGTTTTTTTGGCAGCAAGCCATTTTCCAAAATCAACGAATATCTCCAGCAGAAAGGCAAAAAACCAATTGTCTGGGGATGATTACTTAGTAAAAATAAAAAATAGTACGTCCCATGTTTTAATCAAAAAATAAGGTCACGACTTATGAAAGTAGTGACCTTATGATTTTTAGTGATAAATATTTATTGTTTTTGATATTTCAAAACAATAGTCTGAGGTTCCGGCTTACCGCCGGGATATGGTTTTACATCCTTAAGAAAAATCGTGTAACCTTGATATAGAAAGCTTTTCTTGACGTTTTTGGGTTCGAAATCCTTCGTTGCCAACTGAACAGTTCGGGTTTCAGAGCCATTGACCAATTTCAAATCTACAACAGCGATGCCTTCCCATACACAGGTTACATCTGCCGGGCAGCGGCTATCTTCGGCCACGCTCGTAAAGGTCACTTTGGTTTTAGAGTCAGGGAGAGTCACGGTTTTATTAATGCCAAGGCTTGCTATACTGTCATTGTTCTGCACATCATTATGTGCTTTGGTTTTACAATTGGTCATCAGAAAAATGGCCGGTGCCATGAGAAATAACTTGTAGTTCATTGTTATAGATTTTAAATTTTAAAAAAAGATATAATAACCAACGACGAGGAGCATTGCAAGGCCCACCATCATATTAAATCCGGTGCCGTAGATAAATCCTATCAACGCGCCTTTTGTGGAGTTAAATGCTTTTCGTACATCGGTTGCATTGTGCAGAAGTTCACCTACGAAAACACCAAGAAGCATTCCGATCAGAAATCCCAACGGAATCGGTATAAAGATGAGCCCTATAATGGTGCCGATGAAGGAACCTACGCTTCCGTAACGCGTACCGCCATATTTTTTATTGGTCTTGGCAGGAATCACGTAGTTGAGAACCGTTGAAATAATCGTCAGGATCACGAAAATCCAGACGTAGATCATTGGCATACTATTTTCAGTTCCGAATTTCCAGATCAGCAATCCACAGATGCTGAGCAGCAAGCCGGGAAGGATCGGAAGAAAGGTTCCCAGAAATCCGATGACGAGTAAAATCAGGGCAATAAAATCAATGTAAAGTGGATCCATTATTCAAAAATATTAAAATACAGTTTTCAAAAATAAAGCTAACATTTTTTTTATCCTTAAATTTGAAAATTCTTCGGTGAAGCGTGATACAAATAAGGCACCAATTCATTGATCGGACTGCATTAGTAATAAAAAAATTAATGACGAATGAAAAAAGAAATCAACGATTATAAAGATTTTTTACAGCGCATCAGTGATGAGATTCATTTTTTTAGCAAAGGGTTTTTTCCGGATGACTTTGTCCTCGCCGGACAAATCACAATGAAGTTTGCATTTCTTTTGGTCATTATTTTCTGTCTCATGTTCCTGCTGAGAACGTCCATTAACATCATCTTCAAAAATTTTTTTGACAAGGAAAAATATCCGGTGATGAAGTCCATTTACAAGGCCAAAGTCACCAATTCCGTGGGGAACATCCTTGGGCTGGCCTTCGGAAGCTACGCTCTGTTTTCGATTTTCTACCGACACCCGAAAAGTTTCACCTTCCTGGAACGTCTTATTGGTTTTCTGATCGTTCTGGCGGTCGCGAACATGGCATTCCGCTTTATCAAGGTGCTGCAGAATTATTATTTGATTCAGCAGGATTACTATAAAATCATTGCCATCAATTCCATTTCGCAGACAGTTCGGATTTTTGGCATGTTCATCTTCAGTGTTATTGCGATATGCGTTATTTTTGGCATTAGCAGCACTACGGTTTTAGGGAGTTTGGGAGCCATTACGGCGGTCATCGTCCTTGTTTTCCGGGACACAATTTTAGGTTTTGTCACCGGCATTCATGTAGCGACTTCCAAAAATCTAAAGGTTGGCGATTGGGTGGCCATTCCAAAATATGCCATCGAAGGAAATATCGAAGGGATTGACCTTTTGACAACAAAAATCCGGAATTTTGACAAAACTTTGTCCACCATTCCAACTTATGACTTGCTTACAACTGAGATTAAAAATATGCAGGTGATGTCCGAAACCAACACGCGCCGCATCAAAAAGTCCATTGTTTTCAATATTAAATCGTTTAAATTCCTGGATGATCACCTGTTTAACGAACTGCTGAAAATCAACCTGATTCACGATTACCTTCTCGAAAAAAGAAAGGAAATCGACAGTGAGAAATCGACTTTGCAAAATGCCGATGAGATCATCAACGGAAAGCAGCTTACCAACATCGGCACGTTCAGAATGTATGCGATGAATTATCTCCTGAACAACCCGAATATCGACCAGAATGGGACGGTGATGGTGCGGCAGATGGAAATCACTCCGCAGGGACTTCCGCTGGAGCTTTATTGTTTTGCCAATGATTCCAAGTGGGAACATTTTGAGCAGATCCAGGCCGATATATTTGATCACCTTCTGGTTGCTTCAAAAGAATTTGATCTCGAAATTATGCAGGTTCATAAAATCTAATTACAGTCAACTATCATTTATCAACTATCATTTATCAATTATAAATTATGACCAAACTTAGCGTCAATATCAATAAAATTGCCACCCTGAGAAATGCCCGTGGCGGCGATGTTCCAAGTGTCACTCAAGTTGCTCTGGACCTGGAAAGATTCGGTGCCCAGGGTATCACAATCCATCCGAGACCGGACGAGAGGCACATTACAAGAAAAGATGTTTATGATCTGAAACCTCTTGTGACTACAGAATTCAACATAGAAGGCAATCCCCACAGGCCTTTTATCGATATGGTTCTGGATGTGAAGCCGGAGCAGGTAACCTTGGTCCCGGACGCGGATGATGCTATTACTTCCAATGCCGGCTGGGATTGCGAAAAAAATCTGGATTTTCTTAAATCCGTTATTTCCGAATTCAAAAATGCAGGAATCCGAACATCAATTTTCCTGGATCCCAATCCCGATATGGTGCAGTTTGCGGCAGAAACAGGAGCGGACCGGATTGAACTCTACACGGAAGCTTATGCCAAACATTATCCGGAAAACAAAGAAATGGCTATAGAATCTTACTTCAAAACGGCTGTTGCGGCCACCGAATATGGCCTGGGAATTAATGCCGGGCATGATTTGTCTTTAGACAATTTAAAATATTTTGCAGACAACATTCCGAATCTTCTGGAGGTTTCTATTGGCCATGCGTTGATTTCGGAAGCGTTGTATCTGGGATTGGAAAATACGGTTCAGGCTTATATTAAGAGGTTGGCAAAGTGGTAGAAATTCTATAAATTTGAGTTATGAATTCCGAAATTAGCATTAACGATTTTTCTCCACATCTTTTCTGGGATGTAGATTTATCTGCTTTTGATCTTGATACATACAAGGAATTTATGGTAGGACGGGTTGTTGAGTATGGAACCCTGAAAGACTGGGAATTACTTAAAAGACTATACGGAAAAGAAAAAATAAAGGATATATCTTTGAACTTGAGAAGTCTTGATCCTTTGGCACTTTCCTTTCTAGCTACAATATTCGAAATTAATAAGACGGAGTTCCGATGTTACAAGTACAGACAGTCAGTCCAGAATTACTGGAACTCTTAAAACAAATAATGAAATCAGAGTTTTTTTCTGATTTTATTTTGGTTGGAGGGACAGCCTTGGCTTTGCAAATCGGACATCGCAATTCAATTGATCTGGACTTCTTTGGAAACTTTGAAATCGATGAAAGTGAAATTCTGACAGAGTTAGAAAAATTTGGGAATGTGATGAAAAGTGCAGGCAGCAAAAATATTTTGGTTTGCACTGTAAACGATATCAAAGTGGATTTTGTAAATTATAAATACCCTTTTTTAGACAACCACATCAATATTGAAGGAATCAGAATGGCTTCTCCAAAAGATATTGCAGCGATGAAACTCAATGCGATTGAAGGAAGGGGAACGAAGAAAGATTTTATTGACTTGTTTTTTCTTCTTAATCAGTTCTCATTGGTAGAGATGATTGAATTTTATAATCAAAAATATGTTGATCATACTGATTTTATGATGCTGAAATCTTTGACATATTTTAGCGACGCTGATTTGCTGCCACAGCCAAAAATGTTTGTCGATTTTAATTGGGAAAATTGTAAATCAAAAATTTTGGAAAACTATTTAAAATTGGGATTGTAGTTAAATATATAATGGAAATTTTACATTCAAAAATATACGGAGAAGGAAGGTCGGAAATGCCACTGTTGGTTTTTCACGGGCTGTTTGGGATGCTAGATAATTGGGGAAGTTTTGGTAAAGAGTTCGGAGAACTAATGCCAACACATCTGCTGGATTTGAGAAATCACGGCAGAAGTTTTCACGCTGATTCGATGACACACGATGACTTGGCGCAGGACATTGTTAATTATATGGATGCCCATCAGATCAGAAAAGCTCATGTGCTGGGCCATTCTCTTGGCGGAAAAGCCGTGATGCAGTTTGCCATCAATTTTCCGGAAAGATTGGAGAAACTGATAGTCGCCGATATCGCACCCAAAGCCTATCCGCCGCACCATCAGGGTATTATCAAAGCATTGCAGACCGTGGATTTTGAGCAGGTTAAGTCCAGGCAGGATGTAGAAAAATTGCTGGAAGAATACATCCATGAACGTTTCGTGATCCAGTTTCTGATGAAAAATCTGTACTGGACCGATGATAAAAAACTGGCCTGGAGATTCAATTTAAAGACTCTGGCAGAACATTACACCGAGTTTGTTTCCAACGCTGTCAGGTTTGGAGTTTTCACGGGTCCGACTTTATTTATCGCCGGCGCCAACTCTAATTACATCCTTCCGCAGGACGAGTTTCTCATCAAACAGCAATTTCCGGATTCAAAAATCATCAGAATCAAAAATGCAGAACATTGGGTCCAGGCCAATAATCCGGTAGATTTCAATGCGGCAGTAAAAGATTTTCTGCAGAATTAAATTATCTTTGCCAAATCGACAATGAAGCAGCATCAGGAAACCATCTACAAAGTCATTTTGATTTTCTCAGCGATTATCAATCTATTTTTAATAGGATTGATGCTCCTCGTTTTCCGGGATTCATCGGCGGATGCAGGTGAAAGACTGTTTTTGCTGCAGGGAAAAAGTTTTTGGTTCTTTACCGGAATTGTGATGGCTTATTCTTTAGCTAACGCAATTTTCATTGTCAGATTTCTAAAATTCAAAAATTACAATTCATGATTCTGGTAACCGGTGCTACAGGCATCCTCGGCCGAGTTATTGTGCTTGAGCTTTTGAAACAGGGCAGAAAAGTCCGCGCCACCAAGCGTGCCTCCAGTAATCTGCAGGAAGTGCGGCATTCTTATCGTTTTTATACGGATCGGCCTGACTTTTATTTTGACCAAATTCAGTGGATTGATGTCGATTTTGAGGATCTGTATTCACTGAATGATGCCCTTGAAAATGTTGAAGAAGTCTATCACTGCGCGGCGACCGTCAGTTTTAATCCAAAAGATGATCAACTGATGGAAAGGACCAATGTAGGTGGCACCAGAAACCTTTTGTACGCCGTCGAGGATTCTTCCGTCAAGAAATTTCTTTTTGTGAGTTCAATTGCTGTTCTCGATGGTTTTAATGAAGATGGCCTGATGGATGAGAATTCTGATTTCAATGCCAAGGCGGATCATTCCGGATATGCCATTTCCAAACACCTTTCTGAGATGGAAGTTTGGCGCGCTTCGGCAGAGGGACTGAACACGGTCATCATCAATCCGGGAATCATTATAGGTTCCGGGAATTGGGGCAATAGCAGTGGCGATCTTTTTTCAAAGTCGGCTTATCCTTTTACCTACAAAGGTGGTACAGCTTTCGTAGATGTACGGGACGTTGCAAAGGTTGCCATTGAGTTGATGAAACTCCATGTGTCTGGTGAACGTTTTATAGTAATTTCAGAAAACGCCAAGTTCCGGCTGGTTTCGGACAAGGTGCGGAAAGCCTTGGGAAAGAAGCCTGCTAAACCATTGCCAGACACTGTATTGACCGCGTTGCCGGTTTTATCCATATTTGCTTTTCTTTTTCCGATATTGGGAATACTCAGGAGAACATCGCTGGAAATCCTGAAAGTCGATTCAAGAGTTTCCAATCATAAAATAAAAAAACTGCTGAATTATCAATTTATCTCCACGGCGGACAGCGTTGATTTTCATCTCAAAAACTACCTTTCTGATAGGAAATAGAACTTTGGGTTTTCGACATTATAGATTGCCCAGTTCTGAGGAAATTAGTATTTTTACGAACCTTTTTTAGTAAAAATCTAATTCAAAGTTTATAAATGAACACACAGCAATTCGTAAACCGCCACATCAGTCTCAACGAAGCTGACAAAGCGGAAATGCTAAACAAAATCGGGGTCAGCAGTATTGACGAACTCATCTCACAAACCATTCCGGACAGTATCAGATTAGAAAAGGATTTGGAGCTTTCGGAAGCACTTTCGGAGTATGAGATGTTACTGCATTCCAAAGAACTGGCATCTAAAAATGCCGATTTCGATACGTACATCGGATTTGGATACAATAACACGATTCTGCCATCGCCTATCCAGAGAAATATCCTGGAAAACCCGAGCTGGTACACGGCATATACGCCATACCAGGCAGAGATTGCACAGGGAAGACTTGAGGCACTGCTTAATTTCCAGACGGTAGTCTGTGATCTTACCGGTTTCCCGATGGCCAATGCTTCACTCTTGGACGAGTCTACAGCCGCTGCAGAAGCCATGCACATGTTCTTCAATAACAGAACAAAGGATCAGAAGAAAAACAATGCGATCAAATTTTTCGTTTCGGACTTAGTTTTACCACAAACCATTTCTGTGCTTAAAACCAAAGCGGAAGGTCTCGGGATCGATATTATTGTGGGCAATCATGACAATCATCAGTTCAATGATTCTTACTATGGCGTGCTGTTGCAATATCCGGGGAAAAACGGAATTGTTCTGGACTACACAGATTTCATCGCTGAAGTTAAAAATTTTGACATACAAGTCGTCGTAGCTTGCGATCCGATGGCTTTGGTAAAACTGAAATCGCCTGCTGCAATGGGCGCAGACTGTGCCGTAGGAACTACACAAAGATTTGGGATCCCAATAGGTTACGGCGGACCACACGCTGCATTTTTTGCCTGTAAAGAAGATTATAAAAGAGATATCCCCGGCAGGATCATCGGTGTATCCCAGGATATGTATGGCAAGCGCGCCCTGAGAATGGCTTTGCAAACGCGGGAGCAACATATCAAAAGAGAGCGAGCAACATCAAACATCTGTACGGCACAGGTTTTACTTGCTGTAATGGCTGGGATGTACGCCGTGTACCATGGCCCGAAAGGTCTTAATTTCATTGCCGATCAGATCCATTATAAAACCAATGCTCTGGCAGATGCTTTGAGGATTTTGGGTTATGATATTGTGGACGAGCCGGTTTTTGACACGGTAAAATTCAGGCTGCATGAGGAGGAGAAAACTTCATTGAGAATGAAAATGAGAGATCAGAAGATCAATCTCAATTATTTTTCACAAGGTATTGTGAGCCTCTCTATCAACGAAACTACAACGCTTGAAAAACTCAACAAACTGGTTGAAGCCTTTGCCCAATTCAAGGCGAAGCAAGGCTACAAAGTGGTATTGAAAGAGGAATATTCCATTCCGCAAGAATTGCTGAGAACCGATGAAATCCTGAAGGAAGAAGTCTTCAACAAATACCATACAGAGACGGAACTGATGAGATACATCAAGCGTCTGGAAAGAAAAGATCTGTCATTAACGCATTCCATGATTTCCCTCGGTTCGTGTACCATGAAGCTGAACGCTGCCACGCAGATGATTCCGTTGTCCTGGGCAGAGTGGGGAAGTATCCACCCGTTTATCCCGACGGAGCAAGCAGGCGGTTATCAGGAAATGATAAAGCAGCTGGAAAAAGATCTGGCAGAGATTACGGGATTTGCCGGAACATCACTTCAGCCAAATTCCGGGGCGCAGGGCGAATACGCAGGCTTAATGGTTATCCGGGAATATCACAAGAACAGAGGCGAAGGTCACCGGAATATTGTACTGATTCCACAGTCGGCGCATGGGACGAATCCTGCTTCTGCAGCCATGGCGGGAATGAAAATCGTAGTGGTGAAAAATCTTGAAAACGGCGAAATTGATTTTGAGGATTTCAAAGCCAAGACGGAACAGCATTCTGAGAACCTTTCCGCGGTGATGATCACATATCCGTCAACCTATGGATTCTTTGATGCCAACATTAAGGAAATCACGAAACTGACGCACGAGCATGGCGGACAAGTCTACATGGACGGTGCCAATATGAATGCGCAGGTTGGGTACACCAGTCCCGGCAATATCGGCGCGGATGTGTGTCACCTGAATCTTCACAAAACATTTGCAATTCCTCACGGTGGTGGCGGTCCAGGCGTAGGTCCAATTTGTGTCGCAGAACATTTGGTGCCGTTTCTGCCAACCAATGCCAACATTCCGGTTGGAACCAAAGATGCCATAGAAGGAATCTCCGCAGCACCTTACGGTTCTGGTTTGATCCTCAACATCTCATATGCTTATATTAAAATGCTTGGAACTTCCGGGCTGAAAACGGCTACTGAATATGCTATTCTGAATGCCAATTATCTCAAAGAGCTTCTTGCGGAACACTTCCCAATCCTTTATGCTAATGCCAATGGAAGAGTGGCCCACGAGTGTATTGTGGATTTCCGTCAGTTCAAATCATTAGGTATTGAGGTGGCTGATGTCGCAAAACGTCTGATGGATTATGGCTTCCATGCTCCAACGGTGAGTTTTCCTGTTGCAGGAACGCTGATGATTGAACCTACAGAATCCGAAAGCAGAGAAGAGATCGAGCGATTTGCTGAGGCACTCATTAATATCAAAAAGGAAATTGAAGAAATCGCAAATGGCGAAGCTGATGCTGCAAATAATGTTTTGAAAAATGCGCCTCACACCGAGCAACTGGTAATCTCTGATCATTGGGACAAGCCTTATGGCAGGGAAAAGGCAGCTTATCCATTGGACTGGGTGAGAACGCATAAATTCTTTGCAACTGTAGCACGTGTGGACGAAGCCTATGGCGACAGAAACCTGATCTGCACCTGTGAACCGATTGAAGCATACATGTAACGGTACATTTCAATAAATGATTAAAAAACCTCTCAAATTTTTTTGGGAGGTTTTTTTATGAAAATATTAACACATACTTTTTTGATTCTTAGCCAGTTGGAAACTGAAATTCTGGAATTATTATGTTTTGAATAATTCTAAAAAATAACAGGATATAATTATTGGTACAGTAATTGAATAATGGAACGCATCTTGACTGATACTGTTGTTATCAAGAAGAGATAGTATAATTTTTCTTGATTATACTTTTACACGTAAAACAATTAAAATTTATTATTTTTATGAAATCAAAATTAACAATTTTGTCACTGGCTTTGCTATGCCCGGCCGTGATGTTCTCACAGGAAATGACTCAGACGACGACTACAACGTCTACTCAAACATCAATGTTGGATACAGTTCCAAGTTATAACAGCTGGTCATTATCCTTTGGTGGTGGTGTTCCGTTGATGCAGCACGCAGATCTGAGATCTATCCAAAATGACAACACTTTAATCGGATATTCCGCTTATTTCAGTATTGATAAAGCAATCTCCCATACTTTCGGACTAAGAGTTCAGTATGACCGTGGCGAAATCAGACAAGGTTATTTCAATACTAAAGACGCAGCTCCTGCCAATGCAGCAGCCAATCTTCAGGTAGCGGGTAGAACGCAGTATGATGGAATTTCATTATTGGGAGACATTAACCTTTCTAACCTTTTGAGAAGAGTAGACAGAAAGAATGATTTCAGATGGGCACTTCACGCGTACGGAGGTGTAGGTCTATTGGCTTACAGAGCTTATCAGAAAGATGAATTCAGCCAAAGACTGATGACTGAAAGAAAGCCATTCAAATTCAATTCTATGTTTGGACAGGCTGGTGCAGGTCTTAAATATAAAATCAGCAACAGAGTGGATATCGAAGGTAGATTGATGTATGTGGTTACTGGTGATGATCAGTTTGATGGTGGTGGCGATCAGTACAGCGCAGTCAACAGAATCACTAACAAAACTTCTGACAACTTCTTCAACGCGACACTTGGTCTTTCCATCAACCTTGGAAAAAATGCCAATCACATCATGTGGGTAGATCCGTTGAAAGACATTTATACCAAATTGGATGAATTAAACACAAAAATCGACAACTTCGAAGTTTGTAAAGCTGGAGATAAAGATAACGACGGTGTTTGCGATGATTGGGACAGACAGCTTGATACACCTGCCGGAGCGAGAGTGGACGGTGCTGGTGTAGCATTAGATGTAGATATGGATGGCGTTATTGACCTCTATGACAAATGTGTAACGGTTCCGGGACCAGTGGAAAACGAAGGTTGTCCAACTAACACAACTAACGGTGCAGTAACTGCTGATGAAACCGCTTTGCAAGGTGTAGAGTTTGATCTGAACTCAGACAGAATTCTTCCTAGCAATACACCAATTTTGAACAGCGCGATCAGCTATATCAATTCAACTAACGGTACTTATACTGTAGTAGGTGCTACGGATACAAGAGGTACGGCAGAATATAATCAGGGACTTTCTGAAAGAAGAGCCAACAATGTAAAACAATACTTAGTTTCCAATGGTGCTGATGCTGCGAAGATTCAGGCCGTAGGAAAAGGTAAGTTTGACTTGAAATATCCTGAATGTGATCCGGCTTCCAAATGTCCGGAATGGAAAAACAGAGCAAATAGAAGAGTGTATTTTGAGGCAAAATAAATAATAATTTTCTATTGAGAAGACCACCATTTTGGTGGTCTTTTTATTTGTAGATCCTCGGGGATCCGTAACTTTTCACCATATTTGTAAAATTAATCATCACAAAATGCAGGCATTACTTTTAGAGGACGACGCGGTCTTGTCTTCAGAAATTGCACTTTTCCTGGAGTCTAAATACATTAAAACAGATAAGGCAGAAGATGGCGAAAAGTTTTTAGAAATATTCTCCCAGAAAACCTATGATATTTTTCTTCTGGATATCAATGTGCCGAAAATCAATGGTTTAGAAATTTGTAAATTAATCAGAGAGACCAATTCCGAAACACCGATCATCATCATCTCTGCTTATGACGGCATCGAGGAGAAAAAAGAAGCATTCCTGAGAGCGGCAGACGACTATCTGGTTAAACCATTTCTTTTGGAAGAATTGCTGTTGAGAATCAATTCTCAGATGCGAAGACTGACACCGAAAACGGAAGAAAAAGAAAAAATCGTTATTGAAGATCTGGAGATTTTTCCCGAAGATAGCAAAGTGTTCCGCTCAGATGAAGAAATTAATCTCACCGTAAAAGAATTTCAGCTGCTCGTTTTATTAGCCAGAGCCAACGGCAGAACACTTTCCAAACAATACATTTCGGACGAAGTCTGGAAAAACCAGTTCCAATCTACCAATAACGCCATCGAAGTTTACATCAACTTCCTCAGAAAAAAAATCGATAAAAATTATAAAACCAAATTGATCCACACGAGACCCGGATTTGGCTATTATCTCAGTCCGCTCTAGGAGTTTGTGAGTTTGAGTGTTAGAGCGGTGAATCGTTGAAATTTTTACTACCATCTCTTACCAATTATCATCTATCAACTATCAACTATCAACTAACAACAATGATCTATCATCCATCAACTACCAACTATCTATGTCCTTAAAACGTAAAATCGCCATCAGTCTTAGCATTGCATTTTCCCTCATTTTTGGGATTATGATGGTTGTTATTTATGTTTCATTTAATGATTTCAGGAAAGACGAATTCCGGCAAAGATTCCAAAAAAGATTGGTTTTTACCGTTAATTTTATAGAAAAGTCCGGCGATTTTGAGAAAGAGGCGCCTATATTTTTTGACGAAAATTCTGACAACGTTCTGTTGAATGAGGATATTATGATCTTTGGATCGGATAAAGGATTGGTATACAGTACCTTGAAAGATAAAAAAATCACTTGGGATAAGAGGTTACTGGAAAGATTGGACAAAGAAAAGACTATTTATAATGAAAATTCGGTTCCGGAGATTTATGCGGCGCTGAGAAATATCAAAGGTGAAAACTATTATATTCTGACCAGTGCTCAGGATGTTACCGGCCAATCCAAGTTGGATTTCCTGAAATATATGTTGATTTTTTCCTACGTTGTCAGCATTTTGCTCATCTGGTTTTTCAGCTATTATCTCGTTTCAAAATTCCTGGAACCTTTGGAAATCCTAAAATCCGATATTTCCGATATCAGCGTTCATAAGCTCACAACACCTGTCGTTGTAAAAAATACGGAAGACGAGATCGGCGTTTTGGCCAAATCCTTTAATCTGATGACGAGCCGCTTGAATGATGTATTTCAATCTCAGAAAGATTTCAATTCCAGCGCGGCGCACGAGATGCGGACACCGTTGACCAGGATGGCTTTTCAGCTGGAGAATTTGATTCAGTTGGAAAATCATTCGCAGAAAACCAAAACCACTTTGCAACAGATGTTGCAGGATGTGCATCAACTTTCAGACCTTACAAAATCATTGCTTTTGTTGTCCAAATTCGATAAGGAAGGCATCGCCACGTTATATGAAGAAGTGAGAATTGACGAAGTTGTTTTCGACGCTTTTGAAACGGTTCATCGTAATTTTCCGGAGTTCAAAATGGATTTTCAAATCGATGAAGACAGTATAGAAGATTCCATTCTAACGGTGAAAGGCGTCAAATCTCTGCTGGAAATCAATTTTATTAATTTATTCAAAAATGCAGTATTATATTCCGATAATCAGGAAGTAAATGTTTCGATCAAGGAAACCGATTTCAGGATTTTGGTCCAGGTGTTTTCCATTGGCCCAGCGATTCCGAAGGATGAAAGGGAAAAACTTTTCGAAGCCTTCATGCGAGGCAGCAATTCCAAAAATAAAACCGGTTCCGGCCTTGGACTTCGTATTGTCAAACGGATTCTGGAATACCACAAAGCCGAAATTTCCTATTCATCAGCTTCTGAAAATCAGAATCTTTTTACTGTTAATTTTATAAAGTGATATTCTAATTCGGATAATGTACGGCTTTATCCAGTTCTACTGGGTTATAATATTTTTTGATGATTTCCTGCATATTTTTACTTTCCGCATTGAGTTCTTCCAAACTATGAACTTCCCTTCCGCCGATGTTAATTTGTAAATTCTTATTGTCTTTGCTAAAATTGATTCTCTCAAAAGCAAATGGATCATTATAAAATTCTATCATCAGTTTTCTTATCTGCTTTTCTGAAACAGCAATGGCCTTATTGCCAAAATTACTTTCAATGAAGTCGTCCGTACTGGGATTCACATCTATTTTTTGACTTTTTACAAGGTTGTAAATGAAATTATTATTGTTATCTCTGATTTCAAAAATTAATCCCGGAAGCCCTTGAAATTTAAAAGGACCTTCATTGAGAGGGATTTCTTTGTTAAACCAGGCGGTCCAGCTTCTTCCGCCAAATTTTGCTGTTGCTTTCTGTAAAGTGTAATCCTGAACTTTTTTGGTTTCGTTGGAAATTACCCAGTTGATTTCATCAGTGGTTTTAAATGTATAATAACCAAATTTTATATTGATGAAATTTTCATTTTCAGCGGAATTAAGTTTTCGTTTCACGATCTGTCCTGTCATATCGATGTATCTATTATCCATATTCCCAAATTTTTTATTCAGAGAATCTGCAATCAGAAGTTCACGCCCGTAGAATTTTACATCTCTTGAACTCACATCCAGTATCATATTGACTTTCTGGTAATCTGAGCTTGTCGAATCATATTTATATTGAAGTTCATAAATAAACCTCTGGGTTTGAGACTGGGTCATAATAAAGAATAATATAGCAAGAAGAATTATGAATTGTTTCATTCCGATAATATGTGTTTTAAATTTATTAAAGATAACAAATAATCTATTAAAATAATTAAATCCAGGATATTTAAGCTTTTTTTAAGCCTCATTTAAGTCCGTTTTAATCTCGGAAATTCATTTTTGCAATACCAAAACGAGATAAGAATGAATAAAATGACAACGCTGGTGTTATCCGTTTCGGCATTTGTGTGTCTCTCCGGGCAGCAGCAGATGTCTCTTCAGGATTGCGAACTCGCATTTCAAAAAAACAACCTCCAACTTCTTGCCGCGCAGTATAATATCAATATGGCAGACGCCGATATCATCCAGGCCAAAATCTGGGAACTGCCACAGATCGAAGGTTATGTGAATGCCATCAATCCGCAGGACAAAAGGGTTTTTGATGTCGGCAGAGCCAAAGGCGTAGAGATCACCCAGCTGATCTATCTTGGTGGTAAAAAGAAAAATGAAATCCAATTTGCCAAGTCCAACAAGGAATTATCACAACTGCAGTTCAGCCAATTGCTGGTGGATCTAAGAACCGAGCTGAGACAGACTTATTACAATTTGATTTATGAGCAAAAGAAGCGGACCAGCATCGAAAGTCAGCTGAAATATATGAACGACCTGTTGTCGGCCTACAAAACCCAGGTAGACAAAGGTAATATTTCGCTGAAAGATTACGTCCGGCTGCAGAGCATCGTCATTCAGTTGAACAACGATAAAATTGAAATCAACAATAATATTCTTGATTTCCAGCAAAAGATGAAAGTCTTAACAGGAACATCGGAAAGTATCACGCCCGAATTGTCAAAAGCTGAGGAAAACGAACTTTTGGTCGCCCAGCCTTTCGGTGATCAGGAAATTCTAAAGGAAAAGGCGCTGGCAAACAATGCAGATTACCTTTATAATCTGAGATTGATTGACAACAGCAAGCTCTATGCACAGTGGCAAAAATCACTCAACACACCGGACCTTAATCTCGGCGCCGAATATGACCAGGCTTCCGGAACATTCAACAATGAAGTTAATCTGAAAATCGGAATTCCAATCCCGCTTTGGAAAGTGAACAAAGGTAATGTCGAAAAGGCAAAATATGCCATTCAGCAAAATGAAAAGAATTCGGAATACCAGAAGCTGAATCTCGAAACGCAGATAGAATCGGCATATCAAACCTGGAAAAATCAATACGATCAGTATTTTGAATTGAAACCTGTGGACAGCGAAAACCTGAACACTGTTTACAACGGCATCCTGAAAAACTTCCGGAGCGGAAACATCAGCCTGATAGACTTCACCGACTTTATGGAGAGTTACAGACAGACCGTCTTGCAGATCTATGAGATGAAAAAGCAGATTCTGATTTCGGCAGAGGAAATCAATCAATTAGTACAAACCAAAATCTATTATTAATACAATGAAAAATATCATACCTATTATCCTGGCCGCCAGCTTACTGTCCTGTTCAAAAAAAGAGGAAGCCGTAAAGGAGGAAGCCAAAGGTTTTGAGTTGAGCCAAACGATGCTGAAATCCACAACATTTGCCAAAGTGGAGAAAAAATTCATTGAAGACGAGTTCAGTTTTTACGGAAAAATCTCTGCCGACAAAAATACCTACATCGACATTTTCCCTTTGGTGGGCGGTAACGTGCTGAGCGTGAATGTGGAGTTGGGTGATTACGTTCACAAAGGTCAGGTGCTTGCTACCATCAGAAGTACCGAGTTGGCTGAAGTTCAGAAAGATGTGAGCGATGCCAAAACCGATCTGCGCGTGGCAGAAAACAATTTGCGCGTCGCCAGAGAAATGTACGAAGGAAAATTGAACACCGAAAAAGACATCAAAGAAGCGCAGGCCGATGTTCAGAGAGCGAGAGATGCGGTACAGCGTTCTAATGCTGTGAGCACGGTTTACAATGTGAAGAAAGGCAATATCTACAGCGTGATCTCGCCCATCAATGGCTACATTGTGCATAAGGACATCAACAAAGATATGGAACTCAGAAGCGACCGGAGCGATAACATTTTCGATGTCGCAAACACCAGAAACGTTTGGGCCATAATGAATGTGAACGAGGCCGACATCGATAAAATCCATCTTGGGATGAAGGCGCAGGTCTCCACATTGTCTTATCCCGACAAGGTCTTTTATGGCAAGATCGATAAGATTTTCAAAATCATAGATCCGGCAACCAACGCGATGCAGGCCAGGGTAGTGCTGGACAACACGCAAGGCCTGCTGATTCCGGAAAGTAAGGCGACCATCAGAGTGTCATCTGCGGAAAACGAAACAGCCTTGTCTATCCCTTCGAAAGCCGTGATTTTTGATGACAACAGATACTTCGTTGTGGTCTACAAAACGCAGGCAGACATCCAGGTTAAGGAAATCAAAATCCTGAAACAGAACACAGAAAACACCTACATCGCCTCGGGCCTTTCGGAGGGCGAGACCATCGTCACCACCAATCAATTATTGATTTACCGCTCGTTGAGTAACTAGATCTGGGCGTGCCCCTTTGTCTCGTCTTGACGAGACAAGCGGGTCGGTCTGCGGGCAGTCGCTTTTTTGTTTTTTTTACGAAGCTGATGTATCGAAAGATATTCTGCACCAAAAAAACAAAAAGAGCTCCGACAATGCCCTCCGCCCTCACGCATTTGCAATTCAGTTTTTAGTGTTTGTTAAGTCGTACGGCTTTGTGAACGTATAAACACATCGTTTGTAAAAAGAATCTTTGCGGACTTGGCGATAAAAACCAGTTGCCATTTCAATCATAAAATAAAAAGTATGAACAAATTCATCAAAAATATCATAGGATTTTCCCTCAAGAACAAAGCCTTCACCTTCATTTGGGTGGCGATTCTGGCGGTCGCGGGATTTATCAGTTTCAAGAATATGCCAATTGAAGCTTTTCCCGATGTCACCAATACCCAGATTGTCATCATCACCCAATGGAACGGGCGAAGCGCCGAAGAAGTAGAACGTTTCGTCACCACGCCCATCGAGCTGGCAATGAGTCCGGTTCAGAAGAAAACCAGTGTCCGAAGTACCACAATGTTCGGACTTTCCATCGTCAAGATTTTGTTTGAAGATGGGGTGGATGATATCTTTGCCCGGAATATGGTCAATAATCAATTGCGAACCGTGAGTTTGCCAGAGGATATTGACCCCGAAGTTCAGCCTCCGTACGGACCAACCGGCGAGATTTACCGTTACACGTTAGAAAGCAAAGACCGGGATTCCAGAGATTTGTTGACTTTACAAACCTGGGTGGTCGATAGAGCGCTCCGAAGTGTTCCCGGCGTGGCAGATGTCAATGTTTTCGGAGGTCAGGACAAAGTGTTCGAGCTGAGCATTGACCCGAGAAAATTAGACAAATACAACCTGACACCTTCCGAAGTTCTGGAAGCTGTTACTAACAGCAACCTGAATGTCGGTGGCGATGTCATCGAGAAAAGTGGTCAGGCTTATGTGGTCCGAGGAATTGGTTTGGTTAAATCCATCTCGGACATCGAAAATATAACAATTCATAGTGACGGTGGAAATCCGATTTTGGTCAAGAATGTGGCCGATGTTCACGAAGGTTCTCTGCCACGTGTTGGTCAGGCTTCTTTGAATAACCAAGCGGACACGGTGGAAGGAATCGTGGTCATGCGAAAAGGCGAAAATGCACAGGAAGTTCTCCTCGCCGTCAAGGCCAAAATCGATGAACTGAACAACAAAATCCTTCCCAAGGATGTGAAGATGAAAACCTTCTATGACCGTCAGAATCTGATGGATTTCACCACCAAAACCGTGATGCACAATTTATTGGAAGGCATTATTCTCGTAACCGTCATCGTCCTGATTTTTATGGCAGACTGGCGAACGACTTTGATTGTTTCCATCATCATTCCACTGTCCTTACTGTTTGCTTTTTTCTGTCTGAGGATGGCGGGAATGAGCGCCAACTTACTGTCATTGGGAGCGGTCGATTTCGGGATTATCATTGATGGCGCCGTCGTGATGGTCGAAGGATTATTTGTAATGCTTGATCACAAAGCGCATAAATATGGCATGGAACGCTTCAATAAAATGGCGAAAGGTGGCTGGATCAAGCAGACCGGAACCGGACTGGGAAAAGCGATTTTCTTCTCGAAACTGATCATCATCACATCATTATTGCCGATATTTTCTTTCCAGAAAGTGGAGGGTAAAATGTTCTCGCCACTGGCATTCACCTTAGGATTTGCCTTGCTGGGTGCACTGATCTTCACACTGACTTTAGTTCCCGTGATGTCGCATTTATTATTAAAAAAGAATGTGAAGGAAAAGAACAACCCATTCGTGAATTTCTGGGATCGCTATGTGATGAAAGGTCTGAGGTTTACTTTCAAATACAAGAAAGTCAGTTTGCTGGTTTCCACCGCAGTTTTGGCGGTCACCTTATTCTCTGCTAAGTTTTTAGGAACCGAATTTTTACCGCAGTTGAATGAAGGTTCACTCTGGATCACTGCAGAAATGCCTATGAGTTCATCGCTCAAAGAATCCTTGAAAACCGCTGATGTTTTGAAGAAAGACATTATGAGTTTCCCCGAAGTCACGGGCGTTCTGGCGCAGACAGGCCGAAGTAATGACGGAACCGACCCTAATGGTTTCGGATTCGTGCAGTTTGCGGTAAGTCTCCAGCCTAAGGAAGAGTGGAAACGCAAGATTACCTACGATGAACTGATTGAAGAAATCGATAAAAAACTTAAGAACTACCAGGGAATTACCTACAATTATTCCCAGCCGATTTCTGATAACGTGGCCGAAGCTGTCGCCGGTTTCAAAGCTGAAAACGGAATCAAAATCTATGGCGACAACCTTCATACTTTAGACAGACTGGCCGACGAAGTTCTAGCTTCCATCAAAGATGTGGAAGGTGTGAAAGAACCCGGAATCATCAAAAATATCGGTCAGCCGGAAATCAGTGTGGTATTGGACAGAAATAAAATGGCGGCGTACGGCGTTTTACCCGCCGATGCACAAGCCGTTTTGGAAATGGCTTTTGGTGGGAAAACAGCGTCGGAAATGTTTGATGGTGAGAGGAAATTTCCTATCAGGCTCCGATATGCCGAGGATTACAGAAAGAATGAAGAAGATATTGCTCCCCTGATGGTGCCGACGCAGGACGGCGCGAAAATTCCGCTCAAAGAAATCAGCACGCTGGAAAAAGAAAACGGCGCCGCGTTCATTTACCGGGACGATATCAAACGTTACATCGGGGTTAAGTTCTCGATTCGGGACCGGGATTTGGGCGGTACCATTGCCGATGCGCAGAAGAAGGTGGAAAAAATCAAATTGCCTGATGGCTATTCCATTGGTTGGACTGGACAATTTGAGAATCAGCAGAGAGCTACCAACCGACTGGCGCAGGTGGTTCCCATCAGTATTCTCGGGATTTTCTTCCTCTTGTTCATCCTGTTCGGGAATATGAAAGATTCGCTTTTGGTCTTGGCGAATGTGCCTTTTGCCTTGATTGGCGCCATCGTCGCCCTGCATCTGACGCATATGAACTTCGGAATCTCTGCCGGCGTCGGGATGATTGCCCTGATCGGGATTTGCATCCAGAATGGTGTGATTCTGATTTCGGAATTCCATACCAATGTCAAAAACGGACTGTCACTGGATTCATCGATTATGGAAGGTGTAAAAGTGAGAACAAGACCCGTGGTGATGACCGCTCTGATGGCTTCTATTGGTCTGCTTCCGGCGGCATTGTCAACGGGAATCGGGTCAGAATCTCAGAAACCTTTGGCGATTGTCATTATTGGTGGATTGATTACCGCAACTGTCCTCACGCTTCTCATTTTCCCGATTATCTTCTGGATTTTCAACAGAAGTAAAAAGGAAGTGATCAATTAAAATAAATTTTCTTTTTATAGAATTCAAAGCTGCATAGCAGTGACTTGGTAATAGCATAGGTGTGAAACCCGATGTAGACCGTTTCGAGATAGGCGGAGCCCCGTAGGGGCGGTACATTTTCACACAATTGACAATGGAGTTATAGTTGTTTATTTTTCTCTCTATTGACGTTCCCTCGGATTTATTTCTGAGGGAACGTTTTGTTTTACCGTGACCTTGTTGCAACGACGTGATCCAGGTCTTGCGAGAAATGTCCAAAGGTCTTGTACAAATGCTGCGCAGGTTTTAATCAAAAGGTGCGCAGGTTTTGACCGAAAGGTGCGCAGCTTCTGACCGAAAGGTGCGCAGGTTTTGACCCAAAGGTGCGCAGGTTTTGACCGAAAGGTGCGCAGCTTCTGCCCGGAAGGTGCGCAGGTTTTGACCCAAAGGTGCGCAGGTTCTGACCGAAAGGTGCGCACCTTTGGAGGCACCTCTGCAAATGTCCTATCCATCGGACTTGGCGAAGGTCATTTTTTGACTTTGAGACCATTTCGATTTGGTTCTCAATTGGATTAAAAAATCTTAATTTCAATTCGGCCAAATGCACCGCGACATATCTCAAATTCCTATTTTTTTTATTTGAATCGATGAGCCACTTCGTTAGCTTTGAGCATAAATCCTTTTTTGCTTTTGCTCAATTTCTATTGATGACTCAAGTTTCTGCAAAAAAGATGGACTTCGTCGAACCATTTCGTTAGGTTTGGAAGCCCTTCGACGAAGCTCAGCATAAACTACAGGCGTATTACCGTGCCCAAACTTAACGTAGCGGTTCGATGGAATCAAAATATTATCTTTGGTTATTAATATATACTATGCGACATTATATTTTGCTGATATGCATCTTCATTGGTGTTTCCAGCTTTTCACAAAAATTCACCAAAGAAGAAAAAGCATTGATTCTAAGTGGTGACATCAAAACTGCTTTGCCGATTTACCAGACCGATAATGAAGAACAGCACAGGGTTTTGCTGGCACAGTCGGAAGAGATCTCGCCCAAGGATAAAACTTTGCCGATACTGATTGAAAGGATGAAACTGGCTCTGGCAGGCACAGACGGCGGTGTTGGTATTGCTGCGCCACAAGTCGGCGTAAATAGACGTGTGATTCTGGTCCAGCGATTTGATAAGACGAATGCGCCGGTGGAATATTTTATCAATCCAAAGATCATCTGGCGCTCCGAACTCTTGAACAAAGGTCCGGAGGGCGACCTGTCGATCGAGAATTTTCGCGATGCTTTTTACAGAAGTTACAGCATCCGGCTGGAGTATTATGATTTGGACAACAAGAAACACGATGAAATGGTGGAAGGCTTTACGGCTGTGATTTTCCAGCACGAGATCGACCATCTTTCCGGAATCCTGATCTCTGATAAACTGGAGAAAGAGAAGGATTTTCACTATAATGAAGTAAAAGTTTACAAAAAAGCCAGTTACTGATTTAAAAGCAATAAGCCAATAGCCATTTGCTAAAAGCTAATTGCTAAAAGCTAATTGCCGAAAGCCAGCAGCCAATTAGGTCTGGTTTTTGAATAGCAACCGTAAATCCAATAATTTATAAACTATGAACTTTATTATCCGCTTGCTGATTACCGCCATCTCAGCATTTTTGCTCAGCAAAATCCTTTCCGGCGTACACTTTGACAGTTTTGGCGCTACCATTATTTTCGCCATTGTTTTAGGTCTTTTGAACCTGATCGTCAAGCCCATTCTATCAATTCTATCATTGCCAATCACGATTCTGACGCTGGGCTTATTTTCATTCGTTATCAATGCATTAATCATTATGCTCGCAGCGTACGTGATGGGAAGTATGCAGATAGACGGTTTCTGGTGGGCGCTGCTCTTCAGTATCTTGCTGTCGCTGGTTACATCGGCATTCTCCACGATATTCGAAAGAGATTAAAAATAAAAAAGAGTTTCAGTCATTTGAAACTCTTTTTTGTTTGAATTTGTTCTCGCTTATTAAGCAAATCTAACGGATTCAATTGATCTGTAAAATCCGCTTAATGTGAGAATTTTTACTTTATTCCTTTGATGAATGCACTGCCCTTTGCTTCCCAATCTTCATTCTCCAGAAGGATCTTCACGAAAGCCGTCCCGATGATCCCACCTTGAGCTTGCTCCGTTACATTCTCGAAATCCGATTTGTTCTTGATTCCGAATCCTATGAAAACTGGATTCGTTAAGTTTAAGGAAGCCAGTCTGTTCAGATATTTTTCATTCTTCAAAACGGCATTATCGTTTCCCGTTGTAGAAGAGGAGCTCACGGCGTACAAAAATCCGGAACTCAAAGAATCCAGATATTGGATGCGCTCTTCCGACGTTTCCGGCGTCACCAGAAACGTAAGATTCAAATTGTATTTTTTCAAAATTTCGCCATATTGCTGTTCAAAAGCAACGGGTGGCAGATCCGGAATGATCAGTCCCGAAACGCCGACTTCCGCACATTTCTGACAAAAGTTCTCAAAACCGAATTGCAAAACCGGATTCAGATATCCCATTAATATTTTCGGAATCGTCACAGAGTCTTTGATTTCTGCCAACTGTTCAAATAGTTTTTTGATGGACATTCCGTTCTTCAAAGCCAAAGAATGCGCCTCCTGAATCACCGGTCCATCCGCCACAGGATCAGAATAAGGAATCCCGATTTCCATCATATCCGCTCCCGATTCCTGGATCAGTCTGGCGATTTTTACGGTGTCATCCAGCTTTGGAACGCCTGCTGTAAAGTATATGTTTAGTTTTTTCATAATTTAGTTGATTGTTGTAGGTTGTCAGTTGATAGTATAAGAATAAAAATTTTAGGGATAGTGTTGGCAACTTTATAAGCCATCAACCAATAACTATCAACCATCAACCAAGTTTTTCAAATACGTTTCCATATCCTTATCGCCACGTCCGCTGAGGCAAATCACAACGATATCATCCTTTTCAAATTTCTTTTTATCCAAAACTGCCAAAGCGTGCGCACTTTCAAGAGCCGGAATGATGCCTTCAATTTTAGTCAGTTCGAAAGCCGATTTCAAGGCTTCATCATCAGTAATGCTGAAAAACGTCGCGCGGTTGGTTCGGAACAGATTAGCGTGCATCGGCCCGATTCCCGGATAATCCAAACCAGCTGAAATGGAATGCGGTTCGATGACTTGACCATCTTCCGTTTGCATCACCAGACTTTGACTTCCGTGCAAAATTCCTAAAGTCCCCAAAAAAGTGGTTGCTGCAGATTTCCCGGAATGTATGCCCAGACCACCGGCTTCCGCTGCAATGAGTTTCACATTCTCATCATTCACAAAATGATAGAAAGTTCCCGCTGCATTACTTCCGCCACCAACGCACGCAATGACGTAATCCGGATTTTCT
The DNA here is from genome assembly GCA_002297505.1 of Flavobacteriales bacterium UBA720. Taxonomy (GTDB): domain Bacteria; phylum Bacteroidota; class Bacteroidia; order Flavobacteriales; family Weeksellaceae; genus Epilithonimonas. Next base: position 61,541 of record DBLQ01000098.1, read on the forward strand.
CTCCCGATTTTTTCTTTCAACTGTTCTTTGATTTCTTTTGAAATCACACTTTGAAATCTCGCCACCAAATCGGGGAACGGATGCGGACCAACCACACTTCCGATGATGTAATGTGTGGTGGAAGGATTATTAATCCAGTCTCTTAGAGCTTCGTTCACAGCATCTTTCAGCGTTTTGGAACCCGATGTCGCAGGAACGACAGTTGCTCCGAGCATCTTCATACGCGCAACATTGGGTGCTTGTCTGGCGATATCGACTTCGCCCATATAAACAATGCATTCCAAACCAAGCAGAGCGCAGGCTGTTGCCGTTGCCACGCCGTGCTGACCTGCTCCGGTTTCGGCAATGATTCTGTGTTTGCCTAGTTTCTTGGCGAGCAATGCTTGTCCCAAAGCATTATTGATTTTGTGCGCACCAGTGTGGTTCAAATCTTCTCTTTTGAGATAAATCTGAGTCTGATATTTTTGGCTCAAATTCTTGGCAAAATAGAGTGGTGTGGCACGTCCGACATAGTTCTTCAACAGATCCTGAAATTCATCTTGGAACTCTTCAGATTCTATGATTTGGATATATTTTTCCTGTAATTCAGCAACGTTTGGGTAAAGCATTTCGGGAATGAAAGCACCTCCGAACTCGCCGTAATAACCGTTTTTATCTGGGTTTTGGTAGTTCATATATTTTATTTTATTGAGCCACGAAGTGGCGATTTAACAAAGAATAAGATGCAATCCTATTTTATGCGGATTTGAATTAAATGCAATTCAATCCCAAAGATATTTTTCATCATATTGGATTTTATATTTTTGATGATAACTGATTAATTCTTTTTTGAAATCATAGTTCTTATGATGTTCTCTCTGGTTTTTAATATAATTTTTAACCACAAAAATGTTATTCGGACTCACAGAAAATGCGCCATAACCATCTTGCCAAGATAAAGATTTATATTTTTCTCCTTTGGTTTTGATCCATTTCGAAGAATGCGCTTTGACTTTCTGTACCAATTTCATCAATGCAATTTTTCGCGAGAGTAGGCAAAGCATATGGATGTGATTGTCAGTTCCTCCAATTTGTATTGCTGTACTTTCGAAACCTTTGCAAAGAGTTCCGATGTAAGCGAACAGCTCATTTTCAATATTTTCGTCGATAAAATCATTTCTATATTTCGTGCTGAAAATGATATGGATGTAATTTTTAACTAGAGATTGTGGCATATTTTCATCTGTATTTTTTTTATAGGATTGCATCCTATTCTCGACTAGTGCGTCCCTTTGGGACTTCTGTTAGATTTATAAATTCTTTAATTTTCTCTAAATCTTTATTTCCAGCCTCGATTTCAAATTTTGAATTAATGTCGAGAGCGATTGGTTGATGGTTAATTGTTGATAGTTGATGGATATTTTCCAATGAAATTCCGCCGCTTAAAAAATAAGGAACTGTAATTTCGATATCATTTAAAATCTTCCAGTCAAAAGTTTTTCCAGTTCCGCCAAATGCTTTGGAATCTGTATCGAATAGGAGATAATCAATTTTAGATTTTAAATTATGAATTTTAGATTCTAAATTTTCTGTCTGATTTCCGATTCTGATGACTTTTATAATTCCAATTTCTGGATTCAGTTTTTGTCTTAATGTTGAAATGAAATCTTCAGTCTCATCGCCGTGAAGTTGAATGAAATTCAATTTTGATTTTTCTGAAATCTCAACAATTTTTTCTAAATCTTCATTCACAAAAACTCCAACTTTACCTTGATGATTGATTTCTGAAATTTTCTTTAAACTCAAATGATTCAGAACATATCTTGGTGATTTTTCATAAAAGATAAATCCCAGAAAATCAACTTTCATATCAATCAATTCTTGAATCTGATTGAGTTTTGTTAATCCGCAGACTTTTAGTTTTGGTTTTTGGTTGATGGTTTTTGGTTGACGGTTTTCAGACATTGTTAAATTGATAAACTGTTACACTGTTACATTAGAAATAAATTCATAGAATTTCTTTCCCGGATTTTCATTTTTCATAAAATATTCGCCCATCAAAAATCCGTCGAAACCTTTTTCCTTCAGGAATTTGAAATCTTCTTCATTGTAAATTCCGCTTTCTGCAATTGATAAAATATCGTTTGGAAGCTGATTCTTCAAATCCACGGAATGCTGCAAATCGACTTTGAAATTTTTCAAATTCCTGTTGTTAATGCCAACGAAATCGACATTTTTATTGATGTGAATTAATTCATCTTCCGAGTGGATTTCCAGTAAAACTTCGAGGTCGAGAGAATGCGCCAACTCTGTAAATTCCGAAACCTGAGTTGGAGAAAGACAGGACGCAATCAACAAAATAACATCAGCTCCACTGGATTTGGCTTCATAAAACTGATATTCATCAATCATAAAATCCTTTCTCAAAATTGGAATGTTAATGTGATTTCTGACACTCAAAATATCTTCAAAACTTCCTCCGAAAAAATCCTGATCCGTCAAAATAGAAACTGCGCTTGCTCCAAATTTTTCATATTGAGAAACAACTTCTAAAGGTGAAACCCGATCATTGATAACGCCTTTGCTCGGCGATTGTCTTTTGAATTCAGTAATGACTCCGGATTTTGTTTTGATGGTTTCTTTCAAGGAAAATGTTTTCCTTCCAAAAAATGCTGAATCTTTCAGTTGTTCAATGGAAATCTTTGATTTTGCATCTGCAACTTCCTGTTTTTTTCGTTCGATGATTTTATCTAGGATGTTCATTTTATTTTTTCGACCACAAAAGTCACAAAAGATTTCAATTGCATTTTGATCTATATAAAGCCTAAAAAGTTTTTAGCAACTTTTGTGACTTTTGTGGTTTCCCAATTTTTAATTAATAATATTTTTCAAACTTTTCAACGCTTTTCCGGTTTCCAAACTTTCTTTTGCTAAAGCCAGACAATCGTCGTAATTTCCATATTTTCCTGTATTTTCCAGAGCGATGGATGCGTTCGCAAGAACGACAGAATTCTGTTCGTTGGTTCCGTTTCCTTCCAGGATTTGCATGAATATTTTTGCTGATTCTTCCTTGGTGTGGCCTCCAAAAATACTATCAGGATTAACATTTTTGAATTTCAAATCTTCTGCAGAATAGATTTTTTCCCCAATTTTATTGAAAATTTTGGTGTCGTCGGTCAATGAAATTTCGTCATAACCATCCAAAGCATGAACGAGCATAAACTCGCTTTTCTGCTTTTGCAGAAGATATTGATAGACTCTTGCAATTTCCAGATTCGCAACACCAATCATTGTGAAATCTGGACGCGCAGGATTCACCAACGGTCCCAGAAGATTGAAAAACGTTTTCAGTCCGAGCTGTTTTCTGAATGGCGCCACCGATTTCAAAGCGGGATGAAACATCGGTGCGTGCAGAAAACAAATGTTTCCTTTTTCCAGATCAGCTTTCAAATCGTCGGAATTATCTTTGAATTGATAACCTAATTCTTCCAAAACATTGGACGAGCCGGAAATGGACGACGCGCCGTAATTGCCTTGTTTGGCGACTTTTTGTCCGGTTCCGGCAACGATGAAACTCGCTAAAGTAGAAATGTTGAAGGTATTTTTCCCGTCGCCACCAGTTCCAACGATGTCGACCAAGTCTTTAGTTCCCAAATCGACTGGTTTTGCCAATTGCAATAATGCTTCGCGGAAACCTGTGAGTTCTTCCAGTGTAATGGTTCGCATCAGGAAAACGGTGATGAAAGAAATGACCTCGCTTTCGTTGAATTTATTTTGTGAAATTTCAATCAGAATGGCTTTGGCTTCGGCTTTAGTCAAAGTCTGGTGATTGAAAAGATATTGTAGGATTTGTTTCATAATTTTTGTTTGAAGTTGGGTGATTGAAGATGGAAGTTTTTGTGTGGTGATTATTTTTCCAAATTTTCTATTTCACAGATAACGGCATTGTGATCTGATATTTTTCGGTCGATCTTTATCATTTTGCTTGTTACTTTTTTGTTTTTTAGAAAATCATTATTTATCAAAATATGAATGGCGCAGTCAGGATTGTCTTTGGTTAAAATTTCTAAATTTTGTTGTTCAAAAAAATCTCTCGTTTCAGTAATCACTTTTGCACTTGGATATTTAAAACCTGAAAATGAAATATTAAAATCACCTGAATAAAAAACGCTTCCTTTTATTTTTTCAATTTCATTTTTTTGATTTTTCAAATCGTTTTCGAAATGAAAATCTTTTCCACCAAAACTTCCAATGATACTTCCGTATAAAATTATTGCTCCGTGTTCCGTATCAATTTTTCCACAAAGTGCAGTATATTTATCATAAGTTGCTAATGTTTCTATAAATGGATACTTTGAAAAAATGCTAACTCGATTTTCCATTGTATTATAGTTTTGACCCTCTTGAAAACTTGGTAATTTCGTGGAATGAATACTAAAATATTCACTTCCAAAATCTACTAACAGATTGGTTTCCGTTAAAAAAATCAAATCGGGGTTTTCAGATGAAATTAATTCTTTTATAAAATTGATTTTTCCTTTCTGATAAATTTTTGGTCTTTCAATATTCCAGCTTAAGATTTTCATTTTAATTCAATAAAAAATTCTCTAAAATCTTTTTCCCGTCCGGCGTCAAGATACTTTCCGGATGATATTGGACGGCGTGCACATCATACGATTTATGGCGCAAACTCATAATCATTCCGTTTTTGTCGACGCTGGTGATCTCCAATTCTGCGGGAAAATCATCAGGATTCACGGCCCAGGAATGATAACGTCCAACTTCCAAAGTTTCCGGCAAACCATTGAAAATCTGGTGTGCATTGATCTGAAAAGCCTCAGTGGCTACGCCGTGGTAGATTTCGGAAAGGTTAATCAAACTTCCGCCAAACGCTTCGGCAATCGCTTGCTGACCCAAACAAACTCCGAAAATGGATTTAGTTGGTGCATATTTTTTAATCACTTCTAACAGTATTCCAGCTTCTTCGGGAATTCCGGGTCCTGGAGAAAGAATGATTTTGTCATATTTTTCTATGTCTTCCAAAGGAATTTGGTCGTTTCTGTAAACATCAACTTTTTCGTTTACAATTTGTTCGATGATTTGAACCAGATTGTAAGTGAAACTATCGTAATTATCGAAGACTAATATCATAATTGTTAATTATCAATTGTTAATTGTTATTTTTAGTTGTCTTGATTATGCTGGTAATTAATTTTATAATTTCAACAGCATTTTCGTTGATGCTTTCAAATTCTTGTGAAGAAAGATAATTTGTAGCTTGAAATAGTTCTAACCAGTATAAAGTTTCATTAATTTCTTTTTGAGCAATAGATAATTTATGAATGAAATCTGCTTTGCTCTGAGCGTGTTCACTTTCTCTAACCATTGCGCCAACACTTGTACCGCTTCGTAAAATTTGCTTACTCAATACATACTCTTTTTTATCATTTGCCATATATTGATAAAGCTTTATAATTCGAACAGCAAAATCAAAACTTTTCTTTTTTATAATATTATTTTCTTTCATTGTCTAACAATTAATAATTAACCATTAACAATTCTTTCGGCTTTTGTAATTGCTTTTTTCAAAGCGCCTAATTTGTTACTAACTTCCTGCAACTCGCTTTCAGCAACTGACTTTGCGGTGATTCCGGCTCCGGCTTGATAAAATAAAGTATTGTTTTTACTTAGGAAAGTTCGAATCATAATCGCCTGATTGCAACTGCCGTCGAAGCCGACAAAACCGATGCAACCGGCATAATAACTTCTGGACGTTTTCTCGTGTTCGTCAATCAACTGCATTGCACGGTATTTTGGCGCACCACTCAGAGTGCCTTGTGGGAAAGTGGTTGCAATCATTTCGTAAGGATTTTGGTCTTCTTGAACATCGGTTACAACTTCGGAAACCATATGAATCACGTGGGAGAAAAAATGAATTTCTTTCAGTTTTGAAACCGTTGTATTTTTCCCGTGAATGCTCAAATCGTTTCTTGCCAAATCTACCAACATTGTATGTTCGGCATTTTCCTTCGGATCTTTTTTGAGTTCTTCTGCAGATTCCAGATCTTTCTCAATGTTTCCGGTTCGCTTGAAAGTGCCTGCAATCGGATGAATAATCGCTTTTCCGTTTTTGATGATCAACTGACTTTCCGGACTGGAACCCATTAATTTATAATCGCCATAATCGAAGAAAAATAAATAGGGCGAAGGACTGATATTCCGCAAAGCTCGATAAACATTGAACTCGTCACCCCGGAATTTCTGTTCAAATCTTCGGCTCAACACCAATTGAAAAACATCGCCACGGAAACAATGTTTCTTAGCAAATTCTACGGATTCCAGATATTCTACATCGGTTAGATTTGATGTTTCTTCTGAAGTAATTTCGAATGGGAAAACTGGTGCATTTTTTTGATTGATAATACTTTCTAATGTTGAAAGTTCGGATTTCAATCCATTGATTTTATTTTCAATCAAAAACATTTCATCATTGTGATGATTGATCGCAATCACGTATTGATACAAACGGTAACGCATCAAAGGGATTTTATTGTCTTCCGATTGTTCCTTGAATTTGATATTTTCAAAAAACGGAATCGCGTCGTAACTTGTATAGCCAAAAAATCCCTGAGCCTGTTTTCCAATCTCGTGATTTGGTTTTTCAGGTTTAAAACAATTGGAGAATTCCTGCATCAAATCAGATAATTTTTCATTTTTCACACTGATTTTAGTTGGATTTTCCAATGGAAATTTCAGTTCAGCTTCATCATAATTCCGGATTTCGATTCCGGCAATGGCATTGACACAGATGAAAGAAAAAGAATTTTCTAAATTCTGATTGCCAGCACTTTCTAAAAGAATCGTATCCCGAAACTGATCGCGGAGACGAAGGTAAATCCCAATGGGCGTGTACAGGTCAGCCAGTTGAGTTTTTACTATCGTTTTTATAGAAATTGTATTTTCCAGGTTCATTTTAAATAATTTTCATTTTTATTAAAGCTTGTCGAAGTCATTAATAAAAAAAGACTTCAACAAAATTTGTCAAAGTCTTATTATGATTGAGTTATAGTTAGTTCAGAATTCAGAACACCGATAATCCTTTCAGACCCGACAAAGAGTTTGAAAGCCACCACCAGTTTTTGTTGTTCATAAGTTTCATTGGGACAAATTTAGAAATGATTTTTAATTCTGCAATAATTTTTCTTGAAAATTTATCAATTTTAAACCAACTTCATTAAAATTATTTGATAACTTTCTGACTTGTAACGGATTTATTGGTTTCGATCTTCAGCAAGTAAGAACCTTTTGGATAATTTTTAAAATCAACAACAGTTGCATTTCCTTGAATGGTTTTCAGTAACTTTCCGTCCAGAGCATAAATCTGAACCGATTGGATGATGTCATCAGTTTTGATATTCAACTGATCCACAACAGGATTTGGATACAATCTGATATTGGTTTTAGTCACATCATTCACAGCCAAGTTGCTTTTTGTAAAACTCATGTTGTCCAATCTCAAAGCCGTTGTCACGGCAACTTTCGGCGTCGTATTCCCGAATCCGAAGTAATAAACCTGATCGGCCGTCGCGGTATAACTCACCGTATATTCTGTGTAAGTTTCCTCCGAAACCGTTTGCGTCCGAAGATTTTCAATGATGTTATTCTTGTCCGGAGCGCTAGCCACAGCCACTTTCAACGTTACTGGATCGGCAGAAGCATTCCCTACGGAAGCATAATATTTGGCCGTTACCGTTTCACCGCTTTTCAGGTAGATAGGATAGGAGAACAACCAGTCATTTTTGCCGGCGTTATTGGTGCTGGTGTTGTTGTACGCATAGCCGTTTCCGTTTTGCGCCACTGCCTGATTGTCGCCCATCAGCCACGTGGTAGAAGCCCAGCCGTCCGAATCATATTCACCATAATTTTCCACAGTTTTTTCAAAATCGTAGGAATAGGGAAGTTCGGTTGGTGTCCAGATGGACTTTGGTCCAGCCCAGCCCGAGCCGCAATCGGCATTTTTCAGGAAGAACTGGTATCTTTTTCCGGATTGCAGATTATCGAAATTTTTAGTCTTTGCAGAAGTGATACCTTTTGAAGCAACGGAGGTGTCAAAAGTTGTCAAACCTGTGTCGTAATTGGTGATTCCGCTGGTTGCCGACCAATCAACAGTCACGGAATTGGGTTTAAGATTGGAAACCGAAAATCCATCTAATGAAGGCATCACGCAATTCGCAGATTGGCTGATGTACAAATCGTCCAAAGCGAGATATGTTCCGCTGTTGGTATTGTTGACAAAGGCCAGATAGATGGTTTTCCCTTTGTAAGCTGATAAATCTAAGGTATGACCCGCGTAGTCGAAAGGTTGTTCAGCATCGATCTGCGTCAGTGTAGTGGTAAACGATTCCTGGTTGTTATTGGTTTCAGAAATTTTCACAGCATAAGAATCTGTGTATTCGAAATCATAGGATTTTCCCTTCCAGTAAAGTGTCGGCGTGCCTGTGTTGGGAATGGTGATGGCTGGTGTAATCAACCAATCATTCGCCTGACCTTCCGGATCATAGTAAGATGTGCTGAAGGCAATCTTGTTGTCATAACCATCGTAAAACTGAATCCACGCTTTTTCATTGAATTCCTGAACTTGTCCCCATTCCGGAACCGTTAATCCATCTGCATTGATTGTTTTGAACTGAGACAATGGCGTACCGTTGTTATTCTCGAAACCTGCATTGAAGACCTGTGCATTGATACTGACTGCTAATGATAGAGCAAGTAAACTGATAATTTTTTTGTTCAATTGAATATATTTTTAATTTCCTCGCAAAATTAAAGCTTGATATTCATAATAAATCATTTGGATTGTTAAATCTGGGTCAATTTGTAATGATTATGGATTGCCATTTTTTAATTATAAATTATTTAATCGATCGATTTACAAAAACGGTTTCATCTCATCTTCGATATCGCGTCGGAGATTCATCAGCTTGATGGCATATTGTTCCATCTGGATTTCCTTTTCTGTAACCGGAATCCATTTCGGAACCTCTACGGATTTCCCGTTTTCGTCAACAGCCACAAAGACAATGATACAATGCGTTCGCTTCTCGAATTTCTTCTCCTTAACATTCCTGGAAAACACGTCAATCGAGATGTGCATACTGGAATTTCCTGTGAAAATAACCTTAGATTCCAGCTTCACGATTTCCCCGATTTTAATAGGTTTATAAAATCTTATTCCTCCGACATAAACCGTGACACAATAAGTTCCTGACCAGTTGCTGGCGCAGGCATAGCCCACCTGGTCTATCCATTTCATCACGCTTCCGCCGTGAACATTGCCACCAAAGTTGACATCCGTTGGTTCGGAAATAAATTGAAACGTTACAGGTTTGTTTTCCATTCTATTCATTTTGTATATCAAAAATAGGTAAGAATATTGAGATTCGGCAGAAATGTGTTGGAAAGTATCGCTCCTACGGAGCTCAGCAAAAACTTTGCTTAACTTGATAATTTTTAATTTCCATACGGCAGAATTATGGAAATGCGTGAGCGATTGCAGCGGTTATCGTTTTGCTTTTTTGCTTTGGCTAAGGAATGGAAAATCAAAACCTATGAGCGAAAAGCGCAACCGCTTGTTCCTAAAATTTCGGGACAAAGGGACACGCCCAAATTATTTCCGTAAATTTGAGATGTAAAACCGAATTTCTGAATAATGAAAAAAGTATTTTATCTCAAAACCTGCGGAACCAACAAGAAGATAATGACACCTCTTGACCTTTCTGATTGGGAACTGCGAGAAATCAAATCACAGCCTATCACCGAAGCGGAACTGGAAGAGATGTACGACAAAATGAAATCTTACGAAGCGCTTTTCAGTAAAAAATCGACGCAAATCAAGGAAAGAGGAATTGATGTGAGTTCTTTGAAAGAAAAGGATTTTAAAAAGTTGATTCTTGACCATTACAGTTTTTTGAAACGTCCGGTTTTTATCACAGACAAAGAAGTTTTTGCTGGAAGTGATAAAAAGAATCTTGAAAATCTGAATGCTTTTTTCGAGAAATAGTTTTAACCACAAAAGTCACAAAAGTTTTAGATATTTTTCTAATGTTGAAAAGAATAAATAAACTGATAATACTGACTTTTGTAATTTTAAAAGATTAAATTCCACATCATTCTTTTGTGACTTTTGTGGTTAAAAAAATAAAAAATGAAACGTTCCGGAACTGCAGATTTGCCATTGCATTACGGTCAGGTTCCGCCTTGGCTGTATGAGCGTATGTCAAAACTTGGGTTGGCTATTGTGGAAGTGATTCTTGCAGATTACGGAAAAGATGAAGTGTTGCGACGATTGGCCGACCCGTTTTGGTTCCAGAGTTTTGGTGGAGTGATGGGAATGGATTGGCATTCTTCCGGAATTACGACTTCCGTAATGGGAGCGTTGAAACGGGCCATTAATCCTAACTCTAAATCGCTTGGAATTTACATTGCTGGAGGAAAAGGAAAATTCTCCAAAGATGCACCGAATGAATTGTTGAGAATTGCAGATTCGACTGGGTTGAATGGCGATGAATTGGTGCGTTGCAGTAAGTTGTCTGCGAAGGTTGATAACACGGCTATCCAAGATGGTTACCAGCTTTATCTGCATAATTTTATTTTGTCAGACCAGGGGAACTGGGCGGTTGTCCAGCAAGGGATGCACGATTCTGACGGAACAGCGAGACGCTATCATTGGCTGTCAGAAAATGTAACTTCTTTTGTGAATGAGCCTCACACGGGAATCTCCGGCGTTAATCGTGGCAACATTCTCAACCTCACATCTTCCGAAGCAGAACAAAACAGAAACGGAATAGTTGACATCACGAAAACCGATTCTGAGAAATGGATGCAGGATTTCCAGCGTTTGATTTTGCCTGCTCATCACGAAGTTTTAGCAAGTGATGTTGATATGAAAAAACTCGGCAATATTCTTTGGCTCGCGAGGGAAAACGAACCTGAGAATTTTGAAGATTTGCTGATGCTAAAAGGTGTTGGTCCGCGTACGATGCAATCTCTGGCTTTAGTGAGTGAAGTGATTCATGGGGCGCCTTCCAGATTTACAGACCCTGCACGTTTTTCTTTTTCGCACGGCGGGAAAGACGGTCATCCGTTTCCTGTTCCGACCAAAACTTATGACGAAACGATTTCTATCCTGCGAACCGGCATTGAGAAAGCTAAGTTGGGGAACACGGATAAGAATCTTGCCATTAAAAAGTTACACGAGATTGCCGTAAAAAATGAAGAGCAATTCACGCCGGATTTTAGCCTTGAAAAAGTGATAGAAGAGGAGCGACAAAACTCCTGGCGATTCGGTGGGAAAACTGTTTTTGGTGATGCGAAGCCGATGAAAGGGAATGGTGGGATTCAGTTGAGTTTGTTTTGAAATATGGATTTCCGCAATAATTATTTGATCAGGATTTATATTTTTGTTATAATCTATTTTAACGACACCGTTGTTAACACAAAAAAGATGTAGAAAATTAAAAATCTAACCACTCTTGACGAGTTTAAAGAGAAAAACTACGGCAAACGTGGCACAACAGAACGTGATGAATTGGAAGCGGGGTATGATAATTTTAAAATAGGTGCGCTCATCCACGACACCCGTTTGGAATTGGGAATAACACAAGAAGAATTGGTGGAAAAGGTTGGAACAACTAAATCTTATATTTCTAAAATTGAAAATAATCTGAAAAAAACAAGAATATCTACGCTTCAAAAGATTGTTGAACTGGGGTTTGGTGGGCGATTGGAGTTGAATATTAAAATTTGATAACTTACAAAATTACAGTAACAAACTTCTTATATCAATGTTAGCTGAAAAAGCTATTTAAAAAATAATCATAAAAAAATGCTAAAAGAATTATATCAAATAATTAAAGATTTATTTCCAGAAAATAAAGAAGAACATAACTGGTGGAAAAGTTTAGATAAGGATTGGAAGAAAATTTTTAGGTACAATTTATATCATCAAAATAATTATAAATACGATAATGTTAGACAGTTTAATCATTATTTACACAATAATAATGAGTTAAAAGATATATTAAGTTTGAAATCAATAATTGGTATCAATTCTTGGATTTCCGATATTCATCCATTAAGCAGATTAAAAAGTTTGGAAAAAATCCATTTACCTCTAAACAAAATTACGGATATTCAACCGTTAAAAGATTTATTAGATGTTGAATATATTGATTTATTTGGGAATAATATTTCTGATATTAAGCCACTTCAAAGATTGAACGTTTTAAAACATTTAAGATTAGAAAAAAATGAAATATTAAATATAGAACCTTTAAAAAATTTAATTAATTTGGAAATTCTTCTTTTAAATGGAAATAATATAAAAAATATAAAGCCAATTGAGAGACTAATAAATTTAAGAGAATTGCAAATTTTTAATAATCCAATAAATATCAAAGATGTTGAGGAATTAAAAAAAGTGCTACCAAACTGTAAAATTCATCATAATAGTAAATAAATTATGACCGTTAATGATAATTTCAATTTTGGCATAAATAAAGGCTTGACATTAAAGCAAATATATCAAGGAACTGCAAAAATTGACGAAAAACAATTTCAGAGTTTCTTAGTCAGATGTTTAAATGCTGAATTAGTTCCTAAACCTGACGAATTTTTATTATGTGAATTTAAAATATTTGAAAATGAAATTGAGATAATTCCAGAAATTTTTGATGTAACTAAACCTTATTCAAAAGAAAATCAAGTTTATCTTGGCAATTTATCTGAAAAAATAGAAATATATTTTAACCACTTTTTTAAACCAAATTGGTTTGGAATAATTGAAAATCTACAAAATTTCAATTCAGGAAATTATGTTATAGGTGGAAATCCTGAATATATATTATGGTCAATTAATAAGGTTAAAAATTTCAATATTGATTTAACAACATTAAGGGAATTAGAAAAACTAACCGTTTATAGGCTAAAAGGAATAAAAGTAGAAATGACAAATCTAAATCAATATAAATATAAAACAGTAATTGAAGAGGAATTTTATAAATTCAAAATGCAATTGATTCCTATCCCAACCAAGAATGAAAATACAAATTATGAATGTGATTTTCCATTTTAACAATAAAAAATCTAATGAAAATGACAAACTATAAATTCGACGGCAAAAGCTATTTCTATGTCTTCTTTGAAACTGGAAATAAGGGTTTCATTTTGAGCGAAAAAAACTTAGACCTTACTTTTTTTAGAAAGTTAGAAGATGAATTTTTTGAGTTAGCAGAATCAATAGGAGAAAAAATTCTAACGATGTCTGAAGAAAAAATTTTAGCTGAGATTGGATATGTAAGTTCTTTCGAAATAAAAACTCACAAAGCAGAAATTGATACAACTAACACAATAGCTACAAGTTTTGATAAGCAAAGAAGAAATACAATGTATCTTATCTATACAAAAGAAAAAGTCTCTGACTTTTCTAATTATCAAAGATTACATCCAAGTCGAGAACAATTGTTCTTCAGTAATCCAAGAATAGCTGAACTCCCGAAAATATCTGAGTATTATCTTAACTAACAAACCCTCCGAAAATTTCAGAGGGTTTATTATTTCAATCAAATTGATTAATTAGTAAGAACCTTTCTCAATAAAATGAGCGGCAACTTTTTCTGTCAATGCAATTGGATAATGGACAGAAAATAGGTTTTGTATTAAATTATTGACATTTTCTACAAAAATGGAGGTGTAAGTTTATGTTTATGAGATAATAAAACCAATCCTGTTTTTGAGCTGATGTTGAATTTTTCGAACAGGTTATTCCGATAATAGTCTACTGTTTTTATACTGATATTCATTTTGGATGCGATTTGTTCATAAGTATATTCTTCCTCACAGCAAATCCATTTTATCAGTTCCAGTTCTTTTTTACTAAGGAAGAAAATTGGACTGAATTCAGGGTCATTTTTTCTCAACATTTTCATATTCTCCTGAAGATTGAAATATCCGGTGTTGATGATTTGTTCAATAGCTTCTTTTAGTTCTTCTCCTGTGCAGGTTTTAGATAAGAAGCCCCTGGCTCCCAATTTATAAAATTGAGATTTGATATTTACAGAATCATTTTGTGTAAGGATAAGAAATTTTTCTTCGTTCAGTATAGATTGTAGCTCTGTGAGGACTTCTATTCCGCTTTTTCTAGGAAGCGAATGGTCTAATATAAAGAGGTCTGTTTTTTCTTTGAGAGTCCCAAAATTCCGAAGCAGTTCTTCACCATCATTAAGCTCAGCAAGAATATTGTAATCGCCGAGGTTTTTTAGAAGTTTTATAATGCCTTGTCTCAGAATCTTATGGTCATCAGTTATTACTAAATTTATCATTTTTTGTAGATTGAGATTTTGGTTCCTTTTTCCAGATTAGATTGTATTGAACAAGAATATCCAATGAGACTTGCTCTTTCTTTTATATTCTTGATGCCGTTTCCGAATTGGTTGTTGATATCAAAACCATTTCCATTGTCTTCAATGCTGATAGATAATGTATCTGTATAATCAATTAAAATATTGATTTGGGTAGCATCAGAGTGTTTTAGGATGTTGTTAATACTCTCCTGGAAACATCTGTAAAGTATGATGTTTTCTTCTGTGTTGGTTTCATAGTTTTCTGATGGATGATTTATTTTTTTTAAATTAATTTTTATAATGTTTGTTTTTCTGATGCGTTCCACCTCATTCAGTATGATTTCATCAATGGTATTTTTACCAATACTGAAGTCATTTAGCCAATGACTAAGGTCTCTTACAGAATCCGATATTTCCAAAATAGAACTTCTTATCTCGTTAATTGATTCTTTGGAGGACATTGCAAATCTTAGATTTTCCACAGAGAAATTGATGATGCTCAATTTTTGTCCTATATCGTCGTGCAGGTCTTTGGAAAGGTTTTTCAGAAGATGCTCGTGAGATTCCAAGATGCTTTGCTTGATTTTCTCTTCCTCCATTTGTTTTATTTTGCTGTTTTCTTCTTCCAGTTTCAGTTTATCTTCCAAAGTTGATATATATTGAGATTTAATCTTGCGATAATTGTAAGCTACCACAATTCCCAAGGCGAAACTTTCAAGAAAAAAGATGTAGTAGAAATAATTTGGGTGATTGATGTCTCGCAATCCTCCAAAATCTTTTGAGAAGTTAAAATAGAATGTTACTGGATTAACGATTAGATACGAGAATGAAAATAAAATTCCTGTCAACGACCTTCTTTTCCAGATAAAACACCAAAATAAAATGCTTACCTCCACGAGCACTGAAAAGAAGCACAAAACGATAGTAGTGTTCCAAATGAAATTATAAAAACGGCTGTCAAACGAAACGTTTTCATAATTAACATAAAACCAAAAACTGTTGAAAATGCCGAATACTATTAGAATATTTCCTATAAAGTTGAGCATTTTAAATATAGTTTCTGAATTATCCCTGATCTCTGAAAGAAAAATTATCAATCTGAGACCGAGGCCCATCACAATCATTAGAATAAAAAGAGAATTGCTCCGATAAAGTGTATCGTGAAGAAATGGAACGGTTATGATGTTAATGAATAATTCTTCCCGAAGGATAATTGTGATTAAGAATATGAGATAGACTGTATAAAAGTAAAAATACCGTTTACGAAGAATTATCCCGCACAACAGACTGAGAAAAGCTATAATGGAAGCGGCTCCCAACAAAAAACCAATCTCCCAATAAAAACCGGTTTCCCATACCAGATTATCTGTGACAGTTGTAAAATCTGCATAAGCATCAAGATAATGTCTGCTGTGATTAATCTTCAAATAAAGTTCCGCAGTTTCATTTTTGTTAAGGAAAATTGGTGTGTGATGAAATCTGACTTCGGGATTTTCTATTTTCTTTAGGTCCGACATTACGGACTTTTTTAGCAAAGCAAAACCATTACCTGTTTTTCTGTAAACGGAAAGTGTATCAAGCAGGGAATAAACACCAAGCCAATATTCATCAGCTTTACCTGTATTTTTAATAATCGAATGAATCCACACGGAGTTCGGTTGTCTTTTAAGGATCAGGTTTTGCTGGTTTTGGCATTTCTGGAATGCATGCTTCATTCCGGCGATCTCGAAAACACTTTTGGAATTGGTCGTATCGATAAAGTATG
This sequence comes from Flavobacteriales bacterium UBA720, assembly GCA_002297505.1. Classification (GTDB taxonomy): domain Bacteria; phylum Bacteroidota; class Bacteroidia; order Flavobacteriales; family Weeksellaceae; genus Epilithonimonas. Next base: position 77,684 of record DBLQ01000098.1, read on the forward strand.
ATGATTTAGAAAAAACAGGAATCCAGTTGGCACCATTGACAAACATAGTGTCACCTTTCACTTGGGAAGTAATCCAAAGTCCGATAAACAATAATATTGAAGTAAGTAATTTTTTCATCATCAATCAAAATTACAAATAAATTTTCCTTGATTCACTAGGAAAAATCCTAGAGAAAGATTAGGGAAATGTATAATCGTGTTGAAGGTCTTTGGATATAGCTTTGAGGTATTAAAAATACATTGCTATGAAAACTCTATTCATTTTAACAATATTCAACTTAATATCGTTAAATGCCCAACAACTTAATCGAGAAAACAAAGTTTTACTTAGAACCGAAATTGAAAATGCGGAAAAAACCTTTTTTGTTTACGAATTAGGAGAACATTCTATCTTCTCAATTCTTAATCCTACAACGAACAAAGAAGAGGTTTTAAACTTTTGCAATTTAACTCTATATCTCGAATATCTTTCCAAAGGTCAAAAAGAAAAGAAAGAAGTGTCATATCAAAAAGCTGTGGAAAACATAAGTAATCCCGAATTATTTGAAGAATTTTTTAAGCTGAAAAAAGACACATTAGTACTTACAACAATTTATTAAAAAATAAAAATATGAAAACAAAAATGTTATTTTTTGGATTATTACTGTCCTGTATATTTGGTTTTGGACAGGGTTCTACAGAGTGTACATCTTCAGGAATTGGTGCTAAAAAAATTAGTCGATGCTACGGAAAACCCAAAACCTTTGCAAGTGTTCCGGGGGTTATCGTAAGAGTAAAAGGACCAATTGAAAATGCGGGAAATTCAATAAATGATGAAAAGAAGAAAACTTATACTTGGGTTTTTGAGCTTTCAGGTAGTACTAAATCGCTTTTTAACATTAGAGCTGTCAGTAAAGACGGTAAAAAGTTGTATGGAGGATATGGCGGAGTTGATGAAAATGGAAATGATGATGATACGGTTCCATATGAAATTACACAAAAGATGATCGATGATTTGAATTTAAGATTAAAAAACAAAATAGTATTTCAAGGACAAACATTTTCATCTGCAACTATAGTTGATGTTTCTCTTATTCCAAAAACATCAACTTTTAAAGGAAACTCATCAACGGTTAAACATTACAGCAGTTCCAATGGTTCAGATTCAGAAAATAGAACCGAAGAAAAAATTGATGAGAAATGGAATACAAGAGCAGTAATTTTTTTTCAGAATGGGAAAAAAATTAAAGTTGAAGGATATTATCTTGATACGGGAGAATTAAGATTTAAAAATTTTTTGGATGAAAATGAGAAGATTAAGGAAGCATTTTCTTATGATAAAAATGGAAATTTAACTTATCATCATTACTATAAAGATGGAAAAATATTACCAACACAATAGAAAAATATAACACATTTAGGGAGGAACAAGAAAATCTCACAAAGGAAAAACAATACTAATATACAAAACTTAAAGATTATAATTATGGCCACTTTTACAATGAATGTTGATGCAAAAACCTCTACCTGGCAAAAAGCACAACCTTCTTTTCACTCAAAAGAATTTATTCGTATAATTCCTTCTGGACAATGGTTTCATACAAGAGATATTTATTGCAATCATCGAGGTCGTGGAAAAACGGCTGGTGCAGTATATATGATGCCAGGTGCAGATGAAATGTGTCTCTTAGTAAAAATTATTGACGGTACTGATATAAAGTTAATGCATTTTACTGGCATTGATGTTATTGAATATCGTTTTAATAATGATAATTCAGAAGTCTATTTTGTTGCAAATGATGAGCCTCATCCAAGAAAAGCCAGCGGAGGCTATAATGATAATTCTGGTTTTTTAACAGTTAGAATAGAGATAAATAGTGTATAAATTTTTTATTAATTTATACATAATACTAAAGAAAAATATAGTTATTATCCTATATGAAATGATATTGAAATAGTTGCATTCTTATTAATTTAATACTCATATTTATAACCAAACGCGCCTAAGATATTTCTGAGGCGCTTTTGGTTATAAATAAATTGATTTTTTAATAAGAACCTTTCTAAATAAAATGAGCGGCAATTGTTCTGTCAATGCAACAACTTTTAGTTTATAAGCCAATAAAAATAATGAAACGACACACTCGCCTGAGTGTGCCTGTCACATACGCCTGAAGTTGATACCCACACTCGGGCGAGTGTGACAACCTATATCGCTCGAAGGTGACGGTCACATAAATAAAACCCGCTTCAGATTCCAAGGCGGGTTTATTTATAATTAAATTGATAATCTAGTAAGAACCTTTCTCAATAAAATGAGAAGCAATTTTCTCCGTCAATGCAATTGGATTTGGCGTGTTCACATATTTTGTAAAACGTCTTAATCCGGCTAACATCATTCTTTGCTCGTCGCCTTCTGAGAAAGAAACAATACCTTCTTTGGCGTTGGTTGTGATGATTTCAACCGCTTTGTAAAGGTTTAGTCTTGCCATTGCTGCTTCCACAGAATCTGTTGAGAAATGTTTCTCGGCTCTCAGGATGGCGGATTCTGCCATATAGATTTGGTTCAGGATTTCGGAAGCGTTTAGTAGCAAATGCTGTTGCTTCTCGATGTCCATCATATATTTTTGAAGTGCAGAACCGGAAACCATCAAGAATACTTTTTTCAAATTCTTAATCACTTCTTTTTCCTCAGACATATATTCTGAATAATCAGGAATGTCAAAAGACGGAATGCTCATCAATTCTTTAGCCACGTTTTTCGCCGGTGTCAGCAAATCGATTTTGCCTTGCATCGCCCGTTTGATTAGCATCCCAACGGCTAAAAGTCTGTTGATTTCGTTGGTTCCTTCGTAGATTCTGGAAATCCTTGAATCTCTCCAAGCAGATTCCATTGCTGTATCTTCTGAGAATCCCATTCCACCATAGATTTGGATGCCTTCATCTGCTGTGTGTTGTGCTAAATCTGATACGAAAACTTTCAGGATAGAACATTCAACTGCGAATTCTTCCACACCTTTCAGTTCCGCCTGCTCGTGGTTCATTCCGCCAGCAACCAATTCTTCGATTTTGTCTTCCACATTTTTTGCTGCTCTGTAAGAACCCGCTTCACTCACGAAAGCGCCTGTCGCCATTTGGGACAACTTCTTGCGAATCGCTCCGAAAGTATTGATAGAAACTCCGAATTGCTTTCTCTCTGTCGAATAATTCAAAGAGTAATTCAGGATTCTTCTTTGGGCATCCAGGCAAGCTGCAGCTAATTTGATACGACCAACATTCAATGCATTAAGAGCGATTTTGAAACCGTTGTTTCTTTCGCCTAAAAGATTCTCAACAGGGATTTTCATATCATTGAAAAAAACCTGACGCGTAGAAGACGCACGGATTCCCAATTTGTGTTCCTCTTCTCCGAAAGTCAGACTTTCAGGGTTTTCCAATTCAGAACGGTTGATAACGAATCCCGTAATGTTTTTGTCATCATCAATCTTAGCAAACAAAGTAAATGTATCTGCAAATCCTGCGTTGGAAATCCACATTTTTTGTCCGTTGATGATGTAATGTTTTCCATCTTCGGAAAGTTTTGCTCTTGTTTTTCCGCTGTTAGCATCAGAACCTGCATCAGGCTCAGTTAAGCAATACGCTCCGAATTTAGTTCCCGCAGCCAAGTCTGGAAGATATTTCTGCTTCTGTGCTTCGGTTCCGTATAGCAAAATTGGCAAAGTTCCGATTCCGGTGTGCGCGCCATAAGCCGTAGCCAATGAACCTGTAGAACCGGAAAGGTAATCGCAAGCCAGCATTGTGGTCACGAATCCCATTCCCAATCCGCCGTAAGCTTCCGGAACAGCAATTCCCAAGAATCCCATTTCACCGATTTTACGCATTACTTCTTCCGTGTAAGCGTAATCTTTTTTCTCGAATCTTTCCTTGTTCGGAACCACTTCTTTATCGATGAATTCTTTTGCAGAATCGCGAAGCATTTTTTGTTCTTCGGACAATTCTTCGATGCTGAAGATTTCCTGAGCAGTAATATCCCTTACTAAGAATTCGCCACCGTCTAATGTTTTAATTTCTGTTGACATAATATTTTTGTGATTTTAAATTTTAGATTATAAATTTTAAATGTAAGATTCGCTGTTATAAATTTTCAGATGAAGTTTTGATAATTTTAGTTAGAATATTAATGATGCTTTCAATTTCTTTTAAATAAGAATCAACCTCAATCTGTACAAGATTTGATGACTGATAAAGCTTCAACCAATATTTTGTTTCTCTCGCTTCCTTATTTGCAATAGAAAGTTTTGAGATAAAATCTTTTTTAGATTGAGCAGCGATTGCTTCTTCTACATTTGCACCAATCGAAGTTCCGCAACGAAGAATCTGCTTTGAAAGAATATATTCATTCTGAGATTTACAAATTGTATAAAATTTAATTATACTTAATGCAAATTCAAATGTTTTATGTTGAATCAAATTATCTTCTTTGAAGCTCATTTCATCTAAAATTTATAATTTAAAATCTATAATTATTAAAGAAGTTCGAATACACTCGCTGCACCCTGACCTGTTCCTACGCACATGGTTACAACGCCGTATTTGCTGTTTCTGCGTTTCATTTCGTCAAGAAGCTGAACGGTTAATTTTGTTCCTGTACAGCCAAGTGGGTGTCCTAATGCAATTGCACCTCCGTTGACGTTGACGATTTCTGGATTGATGTTTAATTCTCTTAAAATGGCGACGGATTGAGAAGCAAACGCTTCATTCAATTCAAATAAATCGATGTCAGATTGTTTAAGACCTGCCTGTTCCAAAGCTTTCGGAATGGCATACATTGGTCCGATTCCCATAATTCTTGGTGGAACCCCAACAGTTGAATAGGAGAGAAGTCTCGCTATTGGTGTTAAGTTTAATTCTTTGACCATTCTTTCTGACATTACCATTGTGAAAGCAGCGCCGTCAGAAGTCTGAGAAGAATTACCAGCTGTTACAGAACCATTGGCTGCGAAAACGGGACGAAGTTTTGCTAAAGCCTCAATCGAAGTATCAGCTCTTGGACCTTCGTCTTGTTTGAATGCATATTCTTTGGTCTGAATTTTTTCCTTTTCATCAAGGAAATTATATTTTACATCAATCGGAACAATCTGATTCTCAAATTTTCCTTCCTGAATGGCTTTCATCGCTTTCTGATGAGAGTTGTAAGCAAACTGGTCTTGCTCCTCACGACCCACTTTGAACTCGTTCGCAACCGCTTCCGCCGTCAATCCCATTCCCCAATAATAGTCGGGATTTGATTTTGCCAAATCGGTGTCAGGAATTGGTTTATAACCTCCCATTGGGATATAAGACATACTTTCTGCGCCACCGGCGATGATGCATTCTGCCATTCCGGCTTTGATTTTTGCTGCCGCAATCGCAATTGATTCTGAACCCGATGCACAATACCTGTTGACTGTCACACCCGGAACTTTGTCTGTATCCAATCCCATTAATGAAATCAGTCTTGCGACATTCAATCCTTGCTCTGCTTCCGGCATTGCACAACCGACAATTAAGTCGTCAATTCGAGCCGGATCAAGATTTGGAACATCTTTCATCAGACGTTCTATTACAGTTGCCGCCATATCATCCGGACGTGTAAAACGCAAAGAACCTTTCGGAGCTTTACCAACTGCTGTTCTGTATCCTGTTACTATATATGCTTCCATTTATTTGAAGATGTTAGAGTTTAGATGTTAGAAATTAGATTTGAGAATTTCAAATAAAGTCTAACCGTTATTTAATTTAGTTTTAAATGAATAAATCATTTTCTGAATTTCAGCAAGTTCATTTGTTAAAGGTGTAATCTCGATTTCCTGTTTAAAATTTAATTCAAACAAAAGGATTAATTGTGTTTCAAGTTCATAAGCAGAACCAGAAGCTATTCCCAGAAATTGAATAAATTCTTTAACATTATTTCTTCCTGCACCCTCGGCAATATTAGAAGGAATTGAAACTGCACATCGTCTAATCTGACTAATCAATCCAAATTTTTCTTCAATCGGTAAATTTTGGGTGATGATGTAAATTTCTTTAACCAAATTCATCGACCTTTTCCAAATTTGCAAATCTTGTAATCTGTGCGCTTTCATCTAACTTCTAATATCTAACTTCTCACTTCTAATTCCTTACCGGTTTTCTTGTTTTCAACATTCCACCAATCCTTTCAAGTGTTTTTCTTTCCCCACAAAGTGAAAGAAATGCTTCTCGTTCCAAATCCAATAAGTATTGTTCAGAAACTTCTGTCTGCTCAGAAAGATTACCGCCAGTCATGACGTAACCTATTTTATTCGCGATTTTTCTGTCGTGTTCAGATGCATAACCGCCTGCAACCATTTGATCAGTTCCGACATAGAACATTCCCATTGCTTCATTTCCAAGAACTTTAACTTTCTCAGGAACCGGCGGTGTGTAGCCTAATTCATCCAAAACAATCGCTTGACGTTTTGCTTCAGCAATCTGTCTGTCTTTGTTGACGACGATGATATCTTTATCTGTCAAAATTCCCATTGCTTTTGCTTCGTGAGCAGAAGTGGCCACTTTTGCCGTTGCAATATTCATAAAGTAATTTCGAAGATGATTAGTCTTAACATCGTCTGGAAGTGTTCCTTTCAGTGCTCTAAGCGCAAATTCTTTTGTTCCGCCACCGCCAGGAATCAAACCAACGCCAACTTCTACCAAACCGATGTAAGTTTCCGCTGCAGCAACAATTTTGTCAGCGTGCATAGAGAATTCACAACCACCACCAAGCGTCATTCCGAAAGGTGCAGCGATGACCGGAATTGAGGAATATCTCAGCTTCATAGAAGTCTGCTGGAACATTGCGATGGCCATATTCAGTTCATACCAATCCTGTTCAACAGCCATCATCATTACCATTGCGAGATTTGCACCTACAGAAAAATTATCAGCTTGATTTCCTACAACCAAACCTCTGTAATCTTTCTCAGCAATATCAATCGATTTATTAAGACCTTCTAAAACGCCACCTCCAAGAGAATTCATTTTTGAACGGAACTCGAAGTTCAAAATTCCGTCGCCAAGGTCAATCAAAGCAGATTCGGAATTAGACCAAACTGTCTTTTCTTTTCTGATATTATTAAGAATAATAAAAGAATCCTGACCCGGAATTGGCTCGTAAGATTTTGTATTCTGATTGTAGAATAACTGCTTTCCGTTTTCCAATTTGTAGAATGATTCGTTTCCGGAAGCCAGCATTTCCTTAACCCAATCAGCAACTTTATAACCTTCGCTTTCCACCAAATCAATTCCTTTCTGAACACCAACAAAATCCCAGTTTTCGAACGGTCCGTATTTCCAGGCATACCCGGTTTTCATCGCATCATCGATAGAGTAGAACACATCGGTGATTTCTGGAACTCTTTGAGAAACATAAGCAAACAATGAAGCGAAATGTTTTCTAATCAATTCTCCAGCTTTGGATTGGTCTTTCAACAAAATCGGTAAACGGTTTTTCAAACTTCCGGCTTCTTTCGCTGTTGCAACGATAGAAAGTTTTGGTTGTTTTGTCGGTTCGTAACCCAGGGTTTCATAATTAAGAACGAAACGATTCACATTGCCGCCGGCATCTTTTTCTTTGTAATAAAACCCTTTTTTAGCTTTATCGCCCAGGAATTTATTTTCAATTAAATAATTCAAAGTTTTGGACGCTTTCAGCGCCTGAACCATTTCGTCGTCTTTCAAATTGGCCTGAAGACCTTTGGTTACATTGAAAGCTGTGTCCAAGCCAACCAAATCTCCCAATTTGAAAGTGCCGGTTTTTGGACGATTCAGTAAATCTCCGGTCAAGGAATCAGCTTCTTCAATAGTTAAACCGATTTCTTCTGTCAATTCCATAATCTTCGCCATCGAATAAACACCAATTCTGTTTCCGATAAATCCAGGCGTATCTTTACAAAGAACGGTCGTTTTTCCAAGGAATTTCTCGCCGTAAGACATAAAGAAATCAATCACGGATTTGTCTGTTTTCGGACCTGGAATCACTTCAAATAATTTCAAATATCTTGGTGGATTGAAGAAATGCGTTCCACAGAAATGTTTCTGAAAATCTTCTGACCTTCCTTCCGACATCAGATGAATCGGAATTCCTGATGTGTTAGAAGTTACTAAAGTTCCAGGTTTGCGAAGCTTGTCCACTTTTTCAAACATCGATTGTTTGATGTCCAGTCTCTCGACAATCACTTCAATCACCCAATCCGAATTTTTGATTTTCTCCAAATCATCTTCAAAGTTTCCAACTGTAATTCTGGAAGCAAAAGATTTGTCATAGATTGGTGAAGGATTACTTTTCAAAGCGTTGGCAAGATGACCCTGCGCCACGCTGTTCCTCGTTTTTCTGTCGGCATTTTCCGAATCTTTCGGCGGCATATCCAACATCAAAACCTGAATGCCGTTACCTGCAAGATGACAGGCAATCCCGGAACCCATAACGCCGGAACCAAGCACCGTAACGTGTTTTATTTTTCTGTTCATTATTAAGATTTATTTTTTGTAATTAAGTTCGTTGGCGATTTTCAGGATGTCAGTCATCACTTCCTTGAAAATTTCAAATTTCTCCGGCGCAATCCGTTCCAATACCTTTTTGTTGAAGTTGAGAACCACTTCTTTCGACAGGTTTCTGGAATTGATGCCTTTGTCTGTCAGTTTGATAATCACTTCTCTTTTATCGGTCGTGGTTTTTTCCTTGTAGATATAGCCGTTGTCCTCCAAAAGTTTGATGATCCGTGTCAGCGAGGTAGGTTCAATCGCCATTTTCGGACCAAGGTTTGTACTTCTTGTGCCTTCTTTGGGATCAATTTTCAATAACGTAAGTGCCTGAACTGCGGTAGAATTGTACAGAGAAGCCTGGTCGGAATACATTTTTGATACCGCCAGCCAGGCTGATTTCAGCATCAGATCCACACTCTCTACTTTTTCTGAGCTTTTCTTTTCCATAGTTTGAATATTAAAGCGTTCTATACAAATATAAAAAAAATACTATGCATGCATAGTATTTTAAAGTCGATATGTTTAACTTATTGAATATGAGTGTTTTAATTATTATGCAAATCCTAACAATTAAAATCTTGAAAAATATATTTAATTCAGATCATTTGATTTTATCAATGTTTCAAGACGTTGTTTAATTTCAGGCAAACTATGACACTGATCATAAAAGTTCTCCAAATTGACCTCCCAAATAGTATCCTTAAACGTCAATCTAACTTTCGACAAGTCAGAACTGAAGTTTTTCTGAAGATAAGAAAACATCATTTCCTTCTCCAGTTTCGGGGCAATAATTTCAGGCGGATGAAAATCGGGATTGAATTCTAAAAGTTTTGGATGGATCAATTCGGCATTATTGAGGATCACTTCTTCCGAAACACCGCTGATAAGTTTTTGGTCTTTGATCCACCAGATTTTATCGGAAAATTCCTTTGCCAGTCGCCAATCGTGGGAAGAGAAAAGGATCAGTTTGTTCTCGGATTTGGCGAGATTCCTAAGTAAAGAAAGGATCATCAGTTTATTTTCTTCGTCCAAATGAGTTGTTGGTTCATCTAAAATAATGAAAGGAGAATTTTGAGCTAAAGCTCTTCCAATAAAGGCTTTTTGAAGGTTCCCGTCAGATAATTCAGTTAGTTTTTTGTTTTGATATTCTGATAAATTAAGTTTGTTAATGATGTCAGAAATTTCCTGTTTATCACTTTCCTTCAATTTAAAATAATAAGGATAGTGAATGTATTTTCCGAGCGAAATCAAATCTGTAACCGTATAATTGTCAGGTATTGCAGCTTTTGAAAAAACGATTGCGATTTGAGAAGCGATTTCTTTTGAATCTAATTTTTGAATCGATTTTCCGTTGATCGAGATTTCGCCATTTATCAACTTTTTTTGTCCAAGAATGGATTTGATTAAAGTTGTTTTTCCAATCCCGTTACTTCCCATTAGCAGACAAACTTCGCCTAATTCCAAAGAAGAATTAATCTCCGAAACCAAAGGATTTGCGTAGCCAATTGTTGTGTTTTTTAATTCTAGAAAATTATTCATTTTTATTAACCTCTCTTTGTCATTCCGAAGGAATCTCGGCATCTTTAGATTCCTTCGGAATGACAAATATTTTAGTTTTTATTTTGCATTATACTTTTTTCATCAACATCAACAATATCACAGGAATCCCAAAAAACGTTGTAATAATATTAATTGGAAACTGACTCAATTCAGAAATAATTGAAAAAACCTGCATTATTAAAATTCCTAAAATCATATTCAGAATCCATTGATGCCAGAGTTGTGCGGGATTCCAAATCATTCGGCAAAAATGTGGAACTACGACGCCGATAAATAAAATCGGTCCCAAAAAAGCTGTCACTGAAGCTGAAAGTAGGGAAGAAGCAATAATCAAACTGATTTTCAGTTTCGACTGGCTGATGCCGAAACTCTGTGCGTAGGCAATTCCGAATGCATTCCCAATCAAAGGTTTGATGGATTTAAAAGTGAAAAACAGGCCGCTGATAATTAAAAATGATAAAATCAGCAATTGAACGGGCGTCACCTGATTGTTGGCTCCAAAAGTCCAGAGCATATAATTTTTGAGGCTTTGACTTTCCACATAAAACTGAAGAAACGATACCACAGCACCAGCCAGAGCCGAAATGAGGAATCCAAAAATGATGATGAAACTTTTATCCCGAAACCGCCCCGAAAATAAAAGCAAAATTATCATAAGAACCAAGCTGCCACTTATGGAAGATATGCTAATAAAACTGTTTTGCAAAAAGTCCGGAATAACAATATCCTGCGAAAAGAAAATGTAGACGGCGACAAACAGACTGGAAACCGATGTGATGCCCAAAACGTCCGGCCCGGCCAAAGGATTTTTAAAATATTCCTGCAAAAGAAATCCACTCGTGGGAATCGCAATTCCAGCCAAAAGCATTCCTAAAGCCCGATTGATTCTGAATCCTGCAATCTGGAAATTGTCGGATTCCGAGTTTAGAAAGTCTGAAAAATCAAGCGTCGCAAAACCGATATTGAGGTTGATGAAAAACGCAACTATTGCCGCTACAATTATAATGCTGACCAGCATTGGAAACTTTTCCATCAGAAATGAATTGCTACTTCAAAGATTTTTTTGGTCCGGCGATGGCTGTCCTTTCCTTTTTTAAAGCTACGGTGGCCGAGGCGTTGTACGTCAATAATTTTTCGATCTTTTGGTTCAGCATCCCTTGGCTCATTGACCCCACGGTTTCATCCACCTGATCACCTTTGACCATAAGCGTAAAAGGAATCGCGCCGCCATCCCAGGCCTTGAAGTTTTGTCTGAAAAAATCCTGATTGAGAACTGCGCCGTTCAGCAGGATTACATTATTGCGGATGTCGTATTCATCGGCAAAATCACTGACGTCTGTTGCCCAGTCTGTTTTATTGTCAAGACTCACAAAAGTGAATTTCACAGGCTTATTAGCGAGTTCTTCCATCTTTTTTTTGAAAAATGGAATCTCGTGCATACACGGTCCGCACCAGGTGGCGAAAAAATTGGTCACGTAAAGCGTATCCGGATTTTTTTGATGAATAAAAGCTGCCATTTGTTCGGGAGAGAATTCTTTCAGTTCTGCCACATCTGCCTGAGTTTTGCTCGGCTCTACTGCAATCGAATCTTCTTTTGCTTCGGCTTCAGCCACTTTTTCATCGTTTTTCTTGCAGGCGAAAAGGCTGATTGACAGAATGGAATATATTAGGATTTTTCTCATAGTTTCATTTTATTTGAAATTAAAAACTAAGCTTTACTATTTAGATTTTTTCTTAATGTAATTTTCATTAGATTTGATTTTTGACAATGGAAAATCAATTAACAATCGCCAATCAACCTCAGTTTCACAGGCTAAAAATAGTTAAAAAACGGCAACTCACCAAAAATGCCTTTTCACTGGAACTCGAGATTCCTAAAGCTTTTAAATCCCAATATCAGTTTCGTGCCGGGCAATATGTGACACTGAAATATCACTTTAATGAGAAAGAGATTCAGAATGATTATTCCCTCACGTCTGCACCTTTTGAAAACAGAATTGAGCTCGCCATAAAAATCAATGGTGATGCAAGTTCTACCCATTTCCTGTTTCAGAACTACCACATCGGAGACTACATTTCTGTGAGCGAACCGCTTGGAAGATTTTTCATCCCGCCCAGGCCGGACGAGAAAAGAACAATTATCGCTTTTGCTTCCGGAATTGGGATTACGCCGATCATCAGCCACATCAGGAATATTTTGTTTGAGGAAAAATCAACGAGAATATATCTTTTTTATGGCAATAAAAGTTATGACGATATCATCCTCCGGGAAGAGCTGGAAGATTTGCTAAACGAAAATCCGGGAAGGTTTGAAATTTATTATTTTTTATCACAGGAGTCAATTAAAGATAAATTGTTTCAAGGTCGATTGGATGAAAAGAAAATTTCTTTAATAATCAACCAAATCCTTCATCTGGACGAGGATGACGAGGAATCGACAATTTGGGACAGCACCGACAAGGTTTTGATCTGTGGTCCGGGCGCGATGATAAAATCCGTCGCAAATGCCTGCTACAAACACGGAATCCCGAAAAAAAATATTCATTTTGAGTTGTTCGAAGCTTTCAATGAAGATATTTATCCCACTGAAAAAGAATTTCCGCTGATTGAAAATGTGAACATCAAAATCAAGTTTAATCATATAGAAAAGGAAGGAATCATTCTGGAAAATAACGAACGCAAAATCCTTCAGCAATTATTGAATTTGGGTTACAAGCTGCCTTATTCCTGCAAATCCGGAATCTGTGGCAGCTGTCTCTGTTACCTCACAGACGGTGAAGTGGAAATGACCGAGGACGAATATCTCACAGAAAATGAAAAACGCCAGGGAAAAATTTTGCCTTGCGTTTCCATAGCAATGAGCAAAGATGTATCTTTAGATTTTGATTTGTACCATTAATGTTAAAAGCGGTTACTGATTTTCTGAAGATTATTTTCAGGCTCATTGAGCTTGGTTTTCTCCTGTTGATATTAGCCAACTTTTGGGTCGTTGCGCTTACCAGCGGAAGAACTTACACGAAAATCAGCAAAGTTCCACCAAGAGATTGCGCTCTGGTCCTCGGAACTTCTCCCAAAATGCGTTCCGGCGTTGCCAATCCTTACTTTACGGCCCGGATGGATGCGGTTGGAACATTGTATCATCATGGCAAAATCAAAAAAATAATCGTGAGCGGCGAGAAAAGTGAAAACTATGATGAGCCAGCCGCTATGAAACGTTTTTTGGTCTACACCGAAGGCGTTCCGGAAAATATCATCATAGAAGACCCGAAGGGTTTCAATACCCACAAAAGCATTTTACGCTGCAAAAATGTTTACAAGGAAAAGAACGTGATTATCGTCTCACAGGGATTTCACAATCTGAGAGCATTGTTTTTTGCTCGCAACAACGGCATGAATGCACTGGGTTTTGATGCGCAGGATGTGACCAAGAATGAGAGCTTTTACAGAAATCACGCACGCGAATTCCTCGCACGTGTACAAGCTGTCTTCTTTTATCTGTTAGGCATTTCGCCAGAAGAGTGACAATCTGTCCAGACACTTCATTAATTTTTCTTAAATCATAACTTAGTTTTCTTAAAAATAATTTAAAAGAATTAAATTATTCTAAACTTTCAGCGAGTTGGAGAGGTAGTTGTTGACTATTACTCAACTTAAAATAGAAAGGTTATGAAAACGGAAATGAAAATTAAAAGCTTAGTATTTGGTCTTACATTGATCGCAGCAAATTATATGACTGCCCAGACTACAACTACAACAGATACTACAAAAATTCAAACTCAACAGACGCAGGTTGCGACAACAGGGACAACTAATCCAGAAATTGAAGCGCTGAAACAGAAGATTGCTGCAAAGCCTGACGACACTCAGTCCTTGGTTTCATTGGCCACAGCGTACCAAAACGCTAACGATTGGTCATCCGCCATCACGACATGGAACAAAGTAACGGCTTTATTGCCTGACTGGGCGCCGGCTTATTATAGCATCGGATATGCCAGCCAATCGGCTAAAGATAACGCTGCGGCAAAAATGGCATATGAGCAATATATTGCTAAAGTCAAGCCTGAGGAAGTGGACGCCAATAAACAAAATCTGGCCTACGCTTACTTCTTTATAGCATTTCAGGATAAAGACACGGATAAAGAAAAAGCAAAACAGTACATCGCAAAATCATTGCAGTACGATGCTACCAATCAGGATGCTTTGAACTTAAGCAAAAGCCTGATGAACTAGAATCAAATTTTTCAATCATAGAAAAGACGCTTCTTATAAGCGTCTTTTTATTTATGAATTGTATTTAGAATCATCGTTGGATGTCGTGCGATTTTCTTTTACACTTTTCTTTTTATAAAAATAGTAGCCGAGGCCACCAATCAGGAAAATCGGCCAGAAGGGTAGAAGAAACAGTAGAATATCACCAATCACTTTCCAGCCGGAAGAAACAGCATCGGCAGATCTGGCCCCGAAGGATTTGTTGTTGTCATTGTCCAAAGGCTTGAGCGGACTTTCATATAGAGTAACCTCGAGATTGCCCAGCTTATTTGGATTGTAACGGTCACCTTTTACTTCCAGATTTTTATTGCGAACGGTACCCAGATTTTGAAGGTCTTCTATAAGATAATCAAATTTCTCAAACGGAACTTTTGCAGTAAGATAATAGGTCTGAAATTCATCGTTACTGACAAGATTTTCAGTTCTCACTGTTCCGTCAAATTTCAGGATTATTTCGCGCAAGTATTGCTTAGCTTCCGAAATGTGATTAACATTAATTTCCACGGTACCATTTTTCACCATTGCGTTTACGGGCGCTGCTGGTTCTTGTTTTACAGGTTTGTCCTTGTAGATAACTTTGGTAACAGTTTTCGGTTTTGTGATTTCTTTTTTGATTGTCTCCTGGATAGAATCAATCGTTGTAGCGACTTTTTTGTCTTCGATATCTTTTTTGAATTTCTCAACATTCTCAGAAATAGAATCGATTTTATTTTTGCTGTTGGCAAAAGCCTTTTCGATTTCCTCCTTGTTTTTAATCAAATCTTTAGCTTTCAGATTTACCGAATCCAAGGCAGCGTTTGCATCGGAACTGAGATTATTTACGTTTTCATAAGCTTTATCAATCAAAGAATCTGCGTTGGTAATTGTTTGATTAGCTTGTTCTAATTCTGCTTTTTTACACATCGTAAGTGTGCTCAAAATAACGGCGGTCCATATTAATTTTTTCATTTGGATAATTTTATGATGTAAAGCTATCCCGAAACGAAAAGAATCAATTGTAAATGAATCCGATAATTTGTGTAATGTATTAATCTAATGGAAATCAGTATTTTGAATTTGTTTTACAAATGATTTACAAGAATCGGAAAAGAAAAAAGCATCCGAAACGTGGATGCTTTAATATAATTAATAATTAACACTAAGACTTTTCAAAATCGTTAAAAAATTTTTTGAAATCTTGTCCAAATCCATATATCGTTCCTTTTATTCCTTTAAAGCGAATTACTCTTTCGCTATTATCAACATAGAATATATCACCCTTTTCATTTGAACAAACTATTTTACCGTCGGATTCAGGTAAAGCTATTTTAAAGAGTAAGTCATTCTTTCCTTGCATAATAAAACGGTCGCCTATATGTAAATTTTTGTCATTAATAATTTTTGAATCTGAATTTACCTTCAAATTTCATATCTGCAGTAAGTATTAGTTTTCATTTATATATTTTTAAGCTGTACTCAAATTTAGGAATTTTATAAAGATATTTTTTAAAACAAAATCCGTAGAAAAAATCTACGGATTCACTATTTTAATGATTCTTAAACTCACTGATAAAATGCAGTTTCACATTCGGGAACTTTTCCTGGGTCATATGAATGGTGAAGGATGAATCGGCTAAGAACACCAATTGGTCATATTTGTCTCTTGCCAAGAAACGCTGTTTCAGCCTCGCAAATTCTTTGAATTCCTCAGACTTTTCATCCGCTTCCACCCAACACGCTTTATGGATGCTGATTGGCTCATAAGAACATTTCGCACCATACTCGTGTTCCAGACGGTATTGGATCACCTCATACTGGAGCGCACCAACCGTTCCGATGATTTTACGGTTATTCATTTCCAGCGTAAATAGCTGAGCCACACCTTCGTCCATCAGCTGGTCAACACCTTTTGCCAATTGTTTCGCTTTCAATGGGTCATTGTTATTGATATAACGGAAATGCTCCGGAGAGAAACTCGGGATTCCTTTGAAACTCAGTTTTTCACCAGCAGTCAGCGTATCACCAATTCGGAAACTTCCCGTATCGTGAAGTCCCACAATATCGCCAGGGAAACTCTCGTCCACAACTTCTTTTTTGTCCGCGAAGAACGCGTTAGGAGAGGAGAACTTCATTTTTTTACCTTCTCTTACGAGCAGATAATTCTCATTTCTCTTGAAAGTTCCGGACACGATTTTCACAAACGCCAGACGGTCTCTGTGTTTCGGATCCATATTTGCGTGGATTTTGAAAACAAATCCGGTGAAATTATTTTCTTCAGGTTTTACTAGACGAGTCTCACTTTCTTTCGGCTGAGGCATTGGTGCAATATCGATGAAGGCATTCAGTAACTCACGAACCCCAAAATTATTAAGAGCAGAGCCAAAGAACACCGGCTGTAAATCGCCATTCATATAATCTTCACGGTTAAACTCCGGATAAACAGATTCAATCAGATCCAGTTCTTCACGCAGCGTTTTCGCCGCTTTTTCGCCAACCAATTCATCAATCTGAGGATCGTTGATATCATCAATTTTCAGAGATTCTCCGACTTTCTGTTTCTTCTCTTCTAAAAATAGCTGAATATTATTTTCCCAAATATTATAAATCCCCTGGAAGTCGCTTCCCATACCAATTGGCAGAGAAAGTGGGCAAACCGTAAGACCAAGTTTCTGTTCCACTTCGTCCAGCAAATCGAAGGCATCTTTACCTTCACGGTCCAGTTTATTGATGAAAACAATCATCGGGATGTTACGCATTCTGCAGACCTGAACCAGCTTTTCAGTCTGTTCCTCAACCCCTTTCGCCACGTCGATCACCACAATAACGGAGTCCACGGCAGTCAGCGTTCGGTACGTGTCTTCCGCAAAATCCTTGTGGCCGGGCGTATCCAGAATGTTGATTTTGTGATCTCTGTATTCAAAAGCCAAAACAGACGTGGCCACCGAGATCCCTCTCTGGCGCTCGATTTCCATAAAGTCGGAAGTCGCACCTTTTTTGATTTTGTTGGATTTTACAGCACCAGCCTCCTGAATCGCGCCTCCAAAAAGCAGGAGCTTTTCCGTGAGCGTGGTTTTTCCCGCATCCGGGTGGGAGATGATTCCGAAAGTTTTTCGTTTGCTGATTTCTTGTTCTAAAGACATAATAAAATTTGAGACAGCAAAAATCGGGATTTTAGTTGGATTTTGAAAATCGGGTTTTCTTGCGCATTTGGTGGCGGGAATTATTTTAAAAACCTGATGCCGAAATTAGGTGCAATCCATCTATTAAGACATCAACCATAATTTTTCTTGATGTATTAAAATTTTAAATATATTTGTTTCATACACGAATGATTAAAAGATGATTTCACAGAATTCCGTTTGCCACGTTTTGGCTACCGTATTGCTTCCGGCAATTTTCTTTCTCTTTCTTTCCCGGCACTATCGCCGTCCCACGCCTATGTAGACGCTGCAGCCACGGCTGGTAGCCTGCCAGAATCGTCCTCTCATCATTGCGTGTATCCTTTAATATTCATTTTAAAAATTAATACAATGGCTTTAGAAAATTTGTTCAGCCTGGAATTTACACCGGCTGAACTGGAGAAATTAGATCAGGGAATTGCGATTATCGAAGACGTCCTGAAAGGCAAAACCACCAACCTGACACCCGACCAGAGGCAGCAGTACGGCAGCATTGCCGAGCAAAACAAGCTTTTTGTCAACATGGCAAAGAATTACATGGAGCAGTACATCATGCATGTTCCGGTATTTCTGGACAAGGCCGAATTTGACCGCGATTTTGCCGCCAGGCAGCAGCTGGACAGCCGCATGAAAAGGCTGAGCTCTATCGTAGAGCAGCTTTCTGACACCAAGATCCTCCTGAATTTTGACAACTATCACAACGCCATCACTTTTTACCGAAACATCAAATACCTGTCAGGCGAGAATGTGCCGGGCACCACGGTGATCTACGAGGATATGAGACAGTTCTTTACTGCCGGAGCGCCCATCCCACCGCCTAACACGGATGTGGAAGAGACCAAGTAAGGGGTGGTCCGGAAGGGGGGGTATCCCACGTTCCGAAGTGCCTGTAGCAGGTGGGATAAGTGTCTGGCGCGGGTTCCGAAATGCCTGCAACCACTTGCACAAGTGTCCGGAACCATTTACTTAAGTCCCTTTGGACACTTCGTAACTGCCTGAGACCACTTCCATAAGTGCCCGCAGACATTGGACCAACTATCTTTTAATACAATGCAGACCACCTTTAGCCGCTTGTGAAGTGGGTGAGGGTGGTTTTTAAAAGATTCTTAATCCTCTTGCCGCGTAAAGGCAAACTGTTAATAGAATAAAAAATATTAAAGATCAAGCTCCGTAGGAGCGACCTAAAAACACATATCATGGCAAACACCTATACCCAAATTTACATCCAGATTATTTTCGCTGTCCGCGGCAGGGAAAATCTAATTCCGCCCATACACCGCGAGGAACTGCATAAAATTATAAACGGTATTGTCTCCAACAGAGGGCAGAAATTGTTTGCGGTTTTTGCAATGCCCGACCATGTTCATCTGCTTGTGAGCATATGTCCCAATATCCTGATTTCGGATTTGGTAAGAGATATCAAAGCGGGGTCCTCGAAATTGATTAATGATAAGAATTGGATCATGGGCCAATTCAATTGGCAGGCAGGTTATGGTGCATTTTCTTATTCTAAAAGTAGCGTCGATCAGGTCGTAAAGTATATTTTGAATCAGGAATTGCATCATCAGAATAAGTCATTTAGAGAAGAATACTTGGAGTTTCTGAGGAAATTTGAAGTCGATTATGATGAGAAATATGTTTTTGGATGGATTGAATAGCGGTGGATCGATCCGTTAGTTTAAGATCAAATCGATAGATAATAAGATAAACATATGTCCGGAAACAATGGAATAATGTAGTTTGAATTTGTGTCAAAAAAAAGCGGCATGCTAGATGCCTCGTAGAGGCAAACTGTTAATAGCAGTCCTTACAACGGACATAAGCCAGCTCCGTAGGAGCGACCTGTTAATCACGATTGCCGCAGATCACGTTTAAATCAAAATGAAATTCACAAAAATCAAATACGTTTCCATTTATTAGGTTACAATTCATAAGATATCGTAGCGTGATTAACAGGCCGCTCCTACGGAGCTCCGCACCTTCCCGTTTTTATCTTGCTATTAACAGTAAGCCTCTACGAGGCTAGCATGCAATTCTAGTGAATTAATAAATCAAGATTGCATTTAAGAGAGCATTTGTCTGCAAACAATTCAATAATGTAGTTTGAATTTGTCAAAATATGCGGCATGAAAAAATGCCTCGTAGAGGCATAATGTTAATAGGAGATCTTCCAACGGACAATTCCAGCTCCGTAGGAGCGACCTGTTAATCAAGATCTTCACCGATCGCGGTTAAATCAAAATGAAATTCACAAAAATGAAAACATTACTATTATTGTGGTTACAATTAATAAGATATCACGGCGTGATTAACAGGCCGCTCCTACGGAGCTCCACACCTTCCCGTTTTACATTTCTATTAACAGTAAGCCTCTACGAGGCTAGCACGCAGTTCAATTATAATAACAAGCAGGTAATCTCTTTATGAAGGTATACGGTCATAAAGAAATTAGTGCTCAGGTAAAAATGTTTGAATAATGCATGCCACATCAGAAAAATGCCTCGTAGAGGCAAACTGTTAATAGAACACCTTACAACGGACATAGGCCAGCTCCGTAGGAGCGACCTGTTAATCACGATTTCCGCCGACTGCGGTTAAATCAAAATAAAATTCACAAAAATGAAAACATTACTATTATTGTGGTTACAATTAATAAGATATCACGGCGTGATTAACAGGCCGCTCCTACGGAGCTCCGCACCTTCCCGTTTTTATCTTGCTATTAACAGTAAGCCTCTACGAGGCTAGAACGCAATGCTATCGTATTAGGCAATCAAGATTGCATCTAACAGAGCATTTGTTCACAACCATTTAATTAATGGAGTTGACTTTTGTCAAGAAAAGCCTACAGCTAGAAAATGCCTCGCAGAGGCAAACTGTTAATAGAAAACCTTACAACGGACATAAGCGAGCTTCGTAGGAGCGACCTGTTAATCAAGATTGCCGCAGATCACGTTTAAATCAAAATGAAATTCACAAAAATCAAATACGTTTCCATTTATTAGGTTACAATTCATAAGATATCGTAGCGTGATTAACAGGTCGCTCCTACGGAGCTCCGCACCTTCCCGTTTTTATCTTGCTATTAACAGTAAGCCTCTACGAGGCTAGCACGCAGTTCAATTATAATAACAAGCAGGTAATCTCTTTACGAAGGTATATGGTCGTAAAGAAATTAGTGCTCAGGTAAAAATGTTTTAATAATGCATGCCACATCAGAAAAATGCCTCGTAGAAGCAAACTGTTAATAGAAAACCTTACAACGGACATAAGCGAGCTCCGTAGGAGCGACCTGTTAATCACGATTGCCGCAGATCACGTTTAAATCAAAATGAAATTTTCCCCATGCTGGTGCGAGCGCCCCGCTCATACCCTTCAAAAATAAACACAGGCACGAGCAAGATGCTCGCGCTAGCAGAAACAAAAATCACAGATTCCCAGTCCGTGCTTTTTTCATTCAAACCCAAAACAATTCCTACCTTTGGCTATTAGCAAAAAAGCCAATGAGCCAGGAACTAAGAAAACATTTTGAGGAATTGATATCATTATCAGATGAGGAGTTTGCAACGGTGGCTTCTCATTTTAAGTTGAGAAAACTGAAGAAACATCAATATCTGATTCAGGAGAATGAAGCTATTACCAATATTTATTTTGTGACTAAAGGTCTTCTGAAAGCGTCTTATATCGATACCCACGGCAAAGAGCACATTATTCAATTCGCGATGGAGAACTGGTGGATTTCGGATTTCCAGGCATTTTATACCGGCGTACCGTCGGTGAAGAGCATCCATTGTCTGGAAGATGTGGAACTGTATGCATTGTCCAAAGATGACTTAGAAAAAATTTGTCAGGACAACCACGCAGTAGAACATTTTTTCCGAATCAAGAACAGTTTGGGTTACGTGGCGTTGCAGAAGAGAATTCTGTCCCTGCTGACGACCGATGCCAAAGAACGGTTTGAACAGTTCTCCAAACAATATCCAAGCCTTATCCAGCGGGTGCCAAAAACCATCATCGCTTCTTATCTCGGGGTTTCCAGGGAAACGCTCAGCAGGATTAGCAAAAAAATGTGATCTGCATCACAGTGATTTTGTGATCTGTGTCCTGTGAAATTCCTGGAAAATGGCTCAATTTTGTCTTATCAAATTTAAAAAATCATTGGTATGAACAAGAAAATATTAATCGTGCTGACGAGCCACGAAGACTTAGGAAACACAGGTAAGAAAACGGGATTCTGGACAGAAGAACTGGCAGCGCCTTATTATGCATTATTAGACCAAGGTGCAGAAATCACATTAGCCTCGCTAAAAGGCGGACAGCCACCCATCGACCCCAAAAGCGAAGATACCTCCGCGCAAACCGACGCTACCCGCAGAATGGCGGAAGACAAAGACTTACTGGCACAATTAAGCAATACCAAAAAACTATCAGAAGTTAACCCTGCAGATTATGATGCGGTTTTCTATCCCGGCGGTCACGGCCCACTGTGGGATTTGGCAGAGGATACGACTTCCCAGCAACTGATCGCAGACTTTTACAAAGCCGGCAAACCGGTGGCGTTGGTTTGCCACGCGCCAGGTGTTTTAAGACACGTCAAAATCGATGGTGAATATCTGGTGAATGGCAAAAATGTGACCGGCTTTACCAACACAGAGGAAGAAGCCGTGCAGCTGACAGACATTGTTCCATTCCTGGTAGAGGATATGCTGAAAGAGAATGGCGGAAACTACAGCAAAACGGCCGATTGGTGCCCGTACGCTGTGGTAGATGGAAAACTTATCACCGGACAAAACCCGGCTTCATCTGAAAAAGTAGCCGAGGAGTTATTGAAGATGTTGTAGACAAATTTTAAATAATTAATACCGAAAGCACAGATTAAGTCTGTGCTTTTTCATTGCTAAGAATTTTGATAATTAATAAACAGGATATTGTCATTCTGTAGGAATCTTAGCAGCCTAGATTCCTACGGAATGACAAACTTTACGTTTAATCGATTGTACTTATTAAAGTAACAATCCAAGATAATTGCCAACTAATGAAATGTTACGTAAATTACACTCCGAAAAATAAAAGTATAGTATGAAGAAACTATTTATTTCGATTTCACTCTTATTTATGATGAATGCAATGGCACAGAAATTTGAAACACAAACCCAGACCGATCAACAGGGTTACACCTACGAAACCGTAAAAAACGACCAGTCGGGCGTGCGTGTTTACACCCTGAAAAATGGTCTTAAGGTCTATCTTGCGAAAAATGACGACGCTCCTAGAATACAGACTTACATCCCTGTAAGAACGGGTTCCAATAACGATCCAAGTGATAACACGGGATTAGCCCATTACCTGGAACATATGGTTTTCAAAGGGACTTCTCATTTGGGAACCAGCGACTGGGCTAAGGAAAAAGCGCTGTTGGACCAGATTTCAGATTTGTACGAACAGCATAAGGCTGAGAAAGATCCTGCCAAGAAAAAAGCGTTGTACAAGAAAATCGATGAAGTGTCTCAGGAGGCTTCGAAATATGCGATTGCCAACGAATATGACAAAGCCATCTCTTCTCTTGGCGCCACCGGAACCAATGCCCACACGTGGCTGGACGAAACGGTTTACAAAAACAATATCCCATCCAACGAGCTGGAAAAATGGCTGAAAGTGGAGCACGAGCGTTTCTCCGAATTGGTTTTGAGGTTATTCCATACAGAGTTGGAAGCCGTTTACGAAGAATACAACCGTGCGCAGGATAACGATGGAAGATTGGTGAATTATGCAATGATGGAAGCTCTTTTTCCGAAACATCCCAACGGTCAGCAGACGACTATTGGAACTTCGGAACATTTGAAAAGCCCTTCTATGGTAGCGATTCATAAATATTTTGATACGTATTACGTTCCAAATAATATGGCCGTGGTTTTGGTTGGAGATTTAGATTTTGATAAAACCATCAAACTGGTCGATCAATACTTTGGAACCTTCAAGTACAAAGAATTGCCAATGAAGAAAATGGTTTCGGAAGAGCCAATGACCAGCATTGTTTCCAGAACCGTGAAAAGTCCTTCTACACCAAGAATGACAATGGCGTGGAGAACGGATTCCAACGGAACCCAGGAAGCGAGACTGGTAGATGTGGTAGCCGAAATATTGAGTAACAGCGGCGATGCAGGCTTAATTGACCTTAACATCAATCAAAAGCAAAAAACATTAGGAGCCGGTGCTTATGAATCGCCTTTCAAAACGTATGGTGCTTTTGTTCTGAGCGTTGTACCAAAGGATGGACAAAGCTTTGATGATGCTAAAAAATTGTTATTAGACCAAATTGAATTGGTGAAAAAAGGACAATTCCCAGATTGGATGCTAAACGCAATCGTGAACGATTTGAAAGTTCAGAGAATGAAGCGGTGGGAAACGGCTGACGGATTGGCAACGACTTTATATTCAACTTACATCGGGAACAGAACCTGGGAGCAGGAACTGGACGAAATCAACCAGTACCAAGCCATTACCAAAGCCGATGTGGTGAAGTTTGCCAATGATTTCTTTAAAGATAATTACGTCGTGGTTTATAAAGAAAAAGGTGTGAATGACAAACTGGTACGTGTAGAAAACCCTGGAATCACACCCATCAAATTGAATAGAGAAGCGCAATCGGCGTTTCTGAAAGATATTATCAACACCAAATCTTCAGACATTAAGCCGGAGTTTATTGATTTCAAAACCGCTATCGCAACTTCGACAATCAAAGATAAAAAAATCAGCTTCATTAAAAATAAATACAATGAAGTGGCTCAGGTGAATTATGTTTTCCCTTTCGGAACTGATAATGATAAGGAATTGGCGCTTGGCGTCACGGTGCTTCAATATCTCGGAACGGACAAATATACGCCGGAACAGCTGAAGGAGGAATTCTTCAAGCTGGGCATCACCAATCAGTTCAGAACGTCTAATGACCAGATGATTATTGCGCTGAGCGGGCTGGAAAGCAATATGAAAAAAGGCGTTGAGCTGATGAATCACTGGATTAACAATGTGAAAGCAGACCAGGCCATTTACGATCAGACCGTTAACACCATTTTGGAATCCAGAGAAGTAGCGAAGAAAGACAAAAACAGAATTATGGCTGCCTTGGCGAATTATGCTAAGTTCGGCAAAGATTCCAGAATGACGGATGTGATTTCTAAAGACCGTTTGAAAAGCATCAACGTTACCGAATTAATTTCTAAAATCAAAACACTGAACGAATATCCTTACGAAGTGTTCCTTTACGGAGAAAATCAAAAAGGATTGGAAAAAGCGGTGAAGCCTTTCATCGTCAACACAAAACTTCAGCCAGCTGCGGCGAAAGAATATGCAGAACCTGCAACGGCCGGCAAAGTCTATTTCACCCCTTATGATATGGTTCAGATGGAGATGTCCAAAGTGGCAAAAGCGGGCAATGTGAATGTGGCGAACTTCGGAAAGGCCAGTGTTTTCAATGAGTATTTTGGGCGTGGATTATCTTCCATCGTTTTCCAGGAAATCAGAGAAAGTAAGTCTTTGGCTTATTCGGCCTATGTTTCTTATGCCAATGCGACTGAGAAAAACCATCCGAATTACGTGACAACTTATATCGGCACTCAGGCCAACAAATTGCCTCTAGCAGTGAGTGCGATGAGCGACTTGATGGCAGAATTGCCACAGATCCCGGCTCAGTTTGAGAATGCCAAAGGTTCGGCGCTGAAACAGATTGCATCCAACAGAATCAATAGAACCGTCATTTTCTACAACCAGCTATCCCTGAAAAAGCTAGGCATTGATCACGATGTGAGAAAAGATATCTATGCCGAAATCCAGCAGTTGACTTTACCGGAACTGACCAGTTTCTACAACACAGAAGTGAAACCGCTTCAGTACAACACCGCCATCATCGGTAAAAAAGAAAACCTGAATATGGATTCTATCAACAAAATGGGAGAATTCAAAGAAGTGAGTCTGGAGGAGATTTTTGGATATTAATGCAAAGTCAATTTTAATCAAAATAAAAAAGTGGAGCAGAAGTGCTTCACTTTTTTTTTCTTTAAGGCGTTTTGCCCGGAACGGTGTAATAGTTATAAAAGCTGGTATAAACTCTTGTCTTTTTCACTTCACCATTATCGTAGATCTCGACTTTACTTGTGTTCCCGGACTTTTTATCCAGATAGAGCACTTCATCCAGCTGGCCTTTACGGTTGTAAGTCTCGGTCTTGAGATTTCTCCCATCCTCCATGTAATGAATACTCTTTATTCTGCCATCATCCCGATAGCTGTAATATCTGACGTTATAGAAATTGCCATTGTCGGTCATTATTCCGTCATAAATATACTGCGCATCATATCGGCCTGCCATTACCAACAGACCTTTGGGATCGTGAATGTAATAAAATATGCCATCCTTCGGAGATTTCAGCTCATAAACGGTTTGGGGCTCAGGTCTTCTTTCCGGATTTCGGGTCATGATTTCCTTCTTTATAAAGACGGCGGTGTCATTCTGAGATACCCATAGTGTATCTATGATTTTAGAATTGGGCTTATAATGAACCTTGGATATGGTGATATCTTTTTGGTCGGCAGTCTTAGTATCGCAGCCCAATAATATCAGGGCGGGGAGAATAATTGCCCAATAATATTTCATAAAGTTTTTCTCAATTTCCATTTTCACAAAGCTAATGAATATTCCAAACTCATTGAATATAAACTATTTTACAGTCACTTTTAAGGTGTAGTAATCGTATTATTAAAAAAAATATTTCTATAATAATTTTTAAGTAAATTAGTTTATAAAAACACTGACTCATTTTATGCCGAAACCATTTGTAGTATTTTTCTTCCTGATTTTTTCGATTCAAATTGCTGCACAAAACAGCTGGACCTGGACGAATGATACGTACAGCGGCATTAATTCGGCTGGTGTTGCTCCCACGCAGCCATTTCTCAATCCGAATCCGTGGGATATTAACCTTATTGGTCTCGATGCTGCGATTCAGAATGATTATGCTTACATCTCACAACAAAGTCTCCTTGGTCTTTCTGATGCCGAAATTGTAATGGCCAATCCCAGCCGTAATATTACCGGAGAAAATCAGGCAGATGTATTTGATTTCTTCAACAAAAAAAATGCAAACTTTCTCTTCAATACAGATATTACGGGTCCATCTTTTTCAATGACTGCCAACATTGGGGAAAAAAAATATGTCTTCGGACTTTTTACACGCGCCAGAGCGATAGGCAATGTCCTTAAACTCGACAATTATTTCCGCTATGGCAATGAGATGGTTTTTCAGCCTTCCGACTACAACATGAAACCTTTCTCGGGCGCCGCCATGAGTTGGAGCGAGATCGGTCTGAATGCTTCTACCCAGATCTTTCCAAATGCGGATCAGCAATGGATCTTCGGCGTCAACCTTAAGTATCTGGCCGGCTTCGATGCTGCTAACATTGTGAGCCACAAAGCGATCGATCTTACTGCCACCAATCCGACCGCGACACAAAATCCTGATCTGATGAACATCTATGCTTCCAACTTTGATGTCACAGCGCAATATATTACCAACTATAATTCTGACGCCAGCCGTTACAATATGCAACAAAACGGCAGCGGATTAGGACTCGATCTCGGCATTTCGGTTCTGGATAAAAATCCCCGTGAGGATGAGTATAATTACAAACTGTCCTTCAATCTTCTGGATCTGGGAGCGATTAATTTTAAAAATGGTATCAATCACCGTTTTGCCAGTACGGAAAAACTTTGGCTTCAGAATAATCCCAATCTGGACAATCAGGCCTTTGACAGTCCCGAGCAATATTTGCGGCTCCTGAGCAAGGAAGTTTACGGTAACGAGAATCAGTCTTTTACCGGAAATGGTTTCAAAATGGGATTACCTACAAGTTTTAATTTCAGTTACAGCCAGCGCATCAGAGAGCATCATTTTATCAATGTTAATTTGGTGCAGCGCGTTCCGGTTATGGAAAATTCTGTCAGGCGCAGTAATTTGCTCAATGTCAATTATCTCGTTCAGAAACAAGCCATTGGCTACGGCCTGTCGTCCACATTATCAGAATATAAGAATCTGACTTTCGGCGCATACCTGCGTGTGGGACCACTTGTTGTCGGGAGCGAAAATTTATTTCCTGTACTTTTCCGCCATCAGCATTTGCATGCCGCAGCATTTTACATGGCACTTAAATTTTATCCCTTCTGGGACAATGACATGAAACGTCACAGAAGGAAAAAATGCGATTGTGAGAAATAAAAAACGCCAAGGCTTTTACCCTGGCGTTTTACGTTGATATAGAAGATTTATTTTATAACTTTCATCTCATTGATCAGCCATTTCGCATCGGCATATTTATCAATCACGAACAAAATATATTTGGTATCCACCATGATATTTCTGCACAGTTTAGGATCATAGTTAATGTCGCTCATTGTGCCTTCCCACTGTCTGTCGAAGTTAAGTCCAATGAGATTTCCATAAGCATCTAAAGCCGGACTTCCGGAGTTTCCGCCAGTCGTATGGTTGGTCGCAGTAAAGTTCACAGGAACATCTCCGGTTTTATCCTTATAAATTCCGTAATCTTTGGAATCGTAAAGGCTGATTAATTTTTTAGGTAAATCAAATTCATAATCTCCCGGCACATATTTTTCCATTACCCCCGCAAGATGTGTCTGGTAGCCGTAGCTCACCGCATCCCGCGGATTAGAACCTTTGACTTGTCCGTAAGTAACTCTCAGCGTAGAATTGGCATCCGGGAAGAATTTGCGATTCTTGTCGGTTTCCATCTGCTGCGCCATAAATTTTTTCTGAAGGGCATCAATATCATTCTGCAGCGCGGTCACCTGCTTGTCCGTAGTTTCCAGATAGGAGTTTCTGAATGCGCTGTACATCTGGATCAGGGGATCTTTTTTAAGATTAGCAACCAGTGACTTTTGATCAGCAAACAGCTTATCTGTATTTGCTGCCAAGTTATTAGAATCTTTTGAACGGCCGGTGATCATTGACATTTTCGAAACCGTATCCATCATTCCAAGATTCTTGCTCTCATTTTTTAGTTGGTCAAAATCTTTCGGAAGGAAATTGGAAGGCGTTTTGTTGGCATAGAGTGCCAGGATTTTTGCCGTCACCTTAGCGTCCAGTTCGGCATCATAATCTTTATAGATATCAGAAAGTCTGGCTTTCAGGGCGTCCACATTCTTGGCGTCCATCTTTCCGGCTTCATAAGTCTGGATATAATTGTTCAGCAGGCCGGCCAATGTGAAGGTGTCGGAGTTTCTCACAATTTCCGAGTAGTACGCTCTGTGAAGATTGTAAGGTGCCTGTTCGTTGTATTTTTGGTTCAGTTGGTCAATCGTTGGCTTGATGGCTGGATTTTTAGAGATCAGCATTTGTTCGTACTGTCTCTTTGTCTCTACAGCATTTGATTTTTTAAGACCTTCTACTTCGCCGATCCATTTTTTCCAATAGTTGGCTACTCTTGCATATTTGGATGCGTATTTGATTTTGGTTGCAGGATCTACCCGCATCTTTTCATCCAATGTTTTAAGGGCAACATCACGCACGGCGATCATGGCAGGATCGGTCTCCAGCATAATTTTTTCTACTGCAATGGCAGGAAGATATTCCGTGGTTCTCCCGGGAAAACCAAATACGAAAGTAAAATCGTCCTCTTTTTTGTCTTTGATGGAAATCGGAAGGAAGTGTTTTGGTGTGTACGGAATGTTATCTTTAGAATATTCAGCCGGTTTGTTATTTTTATCTGCGTAGATTCGGAACATTGAGAAATCTCCGGTATGTCTTGGCCAAACCCAGTTATCAGTGTCCGAACCATATTTACCTATGCTGGACGGTGGTGCACCCACCAGACGCACATCCTTGTAAGTCTCGATGACATACGCATAATATTTATTGCCGTAGTACATCGGTTTTACCGAAACTGTTTGATAGGATTCGATCTTTTGAGCTTTTTTATAAGCCTCGATATTATCATTGATTTTTTTGGAAAGATCAGCACCAGTAAGGTTTTCCGTACCGGCCAAGATATCTTTGGTAACTTCCTTGATATCGGCAATGAAATCGACAGTTACACCAGGATTTGGCAATTCGCCGTTCATATCTTTTGCCCAGAAGCCGTTGGTGAGCAGGTCATTTTCTACCGTGGAGTGCGACTGGATATTGTCATAGCCGCAATGATGGTTGGTGAGCAGAAGTCCTTTTTGAGAGATGATTTCTGCAGTACATCCACCGTTGAACTGAACCACAGCGTCCTTGATGCTCGCTTTGCTTGGGTCAAAAATATCCTTGGCAGAGATCTTCATTCCCAGCTCTTTCATTTCCTTTTCATTCACTTCTGTCGGAATCCACATCCCGCCATATTGTTGGGCAAAGGAAAGCGTGGCGGACAAAAACAGACTTGCTATTAAGACTTTTTTCATTTGAAAATTTTAAATTTTTACGAATTTAATCAAAATTTTCTTAAGCGAAAGTCTGAAGCAAATCGAGCATAGATAAAAGACTCCAATAAAATTTTAGAGTTCGGGCGAAGCATTTTTGACATAGAGCCTGTCCGCCACGTATTCTATTTTGGTCTTACCGTGCGGCTTCGGGTTGCCATCTTCTCCCAAGGCCACAAAAACCAGTTTGTCGATCGTAATGATTTTCTGATGCGTCATCTTATTTCTCACTTCGCAGCGCAGTGTCAATGAGGTTTTCCCGAATTCTACCGCTTCAATTCCAATTTCAATAATGTCTCCTTGTTTAGCTGAACTTACAAAGTTGATTTCAGAAATATATTTGGTAACTGTTCTTGAATTTTCTAATTGAATAATGGCATAAAGTGCCGCTTCTTCGTCAATCCATTGCAATAAGCGACCTCCAAACAATGAATGGTTGGGATTCAGGTCTTCTGGTTTGATCCATTTTCTGGTATGATAATTCATCATGATTCTGTCACATTTTAATTTGATGCAAAGGTAAAATTTATTCATTTACTGTGTCGCGATTCATCATAGAAACTGCGCATTGTAACCATCGTCTCTCAAAATACAAAGATTTCCTATGGTTGAATTTTTGATTCCCTAGATTCTTAGTATTTTTGTAAAAATTTTTAGAATGTCAAAAGTAAAAATTGGAACCGTTCAGATGTCCTGTGTTGCCGATAAGCAATCCAACCTGGATAAAGCCATTGAAAAAATAAAGGAGGCCGCTGAAAAAGGTGCTCAGATCGTTTGTTTACAAGAACTTTTCACCTCATTATATTTTTGTGATGTAGAAGACTATGATAATTTTGAATTGGCAGAGCCTATTCCCGGACCGTCAACCGATGCATTGTCTCCGTTGGCGAAAGAATTGGGCGTTGTCATCATCGCATCGTTATTTGAAAAGCGTGCGCAAGGTCTTTATCACAATACAACGGCTGTAATTGATGCAGACGGAACTTACCTCGGAAAATACCGTAAGATGCACATCCCTGACGATCCAGCTTTTTATGAAAAATTTTATTTTACACCGGGAGATTTAGGTTATAAAATTTTTCCGACCAAATTTGGAAAAGTTGGCGTTTTGATCTGCTGGGACCAGTGGTATCCGGAAGCTTCAAGAATCACCGCTTTGATGGGAGCAGATATAATGTTTTATCCAACAGCGATTGGCTGGGCAACCGATCAGGACGAAGAAACCAATCAAGATCAGTACAACGCCTGGCAGACCATCCAACGCTCTCACTCTGTAGCCAACGGACTTCCTGTAGTTTCTGTGAATAGAGTAGGCTTCGAGCAAGATGGCGCCATGAAATTCTGGGGCGGAAGCTTTGTGACCAATGCGCAGGGAAAACTGTTGTATCTCGGTTCGCACGATAAAGAGGAAGTGGCAGTAACAGAAGTTGACCTTGCTCAAACCGATTACATGAGAAAGCACTGGCCATTCCTGAGAGACAGAAGAATCGAGACTTATTCGCCGATTACAAAACGTTTTATTGATGAGGATTAATGGTTATAACTAAAGATTTCAATCCGTTAGAAAATGGATACACCTTCCCCGCAGAATGGGAAGAACACGAGGCAACCTGGCTTTCCTGGCCTCACAAAGAAGAATCCTGGCCGGAGAGAATCGATTTGATTTATCCGGCTTATGCCCAATTCATTGCAGAACTGACGAAAGGCGAATTCGTCTGCATTAACGTCAAAGATCAGGAAATGCAGGCTTTTGCAATGGAACATATTTCCAAAGCCGGCGCAGATATTTCTAAAGTTGAGTTTTATTTTAATGAAACCAACGATGCCTGGTGCAGAGACCACGGACCTGCATTTTTAATTAACAAAAACGGCGACGACCCTAAGAAAATCATTGTAGATTGGGGATTCAACGCGTGGGGCGGAAAATATCCACCGTTTGAATTGGATGATGTGATTCCAACTAAAATCGCCGAAGAAAAAAGTTTGCCAGTAATTTATCCAGGAATTATTATGGAAGGTGGTTCGGTAGAATTCAACGGTGCTGGAACGATTTTGACTTCGAAGTCATGTCTGCTTAATGAAAACCGAAATCCGCATCTTTCACAGGAGGAAGTGGAGGATTATTTAAAGAAATATTACGGACAAAAACAAGTCCTTTGGGTAGACGACGGCATCATTGGAGACGATACCGACGGGCACGTGGACGATACCATTCGTTTCGTGAACGAGAATACGGTGCTCACCGTGATCGAGGATAACA
Organism: Flavobacteriales bacterium UBA720; assembly: GCA_002297505.1. GTDB lineage: Bacteria > Bacteroidota > Bacteroidia > Flavobacteriales > Weeksellaceae > Epilithonimonas. The sequence goes on from DBLQ01000098.1 coordinate 109,914, forward strand.
AGGAAGATGATAATTACGAAATTCTTCAAACCAACCTTCGACAGCTTCAGGAAATGACTCTGCTGAATGGAGAAAAACTGAATATCATCGAACTGCCGATGCCAGATCCGGTCTATTGCGACGGACAACGATTGCCGGCCTCTTACGCCAATTTTTACATCGCTAACAAGTCCGTAATTGTTCCGACTTACAGATGTGATAAAGATGCTGTGGCTTTGGAAATCATCCAAAGATGTTTTCCAACCAGAGAAGTGGTAGGAATCGATTCTACCGACATCATCTGGGGATTGGGAAGCTTCCACTGCCTGAGTCAGCAAGAACCTTTGGTATAGATTTAGCCTGCAGAACTGCGGGCTTTTTTATTATAAATTATGAATAACATCAACACTACGGATTCTATTAAAAAAATACTGCCATTCATATTGGCTACTGCAATTTTTATGCAGATGCTGGATTCCACAATTCTCAATACATCGTTACCATCAATAGCCCGAGATCTGCAGGAATCTCCGCTCAATATGCAGAATGCCATCGTGAGCTACGTTCTTACTCTGGCGCTTTTTATGCCTGTAAGCGGTTTCCTGGCGGATAAGTTCGGCACTAAAAAGATTTTCATTGTATCATTAATCTTATTTTCCTTGGGATCACTGTTTTGTTCGCTCTCTCAGGACCTTACGCAGTTGGTTATTTCGCGTGTTATCCAGGGTGTCGGCGGCAGTCTGATGACGCCGGTCGGAAAATTGGCTCTCATTAAAACCTTTGACAAAAACGAATTGCTGAAGGCGATGAATTATGCTATTGTTCCCGCCTTAATCGGACCTATACTGGGACCTGTAATTGGCGGATATATCGTGGATTATCTGTCCTGGCACTGGATTTTCCTGATCAATATTCCTATCGGTGTTCTGGGAATTATTCTGAGTCTCAGGTATATGCCCAATTATAAATCTCCTGTCATCGATTTTGACCTGAAAGGATTTTTGATTTTCGCGGCCGCCTCACTTTTGTTATCCGTCTCATTAGAACTTTTGGGAAATACGAGCAACATTACGCCCATTTTATTAATTCTGATGCTTGGTTTCCTGATGCTTTACTATTATTATAAACATGCAAAAACGGACAATAATCCAATTTTCCCGCTTAATCTTTTCCAGGTGAGAACTTTCAGGGTTGGCATTTTGGGCAATCTGGCTACGCGTCTCGGAATCAGTTCCGTTCCGCTTTTAGTGCCGCTTATGATCCAGATGTCCTACGGTCGTTCTGCACTGACCAGCGGATGGATCGTGGCGCCAATGGCCCTCACCGCGATGTTTGGAAAATCTTTTGTAATCGGTATACTGGACAGATTTGGATACAGAAAGACACTGATGACCAATACTTTTATCATCGGCGTCCTGATCTGTTGTCTCGCCATTCCGACAGTTCACAGCTCTATCTATTGGTTTGTGCCGATTCTTCTGGTGATGGGATTTTTTAACTCCATCCAGTTCACATCCATGAACACGATCTCAATTGCAGACTTACGAAGCTATCACACCAGCAGCGGCAATTCTCTGGTGTCGGTTAATCAGCAATTTGCGGTTGGCTTTGGCGTTTCATTCGGTCTTGTGGTTCTGAAATTATTCGAAGGTGATACCACTTTCATCCACAACGAAGCGCATAATGCTTTTCGATATACGTTTCTTGTCGTCGGATTTCTCACGATCCTGTCAGGTTTTGTCTTCCGGAGACTGCATGCGTCGGACGGCGAAAACATGAAATCCACATAACTGTCATCCATGAACTTTCTGAAATTAACAACTCCCGACATTCAGGATTTTATCCGTCAAAATCTCAATTCTGATCTACATTTGCTATTGCTGAAAAAATCACCGTTTGAGGATGTTGCAATGCATGAAATTGTTCAGCAGATCAAAGGCAAAAAAATAGCTCAAAAAAAATTTCCCTTCTTGCTGAAGGAAGGCATTATTTTTCCGCCCAACCTTAACCTGGAACAGGCCTCGTCCCAGGCTACTGCAGAATACAAAGCTCAGAAACTGAGTGGTCAATCATTCCTGGATCTGACTTGTGGATTTGGAATTGACGCCCATTTTTTATCCAAAAATTTCGAAGAGACTACTTTAATTGAACAAAATCCGGATTTGATCGCTATCGTTCAGCACAACTGGAACCTTTTAGGCCGGCAAGCCAATTTTGTCAATGCGACACTCGAAGCTTTCCTTAATAACAATCATCAGAAGTTTGATTTGATATACCTAGATCCGGCGAGGCGTGACCAGCAGAACAAAAAGAAATTTCTTCTTGGAGATCTATCGCCGAATTTGTTGGAAATTATCGAAAAGTTGCAGTCCTTTGGGGACCAAATTATTGTTAAATTATCACCGCTTATCGACATTTCTTACCTCATTTCTGCTGTAAAAGTTATCAATGAAATTCAGATCATTGCAGTCAGAAACGAGGTGAAGGAACTTGTATTAATTATAGAAAGCAGCGTTCCGGATGCCGGATCGGACGATGTGAAAATCCGTTGTATTAACCTAGAATCGGATGAACCTGAATTTTGTTTCTATTTTAACGAAGAAAAATCAGCAAGATCCGAATATTCTGAGTGTCAGAATTACCTTTACATTCCCAACAATTCTCTCCTGAAGGCCGGTGCATTCAATACGATTTCAGAAAAATTCGGACTGAAAAAACTGCATCCGAACACGCATTTTTACACTTCCGAACATATGATAGAAAACTTTCCCGGACGGATGCTGCGCGTGGAGAAGATTGAAATTAAAGATTTAAAAAAAGGAGAGAAGTATAACATCATTTCCAAAAATTATCCTTTGAAGCCTGACGAAATCAAGAAAAAATATAAACTCAATGACGGTGGGAATCGGTATTTGATTTTTACGCAATCCGCTAAAGGCAAAGAAATTCTTAGAAGCCTGTAAAAAATGATCTGATGAATAGAATCAATTCCTTTCCGCCGATTATAGACCATTGTTCAGAAATCCTGATCCTCGGTTCTGTGCCCGGTGCGCAATCCCTCAAGATGCAGCAATATTATGCGCATCCGCAAAATCAGTTCTGGAAGATACTATTTCATCTTTTTGATGAACCATTTTCAGCAGATTATCACCAGAAAATTAAAGTGTTAAAGCGTCACAACGTCGCCCTTTGGGACGTCATCGAAAGCTGTGAGCGGAAGGGAAGTCTGGATACTGAAATTAGAAATGAGATTGATAATGATATTCAGCAACTTATAGACAATCACCCGAAGATCAAAATAATTTTCTGCAACGGACAAAAGTCTTATAAAAATCTGATTAAAATTTTAGGTAAAGATTTCAAAATCCCTATCGTTGTTTTACCATCTACCAGTCCGTTGCATACGGTAAAGCTGGAGGAAAAACTGGAAAAATGGAAGGTGATCAAAACTTATCTCTGATCAGCTGTTCCAAATCTGCCAGGCCTTCTCTGCCTGCTGTTCCAGCATGTAGAAACCATTCAGCGTTGTAGCGCCTCTTTCTGCAGATCTTCTCAGAAATACCGTTTCCGACGGATTGTAAATCAAATCGATGACATAATGCTGATTGCTGATGGCATCAAATGGAAATTCCAGATAATCTTCCACATTGGGGAATGTGCCTACCGGCGTTGTTTGTACAATCAGCAATGAATCTTTAACCAAATCTGCACTCAGATTTTCAAAGGTCAGCTCCGATTTTCTGGATACGGTCTGGTGCTCAATCTGATGTTTGTCCAGGATATACCTTACTGCTTTTGCCGCGCCGCCATCGCCCAGAATCAGTGCTTTTTTATGATGATCCTTTTTGTTGATAAGCAGCGATTTTTCGAAGCCGAAACAATCTGTGTTGTAGCCTGTTTTTTTGCCATTCCGGAAACTCACACAATTAACAGCGCCGATTTGCAGAGCCTCATCACTCAGCTCATCCAGAAAAGGAATAATCGCCTGTTTGTAGGGAATGGTAACATTCATCCCAACCAAATTTGGGTTTTGAAGAAATGGTGAAACATGGTCAATATCAGGAATATCAAAAAAATTATAGTTGTGATTCTTCAGAAATAATTTTCTGAATTTTTCCTCAAAATATTTTTTAGAAAATGAATAAGAAATATTCTTTCCCAGCAATCCGAAATCCTTTTTTTCCATAGGTCAAATTTAAGAAATATCTGCTCATTTTGCATTATTAAATTAAGGATGATGCATCAGTTAAATTATTTGACAATGGCTTTCAGATGGCGTAATTTTGGCTTTCAGAACAATCAAAATTTTAAAATGAAAAAAGTTATTCTCAATAACGGAAACGAGATTCCGGAAATAGGTTTTGGAACATGGCAGACCACGGAAGGTGTGCAGAAAACAGTTAAAAATGCTTTGGAGTCAGGATACACGCACATCGACACTGCGGATATCTATGGGAATGAAGCTGAGATTGGAAAAGCAATTGCAGAATCCGGTATCGACAGGAAAAATTTATTTCTGACCACTAAAGTCTGGAACAGCAACAGAAGCGCCAACGGCGTAAAACATTCTTTGGAACAATCCCTTCAGAAACTGCAAACTGACTACCTTGATCTTCTGCTGATCCACTGGCCGGCCAACGCAAAGCAATTCGATAATTGGAAGGAAATCAATGCAGAAACCTGGAAAGCAATGGAGGAGGTTTACAAAAGCGGTAAGGTGAAGGCCATTGGTATCAGCAACTTTATGCTGCCACAGCTGAAAGCCCTTCTTGAAACCGCCGAGATTGTTCCTGCAGTCAATCAGATCGAATTTCATCCGGGCTATACGCAACAGGAAGTTGTGGATTTTTGCAAAGAAGAAGGTATTGCTATTGAGGCCTGGAGTCCAATCGGGTCGGGAAGACTTCTGAAAGATGAGGAATTGAATACTATCGCTGAAAAATACAATGTTTCTGCCGCCATTTTGTGCATCCAGTTTTGTCTTCAGTCCGGCGTAATTGTATTGCCAAAATCTGAAAATCCTGAAAACATCAAAAACAATCTGCATTTCGAACGCTTTACAATTTCTGACAGTGACATGAAGGCGTTGAAAAATCTCAAAGAAACCGGTTTCTCCGGACTCAATCCTGAAGAAGTAGATTTTTAGCAGATAACGTCAAAAAGCAGATCTGAAATGAGATCTGCTTTTTTAATGTATTATTTTATCATAAATTGTTTCTTATTTCTATCACTCTGCAGAACTGCTGGAATAGTATCTTATTTTTTCTACAATCTCGCCAAGATCAAAAGGTTTTGGGATGAAGTCAATCGCTCCACTTTCTATCGCTGAATCTCCAAGACCGCGGCTTGCAGACATTATCACCACCGGAATATCTTTAAATTCCTGGTGCTGCTTGATCATTTTGCAGATATCACGGCCATCTTCGCCGGAAAGCCACATATCCATCAGGATGACATCCGGTTTGGTGGACGTCTCCATAAGGGAATTAAACATATCAGATCCTCTTTCATAATTAGAAACCTCGAAACCTTCCATATCGAGCATCAACTTGACAGAATCCAGGATTGCCGGACTGTCATCCACCACTACTATTTTTTTTGATTTTGACATTGTAATAATTTAGTTTTATTTCTATTTGTGCTTTTTAGGAATCTCGAAACAGAACTCCGAGCCCTTGCCTTCGATTGAGTTTACAAAAATCCTGCCACCGCTGCGTTTTATGATTTCAGATGAGATATAAAGTCCGAGTCCAAGTCCCGGAAATGTATGTTCTTTGCTTCCGCTGACGCGGTAATACTGCTCAAAAACTTTTTCTGTTTTGTCTGCGGGAATGCCGATACCATAGTCGCGAACAGAAAATAGAACATCATCATTTTCTGTTAGTTGGGTTGCAATCTGGATCTGATCAGAATCCGGAGAATATTTTATCGCGTTGCCGATGAGATTGCTCATCACCTGCGAAATCCTGTGACGATCTCCATGAATCATGCCGATCTTCTCGGGGTTCAGGTAAATTCTGTGACTGGTAGACATCTGCTGTTCCGTGATTATTTCCTGCACCAGTTCATCAAAATCAAAATCGGTCTTGGTCAGGAGAATTTTTCCATTCTGAATCTTGGTCACGTCCAGGAGGTCATTCACCAGACTGGTTAATTTATTGATCTGGTCATCCATTTTCCGCGCAACATCTGCATTCTTGGCATCATTGGTTTTGCGCAAATTTTTCTCCAGATATTGGGAATATAATTTAAGACTAGTCAGTGGCGTCTTTAGCTCGTGGCTGGCAATGCCGAGAAAATTGTCCTTCTGCTGCTGAAATTGTTTGAATTCATTGATGTCCGTGCAGGTACCAATCCATTGTACCACTTCATCATCCAGATCTTTCACAGGAATCGCACGGCCCAGAAACCAGCGGTAACTGTCTTCCGAGGAGCGATCCCGGAATTGATATTCAATTTCATAATTGGTTTTGTTTTTCTGACTTCTCATCCACAGGTCCATTGCGCGCTGCTGATCGTCAGGATGGAGAATTTTGGACGTAGCGGTTTCCCTGCTGTCTACGCCATCGAATCCTGTGTACTCGTACCATCGCTTGTTGTAATAATCAATATTCCCGTTCTTATCGGCGGTCCAAACGATAATTGGAAGGCTGTCTGCCAGGTTTCTGTACTTTTCCTCATTCTGCTTCAGCTGCCGTTTGGTCTGCACGATTTCCGTAACGTCCGTTGCAAAGTTAAGGATGGCATAGACCTTACCGTTTTCATCCAAAAGTGGCTTGTAAGAAAAGTTGAAAAAAAATGATTTCAATTCTCCATTGATCTCCAAAATGGCTTCGTCTTCCGATGCGGAGTATGTAATGCCAGTTTTATAAATGTTGTTAAGCAGATCGATAAAGGGCTGCCCTTTGAGTTCAGGAAGCGCGTCTTCCAGTCTCATACCGATGACATTTTCTGTCTTGCCCCAAGTTTTAAGCATGGTTTTGTTGGCAATATCGATAATGAAATCCGGACCTTTATAAAGTGCAATAGCATAATCCGACTCTTTGATCAGTTTCTCAAATGTATATTCGGTTTGTGCTAATTTTTTTTCTGCTAAGACCTGATCCGTGACTTCTGTAGCCACTACACTCACTCCGATAATCTCAGACTCGTCATCACTCAATATAGGCGCATAAATAAAATCAAAATAGCATTCCTCCGTATGTCCGTTTCTAACCAGATAGCAAAGTTCCTTGTATCCTTTATAAAGTTGTCCTGAAGTGATGACCGAAGAAAGGATATTCATAAACTTCTGTCCTTGGAGTTCTGGCAGTGCATCAATTAATTTCTTGCCAATGATCTCTGCGGGTTTTCCCCAGAGCTGAAGCATCTGTGGATTGGCAACCTGAATTGCAAACTCACTTCCCATCAACATAGACATTGCGACAGGAGCCTGCGTGAGGAGCAGGGCGAGCGATTCCTGCGAGATATTAGACCGAATGAAATTCTTCATTTGTAAAGCGTCAATTTTGTTCTATAATTCTTTGGTTGAAAATTTTTGTTTGCCAATAAGTAATTCGAAAAACAGCCTGAAATCTGAAATCAATGACCACAGCGGATAACGGAATGTGGCTGGCCTGTTTTTCTCAAAAACAGCATGGCTAAACCACGCAAAACCGTATCCGAAAATAGGACAATACCACAGGAATCTCTCTTTCCCGGACTGGATCACATAAACAATAACCGCCAGCACCAAAAGAATTCCAACGAAGTGAAATAGCCTGGTCAGCGGTTGATGATGTTCTGTAAGATAAAATTGATAAAACTCCCTGTAGTTTTCTATTTTTCTAGGAGATTCCATTGCTCTTCTGATTAAGTTTGCTGTTTTTATAACCGTAAAGGAAATAAATTATCAAACCTATAGCAAACCAAAGACCAAAATAAAACCAGTTTTCATGGCTCATTCCGGTAAGAAGGTAGAGACAAGAGCTGAGCCCGATAAGCGGAATAAGGGAAAGATTTTTAATGAAGGTCAGGACACATAGAATCAGATTAACAATAATAAAAACGATGATTGCGAGACGAAACTCACCCTCGTTCGGATCCTTGATATTGGTGAGATGATGAAAAAATTCGGGCTGATAAAAATAAAAGAACACCAATCCGCCACTGAAAATCAAAGGGAAAATCAGCTTTCCATTGATGTACGGCAGGTGGAATCGGCCTTTGATCTTTTCTTTATTGGGCAAAAGTAATACGCCGCCACAAACCAAAACGAACGCGAAAATGGTTCCGATACTGGTGAAATCAAGGATGAAGGATTTGTCCGTAAACAAAATCGGGATCCCAACCACAATACCTGTGACAATGGTCGCAAAAGACGGCACCTTGTTTTTGCTGTGCACTTCCTGGAATTTTTTTGGCAACAGGCCATCTCTGGACATGGCCATCCAGATTCTCGGCTGTCCCATCTGGAAAACCAAAAGTACTGTGGTGATGGCTACTATCGCAATCAATGACACGATGAATTCCATCCATGGAAGATTAAGATTATTCTTGTCAAAAACAAATGACAAAGGATCGCCCACGCCATCGAATTTTTTATAATCTACCAAACCTGTAAGCACCAACGTAAGCACGATGTAAATTACAGTGCAGAGTCCAAGTGAAATCAACATTCCTTTCGGGAGATCTTTCTGCGGATTTTTGGTTTCTTCCGACAGTACAGAGATCGCATCGAAACCAATGTATGCAAAGAAAACTCCTGAAACGGCAGACATCACGCCTGCAAAACCGTTGGGCATAAAAGAAGGTTCAGAGGTTACAGCGCTAGCCGGAAACCAGTTTCCTGTATTCACAAAACCGACACCCACAGCGATGACCAGAAGAATCACGAACAATTTCAAAATCACAAAAAAGTTATTGAAATTCTTACTTTCCCTGATGCCCTGATAACAAAGCCAGGTAATCAATCCGTTAATCACCAGTGCCGGAATATCAACGATGATGCGCAAACTTCCAATCAGTGGCGCAGATTTCCACGCATTGATGAGTTCCGTATTAGTTGAATTATTAAGGAAAGCTTTTTTAGCTTCGGTATAACTGCAAGTGAAATAATCCGGGATATGAACACCGATCCTGCCCATAAAACTGGTGAAATAATCCGACCAGGAAAAGGCGACATAAATGTTTCCGAAAGAGTATTCCATAATCAAAGCCCAGCCGATGACCCAGGCAATCAACTCGCCAAAACTGGCGTAAGCATAGGTGTAAGCACTTCCTGCTGTGGGAATTCGGCTGGCAAACTCCGCATAGCAGAGCGCGGTGAATGCACAGGCAAATCCACATATCAGATACAGAACAATAACACCCGGACCGCCCCGGAAAATAGCCTCACCCAAACTGCTGAAACTCCCGGCGCCAATGATGGCGGCAATCCCAAAAAATACGATATCCCAGGTTCCGAGAACCCTGTTTAACTGTCCGGCATCGGCATTTTCTGCGTAGTGTTTTTTTCTGAAAAGTGAACTCATATAAGGTTTTTGATTTATGAAAGAAACAAATGTAATAAAAATACTCGGTTTTGTTAATAATTTGTTAAACGGACAAGTAATTATTTAACGGACACGGTTTATCTGTGTGTGCACAGAGATTTGCAAAAAATTCTGAATGATGGATGACGAGCTATCGCCTTTAATAATTAGTAAGTTTAGCAAATTTGTTCGTAGAACCATCAATGATTTTCAGCCCGATGAAGATCTGATTATTGAACGTGATTTTGAGCCGAGGGAATGTCAATTGTATTTCCTAACCAAGAATTTCTATTTTAATTACGAAATAGACTATAAAAATGGATGCTTTTTTCTGAATGTGAATTTTGAAATTGATGATGACAAGCAGCCAGGTTTAAGACAAAAATTTTATGAGAATATGAATTTTCTGATGACTGACCAACGTTTTTTTCTCATTCAAAAAATCAGATTGTATTACGAGCTGAATTGGATCAAAAACTGATGGCGCGCGCACAATTGATTTGTCTCACGGAACATTATATGGATTGCTGCTTTTTCACTGAGACCAAATCTGCGATCGAGAAAATCGTAGGTAATGTGTTTTATGAATTCAAGGAAACGATGCATCAGATTTGGAAAACCATTTTTGAAAATTTTGAAACGATAAAACCTTTGCCTTGTTTTGCTGAGCGCAGCAGTTCTTTTCGGGAACAGGGAAAAACGGAAAATCAACTTTATGATCTTCCGCCTATGATTAAAATGTACTATGAATTTTATCAAAAGCAAAGAATTGAGGCGCTTAAGAAAAAGCCAACTGTCAGGAGTTCGAATGAAAGTTGGGCGAAGAGAATCTATATAAATTTTAAAAAACGATAAACGATGTTTCAAATGATAAGTTTTTATCTGGATAAAAATCAAAGCCACGGGCAGGATGATAGATTTCTGCGCGCCTTTTTGATGAAGATTCAACTTTGTCGTCCGGAGGAGGACTTATCCTGCTGGCAAATCACAATCGATGTGCGCAAGTCTTTCATTGTACTTTTCCATAAAATAAAAGAGATTAAAATTATAATCATTGATAAAACGGATTTGTTGAATGAAAATTTAATGAGGACACAAAAGGAATTCATCCATCAAATTATTAAAGGCCATACAAGCAATTTGATTAGCCGTGAAAAGTTGATTTTTATTGACCTTACTGATAACGTAGAATCTGATAGTATTATAGGTTATCAATTATTGGAAAACAGAATGCTTATAGAGTTTATGCAATGGCGAGAAACAATAGAAGTAAAAGAATGGATCGAAAGCTGTTTAAACTTTTTGGAAGATGGGAATTGGTTTAAAATTGAATTAAAAAATTATATTTACAAATAGAAAATTAAAAACTAACTATAAGAGCCTATGAAAGTATCACCTATTAAAAACCTTATTGAGAATTTTAAAAAAATTGAAAAGGATTACGAGACAGAAAACTTACGTGAATCGATAGACTTCAATGTCTTTAGTTTTATTAAAAGTGTCTTCTGGATAGATGAGCCAAAACATAGTCGTATCATTGCTTTCCTATTAAATCCTGAAGAAATGCACGGTCAAAAAGAAACTTTTCTTTATTTGTTTCTGGAAATGCTGGGAATTAAGGATTTTAAAGAAAACAAATGGAATGTTTATGCAGAAAAAGGAAATGTGGATATTCTCGTTACTTCTCACTTTCCCAACAAGAAAACTATCGTTATTGAGAACAAGTCCAATTGGGCTGTTGATCAAGATTGTCAATTGTATCGTTATTGGTATTCTAATATTTTTAAATATAATAATGAAAATATAGAATCTGCTTTCAATAGGGATAATAATAGAATTGTTTATCTGTCTCCAAGTGAAGATAAGATGTATACGCCAAATTCAATCAGCAGACCCGATGAAAGTTACGGATGTATGGAAATACTGGATGAAAAAATTATATCAACGTGGTATTTTCATATTCATCTTAAAAATTGGCTTACGGAATGCGCTAAAAAAGCTGGTTCTGAAAGATTGAAATTATTTATTAACGATTATATCGCATTTTGGGAAGAAACTAATAATAAAGAAAAAACAATTATGCAAGTATTACAAAATTACTTTAAAGATAAGGAGCAAGACTGGAAAGATTTTGTTGAGGCATCTACTTATATCAATAAGTTAAGATCATCTTGGTTTGAATCATTTTCTCAAAAACTTTATTCATTAAGAGTAGGGGTTTGGCAATTTGATAAAGAAACAAATGATTTTAGATGGTTTTTATCAGACTGGAATCATTCATTAAGTTTTGTTTATGAACCAAACAAAGGATTAACAATATGGAAAAGTGATTTTAAGTATCATAAAAAAAGATTTGAAAGTAAATTCAAAGAACTGTTTCTAAAAGATTTTGAATTGGAAGAAGATGATGATTCCAATTATGCAATGAATTTTACAGACAAATCAATCATTTTCGAGAATCTTGAAGAATTTAACTGGATAATGGGAAATGATCCTGAAAAAATTTTAAATGTGATCCAACCGATTCTTAAAACTTATATGGAAAACCCAGAAGTAGTTAAGTTCTTTCAAGAAGTTGATGACCAAACAAAATCTTAGTATTAGTATCAAAAAATTATCCCAAAAAGATTCTCCCACCAGAGAATCTTTTTTTTGATGGACACGGTTTGTCTGTTTGCTCATTTAGATTTGCAGAATGATAACAGAAAATGAATATGCAATCTTCAACATACAACCAACTCATCACTCTTCTCAACCGATTTGAATATAAAATCAAAGAGTTATCTGCCTTTCGGATTTATAGTAGGGAATATTCTAAGATCGTAGAAAACAGTCAGCTTTGTATATTGGAAAAACATTTAATGATTGAGTTGAAAGAACTTTCGCAGATGTTCGAGGTTAACAGCAAGTCAGCCCTATTTTTATGCGCTATGTTCTTCAATAGTTTTACAAATAATGATGGATTGGTTTCAAGAGTTGTGTCGGAGGAAGATCTGATGTTGTCCGTTGGCTTGGATCAAGATATTATTTTGGATTTGCAGAATGCCATTTCAGACTTAGAAACTAAGAATATCATCATTGTAAATACATCAAATTATTCTTCCGAAAAATCATATTCTCTAACCGAAGATTTTATCAATATAACAACAAAACTATAATTTATGAATACGCAATTACTTGCCAGCATAGACATTGTCTATAGACAAAACTCAATTCACAGATTCAAGACTATTGAGCAATGCCGCTCGGATTATGAAAACGAATTGGAAGCGATTTCAAAAAGTTTTGAAATAGACAATATGGAAGCGCTTTTCCTTATTGCGATTGTCATCAATAATACAGAATATAAAGTCTGTCAGATAGATGATATTGCCAATCTATTGGAGATTTCCCGCTTTGATATTTTAAAAAACCTACATGTCTTATTTTCTCTTCAATCCAAAAAATTGATAGAGATTAATGATTATACAGTAAGCAATTCAGAAACTAAAAAATATTTAAACAGGACAACTTATCCGGTTGAGATAATGAATAAGTCATTTAAAATCTCAAAAAGCGTAGAACATAAATTATTTGAAATTTAATTCAAAATATGGAAAACCGTAGAATCAATTTAATCAAAATTATGATTTTAGAACATTAAAAAAAAAATTAACCAAAAAAAACTCAACATTATGTCAAACTTTTATTGCAAATGGTGCGGACAAAAATATTCCAGTGTGTCAAGCCTTACGTCAGGCTCCTGCTCCAAAAATCCGGAAGGCAAAAAACACGCACTTTACGAAGGAAGTGAAAAATCACAGTATGTGTGTAAATGTTGTGGTCAGAAATCTTCCAGTTTAAGCAGTTTGTGCTCAGGTTCCTGTTCCAAAAGTCCAACTAAAAAACACCAGCCGGCTTTGTAGATGAAAAATTTTACAGCGATAGATTTCGAGACTGCGCAAGGTTACCGTCACAGCATTTGTCAGGTTGGATTGGTGCGTGTGGAAAATGGGTTGATTACTGAGGAAATCAATCTCTTGGTACAGCCTCCGGACAACTATTATTGGAGCCGTTTTATCGACATCCACGGGATTACACCGCAGAAAACTGCCAATTCTCCTAAGTTTAATCAAGTTTGGAATCAGATAGAATCTTACATCAAAGGGCAAACGGTTGTCGCTCACAATGGTTTGTCTTTCGACTTTCCGGTCTTGGAAAAAACATTGGAATATTACAACATGCAAACCCCGAATTACGAAAAACAATGCACTTACCGAATCTATAAACAGAACTTGGCAACTCTCTGTTCTGAACATCAAATAAGACTCAATCATCACGATGCTTTGAGCGATGCACGGGCTTGTTCGGAGTTGTTTTTGAGGTATCTGAAAAGTAAAAATTTTAATACATTTGAAAAAAATATAAAACTATGAATTTACAACAACTCAAAACTGACTATTTAAAATTTTTTGAAGAATTTAAAATCAATCAAACTTCAGGTATTTTAGAAGATTATCCCTCCCTAAAATTTGCAACAATGCCTCATATTGGAAGTAATTATGAAGAAGCAAAATTTAAAATACTTTTCGTGGGACAAGATATTGGAAAAGATGAAACAACTAATTATTTTCAAGATTTTGATGAACGTAATCAAAGTGTAGAGAAAGAAAGCAATTTTAACCCGCATATTGCCGGTACTTATTCAAGTGCTCTATATTTGTTGAAAGATTACTTCAACTGGGAAAGTGTTTGGGAGGAACATAATAGTTATCCTACATATTCTCAGGCTACCAAGAGTATTATCCACAAAGAAAATGAAAATCCTTTATCATTTGTGGCTTTGACCAATTTGCATAAGTTCGTAACTGCAAAGAGAGAGCACAGAGCAGGAGATTCAGATAGAAAATTCGTTAAGAGAGAAGTCGAGGAGGAAATTTTGCTTAGAGAAGTTGAAGCGTTAAAACCCAACTTGGTTTTGTTTCAAGGTAAATGGCCAAGCGATGTAACGATTGAGAAAATTAAATCCAAAAAAATACAGGTGATATTAGCAAGACATCCATCATATAGAACAAAAAATGGTAGAAAGCCAGATGTTTATATTAAAACTTTCACTTACAAATGAAACTCAAACCTCACTCCAAAAAGTGAGGTTTTTTCTCCCACAGGATACAAAATAGACATCCTTTGTCCATTTACAACCCTACCTTAGAAAAAAAACTCAACAATGGCAATCCAAGACAAAAACATCAGACTGATGCAAATCACCAGCTTTCTGAAAAGCAAACCAAAAGGGGCGACTTTTAAAGAAATCATGAAACATTTGGAAGAACTCTATCATAAAGAAAGTTTTACAACCAATCTGGCGAGCAGTCAGAAAACATTTAGCAGGGATTTACCGTTGCTTTTGGAAATGGGAATCGAGATTAAGTTCAAGCGATCCACGATGACTTATCAAATCGTTAATGAAGAGTTTTCCGAGAGTTCGCAGACTATTTTTGACAATATTCTTTTGCTTAATGCCTACAAGCAAACAGAAAATAATGCTGACATTATGATTTTTGAAAAGCGGAAATCGCGCGGCCTGGAAAACCTAAACGGACTTCTCCACGCCATTCAAAATAGAAAAACAATTAGCCTCAATTATACCAAACATTGGGAAGGAATTACTACGAAAAGAGTTGTGGAATCTTATGCCTTGAAAGAATTCAAAAACCGCTGGTATCTTTTGGCAAACGAGCAGGATGGCAAAGATTTCTTCCTCAAAACCTTCGGGTTGGACAGGATTTCTGATTTTGAATTCAATTCCAAAATTTTTAAAAAACAAGAAGTTGATATTGATAAATTGTTCGTCAATTCCTTTGGTATTATCTCAACTTTAGGTGAAATCCCAGAGACCATCGTCCTTTCATTTGATTACGAACAAGGAAAATTTATCAAAACATTACCAATCCACCATTCCCAAAAAGTTTTGATTGATAATGACTCAGAATACAGAATCCAACTGACTTTGGTTCCAACCTACGATTTCTACCAAGAATTGCTCACGCACACAGGCAGAATGAAAATCATCTCGCCCAAGAATGTGAAAGCAAAATATTTTGAGTTGATTGATTCGGCTAAAAATTAGAACGATTCAATTTTTTCTCAACATTGAATTGATGTCCCTTTCCCTTGGAGAGGGATTTAGGGAGAGGAAAATATTCCCAATTAAATTCCCTCAAATAATATCTTTTCCCTATTTTCGTTGAAAAAGGAACAAACTTTGTTGAGGCTGGGGCTTTGACAATGATTTAGTCAGTCTCAAGGTTTATAAAATAGTTGTCAGTCTGAGGCTCTCGAAGACACTAAGAAAGTTTTAATTCAATTAAAGAATGAATTCAAAAAAAGTAATACTGGCTTCGCTGGTTTCCATTTATGGCATTTCCGCGGCGCAGCAATCCCAATATTTTACCAATAAGGAAGACTACCATTTCGGTCTGGCAGAAAATCTCTACAACACCAAAGTCTACAACGCTTCCCAGTACGAATATGCCAATCAATATTTTTACAATCAAAGTCTCAGCAATTCCAGAAAGGAGGCGGCTTTGTTTTTCAGCAATGTGATTGGCGTGATTCTGCAACAGCAATATGCGGAAGAAGGCCTGAATGCGTTTATGAAAGAATATCCGAAGTCGGCTTACTTTGCGCAGGCCAACGGACCTTTGGCGGATTATTATCTGTCCAAAAAAGACTTTGAGAAAGCCCTGGAAACTTTGCAGAAAGTAAATCAATATCAGCTGAGCAAAGAGGAAAATACGCAACATATTATGAAGCTGGGTTACGCCAAGTTCATGACAGGCGATTCCGCCGGTGCCATTGAAGCTTTGGAAGAATCTTTCAAAAATGCGGATGAAACCAGTAAACCTGCGATTTCGTATATGTTGGGTCATCTTTATTATGCAGATAAGCAAAACGAAAATGCCTTTATATATTTTGACCAAATAAAGAATAATGAGGAATATGCACATCTCGTAAAGCCTTATTATGTGCAGATGTACTACAATCAGAATAAATACGACTTGGCAATTTCTGAAGGCAACGAGTTGTTGAATAATGGAAAGATAACATCTTATGATGCGGAAATTCATAAAATAGTAGGAGAGAGCTACTTTATGAAAGGCGATTATCAATCCGCTTATCCGCATCTTAAATTATTCCTGGACAAAGAGCAAACGCCAAGCGAAACAGACCTCTACGAAATGGGATTTGTTTCTTCTCAAGTCGGGAAAAATGCCGAAGCAGTCGGTTATTACAATCAATTGATTAACAGCAATTCTCCATTGGCGCAAAATGCTTATTATCAGCTCGGAAATGCTTATTTGCAAAACAATCAAAAGCAAGAAGCACTGTCGGCTTATCGTAATGCATCTCAGATGAATTATGATGTGAAAGTTCAGCAATTAGCTTTGGAGCAATATGCGAAATTAAGCTATGAATTGGGAAATCCATTCGAGAATTCTTCCAAGGTGATTCAGCGGTATTTGGATAAATATCCGAACTCCAAAACTCAGGAAATGCGTTCGCTTTTGGTGAAATCCTATCTTTACTCGGGTGATTACAAGGCGACCTTGGAAGCTTTGGGAAAACTGGATCAGAAGACCAACGAAACAAAAAAAATAGAACAGGAAGTTTCCTATTTATTAGGTTCCGAGGAATTTAACAAAGGTAATTTTGACGCGGCTGAGATTTATTTTAAACGCAGTCTCCAATTCAATCTCAACAAAGAATTTTACAACAAAGCGCAATATTGGCTGGGCCAGACTTACTACCAAAAAGGTGACTATAAATTGGCAATTACGACCTATTCAAAACTTGAAAATGAAACTGCAGAAGGCTTTCCGGAGCGTGAGCAATTGGATTATGATCTGGGTTATGCTTATTTCAAATCGAAGGATTTTGCTTCTGCTCAAGAATATTTTAAAGAGTATCTGAAATTCCCTAGACAGGAATTCAAAGCCGATGCGGAACTGCGTTTGGCTGATACTTATTATGCTAACAATCAGCTGAATGAAGCTTTAGAAATTTACAATAAAACCGAAAACGCCAGCGATTACACGTTGTATCAGAAAGCTTTTGCTTTAGGCTTTAAAGGCGACACAGTTGCGAAAATTTCGGAATTGAAAACTTTGATTTCAAAATATCCGAACTCCGAGTATGTAGACGATGCGAGTTATGAAATTGCCACGGCTTACGCTCAGAATGATGATTTCACTCAATCCAATTCTTATTTTGATAAGGTCATTAAATCCAGTCCGGATAAAGATTTGGTCGCGAATTCCCAGATTTATAGAGCACAGAATTACATCGATCAAAATCAAACGGATAAAGCGATTGCGGAATTCAGAGTTTTGGCGAATCAATACAAAAACACAGCGTTTGCCGATAAAATTGTGCTGGCTTCCAAACCGGCTTTCGTGAAAAATGGCGATGTGGCGGGTTTTGAGCAGTTTGCCAAAAGTTTGAACGTGAATGTTTCCGGAACAGAAATCAGTGAAATCAATCTGAATCTGGCGCAGGACAGTTTTGCCAAAAAAGATTACGCCAAAGCGGTTGCGTACTACGAAAAATACCTGGACCAAAATCCTAGCGGTGACAATCTTTTCAAATCTCAATATGAGTTGGGCGAAAGTTATTATCAGTTAAAACAGATTGACAAAGCAATGTTACCATTGCAGAATGTTGCTGATTTCCAGAATGATTATCAGCAAGATGCGCAAGTTCGTTTGGCTCAGATTTACATTTCGCAAGACAAAATATCAGATGCGAAAAAATATCTGGAACAAGTTGCGAATTCTACAAACGTCAATGTCAAAAATTTTGCAGCGATCGAATTGATGAAAATCTACGCCGACGAAAAGAACTTTGCAGAAGCTGAGAAATACGCCAATTCAGTCATTTCAAATTCAAAAAATTCAGCAGCAACTCTGGAACAAGCGAAAGTCATCAAAGCAAGAAGCCTGATGCAGCAAGGGAAGGACAAGGATGCACAAACAGCTTATACAGCTCTGGAAAAATCTTCCAATACGGAAGTTGCAGCAGAGGCACTTTATGCAAAAGCCTTTTACCAAAATAAAGGAAAAGCTTTCAAATCATCCAATGAAACGATTTTCAAATTGGCCAACAACTATGCTTCCGAAGAATATTGGGGTGCAAAAGCTTTGGTTTTGATGGCGAAAAATTATCTGGCTTTGAAGGATAATTATCAAGCGAGTTACACTTTGGATGAGATTATCAATAACTATGGCGATTTCCCCGATATTGTGGCAGAAGCGAAGGAAGTTAAAGCGCAGATCAAAAAGTAAATCCGCCTTAAATTCCTTTTCAAAATAGAGGAACGTGAGGAAGTATTAAGTTAAGCCACAAAGTGGCGAAATACAATAGCATAGGGTGAAGCCCTATGAAAAATAATGAAAAATAAATGAATAAGAAGCATAGAATATTTTCCCTTATATTTTTAGGAATTTCAATATTTGGTTATTCTCAAATCAAAGAAGAGCAACTGATTCTCAACAGGAAGCGTGAGCCGGAAGTGAAGAAGATCGAGAAGAAAAAAACATCGGTTGTTCAGGAAAAAAACTATCCGCCGGATAACAAGAAAAAAGAAGATTCGCTCAACCTGAAATATACAATTGTGGACGTTCCGCCGGTTTCGGACTTCAAAACCACCGAAATCCAGGGCGAGGATATCTCACCAAAATTCTCCAATGATTACCAGTCCAATTATTTCAGATTGGGCTATGGGAACTACGGGAAATTCTTGGCCGATGCCAACGTTTCCGGCCAACTTCAGGAGAATGTGGAGATTGGTGCCGATGCGCATTACCTTTCTACGAGCGGACTCAAGAAAGATTTTGATTGGTCATCCAAACAGAATGAGGCCAAAATCGGCGTATTTTCCAACATCTACACGGATACCGGGAAATTCAATATCGATGCGAATTATGCCTTCAATAATTATAATTATTACGGAATCTACGCTTTAACACCGGAAAATAACGATGTCGATTTGCAGCAGAAAGTCAATAAATTCAGTGTTAACGGGTATTACGATCATTATTCCAATGACATTCTGAACAACGTCCGCGTCAAATCCTATTTCCTGAATGACCATTATGGCGCCAGCGAAAACTACGCAAACCTGGATGTCAACCTTTCCAAGCACGACTTTGCGGTTTACGATGACGTTACTGCTAACGGCGATCTGGGACTCAACCTGGAAACCGTCAATTCCAAGTTTGATATCCTGAACCAAAACACGAACAGCCAGTTCAACTTTACATTGTCGCCAAAAGTAACATTTTATAAAGGCGATTCTTACTTATTGATTGGTTCTGACTTCAGTTTCCTGAATTCGAAAAATTCGAGTAATGTCTCTGATGAATCAAAAAACAATAAATTCTATTGGTTTCCGAAGGCTGAATTGCTGGTGGCAGCGGCAGATGAATTCAAGTTCTATGGCGGAATTGATGGCGGTCTGAAACTCAATACCTATGGTAATCTGTTGGACGAAAATCCTTATCTGATTTCTGATTTGACTCTGAAACCAACTGAAATCAAATACCATTTCTACTTCGGGATGAAGGGCGATGTGGATCAGACTTTCAAGTACGATGTGAATGCTGGATTCAGCAAAGTCAGTAATGCGCAGTTTTTTGTGAATAACGGTCTTTTCGACAATACTTTTACATCAAACCGAGCGGGATATGATTATGCCAATACATTCAATTCAGTCTATGACGATGGAACTTTGATGGAAGTAAAAGGAGATCTGCAGGTTTTCCCAGTGGAAAATCTGACGGTGGATGCCGGTTTGCATTATATGAAGTACAATATGGACAACCTTGAAGAAGTTTATTACAAGCCTTTGCTACAATTTAATCTAGGTACCAAATATACAATGCTGGAGAAAAAACTCAATTTGGGTTTCAAAGCATATTTCGTAACGGACAGAACGTCAAATGCTTTCAGTCTTTATAAGGACACACTCAATCCTAATGGTTACAATTCTATGGAGCTGGTCAATGAAAAAGTTGGTGGTTATGCCGATTTAAATTTGTCTGCGGAGTACAAAATTCACAAAAATTTCAGTATTTTCGCACTCGGAAATAATCTTCTCGGTGCCAAATACCAGAATTATGTGGGCTACAAAGTATTGGGCGCACAGTTTTTGGGAGGTGTGAAGATTACTTTTTAAAAATCATTGGTCAATAATCATTGATCATTTAAAAATAAACGGCTCCGTAGTTCAACTGGATAGAATATTGGATTTCGGCTCCAACGGTTGGGGGTTCGAATCCCTCCGGGGTCACTTGGCGGGAAAAATCACTTTTAGGAGTGATTTTTCCTTTTTTTTTAGTTTGTAATTGATTGTTAATTAATAAGATAGAAGAAATAACGGAATTGATCTGGGGTGTTCGAAAAGTTGTTTCGTGAAATTCGAGTTTTTCGGCAAAAATCGAACACAAGACCGTTTTTTTGGTATCAGAATCGCCTATAGTGTAGATTTGTGAGAGGTTTGGTAATACTTTTAGTACTTGATCAAGTTTTGTTCTGATATCGCTATTTTTACCAGTTAACTTTTGATTTTGCAGATCCATTTCTAATACATCAATTTTCTTTTTACTTTCGTTTTTAATCAACTGATAATCTTCAAAATCCAATTTGTCCTCTAAATATTTTTCTCTGGCACTATTTAGACGATTATTCAAGTTGATAATTTTTGAAGAAATTTCCTTTCTCTTCAAGTCTAGACCTTGATGAATATTTTTGAAATTGATCAAAAGTATTTCCTTAATAAGTTTACCAAATCCAGTGTGACACTCATATTTTTTTAACTCTTTTATAAATGCATCATTAATCATGTCGGAGCCATATCTGTATCCACATCTGGATTTGCAGTGATAATAATAGTAAACATTCTTTTTACCTTTCGATCCGCTACCGGTGACGTGGCCTCCGCATTTTGGACATTTTAAAAAGCCTCTTAATGGAAAATGGTTATGGGCAATTATTTTTCCTTGCGGTCTTTCTGCCCAAGTTTTTCCACTTATTACATTCTGTACTTTATTAAACAGTGATTCCGAGATCAAACTTTCATGCGTAGCCTCAACAAGACAGGCTTCCTCATCTTTGTAAGCTTTGATAAATATTTTACCACAGTACATTGGATTTTTTATTGCCCTGTAGAATGATGTACGGCTAATATTTGCGCCTTCCATAGCATTCATCTTTAGCCTGATTTGATTGATTGAATACTTGCCCTTCGCGATCTCATTAAATGCCCAAAGCATATTTGAAGCTTCCGGCTCTTTAAGACCGACATACTTTCTACCATCCTCTGTACATTTATTGACATAGCCATAAGAAGCTGTTCCCATAAGCCTTCCTTCTTTCTGAGCTCTTCTCATCCCATAAAAAGTATTTAAGGCTCTGCGATCATTTTCAACTTCTGGAGCTGCCAGATAGATTGCCAGCATCATCTTATTTTCCGGAATAGACATATCAAGAGGTTGCTCGATGGCTTGGGGTGAAATATTGTTGAGTAGCAGCAATTTGATCATCTGATAAGCATCACCAGCATTTCTGCTAAAGCGATCCCACTTAGTAAATAGAACTAAATTTGATTTTAGACTTCTTTTTTTAATGTAATTGATATATTTTGTCCACTCTGGTCTATTAAAATTTTTTGCGGAGTGGTCCTCAAAGATCACCTGACCGATCGTGATTTGATTTTGATTACAATAGCGTTCTAATCTTTCATGTTGATCTCTTTGTGAATAACCCTTGTCAGCTTGTTCATCAGTAGAAACTCTAATATATAAATCTGCTATTAGCATAGTGGTAGGTTTTATGTTAACATTATGGCTATCAGGCTAATGTAGTAAAATTATTTTAAAATGTAATTTTTGATCATAAGATCTGCGAACTGATGAGCAAAATCCATTATATTTCTGACTTCGTCATCAGTTGGATTTAACCCATATTCCTTCAGAATTTTTTTAGATCTTTCGAATGAAACTTTTTTTAAGGTATTTTCTGTAAAGTCTATAATATGATCCTCCGATCCATTTTTCTGATTGTTTTTTTTTGAAGAAATCTTTTTCATAAGCACTCATCATATTTAATTTATTATGAATGAGATAATCTCAAACTACAGATTAAATTATAGTGCTACGGTATACAATATGAAAATATGCCAGTTCTCAGTAGTCTTTGTCTGCGAGTGTCTGTTTGATAGAGATGAATTGCTTAAATGCAGGTTATAATAAAGCTAGCTAATCTTTTAGAACAGGTTAATCTTATGTTAAATTTATCGCTTATGTACCATATCCAAAGTGATAGCGAAAAATATAATTAATTATTGATTAAGAATTTTGGATTTCAAAAAAATATGCAATCCTGTTTTGTGAAACTTGACGAGGGTATCTTCAAACGCTTTTATAGATGATTTGGTTCGATTAAATCAAATTAAAAGCGAATTATATTTCCCTGTTTTATTCAAGAAATTATTTTAAACGTTTAATGCGATTTAATTTACAAAACTTTTAGAAATCATTATTGGAATTGTAAGTCTTTAATTGGCTATTTCGGTCTTGTACCCATAACCGAAGAAATATCGAAACATTTGGTGGAAGATTTGGAAAGAATTTTAGAATTAAATAATCATGTCATGTGACATTGACGAGCTTCTATAAAAATATTTTTGTCAATGATTTAATTCGTTTTTAGCCAAGTTAAACAAGAATTGGTAATTCCCATTTTAATTTTTAATATAGTTAGATCTTAGTTGGTTTCAACTGTTTTTACTGTTTAATGAAGATTTAATTAATAGTTTGATATTAATAGATAATCTAATGAAAGTTATGTATTTTATTAAAACAGAAAATACTACGCATAAGTTTATAGTTGATTATTTATGTAAATTGTAATCTTTAAGACAAAAATCCATCTTCAAAATTATTTGAGATGGATTTTTTTAAGTTTATTTTTAAACTTAGAAAGAAAAAACTGTTCAGATTTTATTTACATTGTTTTTTCTTTGGCAAAAGAAGGTATATTTTCTCAAAAACAAATTTTTAACGGATACAAAGTATTATTTAAACCTGAATTAAAAAAGTAATAGATGATTTAAGGAATGAATTGATTTTCTGTTATTTAAAATTCAGGTGAAAGTTCTGATCTGAACTAAATTTTCGGCTTCATCAATATTTATTCAATACAAATTTTATGTAATATTTATTTGGAGTACTAATATTCTTAAGTAACTGCCAAGTGATGTTGTTCTTCTTTAGCAAGTTTGGTAAATTCGTAAAAGATAACTCCTTCTCCACTTATTTAATGCTTTCATTGTATGCTCGTTATAAAGTAATATTTTGTAATTTTAGAATTAACAAAACAAGTAATATACTATGAAAATTATACTAGATACAAACATTTATCGAAACTTGATTAGAGATAAAACCCCAGAGGAAATTGATTCATTACAAAAAGAAATAATTGACGCAGCTAAAAATAAATCAATAATTATAACATTTTCTATAATTCCAGCAATGGAACTTATAAATCATTATAATGATGCTCATCCAATAGAAAAAGATGAATGTAGAAAAGGTCTGACACTATTAGTTAACTTGTCTACCGAAAAAACAAACAATAATTTACACGTTAAATTTACTCCGCCAATGGATGTAATTCTAGGGAACTATCTTTTTGGAAAAGAAGAAAATTTTCTGGAAATGTATTCCCAAACGATAACACTAGCACAAAAACTTGCAGGAAATGATCCGATTACACCTGAAGATAATATTGATGATGTCATTGAAACAGTCGGTGATCAGTTGGATTTTGAAAAAGAGATGATTAGACAAAACTATGAAAACTATTTAAAATCTATCAACGAAGGAAATGTAGATTGGGCTTATTTTGAAGGCAAAGACAAAAAAGAGCAAAGGCGAAAATTTTTGGCTAGTTTGAGAAAAGGGGAATTGTCATTTTTAGTTGCACAAAGTATGATTGATCGCGCATATTTTAATGCAAATGAAACCTATCAAAAGGATGAAGAGTTTTTTCGAATGGTTATTAAGTTTATGAATGATTTTTGTCCAGTTCTTGTAATGAATGAATTATTATTGGACAACATCGGAAATGGGGTTATTGCAATTAGTGATTTGAAAGATAAACGCTGGAATACTATCCTGGATATTTCTTTAATATTTGGAACTCTTTATAACCCACAGGGTGAGGATGTTATTTTAGTAACAGAAGATCAGAACATACTTGATGCTTTCAATATGTGTGGTTTTGACGGTAAGGGTATAAAGTTGACCGATTTTCTTGCGTTACTAGGCTTGTCTATTCTATAGTGCTTCGAGCCATTCGAAGCTTTTTTATTATTTAGAATGATTCACAATATTAAAAACCTTAGAGAATATGTATGAAATTACTTACATCAGTACTACACATAAACAAAATGGACAGTGCAATGCAGATGTACTTTGTGAAATAATTGAACAAATTCATCCTGATGTTATTTTTTTAGAAGCTTTGAAAGAAACTTATTCGAATTATCAAGAACATTTATTTTCCGAATTTGGAGTTTTCCATATTAAACTAGAGATCGAAGCACTTCAAAAGTATCAATACAGATCATCCTTCAAATATGTTCCTGTACTGGACAGTGGAATGTCGAATGCATTTAATAAAAAATATAAAATCGCAACTGAAGATATAGAGCTGCAAAGAAAAATAGATAACTTTAACCCATTATCGGCAAAATATGGTTTTCAGTTCCTTAATAGTGATGTAAGTATACAGCTTCAGGAAGATATGCGCAAATTAGAAAACATTATTTTAAGTGATACCGCATTAAACAAAGATGCGATCGATTCAATTGATTCATACGAGGATGAAATGCTTGATAATATTTATTCATATTGTAAAAGCAACCCATTTGACAAGGCAGTTTTTATGTGCGGCGTTGCCCATCGAAAATCAATTATTGATAAGGTAGAAAAATTGAATACAACCGAAGAACTAGCTTTAGATTGGAAGGTTCTTAGGTTTGAAACTAATGCATAATTTTATAATTAGAAACATGTACATAGAGGAATGTATAGAACTTCTTGATCTCTTTTTGGGAAGATGGACTATTGAAAATGGCTTAGATATGACTCTGGAAGAATATGTAGGGTTGGGAAATAAAGACACATTTTGTCAGTGGATCGAAACAAGAACGAGAATATATGGAAGCATAAAGGGAATGACTTCTATTAAATTCGGAATATATGAAAGAAAAGATTTAGCTAAAAGACCAAAAAGCTATAACAATGATGAAAAATATTCCTGGTTGAAGGGATATGGAGCTAAACCATAGTAAAATTATTTTGAAGGTTTAAACGAAATAAAAATCTAATTTCTTTAAAAAAGACTTTTTTCCAGATGCCCTTTTTTGAGTGTGTCACTAAATATTTAGTCCATAAGTATTTTTCACATCGGCCATTACAAAAGTACTATGCGCGCTTCCAATAGAATCCACGCTTCCCAATTTATTAAAAACAAAATCCTGATAATGCTTCATATCCCGAACCTGTACTTTTAGAAAGAAGTCATAATCCCCGGAGATATTGAAACACTCAACTACCTCGTCTATTTCAAGGATTTCTTTTACAAAATCATTCCCGACAGACTTATCGTGAATTTTTAATTTTATCTGGCAAAGAACCATAAAACCACGGTTGAGTTTTTCAGCATCCAGTATTGCTGCGTATCTCTTGATGTAACCTTCCTGCTCCAGCCTCTTTATTCTTTCGTAGGTAGGGGAAAGAGAAAGATTGACTCTTTGTGCAAGGTCTTTTACCGTTAGTTTTGCATTATGTTGTAACAACTTAAGGAGTTGAAGATCTTTATCATCAATATTTTCCAAAGTAAGAATTTCTTTTAAAAATTAGAACTCTTCAAATATACGGGTGAAATTTCTGTAAGTAAAGTCTTGTGTCGACATATTTTTCTGTTTTTTCTAATTTAACAATTTGTTTGTGTCTTATTTTTGGTTTTAGTTAGAATATTATCTATCATCTTCGCACAAGATATGCTTTTAAACATTTTTCTTCAACTTAGAGAAGGTCGCATAAGGTAAATATTGCGTCCAAGCGATGGGAATTTGTAAAATTATCAATTTATTTTTCTTGTTTTATAACTCCCTATGGTTTATGTCCTTTCTGAAGTTAATGGATATATAACTCTTATTGGAAGCAATTGCAAAGCAATTTATGCGACTCTTAAAGAAAAATTTTCTGTTCGTGTTCACTTTTATCTTTAAAAACAGAAAATTTTATTTTCCAAGAATTGATTGTGTAGAGATTTTCCTGATTTTAAGCATTCATGGGAAAAAATCATCTTTTCTATTGAAATTTGCAGGACGAAATAACTGTAGTTTATTAACTGAAAAAGGTTACAGCAGAAACTCAAGATAAACGAAAAGAATTATATGGAAAGCATCCAAAGTAACAGCAAAAATGATTTTACTTTCACCCTAAAGAGCACTTGTTTAGATGAAAACTATCATCCGGCAAGTAACACACGTCTGACAACCAATTTTGCTAACCTGGCAAGAGGTGAAAATCGTCAGCAAAACCTGCGTAATGCTTTGAATATGATTAACAATCGATTCAATGCATTAGCTCATGAGAATAATGATAAAGGTGATCGTTACCGTGTAGAGCTTGAGATTATGACAGTAACGATGAGCATTGATAATAAAACAACTATTGACGATCTGCCGATGATGGAGGTATTGAAAACAAATATTTTCGACCGTAAAACAGGTCAGCAAATCGAAGGTGTTGCCGGAAATAACTTTTCTTCGTATGTACGTGATTATGATTTCAGTGTTTTATTGGTCGAGTACAATAAAGATAAACCTGAATTTAGTGTTCCCGAAGGTTATGGTGATTTGCACGGAAAATTGTATAAGTGCTTTGTAAATTCAGACACTTATAAAGAACACTTTAAGCACTCACCAATCATTTGCCTGAGTGTATCAGGCAATAGAAAATATACCCGCACGGAGTTTCAGCACCCTGTTTTGGGATTTGAGTATATTCAGGACGACTATTCTCTTACGGATGAATATTTCTCCAAAATGGGCTTGAAAGTTCGTTTTTTCATGCCTGCGAACAGTGTTGCACCGATGGCTTTTTATCATTCCGGAGATTTATTGAATGATTATACCGATTTGGGATTAATCAGCTCCATCAGCACAATGGAGACTTTCCAGAAAATCTATCGCCCGGAAATTTATAATGCCAATTCTGTGGCGGGGAAAATCTATCAACCCAGTCTTAAACACGAAGATTATTCATTGACGAGAGTGGATTATGACCGTGAAGAGCGTAGCAGACTGGCGATTGAACAGGGGAAATATTGTGAAGAGTTTTTCATCAATCGTTATCAGGATATTCTGACGCAGTGGTCTGCCCATTTTACTCTTTAATTATACCTTTTAAAATTATTTTTTATGAACAAAATATTACCTACCTCAATTGTTGGAAGTTTACCGAAACCTGCCTGGTTGGCACCACCCGAAAAACTGTGGTCGCCCTGGAATTTGGAAGGCGATCAGTTGAGAGAAGGGAAAGAAGATGCTTTGCGTATTTCTTTACAGGAACAACAATTGTCTGGATTGGATATCATTTGTGATGGTGAGCAGACACGCCAACATTTTGTAACTACTTTTATTGAGCATTTGACGGGCGTAGATTTTGAAGACCGTAAAACGGTGAGAATTCGTGACCGTTATGATGCAAGTGTACCGATGGTTGTAGGTGACGTTGCCCGTCAAAAAGCAGTTTTTGTGGAAGATGCTAAATTTTTGCGTAAGCAGACAGATAGACCTATCAAATGGGCATTGCCTGGACCGTTGACGATGGTAGACACATTGTACGACGGTCATTATAAAAGTCGTGAAAAACTGGCTTGGGAATTTGCCAAAGCCCTCAATGAAGAAGCAAGAGAACTGCAGGATGCGGGAGTAGATATCATCCAGTTTGATGAACCTGCATTTAATGTATTCTTTGATGAAGTAAATGATTGGGGAATGGCAGCTTTGGAAAGAGCTGTAGAAGGCTTAAACTGCGAAACAGCAGTACATATTTGCTACGGATACGGAATTAAAGCCAACAACGACTGGAAAAAAACATTAGGTTCAGAGTGGCGACAGTACGAGGAAATCTTCCCTAAAATTCAAAAATCTGAAATTGACGTGGTGTCATTAGAATGCCACAACTCCAATGTACCTTTAGATTTAATGGAACTCGTTCGTGGTAAAAAAGTAATGGTGGGGGCTATTGATGTGGCAACCAAAACCATCGAAACGCCAGAGGAAGTAGCGGATACTTTACGTAAAGCTCTCCAGTTTGTAGATATTGAAAATCTTTATCCAAGTACAAACTGTGGAATGGCACCTTTATCCCGAACTGTAGCAAGGGGTAAACTTGAAGCTTTAAGCGCAGGAGTTGAGATTATACGCAGAGAATTTGGGGTTTAATTTCTAAGTATTAATTGATAAATAAGGTTCTATCAAAAAAAATTATAGAATAGCACTTTGAACAAATTATTAAAAGTATTGAAGAAAGTGATCCCAAAAGCAAAAAAGAAAGAATTTGTTTGGGATTGAGTATCAGCAAAGAATTTTTGAAGCTCAATGTGAGAAATTACGGTTAAAAGCAAGTACAGCGGGAAGTATATTTGCATTTGATTTGAAAGCGTAACTCACTATAGATGGATAAAAAATTCTAAGTTGCTTTTCCTTTCAATATATTTGCATAAAAAGATTTATGGAAGGCAAAAAGCTGTTTGATTACGAAAAAGAAAATGAGAAACAAGAAAGCAGTAAGACGGATGATGAGAAAGACGGAAAACTTCTTTTGAAAATCCTTCAGATCGTGATAGGCATAATAATGGGAGCTTTTCACATATGACTTTTCTGCGGAAGATTTCAATCTGGTATTGTCTGGGTTTATTAGTTTGGGCCAGTATCGTCATTCTGAGAAAATTTGGAGTCTACATTCCTGTTATCAATGACCATTTGACAGATTTGTACGCTGTTCCTCTGTACTGCTACACCATCGAGTTCCTTATGACAAAGGTTTTTAATTACAAATTCAAGTTAGACTTAATATTTATCCTGACTTCAACCTTATATCTTACACTAATTTTTGAGATTTTCGGACCATTATTTTCGGATAAATTTGTTGGTGATTTCATAGATGTTATTTGCTATTTGGTAGGAGGTTTGGCATTCTTCTACTACAGAAAGTATCATGCTTTTTCTTTATAAGATCTGAAAAATTTTATTGCTGAAAAGAATTACTATGCATTAAAGAAGTAATGGAAGTACAAATACAATCCAATAGATTTTAAATTCATTGTTGTAGAAAAATACCTTTCTGTCGAAAATGAATTTGCTCTGGAGGAAAGAGTACTTTTAAATTCGTATTTCTTTTAAAAAAAATGGACAAAAAAAAATGAAGATAGTTTTGGTTTTAATAGATAAGACGTAAAGCTTGAGCACTTCCTTTGACCTATCATCCGTTTACGATCTTAATTTTTAAAGAAATTATAGTAAAGTTTCAGCAGGAGTGTTGTAAATTTTTTATAGATATTTCTAGTTTTAATTATAGCTTAGGAAATAAAGAGAGAATTTTTTTTCTTTAATTCATTATTTTAGCTGATGTTGCCATTGGAATTTCAAAGTTCATACTATTTTTTTTAATTTCATTTACGAATATATTTCTCCAAATGACAATCCTGTTGTCCATAACGATCCAAGATAGCGCACTGCATTAAAATTTACACCCAAGTAAAACTCAAAACTTGATAAATTAGATATAGATTAAATTGGAGCCATTAGGGCTTTATGAACATAACGGGACTTTGTTTAAGTCAATATGAGTTAATTTCGGAGTCATCCTTCTTTACAAAACTTATTTCACCAGACCGTTCGATCGAAATATTACTGATGTTTCTAAGATTGTCCGTATGGGCATTTTTTCTCAACTCCTGCATAACGTCATCCCTATGTAGCAAGGCTCTATCCAGATTTTCTTGTATAAAACGGCCATCTTCAAAGATTATAATTCTTTTGCCCTCCAAAAGCCTGTTGAGGTAATTGCTTTTCATCTTATACCAACTTAGGAAGCGATGCAACAAAACAATCGCAGTGCATGTAGTCATAACTCCTAGAAATGGGGAGGCCCCGACTACAGCACGGCTCAGGATCGCACCAAGAAGGATCACAATAATATTGTCGACGGGAGAGCCCATACCAAATGATCGCCTTCCCGAAATTCTGATCAGGACAATGGCGAGTAAGAAGACAATAATACCACGAATAGTCATCTGAACAACTGTCAAGGATGGCCCGTATCCCCATAACTCTACAATATTTTCCATATGCTTATTTATAACAAAAATAAAATTTTTTAGATATTTATAGTGGCTTTCGTAAAAAATCAAGCAATACAGGAAATAGTCAAGAAGTGTTTGTGACCTCAATCATAAAGATGTGATGTATAAATTAGCTAACTTTCAAATATGGTTGAGACAGCGAAAAGAACAATAATGTTGGAAATTCCCCGACAGCAGTTTGGTGGATGCCATGATACGGAGACTAAACAGATCTTTGATTCTGAAAAAGAATCGGAAATTGCTTTTTCAAGGATTAAAGAAAGATTATTTTCAATTAACAGGTGGAAAGAATTCTCTGGATTTATGTCTGCGGAATTTGTCCACATGGACTCATTGGGAAATCGTGTTGACAGAACACCTTTACAGGGAGATCTGGTCAGAATACAACTGCCTCTGGTATCTAATTTTGATTGGGTAGAGATTACAAGGCTTAGTATAAACGATTTTGGGAACACATCAGTTATTATGAGCTGCAGACCCTGTGAAGATCCCAACACTATCAATTCTCATATCGCGCACTTTTACTGTAAAAATGCTACATCAAATTTCATTCTTGAGAAACATGGAAATGAGATATGTGTAGGAGTGTTTGGAAGAAATGAGGCTATCAATTATGATGCTCCGTTTTGGAGCAAAATAAGAAATTTCCTGATTGCCATAGGAGGATTGGCAGGAATAGCAAAGCTGCAATGGTATTTTCTTGTTAAGGGGCTTACAGATGTTCATCCATAGTTAGCTCTTTAATTCACTCATTATGCTTAATAATTAATAAAAAAATTAGTAATATGAATATTTCAGATGAAAGGAAAAAGGAGGGTTTTTTACTTTTAGAAAAATTTGAAAAGGAGGGTTTTATATTCGACACAGTGTTGTGGATGGAGAATAACGATATGCCCAAGCTGGTCTTTGGTGTTAAAAGTTTGACATTGCCATTATTAGAATCTTACGAAAAACTTCTGGAAATCATTTTTCAGCAGGACAACTACGGTTTCGAGAAGGATAATGTGTTGTTTGTCAGCAGCGATCATCATGCTGTCATCCAAATTTTGAGCGAGAGAATATCTACAAACGGTGTAGGACCAATTGCTTTACATGGAACTACTTTTAATAATATCGTAATACCGGATGCGTTCATCTATAAAATGTAAGGATATATTCGATTGAGAGGAGGCATATCTTCTGGAAATTTTTTTGATTACCAAAAAATGATTTTCTGTTAAAACAAGTAGTTAATTTGGCTTAACTTGGCATAATCCGGTTTTCTGAAATAGTTGCCGGAATATTTTCCAGCACATCATAAAGACGAAGCCGGTTACCCGACGAGATAAGTCAATATGATTTTAAATTAGCACTGATATGAATGCTTGTCGTAGGAGGGATCACAATATTTTAGATTGTACAGTTTAAGAATCGAAATCACATAAATTGATTATGATCTGTATCATAAATTCCTATCGTACAAATTATTAAATTTACTGATATCACATAATTAATGATAAATGGGTATTAGAAAATTCACTAATTTGTTGAGTGAAGTTTTTATTTTAGCTATTCCATCCATATTAAATTTGAGAGTAAAAACACAACAGATATTTATAGTATATATTAGATAGACATTCAATAGCTTGCATTTGACCTTAAAATTATAATTTCGCATATTGACAAATCAAAATCAAAGTACACCAAATAATATTTGATATGGAAAATAAAATCACAAGAAGAGATGCTATCGGTAAAATAGCTGCAACAGTTGCCGTAGCGGCTGTTGCTCCAGGCGCTTTGGCACAGTCGCAAAACAGCCAAACAAGAATGTCGAGCACAGGTATTCTTACTGACCCCCGCCACAAATATCCTAAGCCACCTTTTAAAATGCAGTCACAACCCTTTCCTGGATTAGCAAGCAGAATGACACCGGTGCCTGATCACGGAGAAAAGAGCTATGTAGGATCAGGAAGATTGGCGGGAAGAAAGGCATTGATCACAGGCGGTGATTCCGGTATTGGTCGGGCAGCAGCCATTGCCTATGCAAGGGAAGGAGCTGATGTGGCAATCAACTATCTGCCTGCAGAAGAGGAAGATGCAAGACAAGTGTTGGAAATTATCCGCAAGGAGGGGCGTAAAGCTATTGCCATTCCCGGCGATATTCGTAGCGAAGCCTTCTGTAAACAATTGGTCAGTCAGGCTGTACAGCAGCTGGGAGGGTTGGATATTCTGGTTAATAATGCAGGACACCAGAAAGCCAACAAATCTTTGCTCGATCTCAGCTCCGAAGACTTTGACTGGACTATGAAAACAAATATCTACGCGCCTTTTTGGATCACAAAGGCTGCTCTGCCTCATATGAAGCCCGGCTCCTCCATCATTGGACTATCATCTGTCCAGGCTTACGATCCATCCGCTGACCTTTATGATTATGCTCAAACCAAGGCTGCAACCACCAATTATGTGAAATCTCTTGCCAAACAGCTGGGGCCGAAAGGCATCAGGGTCAATGGAGTCGCTCCCGGACCAGTGTGGACACCACTGCAGGTAAGCGGTGGTCAGACGCAGGAAAATCTGGAAAAATTTGGAGGCGATACACCTCTCGGAAGACCAGGTCAACCTGCTGAACTAGCTTCCATATTTGTTCAGTTAGCTGCTGACGATGCCAGTTTCGCAACAGGACAGATCTACGGTGCAGCCGGTGGAAACGGACAACCGTAATCTGTTAAAGAATGAACTAAGGGATAGAATCTTATCAATTGATAACTTTATTCAACGAATTCTTTAAAGAATGTTCTCTGGTAGAAAATTGATAAAAACAAGTCCGTCTTAGCATACTTACAAGACGGACTTATTATGAAGATTTAATGAATGATTAACAATTTACATGATTTTAATGGAGTCTGTCAAGAATTCTGTTCATCTGATCGATTTCTCTTTGCTGCGATCTGATAATACTGTCAGCTAGTCGTCTTACTTCAGGATCTTTGATATCTGCATGTCTGCTGGTCATTATTGCTGAAGAGTGATGAGGAATCATGGCTTTTAGATATTGTTTGTCATCAATGGGTACTTGCATCCTTAACCCTAAAAAGGCCAGTATAAAGATCAGTGCTGAAACTGAGATTATAATCCTGTTATATCGGTGATTCGGATACATCTTTCCCATCATAACGATCATTAGGATAGCCATGGGGCTTACCATCATTACAGCCATATAAATCCTGGTGAGACTGGTGTAGTAATCATCAAAAGCATTCATGTTAAAAAACATCAGCAGATACATGATCATGAATGAAAACATTAGTGTTAATAGTAATTTTTTGTAGCTCATAATTCTGGATTTTAATTTTGATTAAAAACAGCAAATAGCAGGCCTCACTATCAGATTCTATATTTCATTCCTGCTACACAATGAAATTAGCATATAATTTTTCTATCTAATACTTGAACATAGTAGTTTTGGACAAAACAAAATTATTCAGGAACAAGTAAAAACTTGAGAGTTTTATTATTCACCCCATAGATGAGATGAACTATCCATAAAGTATTTGATCTTTTTTATCACGTTATAAACGTCTAAATGGGTTACTGTTTTTTTTAAGGCTCTACATTAGTATAGAACTTCAATTTTTTGCCAATTCGACATTAAGAAAATATTTAAAGTGAAGTTGTAAGCATTGAAGAAGTAAACGTGTAAATTAGCTAAAAAAAAATTTCGATAAAAATATGAAGCGAATTTCTCCGTCTTTGGAAGGCGGAGAAGTGGTGAACCTTTGTGATGTGGAAGTGAAAAATCTGAAAAGTTTTTCTGCAGTTGGTGATAATATTGGCGCAAAAGCATTCAACGATACTGATATGAAACATATTGAAACCCACATCAAAAATAATTGATTCACGTTGCTAATTTACTTTTAAAGTTTCAATTCTAAGACCTACGGTGAGTTGAGATACGAGCTTAATGGATTTATTGGATTTGAAAGTAAGAGTAGAAATTCTTCTAGGTGGTCTCATTGACTTTCCTATCTTTTTGACAGGAACTGACCAAGACCACAAGTAAAAATTTTAGAGACGGATAGATAATTATTGATACTCTATACAACAAAAAATCTAGTACGGTAATTCTATAAGAAAAACGAGCCAAGAGAAAAACGCAAAGTCAGCAACGAAATGACAAAATAATTCAAGTGAGAAGATAAATCTGCGGCGAAAATATGTCAAGAGATTAAAAAAAAACAATAGAAGACTGGCTTGCATTCTACAGGACAAAATCCCCGTACAATTAAATACAGGGATTTTTAGGATAAATAAATGATTAAATGTGAACTATATGATGCTACTTTACTCAATTTTCAGGCCAAATCGCTGATGTTAACTAATTGCTATGATCATTCAATTTACTCAAAATACAGTGTAATGATTTTACAATCCTTTCTCAAATGTTATCTGCACCAAGAAATTGGGTCGAAAATGCCAGGATGAAAAGATGATGACTAATATAAGTTTAAAGATATCTGTATTTGGGAGTATCAGACTGAACAAATGATCTTCTTTTAAAAATTTGTGTGTATTTTTGTTCGCTTAATCTAATTTTCAAACTTAAACAAATCAAGAATATTCCATGATCTTAATTGTTGATGATAATCAAAACAATGTGTATTCACTCAAGAAATTGCTGGACTCTAAAGGTTTCCCTACAGATACTGCAAATAATGGTGAGGATGCATTGGGAAAAGCATTAAATAATGACTACTCATTAATTATCCTGGATGTCCAGATGCCGGGAATGGATGGGTTTGAAGTAGCGGAAACGTTAGCAGGATACAGCAAGACAAAGGAAATTCCAATACTATTTTTATCAGCAGTTAATACCGATAAAAGATTTATTACCAAAGGTTACAAGTCAGGAGGTATCGATTATGTGACTAAACCAATTGATACGGAAGTCCTGATGTTGAAAATTAAAACGTTCTACCGCCTTCAGGAAAATAACCTTGCGATGAAGAAGACCCAGCAAAGTCTGGAATTGGAGGTAGAGGGGAGAAAAGAAGCACAGCTGTTAATGAAATCGGAAATCGACCATTTTCAACTTATGCTGGAAGCATTGCCACAGATCGCATTTACTTTGGATGAGAACGGTTTGATCAATTTCGTCAATCACAAATGGTTTGATTATTCTGATTCCGATCTTAGATTTCCTGAGACCCATGCGGACGACCTAAATATTGAGGAGGAATTTCAACGATGTAGAAGAAAGGGAGAAGCGTTGGAACTGGAAGTTCGAATAAAACATAGGATTTCGGACGAGTACAGATACCATTTATTGAGGATGTCGCCGGTGTCTCAAAACAATACTGTGAAAAACTGGGTGGGAACCTTCACCGATATCGATGACCAGAAAAGGGTGGAACGGGAGAAAGATGAATTTCTCAGTATTGCCAGCCATGAACTTAAAACGCCCCTGACAAGTATCAAAGCTTATCTGCAGCTTGCTTTTCGTAAACTGGGACAAAATCCTGAAAATAATGGGAAGGAATTTGTCGGAAAAGCCTTGGATCAGGTAGAAAAGCTCAATAGTTTGGTTACTGACCTGCTGGATATTTCCAAGATCGAAAATGGAAAACTTAAGATTAATAAAAAACAGGCAGATTTGGAAGAAGTAGTCTCCAATACGATTGACACCATCATTCAGACGGCAGGTAATCCCAATGTCAGGATTGACCGAAACTTTACAAACATCAATCAACACGTTTCTTTTGATCCCGTACGTATAGAACAAGTACTGATCAATTTCCTGACGAACGCCATCAAATATTCTCCTGAAAATAATCATGTTATTGTCAGCACGGCGATAAAGAAAAACGAAGTAAGAGTCAGCGTCACTGATTTCGGTATTGGCATTCCGGAATTCAAGCTAGCTTCGGTCTTTCAGAAGTTTTATCGCGTGGAAGAATCGTCTGTACAGTTTCAGGGGATGGGGATCGGTCTTTATATCTGTTCTGAAATTATCAATCAACATCGTGGAACCATCGGTGTTTCAAGTCAATTAGGAGAGGGATCGACATTCTATTTTACATTACCATTAAATTAGCTTTATGCCAAAGAAAATTAAAAGAAATCTTCAATGGGGAGTTGGGGTCTCATTGCTTATACTGATTGCAAGCTCAGCAGCATCGTATCTGAGCATTCAAAAGCAAATGGCTTATAGGGAGAGTGTGGTGAAGAGCAGAAAGTCGATGATTGCGGTAAAAGATGTACTTATAGCACTTATCGATGCAGAGACGGGAAGTAGAGCGTATCAGCTTACGGGAAAAGAGATTTTCCTGGAACCATACGATCGAGGTATTTTAGAATATCAAAAAGCATTGGAGCAGGCCGCGTCATTGGGAATTAGCGATGAAAAGCAGCTGGAAAGACTTGGAGCATTACAAGAGAATGCTGATACAAATATTAAGACGATCAAGTTTTTTGTTGAAAACAAGCGCAGGGGCATTTCGATGACCCAAGCTGAAATGCTGATGGGTAAAAATTCCATGGACAGCAGCCGGAAGATCGTTAAAGATTTTGTGCAATATGAGGAAAAACGCCTTACTATAAAAAACAAGGATCTCGACACTACATCCCATACTACTGTCTTGTTTATTGTCTTCTCCTCCCTTGCAGGAATAATTGTAACCCTATTTTTCTACATTAAACTTCGCAATGATCTGGTTCGGAGAGACCAACTGGAAAAAGAATTACGGGCTAAAGATCTTGAGATCACGAGACGTGTCAATGTTATTCAGCAGGTGGCAGGGCGGGTTTCTAATGGAGATTACAGCCAAAAAATTGCAGATGAATATGAGGGAGACCTTGGAGATCTTGTTGATTCTTTAAACCATATGACAGACTCACTTAGGATCGCTTTCGACAAGATCAATAAAAGTGACTGGATGCAAACGGGTCTTGTCAGATTAAACGAAAGATTGGTGGGTAACAAATCTGTAAAAGAGATCAGCTCAGATTCGCTGCATCAGCTCATCGAGTATGCTGACTGCATCAACGGTGCGATCTATCTGATGGATGACGGAAAATTAAGATTGAGCAGCTATTCAGGCCTCGAGAAAAATATGAAGCAGACTTTTGATCCGGGGGAGGGAATGGTCGGGCAGGTTTATCTCCAGAAGCAGGCCCAGGCTTATAACCATCTTGCTCAAGAAGATTTTGTTGCTACCTTTGCGAGCAGTGCTATTAAGGTTCGTGCTATTTTATTAGTCCCGATCATATGGGACAGGCTCACCTTTGGCGTTATTGAGGTCAGTTCGAATGAAGACTTTAATCAGGATAAGATCGATTATTTTGTTGAGAGTGCAAGAAATATCGCCATAGCTCTGCGCGCGGCAAGAGGACGAGCAAAGGAGCAGCGTCTCCTGGAAGAGACTCAGGCACAATCTGAGGAACTTCAGGTTCAGCACTCTGAGCTAGAGAACCTCAACACAGAACTCGAGGCTCAGACCCAAAAGCTTCAAGCGTCGGAGGAAGAATTAAGGGTACAGCAGGAAGAATTGATGCAGACTAATACAGAATTGGAGGAGCGCTCAAAAATGCTGGAAGAGAAAAATCAGTTGATCGCCGAGCGCAATATTGAAATCCAAAGAAAAGCAGAGGAGTTAGCTTTAAGTACACAGTACAAATCAGAATTTTTGGCTAATATGTCTCACGAGTTGCGCACACCGTTAAATTCAATACTGCTGTTGTCACGTCTGATGGGGGAAAATCCGGAAGAGAACCTCACTGAAGATCAGCTCGAATCGGCAAAGGTAATTCAGAGTGCAGGAAGCAGTTTATTGACTTTAATTGACGAGATTTTAGATCTGGCTAAAATTGAATCCGGAAAAATGTCTTTGGAATATGAGGAAGTGGAGATCAGCGAGGTAGTAAAAGATCTGAAAAATTTAATGAATCCCTTGGTTAACAATAAAGGGATCAAATTCCATGTCAAGATTGAAGACAATCTTGAAAAAAGCTTACAGACAGACCGTTTACGTCTAGACCAGGTCCTAAGGAATCTTTTGTCCAACGCTTTGAAATTCACAAAGGAAGGTAGTATTACCTTAACCGTTAAAAAAGATCCTGAAAGTAACGATTTTATCAGCTTCTCCGTAAAAGATACAGGTATCGGCATTCCTGAAGACAAGCAGAAAATCATATTTGAGGCATTCCAGCAGGCAGACGGATCCACGCAACGCAAGTTCGGCGGGACCGGTTTGGGCCTGTCGATCAGCCGTGAAATTGCCAAATTGCTGGGCGGTCGTTTGGATCTTACGAGCCAGGTCAATGCAGGCAGTGAGTTTAGCCTGACCATTCCTATCAGCGAAAGTGTCCGGGAGAATCAGACCGTTTTGCTCATGAATACTGACCAGGATCTGATCGATGTCATTATAGAAGATGCTGAGGAGATCAAAAACATCATTGACTATGAGGAAGGTAATGTGACCTCGGCTTTCAGCCATTTGGAAATTCCTGAAGACGTTGAAGATGACAGAAGCCGTATTTCGAAAGACGACAAGGTCATTCTTATTGTTGAAGACGATACCAATTTTGCCAAGGCATTGTTAAAATTCGCCAGAATGCAGAATTACAAAGGCGTAGTGGTCGTAAGAGGCGACCAGGCTCTGTCTGCCGCAATAGAGTACCATCCAAATGCTATTTTATTGGATGTCCAACTTCCCGTGAAGGATGGATGGCAAGTGATGGATGAATTAAAATCCAATTCTACCACCAAGCCGATTCCCGTGCATATGATGTCGTCACTGCATGTTAAAAAAGAGAGTTTGATGAAAGGTGCTATTGATTTCATCAACAAACCGGTGGCTATGGAACAGATGACCGATATTTTCAGAAAGATAGAAGAGGCTTTAAGCAGATCCCCCCAGAAGGTCCTCATTGTTGAAGAAAATGCGAAGCATGCCCGAGCGCTGTCGTATTTCCTTAGCGATTTTGATATTTCTTTATCGGTCGAAGATACAGTCAAAGACAGTGTTAGAGCCTTTAATGAAGATGGGGTAGACTGTGTAATTTTTGACATGGGAGAAAACAGGAGAAACGCTTACAAAGTCATTGAGTCCATCAAAAGCTTTGAAGGTCTGGAAAATCTTCCGATTATTATTTTTACGGAACAGAATCTATCAAGCGCTGAAGAGTTAAAGATCAAACAATATGCTGATTCCATTGTAGTAAAAACCGCACATTCTTATCAGAGAATCCTGGATGAGGTTGGTCTGTTTCTGCATCTGGTTGAACAAAAGAGTAGTACTTCCCATAATATACGGAATAAGACCATGGGATCACTGATGGAAGTTTTGAATGGGAAAAAGATTCTGGTAACAGATGATGATGTCAGAAATATTTTCGCACTGACAAAGGTGTTGGAGAAATATAAAGTGGAGGTAATTGTGGCTATGGACGGTGTCCAAGCCTTAGAAAAGATTGAAGAATA
>DBLQ01000096.1:0-4911 GCA_002297505.1 Flavobacteriales bacterium UBA720
AAACTTGGTGGCAAGACCAAACCAAGATCGTCGGAATGCGTCATGATCAATGCGCCCATGAGCCTTGTAGACGTTCCCCACGATGTACCCCACGCATGCTCAATTTTTCCTTCACGAGTCGTGAATTTAACATCAAATGCCTTTCCGAAATTCTGTCCAAGAAAATGAGAGGTTCCGGCTTGTAATGCTTTGCCATCCTGCATCATGGCTTCAATACAATAAGTTTCATCCGCACCGGCAAATCTTTCCGATGGCGATTTGATACCGCGGATCACAGGAATCGCCATAAAATCTTCAGCAAACTTGGCATAGACCTCAATCATCTTTTCAGTCTCCTCCACCGCTTCTTCTTTTGTAGCATGCGCCGTGTGACCTTCTTGCCAAAGGAATTCTGCAGTTCTCAGGAATAATCGGGTTCTCATCTCCCATCGCACAACATTAGCCCATTGGTTAATCAGTATTGGCAAGTCTCTGTAGGACTGTATCCAGTTTTTATAGGTATTCCAGATAATGGCCTCGGAAGTAGGACGGACGATCAGTTCCTCCTCTAGTTTCGCTTCCGGATCTACGATGAGTTTACCCGGGTTATCAGGATCATTTTTTAGTCTGTAATGCGTCACTACCGCACATTCTTTGGCAAAACCTTCTGCATTTTTTTCCTCGGCTTCGAAGAGACTTTTCGGCACAAAAAGAGGGAAATATGCATTGTGATGTCCGGTTTCTTTGAACTTTTTGTCCATCTCGTCGCGCATTTTTTCCCAGATCGCATAGCCATACGGTTTGATGACCATACAACCTCGGACCCCGGAATTCTCTGCCAAGTCTGCCTTAACAACCAGTTCATTATACCATTTGCTATAATCTTCCGCTCTTGATGTCAATTTTGCCATAATTTTTTTAATATCTTTTTTTAACTTTTTTTAAACTTTTCAATCTAAATAAAAAGCCTAATTTTACATGTATTTTGACCGATTCAAATGGTATAAAATTTGAGACTTTTAACAAATGCAAATATAGGAACTTAATAATTCTCATAAAATGAAAAATTTCAACAATAAAAGCTTATTCAATCTGATCAAATCCAAAGGTTTGATTTTGATTGCCAGCACTTCTCTTCTGACATCCTGCGTTATTTACACAGGGGGCTACTCAGAAACAGATGGTGTGTACTATGATCCGAATAAGGATTCCCTTCCTGCAGGAACTTATGGTGGAAACTACGGAAATCAGGTAGGTGATAACTACAATTATCAGGATACCTACCCGAGCATTTACGATAACAATCAGCTTAACCTTCAGCAACAGCAGAACCGTTACAATGTTGCAGATTCTGACTGGGGAACTTTCACCGGCACAGAAACCAATTACAGCAGTTTTAATAACTGGGGTTGGGGCTCTGGTTTTGGCTGGGGCGGCTGGGGCTATCCTGGTTATGGTATGTATGGCTGGAACAGTCCTTTCAATTCCTGGGGCTGGGGTCTTGGTTTTGGCTGGGGATGGGGCAATTCCTTCTATTCTCCTTGGGGATGGGGCGGATTTTACGATCCATTCTGGAACGCCGGCTGGGGCTGGGGAGGTTACAATGGGTATTATGGTCATTACCAACCTGTTTACTATAACAGATCTGGTGCTAATGGCAGATTGTCCGGCATGATCAATAGCAACAGACAGACCAACGGCTTCAGAGGCATTAACAGCAGCGGTTTCAGAGGTTCTAACCGTATGATGGTTGAGAACAATTCAGGCATCAGGACTCAAAACAATGGTGTAAGGAATTATCCGAATAGCGGCGTGAGAAATTACCCTAACAATGGCGTAAGAGGCAGCCAAAATTCCGGAGTAAGAACTTATCAGAACAATGGCGGTGTGAGAATCAACCCTGATAACAGCGGAATCAGAAGCAATTATCCTAATAACAGCGGCATCAGAAATAATGGAGGCTTCAGAAATGACGGTTTCAATAATGCACCATCAAGATCCGGCAGCTCAGGAGGATTCAATTCCGGTGGCGGTTTCAGAGGCGGTTCATCTGGCGGCGGCGGCGGAATGCGTTCCGGCGGCGGTGGCAGAAGATAATGTTAATCAGAAAAAACTATTGAATATAAAATGTTAAAGAAAACTTTTTTACTGTTAAGTATTCCTGCTTCGGCTCTTTATCTTAAGGCGCAGGACATCTCAGTAATCACGAATACAGTGGATGTATATTCCAATAATGCAATCAACGGAACAGCGAAGTACAACGCCATGGCCGGTTCCATGGGAGCACTGGGCGGCGATATTTCCACTGCATTCACTAACCCGGCGGGAATCGGGGTATTTATTGCGAGTGATGTCAACTTGACCTTAGGAATTAACAGCAATAAAAACACGACTACTCTTGGCAACCAGGCATTGAGTTATAAGATTAACCGTACGGACCTAAACAACTCTGGAGGTGTTGTAAGTATCAACCTCGGTGACGCCTCAAAATGGAAATTTGTAAACATCGGATTTAATTACAACACGCAATCTATTGAGAATTATTCTGAATCAGCGGCGAACAGGAATATTAAAATCGTTGATGACTTTACCTATCCGGGGACAGTGATCAACTATACCTTTGATGGCCATGCCTACAACCGTTATGGTGATGTTTCCAAGACTAATATTGCAGTCGGAGCCAATTATGACAACCGTTTGTATTTTGGTGCGGGCGTAAATTTGCATAATTCCTATCTGAGACAATATGATAGTGCCAACTTTCTTTCGGATTACGACAATACTAATCTTGCTTATAATAAGCAGTACACTGATTTTGAGGAACAGGCGAATGGATTTTCTGCTAACTTCGGTGTCATCGCCAAGCTGAATAATCAGTTCCGAGTGGGAGCAGCTATTGAAACTCCGACTTGGTGGACCATGGACCGCGTGTACAACCAATATTACGTCGGCAATAATCAGGTCGATTTATTCGGGGAGGACCGGAAACTTTCTACACCGATGAAAGCGACGCTAAGTGCCGCATTTGTACCTAATAAGAATTTCTCTTTGAACGTGGATTACATTCAGGGTCTTACCAAACCTAAGTATAAAGAATATGGCGCAGCAGAGCAGGAACTGAACGATTTCTTCAACGATTCTTATAAAAACGCTTCTGAAGTGCGCGTGGGTGCGGAATACCGGATTGCTGACTTCCGTATCCGCGGAGGATACGCCTACCAGGGCAATAACTTTGATAACTTAAGCTTGCCAACTTATACTGATAACGGATCTGTCGCAAATCAGTCGTTTTCAAACCTTATGGTTGGAAAGCGTAACGTTATCGGTGCCGGTATAGGTTATGATTTCAAGGCTTTTTATCTGGATGCATCTTACCAAAACGTTAGTTCCGAATACAGCAGTCCGTTTCTTCAAGGTAATGCAGATTATAATTCCGGTTATTTCAACGGAGGATTTGATGTCAACAGCAGTGCGTATGCTGTATCTAAAGTAAAAAACAAACGTGACAATTTCTTTGTAACGCTTGGATGGAGATTTTAGAATTCAACACTATATACTAAAAAAATTCCTGCAAATTTTACTTTGCAGGAATTTTTATTTCTGATTAATTTCTTCAGCCTCCTCCATCAGCTTGAGATAAGTTATGTATCGTGTCTCCTCAATGTCTCCGGATTCCAAGCTTTGAATCACTGCGCATTTCGGCTCGTTAATATGCATACAGTTATGATATTTGCATTCCCGCCCTTTTCGGAAGATCTCAGGAAAATAATGCTGGATTTCCTCCTTCTCAACATCAATCATTGCAAACTCCCGCACACCCGGCGTATCTATTACCGAACCTCCGAAGTCCCAAAAATGCATCTGTGCGAAGGTGGTCGTATGTTTTCCCTTGAGATGTGTGTCGGAAATCTCGCCGGTCTTTAAGTCCAGACTCGGCTGTAGTGCGTTCACCAGAGTAGACTTACCACAACCTGAATGTCCGAAAAATACCGACGTTTTGTCTTTAATTTTTTCGATAAGTAAATCAAGATTCAATTGAGAATAGGAAGATATTTCCAATGTCTTATAGCCAATATTTTGGTACATGGCTTCAATGTTTTCTACTATTTCCTTCTCATCATCATTCAAGACATCCATTTTGTTAAAGAGAATCAGCGCCGAGATGTTATAAGCTTCGCAACATGCCAGGAACCGATCCAAAAATCCAAGCGATGTTTCCGGAAATTTCAAAGTATAAATAAAGCAGGCTACATCAATATTTGAAGCAATGATATGCGCCTCCTTCGACAGATTGACCGACTTTCTGATGAGATAATTTTTCCTCGGGAATATTTTCGTGATCCAGGCAACATCGTCCTGCTC
This sequence comes from Flavobacteriales bacterium UBA720, assembly GCA_002297505.1. Classification (GTDB taxonomy): domain Bacteria; phylum Bacteroidota; class Bacteroidia; order Flavobacteriales; family Weeksellaceae; genus Epilithonimonas. The sequence continues at coordinate 4,342 of DBLQ01000096.1, forward strand.
CAGGGAAAATTCTACCTCGTCTCCTACCGCTAACGGATTAGTCAACCGGGTTTTGATCAACTTGAATTTTCCACGGATCCTGGCTTCGTACACTGTTTTAGTTTCCGATTCCAAAACCTGGTACCAGCTGCCTGTAGATTTGATGATAATTCCTTTCAAACAATAGATTTTATGTTTCGCAAAGTTAAAGCTTTTATCGGTTTATAAATCAAAAACCCTTTCAGAAATCTCAATCTGAAAGGGTTTTTATCATAGCCCACCAGCTTCAGTTTTTTCGGATCCGGACTGATCTTGTCCAGAAAAACAGTGGGTTTAGCGTCAGAATCATTACGACAATTAGCTGCATCGTTACTTTGATGCGTTGATCCTTTACATGATAGCATTGATCCGCTACAAGAAACCGGTGAAGCATTACGATGATCCGTTGATGCATTACAATGGTCCATTGTACCATTTCGTTGAACCATTGAAGCATTACGTTGAACCGTTGAAGCATTACGTTGAGCCGTTGAAGCATTACGATGAGGCGTTGAAGCATTACGTTAAGCCGTTGAAGCATTACGATGAGGC
>DBLQ01000096.1:5077-5391 GCA_002297505.1 Flavobacteriales bacterium UBA720
TTGAAGCATTACGATGAGGCATCTTCACGTATCCATCGGCATTTCCGTAAGTTTTCAGCTTTTCGGGTTCAAAATCTCGCTTGGACCTTTATGCGACCATTTATGACTTGTCGATCATGATATGATTTTGCACCTCGATGCTTTCCTCGTGGATCGCTTTAAAAACTTTCTCAATGAATTCCTGCGACATCCCGGTTTCAAAAGCCTTCTGCGTGGCATATTCCGTAATGATTTTCCAGCGTTCCGGCTGGAAAATGGCAATATTATTTTCTTTTTTCAATACACCAATCTTTTCCGAGATCTTCATACGCTGA
>DBLQ01000096.1:5515-19139 GCA_002297505.1 Flavobacteriales bacterium UBA720
GAGACAGCAGCTCGATGAGCTGGAAATCCAGGTCGCTGATCAGTGTTCTATGTTTCCCCATATCATCCTCGTATCCGGAAATATCGGAGTTACGAATCTGCAGGTTGTTGATCATCTCGGCAAGTACTTCCGGAGTAATCTGTTGTGCGGCATCGCTCCAAGCATTATCCGGATCACAATGACTTTCGATGATCGCGCCCTGATACCCTACGTTGAAGGCCTCCTGAGCCACACCGGCCAATCCTGTCCTATTTCCGCAGATGTGCGAAGGATCAATGAATAAAGGGATGTTAGGATATTGATTTTTGAAATCCAAAGCAATCTGCCAATTTGGAATGTTTCTGTACTTCGTTTTTTGGTAAGTTGAGAAACCTCTGTGGATGGCCCCTACGTTTTCCACACCCTGGCCTAAAAGTCTTTCCAGCGCGCCAATCCATAGTGCCAAATCCGGATTCACAGGATTTTTTACTAAAACCGGTTTTTGAGTTCCGCGCAAGGCCTGTGCAATTTCCTGAACGGTAAAAGGATTGACCGTAGAGCGGGCGCCAATCCAAAGAATATCGACATCTGCTTCCAGCGCCGCAAAAACGTGGTGTGCGTTGGCGACTTCAGTTGCTGTTTTGAAACCAAATTCCTCCTTCACTTTTTTCAGCCAGTTCAGGCCAATGACGCCCACGCCTTCGAAGCCATTCGGCTTGGTTCTCGGTTTCCAGATGCCCGCACGGAATGCAGAAATCTCTGCGCCGCTTTCTTTCAGCCTTTTTGCGGTCTCCAGCATTTGGGATTCGCTCTCTGCGCTGCATGGTCCTGCAATAATCATAGGATTGGCAAAGTCCTTAATCCAGTCGTTTTTTAAATCGTTTAAGTTCATATTTTTAAATTTTATATATTTTTAAATTAATGCAATAGTATATCTGTTATAAATCTTGATTTATAATTCTTTTTCAAAAAATGCCGTTAAAAAAATTTTAATGTGTTACGGAATTTGAAATTTTTCCGCGCGTTTTTGAGAAAGAAATTCAGTTAGCTATACCAATAAAATCGATAATAGGTTCTAAAATTTCTGTGATAAGTTCCAAAAAAGCTAAATAATCCGTCAAAAGAAGTGACAGATTCTGAAGTTGTAAAATATGGAAATTGGTTTGATTCCATTTTATAAATNNTAATGCAACCGTGTAGCTGTTATAAATTCTGATTTATAATTTCCTTTCAAAAAATAACGTTTAAAATTGTTTAAATGAGTGTCGGAAAAGCGTTTATTCCGCGCGATTTTTGATAAAGAAATTCAGCTAGCTTAACCAATAAAATCGGTAATAGGTTCTGAAATTCTTATGATAATATCCAAAAAAGCTAAACAATCTGTCAAAAGAAATGACAGATTCTATAGTGTTGAAATATGGAAATTGTATAGATTCCATTTTATAAATTCCTGAAAGAAAGAATTTTATGCTTATTTGAATTACATTTATTCTCCAACCAATGAAGAAATCTTGAGCAAATATAGAAATTAAATTCAAAAAACAGTTTATTTTAATACAAATAAAAAAAGCAGACTAAGTCTGCTTTGCATAATTTTCTTCAGCATTTGTATTCCTATAATGGATTTGTGTTTATCAGAGATACTTTTAGTTCGGCAGTCTATGGATCTTGATATTGACCCTCGCATTGGTAAGCAACGCCAGATCTGCAGCCACCAAACCGGAAACATTTACGGCAAAAGTAAGCTTGTCGTTGGCCGCGAGCTGAACCAATGAAGACAGTTCCGTAGAAGTAATTGGCGCAGAGGCCACGGGCACCACTAATGCTATTCTTACCCCGTCAAATATTTTATCATCATAGACCACATTGTTTTTGAGAATTCCGAGTCTTTTGCCGCCGAGAACTTCCAGATTGACTCCTGCATTGAAATGAAATTCATAACTGACCAAATACACGCCGGCCTGCGGCGCTGTATAGACACCAGCCGTGAAGTTTGCAGCGTTGCCCAGTTTAGTATCCGCGGTTCCAGTAAGATTAACCTTGGACCAGGAATTTCCTAAACCCAAATCTATCAAAGCCCAGCCGCCTGTTTTGGACGCGTAGTAGGCGTTGGAAGCATAGGATCCCAGTAGGTTATCTGCACTGATCTCCTTGACTTCAAAATCACCGGAAGCCGACCTGTCATGCACCAGAATACTCTGATTGGCGCCAATGCTGCTTACCGTTGGAAGTGTTCTGATTTTAATATTTCCATTAATATCCAGAGTAGCCTTCGGATCGGACGTATTGATGCCGACCTGAGCCTGGATGTAGACTGCAATAATCATTTTGCAAATCAAGAGTAATTTCGTTCTCATAATATCGAAATTTTAGTAGTGATTGATCTTAATTAATGTTTACCACTGATGAAAATTTTTCGGCGGAGAAATTTCATCATTCTTCCAATCGATCATGACTAAATCCTCTTTGATAACTTCATTTTTATGACTATCAGTGACGTACATCTCAGGATTTTTCGATTTTAGAGAAGTATCCTGATTATGCGCACAGGAGTTAGTGCTATATATGGATGAGATGATAGAAATTAAGGCAATTAATTTTTTCATGATGTGTGTTTTAAGAGCTAAACCTATGAATTAGCCAGATTTACAAGTCCAAAATTATAAACAAGATGGAAGGATTAAAAGAAGAGGATGTGCTGATTTAGAAATAAGTACGAATAAATTACTAGCACTTAACACGAATCAAAGTTTTCAAATTATGAATAACTAATATTCATTATAATTTGGATATTTATATTTTTTTAATATCTTAGTGATCAGATTTTGTGAGACATACGTAAGATCTATGAAAAAAAACTATAACCTGATTTCTATTTTCCTCTTCTGCTTATTCTTCAGTCAAGAAAAAGTCGATACTCACTTTCGCGAAATCAAAAAAAATTATCAGTTTTTGGCTGAAAATGACCTTCGTGCATTCCCCTCATTGAATCGCTATATTTACCTTGCCAAAACCAAGAAGAATTACGATGAGCTCACAAAGGGCTACGAGGACGCTGTATATTTTTCGAAAGAAAGAGCTGACAAACTGAAATATTCTGACAGTGCCATCATTGCGGCCAATCTATCGCAAAAGATTGAAAATATCAGCCGTGCACATCTTGGAAAAGGTATTGTGTTCTATTTTAATTTTAAAAAGTACAAACCTGCGCTGGAAGAATATCTGAAAGCTTATCAGTATTCAGAAAAATCAAGCAATCCCTACTTACAACACGAAATTATCTATCACATCGGTGTCGTGAAATCCTATCTTGGCTATTCTGATGCTGCATTATCTCACTTTTCGCAAGCCAATCAATTTTTTGAAGCCAATCTTCGGAAAAGTAAACATCCCAATGAGATTTACAATAATGAAAAGGGCGCTCTCAACACTTTACACCGGATGATTGTTTGCTACAGAAATCTTGGAAAGCATCGGACAGCGGACAGCCTGATTGACCTCGGTTTAATGAGAACGAGCCATTCTGTGCAAAAACAGGAATATGGTTACTTTCTCAAGGAAAAAGGTATCCGGCAATATCTCAATAAAAATTATAATGATGCCATCAGCAATCTCAAAGAAGGCGTTAAAAATATTTCGGAGGTTAACGATTTTGCCTGGATAGCCGTCAGCGAACTCTTCATAGGAAAGGCTTACCTCGAACTTAAGGATGATCAAAAAGCAATTGAATGTTTCAAAGAAGTGGATTCCATTATTATTGCTAATCAATTCATGATCCCGGAGCTGCGCGAGAACTACGAGATTCTTATTGATTATTTCAAAAAGAAGGATGATGCCGGACAACAGCTTTATTACACTCAACAACTTGTGAAAGCAGACCGCATTATCGCACAGGATTTTACAGATCTATCTGCCAGGATCCACCGTGAATATGATACTAAGGTGTTGGAAAAAGAAAAAGATGCCCTGCTTAAAACAACGTCTTTTAGTTTTGTCATGGTGATTCTCGTTTCTGTTGCAGCCCTACTGATGCTTCTCATGATGTTCAGGCGATATCGAAACGATAAACAACTGAAAATCAACTATAAAATTCTGGAAGAAAAAATCATCACCGACCTGTACGCTATACCTCATGAAAAAAAGATCGCCCTTCCAGTACCGCATGAGGATAGGGCGGAATTGGGTGACGATCTGGTACAAACGATTTTAAAAAAGCTTAAAAAATTTGAAGACGATCATAAATTCACAGAAGCGGGATTGACAATTCAGAAGCTGGCTGCAAAGCTTCATACCAATTCTACATATCTTTCGCAAATCATCCGCGAACAAAAGGGCGTCAACTTTGCGCATTATCTTGCTGACTTGAGGATCCGCTACATCACCAATAAACTTTATACAGACAAGATCTATCTGAGCTACAAAATCGAGACGCTGGCCGAGAAATGCGGAATTGCTTCTAGAACCAACTTTTCGAACCTTTTTCAGGAAGTAAATGGCATGAGACCTGCGGAATTTATCAAAAAAAGATTAAAGGATCTGCAATCGGAAAGCTCGGTGAATCCTAACTCAAATCAAACTTCATCAGGTCATCCAGATCCTTCAGAACAGGATTGATTTCTGCAAATCTTTCGAAAATTTTTCGCTTGGTAAGGACTTCTTTTTTGATGGTTAAATCAGTTTTGTATTGGATGTCGAATTTAAAATTATTGACCTTGTGACGAAAATGATTGAAAAATTCCGGACTTACCCTGTCGAATTCTGATTTGGCAAACTCTGAGGAATATTTTACCGTAATCTCATTTTCATCCGACTTTTCCATTTTGAAACTGCTGATCGCATTGTAAAGAAAAGTGTTGGTCTTCGATGTATTTTTCAGATAAATTTCCCATTCATGATCCAGATCTGTCTGCGAAAAGTGGTTAGAAGGCAGATTTTCATCTTTCACATCAGAGAATTCATCTTTCGAGATTTCCTCTTTCTGTTCCAGAGCAGCCTTGATGCTGAACTGGGAATTGGAAGTGTTCCTGGCAATTGGTTCCGAAGCTTTCTGGATGACCTTTTTCGGTTCTTCGAAGACAGATTTTACCGGTTCAGGATTCTTTTCTGCCTGAACTTTTGGTTCTTCAGAAACAGGTTTATTGTCAGGAATTAAATTAGCCTCAAGAAGCGGCGCTAATATTAAGAACTTTTTTTTTTAGCTTCCAAACCCGCAGTGAGACTGGACAACTGCATCAGCGCAATCTCTACGGTTAGTCTAGGATTTTTGGAATTCTTATAGTTGATGTCTGCAAAGTTACAGATCTCAATACCGTCAATCAACTGCTGCGCAGACCATTTTTGGGACTGTTCAGCAAACTTGGATTTAGTCTTTTCCCCTACTTCTATCAGATTCAGGGTTTTGGCATTCTGGGCCATCATCAGATCACGGAAATGATTTCCCAATCCGGCAATGAAAATGTGCGGATCAAAACCTTTTTTGACGATCTCATCAAAAGCTGTCAATACACCGGGAATATCATTTTCCTTCGCCAGATCAACGATTTTCAGATATTGGTCATAGTCCAGAATATTGAGAACTTCCGCAGCTTTTTCGAGCGTGATATTCTTTTGGGAAAAAGTACTCAGTCTGTCAAAAATCGACAAAGCGTCTCTCAAAGCTCCATCTGCTTTTTGAGCGATCAAGTACAAAGCATCATCTTCGTACTTGATATTTTCCTTTTCCGCAATTTTCCGGAGATGTTCCTGGATATCTTCAATCGTGATTCTTTTGAAATCATAAATCTGACATCTGGAAAGAATGGTAGGAATTATTTTGTGCTTCTCAGTAGTCGCCAAAATAAAAATGGCGTGCGCAGGCGGTTCTTCCAAAGTTTTCAGAAATGCGTTGAACGCAGCCTGAGACAGCATATGAACCTCATCGATAATATAAACTTTATATTTCCCGACCTGAGGTGCAAATCTTACCTGGTCAATCAACTCACGGATATCATCAACAGAGTTATTGGAAGCTGCATCTAATTCATAAATGTTAAAAGCAAAACCGTCATCGTCTGCAGCACCGGATTTTTCATTGATTTTTCTGGCAAGAATCCTGGCGCAAGTTGTTTTGCCAACGCCTCTTGGTCCGCAGAATAATAGCGCCTGAGCCAATTGACTTTCATCAATGGCGTGTTCCAAAGTATCGGTAACGTGCGATTGTCCAACAACAGTGTCAAACTCTTGCGGACGGTACTTGCGTGCGGATACGATGAAATTTTCCATTGCTCAAAAGTAATGATTTATTGTGGATTTTGGAAATGGTTTTTGTTTTTGTGAGAATATTTTTTGAACGCAAAGTCCGCAAAGATTTCATTAATTATTGAAAATATTTTTAAAGTTCGCAAAGGCGTAAAACTTAGCAAAGAATGTAAGAATTATTCATCTTCATCTAAAAAATCAAGTTCGTCATCACTCTGGATATGATCGGGGGAAATTCCTGGCGGATTGAACAATCCCCAATTGTCAACGATATAATGTTTTGGATTAAAGCTAGAAATCCAATCGATGAATAGAAGTCTGAATTCTTCAATTAAGTTTCTCACTAAATTATAATACTTAGAATCAGAAAAACCTAAATGCTCCAAAGTATTCCCTCCAACAAAAATATCTCTTGCTGCTTTTCTGATAATTGTTGCATTCTCCATTTTAATATCATTAAGCTTCACAGCTTCAGCACCGCAAATTTTAGCCTTAATTAGTATAATATCTCCAAGTAAATTCCCTTTAATGCTTTGCAAATAGTCATTATCTTCTGGAAACAAGCTTGTAATAGTTTCAAGGACATTAAAAATTTCTTGAGATTTTTTATAAATCGGTAATTCAAAGCATTCCATCAAAAATTAAATTTTGAAACTAAAATATAACAAAAAAGAGAGCAAATTGCTCTCTTTAAATATCTTGATTGTAATTTGTTACAATTCCAAAGCTTTTCTTTCGTCGCCATCCATCAGGAACTCTACCGGATTATCGATCGCTTCTTTTACAGCAACCAAGAAACCTACGGATTCCTTACCATCAATGATTCTGTGATCATAAGATAAAGCTACGTACATCATTGGTCTGATTACCACCTGTCCGTCAACTGCAACTGGTCTTTGGATAATATTATGCATTCCAAGAATTGCGGATTGAGGAGGATTGATAATCGGCGTTGACATCATAGAACCAAAAGTTCCGCCATTGGTAATCGTAAACGTTCCGCCAGTCATTTCATCAACGGTGATTTTACCGTCTCTTACTTTTCCGGCAAGATCCTTAATATTCGATTCCACACCTCTCAAAGTCATATTTTCTGCGTTTCTAAGAACAGGAACCATCAAACCTTTTGGGCCGGAAACAGCGATAGAAATATCAGCAAAGTCATAATTGATTTTGAAATCGCCGTCGATAGAAGCGTTAACATCCGGATAAAGTTTCAAGGCTCTCGTCACCGCTTTTGTAAAGAAAGACATAAATCCAAGTCCGATTCCGTGCTTAGCAGCGAATTCTTCTTTGTATTGTTTTCTGATTCTGAAGATTTCTGACATATCAACCTCGTTGAAAGTCGTCAACATCGCAGTTTCGTTTTTAACAGAAACCAATCTTGCAGCAATCTTTCTTCTAAGAACTGAAAGTTTTGTAGTTGTCTGAGCTCTGTTACCACCTGCAGGAGCACTTCCCATGGCAGGAACAGAAGCTGTTACAGCATCATCCTTTGTAATTCTGCCATCTCTGCCAGAACCTGTTACTTGAGATGCGCTGATTCCTTTCTCGTCAAGGATTTTCTTAGCGGCTGGCGAAGGCGTTTGAGAAGCGTAAGTTTCAGTTTTTGGAGCTTCTGCTTTTACCGGAGCCGGTTCTTCTTTCTTAACCTCTGCTTTTGGCTCTTCTTTAGGTTTTTCTTCAGCTGGAGCAGCACTTCCTGCTGGTTTAGCGGCATCCATATCAATAAGGCAAACCACTTGTCCAACTTGTACTACTTCTCCTTCTTCCGCTTTCAAAGTAATAATTCCGCTTTGCTCAGCAGGAAGTTCCAAAGTTGCCTTGTCAGAATCTACTTCCGCAATAGGCTGGTCTTTTTCTACGTAATCACCGTCTTGTACTAACCACGTTGCGATTTCAACTTCTGTGATCGATTCTCCCGGCGAAGGAACTTTCATTTCTAATATTGACATACTAATATTGTTTTTAATTTCAGAACAATCTGTGAGGACTGTTATTATAGTTTATTAATTGGATTAAGCAGTAACCGGTCTTTTAGCAGGTTCATCATTGGTCTGAAAAACATCATTGATAATCTTGGTCTGATTTTTCTCAAACATCTTGTGGCTTCCCGGTGCAGGCGTTCCGCTGGCAACCGGCGAGATCACCTGGATTCCGGTATCACGGAAGTTTCTAAGGATGTAGCTCCACGCTCCCATATTTTCCGGTTCTTCCTGAGCCCAGATAAGGTCTTTTCTGTTTTTATACTTATCAAAGATTGCATCCAGATTATCCATTGCTAACGGATAGATTTGCTCCAGTCTTACCAAAGCCACTTTATCATCATTCAATTCCTCTTTTTTAGCTAATAAATCGTAGTACAATTTACCGGTACAAAGCACCAATCTTTCTACTTTATCAGGATTTGCAGTGGGATCGTCCAAAATAGGTTGGAAACTTCCGTTGGCCAAATCTTCCAATGGCGAAACCACTTTTGGATGTCTCAACAAAGATTTTGGTGTCATAATTACCAACGGCTTTCTGAAGTTAAACTTCATCTGTCTTCTCAACAAGTGGAAATAATTGGCTGGTGATGTGATGTTCGCTACAATCATATTATCATTGGCACAAAGTGTAAGAAATCGTTCAAGTCTGGCAGAAGAGTGTTCTGCACCCTGACCTTCCGAACCGTGAGGCAACATCATTACCAATCCGTTCTGGATTTTCCATTTTTCCTCAGCTGCTACCAGATATTGGTCAACGATAATCTGAGCACCATTGGTAAAATCTCCAAACTGCGCTTCCCAGATTGTTAAGGTTCTTGGCGCAGCCATCGCGTAACCGTAATCGAAACCTAAAACACCATATTCGGAAAGATGTGAATTGTAAACATCAAATCTCTGCTCATTCACATGGCGAAGTGGGATGTATTCTTCTTCCGTATCTTCTGTCTTCACTACAGCGTGACGGTGCGAGAATGTTCCTCTTTCCACGTCTTCGCCGGAGATTCTCACATTGTAACCTTCCGTCAAAAGTGTAGCATAAGCCAATAATTCGCCCATGGACCAGTCCAGCGAATTGTTCTCCACCATCTTGATACGGTTTTCGAAAAGACGCGTAATTTTATTAATGAATTTCTTATCGCCAGGCAATGTAGAAATCTTGATGGCCAGTTCTTTCAGTTTATCAAGGTCATATGACGTTTTGGCTTCAGATTTTACGATGCAGTTTTTGCCGCCAATCGGGAAATCCGTCCAGTCATCCTTCATAAATACGTCCATCGTGTTTCTCTCGATTTCTTTGGACGCATCGAAGTTTTCATCCAGCAAGGCCTTGAACTCCTGCTCCATTTTTTTCAAAACCTCATCAGAAACTACATTTTCCTTAATTAAAAGTTCTTTGTAGATCTCTCTTGGATTCTGATGTTTTGAAATTAATTTATAAAGATTCGGTTGTGTAAATCTTGGCTCATCACCTTCGTTGTGACCATATTTTCTATAACCTAAAAGATCAATGTAAACATCTTTACCAAACTTAGCACGGAAATCTGCAGCAAATCTGATGGCGTGAACCACCGCTTCTACATCATCAGCATTGATGTGCATCACCGGAGAATCTGTCACCTTTGCGATATCTGTACAGTAAACTGACGATCGTGCGTCAAGGTAGTTGGTTGTAAAGGAAACCTGATTATTCACCACGATGTGAACTGTTCCACCCGTTCTGTAACCTTCCAGATTCATCATCTGAGCAATTTCGTACACGATGCCTTGTCCGGCAATCGCTCCGTCACCATGGATCACAATCGGTAAAACTTTAGAATAGTCGTCTTTGTAAACGTTATCAACTTTGGCTCTGCAAATTCCTTCCACAAGCGCTGCAACAGTCTCCAGGTGTGATGGATTCGGAGTCAGGTTGATTCTTACTTCCTCACCGTTGGCGGTTGTTATCTTTTTTGATGAACCTAAGTGATATTTCACATCACCTGAAAATACATCTTCTTCGAATTCTTTCCCTTCAAATTCCGAGAAAATCTGCTTATATGATTTCTGGAAAATATTCGTCAGTACATTCAAGCGGCCTCTGTGCGCCATCCCGAGAACAACCTCATCAACACCTAGTTGAGACGAACGCGTGATCAATTGATCCAAAGCAGGAATCAAGGACTCGCCGCCTTCCAGAGAAAAACGTTTTTGCCCAACAAATTTTGTATGAAGATAATTTTCAAACGCCACCGCTTGGTTTAATTTGAAAAGGATTTCTGTTTTCTCCTCTGCTGAAAGTTTGGGGTGATTCTCATTCACATTCACCCATTCCATAATCCACTTCTTCTCCTCTACATTCTGGATGTGCATATATTCCACGCCGATAGAATCACAATAGGTATTCTGAAGGTGTGTAATGATCTCCTGCAAAGTTGCGGGACCAGGCATCCCGGTCTGTGTTGCGGAATTGAATTTTTTATTCAGATCCTCTTTGGAAAGGCCAAAGTTCTCGATCTCCAAAGTCGGGAAATAATGTCTTCTTTCTCTTACCGGATTGGTTTTTGTGAAAAGGTGACCTCTTGAGCGGTAAGCCTCAATCAGGTTGACCACCTTGAATTCTTTTGTGATATCTTCAGAAACAGCATTGTTGCTTACTGCCTGCTGAGCGTATTGAACAGGAGCTGATGCAGAAACCGGAGCATCTGCATCCTCATCACCGTAGTTTTCCAATGCAAAGTCAAATCCTTGGAAAAAGGCTTTCCAAGAAGGTTCCAATGCATCAGGATATTTTTTGTACTGCTCGTACATATCGTCGATTAGCTGAGCATGTACGGCATTTAGAAATGAAAATTTATCCATTATTACAGATTATCTGTTAAAATTTTAATTTTAAATAATTGCCAACAAATTTACTAAATTTTTACGGATGAACACACATTTCCAGCGCTTTTATTCTGCAGAACATAAGTGACATTTGTCAGACTGATTACCGGAATACAGGCAATGATAACTTGAGTTTTACATCATTGCCATCCAATGGTTCTTCCAAGAATTCTTCCATCAGCTGGCCTGTGCGCATTGTATCTTTTTTGGCTTTCTTCATCAGTTCCTGGATATCCTTGATCCGATTATCATATTTCCCCTGGAAATAGACATAATAAACCTGCGAGCCGTTCAGTGTCTGGAAGGTGAAGTTGTTATCACTCACCGCTACCCTCTTGGAAAGCGGGACACCGTAGAAATAAGATATCTCTTTATCCTTCAGATTCGCGGGATTGGTCAGCATTACCGGCATTCCAAACTCATCCTCCTTCTTGCCAAGGTCAGACTGAACAAAATTGACAACTTTTCCATGGTTCATCATCACATTTTTGAAAAGCATATCCCTACCGTTTCTCGTGCTCACATTAACGCCAAGAAGCAGCGCACCTTCCCTGTTTTCCACCATAATACTGTCATATTTGATAGAAGCCAGCTGCAGATCTTTATTGACTTTATTACCAAGAAGCTGGTAAAGGTTTTTCATACTCTTGTCGATGTTACTCACGAAAAAATCTTCCGCCACCAGGTTCATGGCACGCTCCATATAACTTCGTTTTGGTGTATGGATATTCCAGAACATCTTAGTTTTGTTGCCTTTCGGGACAAATTTGACATCGATAAGATAGGGATTTTCGTTCTCCCCGTCGAACAGCTGGTAGCGCAACGTTTTATTGCCATTACTGTACCGGATGAACATATCACCGAACTCCTCTTTACTTTTATCCGAAAATTTCATGGAGCTGCCTTTACCTTCGTAAGGCGTAAAAAATGAATAGGACAAGCCTTTTTTTTCTGTAAAAAAATCATTCCATGCCACGAATTTCTGAAGATTATTGAACTGAGGAAAAACTTTATCCACGGGATAGTCTATTTCCGACTGATGCGTAAAGCTTTTACTATCATCCACAAAGTTCATCGACAGGGCATAAAGACCTACCAAAGCAATAACTGCGAGTATTAAGAATCTGAACCAGCGCATTAATTTTAATTTTAAAATGGATAACCGATGGCGAAATTGAAGGTAGGCTGTAACGGCTTGATTTTGTTAATGACCCAGCGCTCGCCAAGCGGCTGATTGGGATCATGTATTTTATATGCCAAATCGAAACGCAGTGTCACGTAAGCGATGTTGAGCCTTAGACCAAGACCGCTGCCAACTCCCATCTGACTGATGAATTTTTTAAATTTGAACTGGTCTCCAAATCCATTATCCCGCAAGCCCCATATATTTCCGGCATCGGTAAAGATGGCTGCTTCAAACATATCTGTCAGTGGCAGGCGGTATTCAACACTAGTCGTGAGCTTTACATTATCCATGGCATATGCACGGACACGGCGATCCAGCTGCGAGTCTGCCGGACCCAATCCACCAAAAGCCACCCAGGCGCGGATGTCATAAGCACCTCCATTAAAATAAGACCTGATGAAAGGCATCTCACTGGAGTTTCCGTACGGAATTCCTATGCCCACAAACTGCCGGAACGCCAACGTATGCGGCTTAGCGCGATCCTGGAAAAAGGTGAAATATTTTTTGAAATCAAAATCAAACTTTATGAATTGCGAAAATGGGATATTGAAAATGGTCTTGGTATCGCCGTACACCAGATAGTTGGTTTCTTTTTTCGACACCAGATTCAGGAAGTTCCCGGCTAGCTCTACTTTTCCACTGAAGAAAAACGGATTGGCATACTCCTTCTTTCCAATTTCATTATAGACAAAATTGTAAATCATCGAAGAAATAATGACGTCCTGCGTCTGGCGTTCTTTGTTGTAAAGCGTTTGCAGATAATTGTAAAGCAGATTGGAATCATTAGTCATCAACTTGGCGATGAAGGTGGTATCGCCGGCAATCATTTCCGTAATCTGGTCATAGGAATAGTTGTCTATCGTACCGGGATGATCTGCTTCATACAAATTAAATACATTTTGCCGGATCTCATCATCAGCGGGAAAATAGCGGTAGTACTGATCTTTATTCTGAGTCAAGCTGAGCTGCGTGTTGAACAGCGTCAGGCGGTGAAGAACGCGTCCGTCATTCACATTGGCAGAATAGGTTAAACCTGTATTGAAGTTGATCCTTCCCAATCCGATGTTATTCTGGACAGAGGCACCAAGGTTTATATTGGTAATCGGCGAATAACGTTTCGGCACCACTTTATAGTATTTCCGGAAAGGCACCAGAAGTCTTGGAAATTGCAGGGACGCCTGTGCAGAAAGCTCGTATGCATTGAAGATGGCGTCTTCCTTTTTAGAATCCTTCGTGGTTCCGATAACGCCGGAGAAACTGGTTATAAGGTTTTCTGCGCCACCAAAAACGTTACGCGTCGTAAGATCTATGGATGGTGAAAAACCGAAATTTAAAATTTGAGAATAATGAATATCCGTAGCAAAATTCATCT
>DBLQ01000096.1:19256-44270 GCA_002297505.1 Flavobacteriales bacterium UBA720
AATTCATCTCATATTTTGGAAGCGGCCGAAGCACATATTCCACATCCACAATACTGTCCGAGCCTTTTCTGAAATCGTCCGTTGCCTTCAGAATCGTGAAATTGTTCATCGCCAGGAGGTTTCGGCGTGTAAGATCAAGATTAGCCTGTTTATAGATTTCTCCAGGTGACAGGATAATAGGCAACCAGAGCGACTGCAGCGTATAGGCGCTATCCTGTCTATGGATGTTGATGCCCCGCAGACTGTCTTTCAGCGGGAGATTTTCGGCGCGGTTCAGCGTCCGGGCTACGGAAACCTTTACCTGTCCAATTGTCGATTTTTTATAGGGCGTGTCTGCAGAATCCCTGTGAATGTGCATGGTGAGCGGAACATTTTTCCGGCTCTGCAGCGAGTCTGCCACGAAGTAAATATTCTGATTGTCATTATTGAATTTATAATAACCCTGCTCCTTCATGATGTCATTCACGCGGGTAATCTCTTTTTCGAGCGCACTTTCGTCCAGAATATCACCTTGCTTCACAAAACTTTTGTCAATTCTGGATTCATAGATGCTGCGGACATTGGCATCCGGAATGTTATAGAAATATTCCTTGATGTGCGTAGGATCTTTGTGTGTGATGATGTAGTCGACCTGTGCTTTTTTGGCAGCCGAATCACGGCTGACGTTGGTCTTTACTTCGGCATCCCAATAGCCCCGGTTGATTAACCGATTGTTGATACTCTTAGCACTCTGCTTGGTTTTGGCATCACTGTAAATCACCGGAGGCTGGCCTACGGTATGCCAGAAACGGCTCCAGAATAGATTTTTCCCTACATATTCCGGATGGCCGTATTTCACAAAAAGCGAATCCCGAAGTTTCTGATTTCTCATCTCATTCGGATATGTCATGTACTCCTTGAGTATCGTGTCGTATTTCGGATCGGCATTATTGTAGAGGTAAAGACTCATGGGCAGTACGAACAGCGTCTTCTTGTTAGGCTTCTGTGCGACCAGTTCAGGGATTTCATCAGAAAAAATTTTCCCATCCGTGTACTTAAAATTGTTCTGCGTCAACAAGTAATCTCCGTCGGGAACTTTCTTTGTTGCATTGCAGGCGTACAAAAACACTCCAAGAATTGCGGAATAGTAAAATATATGATACTTTTGAAAATATTTGTTGATATGCTTACGGCTCATACTATTAAGATAATACAATCTCTGGACAAGAAGAAATACAGGCAAAAATACAATTTGTTTTTAGTTGAAGGTAATAAAATCATAAAAGAACTCCCAAATTCCGGCTACACCATTAGCGACCTGTACTCCACCGCGCCGGAACTTCTTGACCTCGATGAAACCAGCATTCAAAAAATTCTTCCAGCGGAATTAAGAAAAATAAGCTTTCTTCAAAATCCCAAAGATTCCGTTGCGGTATGCGCGATTCCCGCCGAGACCAAAGTTTTGGAAACGAACATCCAGATCGTTCTCGATGGCATTCAGGATCCGGGAAATCTTGGCACCATCATCCGCCTGGCAGATTGGTTTGGTATTGAGCAAATCATATGCAGCCAGGACACTGTTGATCTTTACAATCCTAAAGTGATCCAGGCAACCATGGGCTCCTTCCTACGGGTTAATGTGGTATATCTGGATATTGAAGATTACCTAAAAAAATATCAGCACCCGATTCTGGGAACTGATATGGACGGTGACAATATCTATAAAACCGATTTTCCTGAAAAATTTTCAATTATTTTTGGCAATGAGGGCAATGGAATAAGACCATCCACCGAATCTCTCGTGAACCAGATGATCACGATTCCCAGATTTGGAAAACATCAATCAACAGAAAGCCTCAATGTATCTATGTCAGCGGGAATTATCCTGGGAGAGATTTTTTCCAAGCACTGATTCTAAATAATTTTTCCCATGCTGGAAGCTGTTTTGCTACGCTGGTAATCATCCAGTTTTTCTCTGATGAAACGCAAAGCATATGGCGCCACATAGATCAATGCTGCACCAATCAGTTTTTTCTTCCAACTTTTATTCATAAGGTTTTTTTTGGCATAATTTCCAACTAAAGCTACAGCGCCCATCCGTAGCGTGTCCTCCAACAGGCCTGATCGCACGCTGTCATTGGCCAGTCCTAAAACGTTCTTTTTGGAAACAGTCTGTTTCAGACTTGATGAAACTTCGCGCATGATATTCTCTGTATTCAGGGAGAGTTTGGTCTCACCGTCGGTAGTCATTGTTTCCTTGAGATATTTATCGGTAAGTCCATTGGTCATCACACCCAGACTTTCCTTCTTATTTTTGAAAGTGATGAGATCTTCCATCTCGCCAATTTCCTGCTTCAGCAGTCTCTTTTGGCTGCGCAATTCATCAAGATTAGTGTAGTGTGTGGCCATAGATTTATTTTTTAAGAAATTCGATAACTTGGTTGGCAATGCTTTTGACGATGGTTTTTTTGATCATGAAAACTACAATCATCACGACAAAATAAAA
This sequence comes from Flavobacteriales bacterium UBA720, assembly GCA_002297505.1. GTDB lineage: Bacteria > Bacteroidota > Bacteroidia > Flavobacteriales > Weeksellaceae > Epilithonimonas. The sequence continues at coordinate 21,742 of DBLQ01000096.1, forward strand.
TCCTGAAACAATCAGGAATCCATAAGACATATTTCCCATGGACTCGCCAATAAGAAACGCAATGCCAAAATTGAACAAAATAATAAAGAAAGAAAACGCGATAATGACAATGGAGATAAAAGCAATCAAACCTGCCGATAAAGATGTTTTCTCCGTAAACTGTAGCTGGAGCAGATCCAGCCGCTTGGTAGCATAATCTTTTATAATTTCTATCATAACAGAAGGATTAGCATAAAATTACACATAAATTTATAAAAAAAGGAACTTAGAAACTAAGTTCCTTTTTGGTAAAAAATGAAGGAAGATTATTTCAAACCGTCCAATTCAGTTTCTACGTCTTTTACGACATCAGAAGTTTTAGAAACTACCTGATCTTTGTATTTGTCATAGCTGTCTTTCACGGTGCTTGCAACATTTTGCGCAGTTTCTTTCAACTGAGAAGACAATGACTGGTATTTATCTTTTACATTGGAAGAAACATCAGAATAAGTATCCCTCACTTTTTCAGACGTTCTACTGTATTCATCCGCAGCTTTGTCTTTCAGATCGTTGGCTTTATCTCTGATTTTCTTTCTGGTTTCTTTTCCTTCTTCCGGAGCATACAATAAACCGAGGATTACACCTGTAGCCGCTCCTGCCAATAATGCAGCTAAAACCGCCGCTGAATTTGATTTTTTTGACATTATTTATAATTTTTAGTTTATTTCAACAATCACTTTGTTAAAAAGTAAATTTACAACTAAAATGCCAAAGAAAAGATCAGGTTCTTAAAATTTTGTTAAAACTTTTTGATGTAGGACAAAATCAGTTCTATCGTTTCTTCTTTGTTAATGCTGGTGTTATCAATAAGGATGGCGTCATACGCCTGTTTCAATGGTGCTACTTCCCGCTCGCTGTCAATTTTATCCCGATTCATCAGATTCTGCTTTACCGTTTCGATATCTGTCTTCTCGCCTGCCTGTTCCAATTCCAGGAAGCGACGTCTTGCGCGCTCATCCTGGCTGGCAGTCATGAAAAATTTATAATCCGCGTCCGGCAAAACTACAGTTCCGATATCACGTCCGTCCATAATAATGCCGCCTTTTTTGGCAATATCACGCTGCGTAGCGAGTAAAAACTGGCGAACGGCAGCCTCTTTGGCTACCTGGCTCACATAATCCGAAACCTGTGGAAAACGGATTTCGCGGTCAATGTTTTTACCATTCAGAAAAAGCTTAAGCTCCCCGTCTACATTTTGGAATTCCAACTGAATTTTCGTCAGATTTGCAATTAATTTTGGAATATCCAACAATTGCTCTTCGTTAAGACAATGCTGCAGCGCAAAGTACGTAATACCGCGGTACAGCGCACCGGTATCCATATGGATCAGTCCGAGTTTTTTTGCAATGATTTTGGAAATAGAGCTTTTTCCCGTGGACGAAAATCCGTCGATCGCGATTACAGGTTTTTTTGTCATACTGCAAATGTAATGAGTATGCTAAAAAAATAAAAATTAAATTAATGAAATAAAGCCAGCGTCTTATCGTCGCCTGCCGCCCAGTTCGATGAGATCCATCGTAAGACCCAGCATATTGACATTCGAAGCATTATGATAGCGCATATGGGAATAATCAAATCTAAATGATGAAATCTTGAGACTGAAACCTGCGGAAAGCCCCGTGAAACTGCGCTGATCCAGCACAGCCAGTTCACCGCCTCTTTTGACATTATATCCAACCCTAATGTTGAAAGCCTGACCCGGAAACAATTCTGCGCCAAGAGAAATATGATCCAGAACTTTTCTGCCGAAACGGACCGGCTGACCATTGATATCCGTCTCTGCTGAGATATTGAAAGTCTGAAGATCGTGCGCAGTGATTGTGAGCGCAGCCGGAAATTCATTAAGAACCTTCGTATAGCCCAAATCTACTCTGAAAGGCAAACGTTCTCTCACCCCATTGTAAGTCTGAATCTGATAACCAAAATTCCGGAAAACCAACGCCAGGGTTTCATTGGTCTTATCAAAAAAATACGTGACGCCGGCACTTGCGGCCACGGCTGAAGAGGTATAAGTATCAATCTTTGAAGTGACGTAACTCACATTGGCACCAATTGTCCAGTCGTCTTCAAACTGGTAAGCATAGCCCAAACCAACGGACGCATCCATCGCAGAAAAATCTCCATTGATAATAGAGTTCTCATCCGTGCGCGGCATTGAGCCATAGTCCATATATCGCGCACTGAAAGAAGCAAGATGACCATACCCTAGATCGCGAACATAATTCACGCTTCCAATCTTGGTGTCGGCGAGGTATGATGCATAATTGACGGAGAGCATATTGTCCATCTCAAGATTCATCAGCGCAGGATTGGCTGCTGTAAAGTTGACATCGTAATCCCTCACTGAGACCGCATCACCCAGAACAGCCTGCCTGGCAGAGATCGGGATATTGAGAAACTGATAAACCGTGGTTCCCGTCTGAGAAAAAACCACGCCAGAAGTAATCATTAAAAAAAGACTGTAAAACTTCCTCAACACTATGTTTTAGCTTTGCAAAAATAAGCTATTTTAGAGCTTATCAAAATTTTTAGTACTCGTTCTTTTTCTTTTAACGAATTTCTGTTGCTTTCATTATATTTGCACAGTCAATTTTTGAATTTTTTCTGAATTTTGATAAATTTAGGTGAATGAGCAATCATTGCGATATAATCTGATTTCATTCATATAATTATAAATACAAAAAAATAAATCTATAAATGAAGTATAAAAGAATCCTCCTCAAACTGAGCGGTGAGGCGCTGATGGGAAACCGCCAGTACGGAATAGACAATGACAGGCTGAAGGAATACGCTGCTGAAATCAGAAAAGCAGTGGATAAAGGCTGTCAGGTAGCCATCGTTATCGGTGGTGGAAACATTTTCCGTGGTCTTGCCGGTGCTGCTACAGGAATGGACCGCGTGCAGGGCGATTACATGGGAATGCTGGCAACAGTGATCAATGGCATGGCACTGCAGGGTGCACTGGAGGATGCAGGAATCATGACAAGACTTCAGTCGGCGATTGAGATGGATAAAGTGGCAGAACCATTTATCAAGAGAAAAGCGGTCCGTCATCTGGAGAAAGGACGTGTCGTGATTTTTGGTGCCGGCACAGGAAATCCTTATTTCACCACGGATACTGCAGCCACGCTTCGGGCTATTGAAATTGATGCCGATGTAATCCTGAAAGGAACCCGGGTAGACGGCATCTACGATAGTGATCCTGAAAAAAATGCAGATGCTATCAAATTCAACAGTCTGTCCTTCGAAGAAGTTTTCGAGAAGAATCTGAAGGTCATGGATATGACGGCTTTTACATTGAGTCATGAAAACAAGTTGCCAATCATTGTTTTTGATATGAACAAGGAAGGCAATCTGGAAAGATTGATCGATGGGGAAAACATTGGTACCCTTGTGAATGTATAAAAGATCAATGATGAGCGATAAATGATAGCCATTTGAATCCAGTATGCTTATCTTTTACCGTTTATCCCTAGTGAATAAAATATTTGTCAACTATCAAATTTAAATATACAATGGAAGAATTAGAACTCATTGTAGCATCAGTAAAGCAAGAGATGGATGCTGCAATCAAGCATTTGGATCATGCTTTTCAAAAAATACGAGCCGGACGTGCATCTACATCTATGGTTCAGGATGTTATGGTAGAATATTACGGTGCCATGACACCTATCAACCAGGTTGCCAACGTTTCTGTGCCGGATGCGATGACAATTTCTATCCAGCCATGGGACAGATCGGCCATTGGCCCGATTGAGAAAGCAATCATCAATTCCAATCTTGGTTTTGCGCCTTCGAACAATGGCGACGTCATCATCCTGAATGTTCCGCCATTGACGGAAGAAAGAAGACGCGACCTTGCGAAGCAGGCCAAAGCTGAAACCGAACAGACCAAAGTAGTGATCCGGAATGCGAGACAGGAAGGTAACAAAGAACTGAAGAGACTGGACGGCGTAGCCGAAGACCTTATTAAAGGTGTAGAAAAAGATATCCAGGATCTTACAGACAGCTATGTCAAAAAAGCAGATGATCATCTGAAGGTTAAGGAAGCAGAGATCCTTAAAGTATAATCGATCAATCCGATTCATAAAAAAAGCCTCAGTTACTTTTTGTAAACGAGGCTTTTTTTATTGTCTGCAGTTCAATTTTTTTTAAGCAGAGTTTCTGCTGGCATTGATGTTTCCGAAGAGCGAACGCATCACCAGTTTTTCATAAATTTCACGGTCGCCTTCTCCTTTTTGGATTTTAATCAGTGCATATTGCTGAATGCTGAGTAATGGCAAAACAATCTTTTCCCGGATTTTTACGGATTTCCTGTTTAGCGGTTCTTCCTGCATCAGGATTTTGTAGCCTGTAAGCTCCAGCATCATTTGTTTCGACAATTCAAATTCTGCGAAAAGGACGTTCCAGAACTCACCGAACTTTTCATGATTTCTCATGTAATAAGTCAGTGGAAAATATGTCTTATTCATACTCATCATGGAGTTCAGAACCAGAGTTTTGAAGAAATCAGATCCTTTGTAAAGGGCTTTGACCTCATCAAAACGACCTTGCTCTTTCAGCTCTTTCAATGCGAAACCAAACCCGAAAAATCCCGGTACATTCTGTTTCAGCTGAGACCAGGATCCAACAAAAGGAATTGCCCGCAGATCCTCAAACTTCAGTTCCGAACCAGCACCACGCTTAGTCGGACGGCTGCCGATGTTGGTTTTTCCGTAATATTCCAGCGTGCTCATCTCCTGAAGATAAGGCACAAACATAGGATGCGCTTTCAGGTCAGAATATTTCTGATAACTGATTTCAGCGAGTTCGGAAATCAATTGGCGTTCCTCCGCGTTGAGATCTTTTTTGCTGCTTTTGAACACATCATTTTCGATTCCTGCCGTCAGCAGTTGCTCAAAATTGAACTTGGCCTGGTCTCTATTCCCAAAAACGCTGGTAATGGTCTGGCCCTGGATGGTTAGTTCAATTTGATTGTTGGCAATTGTGTTGCCCTGAGAAGCGTAGAAATCGTGGGTTTTTCCGCCACCTCGGGCTGGCGGTCCTCCTCGCCCGTCGAAGAAAATCACTCGCATCCCGTTGTCCTCGGAAATTTTTGTAAGCCTTTCCTTGGAAGTGTAAATCTGCCAGTTGGCTTTGAGATAGCCGCCGTCCTTTGTACCGTCAGAAAAGCCAAGCATGATGAACTGCCTGTTATTTCTTCGGGACAGATGCTTCTTATAAACCGGATGGCTGTACAGGGTTCGCATCACCTCTTCGGAACGGTCCAGCCCTTCCATGGTTTCAAAAAGCGGAACAATATCGATGTTGATATCTTCCTCGGCATAGCCGCAGAGTTTCATCATCACATAGACGTTCATCACGTCCTTTACATCGTCAGAATTGGAGATGATGTAACGGTGCATGCCACGCTCACCATTTTTCTGCTGAATTTTCCTGATGTTATAGATGCTTTTAATGGTTTCGCAGGTCATGTCGTCATCATAGTCATCTGCGTTGATAACCGCGTCCGAGTCCAGCAGGAAGTTAATTTTTTCTTCGTGTGTTTTCGAATCTGCATCATCACCTGAAATTTTCCTGAATATATCGTCCAAAACCTTCTGGTGAACTCTGCTGTCCTGACGGATATCCAGTGTGGCAAAATGCGTCCCGAAAATCTTAACACGATCCCTGTAATCATCCAGAACATCGCGGAACAAACCATTATGCTGCTCCACCAATATTTTTTCTGCCGCATCCAGCTGTTCAATAATTTCTTCCGCAGAAATCACTGCATCTTTCTGAAAAATGGAAGCGTATAACTTTTTACTCAGTTTTTCCAGAATTTCGGAAACGCCACGGAAGCTCAGTCGCCTTCTTACATTTTTAAGATGTCCATAGTAATCTTTCAGGATGGATATTCTCAATTCTTCTGCAACTTTCAGTGTGATCTCTGCCGTTACGAAAGGGTTGCCATCCCGATCGCCGCCCGGCCAGAAACCTAGCTGAACGATATCCGGACTTGGCGTAAACTGTCCATTGCCAAAGATCTGCTTAATTTTTTTATAAAGCTCGCCGATGCTTTGATAATAGACATACCTCAGGTAATAAATGATGCTCATAGCTTCATCCAAAGGTGTTGGTCTCTCTTTATTGACGAACGGTGTCTTGCCTAACTGCTGAAGCAAAGTATCGATCTGCGTGACAGAATCATTAATGATCGCATCCCGAAGATCATGGATGATCCGCTGAACCGCATTCGGATAAAACTGCGTCGGGTGTGCAGTGAAAACAATTTTGATCGCAAAATCGTCCATTTTCTTGCGGATGGCTGCCAGATGATGATCCTGAGACGCCCGCTCGTAAAGATTGACCACAGTTCCGGAGTCGCTCTCGGAATGCAACTGCTGGAATGCAGCGTCTTCGATGCTATCGAAAAGAACAACCTGCCGCTCGATATACTGGATAATTTTAAAGAGCAGTTCAGTCTTTTGCTCCTCGGTTTTGAGCTCTGTATGTTTCTGAAAAAATTCTTCAACAATCTCCTCCGGCGACTTGCCTAATTGGTAGCCTTCCCTGCTTTCCTCATACAGGAAAGGCAGCAGCATGCCGATATTTGTCATTTTATCATAAGGCAGACTCATAAAGAGTGAATTGTAGATCTGAAACTTATTTTCTACAATCTGCCGGAACTTTTCGATTTTCTGGTCGTTTAACATCTAACAAATATAAGAGAGAAACTCAGATTTTCAAAACGGCATTCTATTATTTTCAACTAAAATATCACCTAGCAGACTTATGACATTAATAAAGTAAGGCAGGCCGAAACCTGCCATTCCTTATCAATTATTTGGATCCCAATAAAACCAGCTCTTCAATCCTGATTTCGGTGATCATCCGCTTGGTTCCGTCCTTGTCATCATAAGTGCGGTACGTTAATTTGCCTTCCACAGCAATTTCTTTTCCTTTCGGGACATACTTTTCCAGGATTTCTACAGTTTTCCCAAACGCCACGAGATTATGCCATTGCGTCTCTTCTACACGCTCACCGTGGGCATTAACATAATAATCATTTGTAGCCAGGGTTACATTTGCTTTTCTGTTTCCGTTTTCGAAGTTGTAGACTTCTACATCTTTTCCTGTGTGACCGATCAGAGTCACTTTGTTTCTTAACGACATGGTAATAAATTTTTAAATTAGACTTTTAAATCCGGACGTATTGTCGTAATCCTGATTTCTTGATGCAAAGTTTCATCAAATGAAAAACCCGATTCGGTAAAAAAGTATTTATATCCGTTTGTAATCGTTTGTAAATGGAATAGATTTTTTAACTTTAATCAACAAAATATTTTCGGAGAACCATGAAATTAACTGTATTGCTTCTGCTGGCCAGTTTTCTTTCCCCGGCACAGAATCCCGAAGCAGGAAAAGATATTGGTGAAAAAATCAAAGGTCATTTCTTGGATAAAAGCAAATTTACGACTGTTGAAGTAGTCCAACTTAGAGGGGCGCAAGGCAATCCTGTCGAAGATGGGATTTCAGCAGCGTACGAAATCCGGTTTTCTGATAGGAAGCTGAAACCTATCAAAGCAGACTGCTGTGACATTACCCTTATCAATGAAGGTGATCTGAACCACGATGGCAAGGATGAACTGTCCGTCTACCAGGCGCCGATGAATGGCTGCAGCTACACGATGACAACCTATGCTTTAATAAAAGGACAATGGCAAAAGATCGTTGACTCCTACCTGGTACCATCCGGATGTGAAACACTTTCTGAAAAAGAATTGCAAGATCTGGTATTTAAAAAAAACCAGGAGATTTATTATCTTAGCAAAGATATGAGCCAGGAGCATGGCCCTTGGATTCGGAATAAAGTCAATCCTAAGTAAAGATTAATTAACTAAAAACAAAACACAAATGGAAACGCTAACCTGCCCTGAATGCGGTGAGAAAATCGTAGGAAGATCCGATAAAAAATTCTGCTCGGACGCTTGCCGAAATGCTTATAACAATAAGCAGAACAAAGACATCAGCAATCTGATGCGCAAAATCAACAATCACTTGCGGAAAAATTACAGAATCCTGACCGAGCAAAACCCCGAAGGTAAAAGCAAAATCACGCGTGCAAAAATGGAAGCATTAGGATTTGACTTCGATCATATAACTCAGATGATCACCTATAAAAATGGTTCTCAATATTATTTTATCTATGACAAAGGTTATAAATTTCTGGACCAAGATTGGATTCTGATGGTCAATAAACAGTAGTATTGTTCCCAATTAAAGTAAAAATTCAGCCATTTTCGTCTCCTCTTAAAATTTACTCATGGTCAAATATATTGTGCTGGTCACCCTATTAGTGATTGTTTTTATTATTATCAATCTGCCTGTATTCGGTGGGAGCATTAAAGGCAAAAGGTTAGAAAGAATGAAAAAGTCGCCGCATTACAGAGATGGCGTCTTTCAGAATCTAAGTCCTACGCCCAGTGTGACAGAAGGATTTACGATGCGACAGGTACTCTGGGATTTCCTTACCGATAAAACGCCTCATAAAGTGCCTGATCACATAATCCCAAGCATCAAAACAAATCTTAAAAGTCAGTCTAAAAAGGACGATTTTCTGGTTTGGATGGGACATTCCAGTTACTATTTGCAGACAGATGGTGTGCGTTTTCTAGTAGATCCTGTGTTCAGTGGCAATGCATCGCCCATTCCCGGTACCACAAAAGCATTTGCCGGCAGCGATATCTATTCTGCCGATGATTTCCCAATGATCGATTACTTGATTATCTCACATGATCATTATGACCATCTGGATTATAAGACCATTAAGAGCTTAAGGACAAAAATTGAAAAAGTAATTTGTGGTTTGGGTGTCGGCGCACATCTGGAACGTTGGGGCTTCGCGGGGAATCAAATCGTGGAACTGGACTGGTACGAGAGTGCAAATCTAAATCCTGACATTAAGATTACCTCTACGCCCGCGCGGCATTTCTCAGGCAGGCTGTTCCGGAGGAATACGACGCTGTGGTCTTCTTTTGTGCTGCGCACTGCAACCAAAAATATCTTTATCGGTGGCGACAGCGGTTATGACAGTCATTTCAAAACAATTGGCGAAAGATTCGGTCCCTTCGATGTGGCGATTCTGGAAAACGGACAGTATAATGAGAAGTGGCGTTACATCCATACCTTGCCGGAAGAGTTCGGGAAAGTTGTTAATGATCTGGGTGCAAAAAATATTTTTCCTGTACACTCGGGGAAGTTTTCACTTGCACAGCATCCGTGGGATGAACCGCTGAAAAAGGTCAAAGAATACAGCGTGGGAAAAAACTTCCGGCTCTGTACACCAATGATCGGTGAGAAGATGAGCCTGGATGATGCTCGCCAACAATTTTCCGAATGGTGGACCAAAAAAAAAGGATGAGTAAAACGCTCATCCTTTTTTTTAATTCGTAGTGATTACTGTACTCTTCAGCCAGTTGCTGTGGAATTTGCAATCCTTATATTTATTGTCCAGCGATATGAAGATGGAAGGAATCTTGTTATTGACCCATTTTTCCACGATCTCATTCTTCTTCTTATTCAGCGCCATATCCTTGATCCTTTCATAATCATTGGCGAGTTCCAGTTGGTGTGCATCGATAATGTCGTTCACCTGCACCATGTTGATCATCTTTCTCTTCTGTTGATCTTCCTGCTCAAAAGGCTCGGTGATGTCACCCTTCTTAAGTCCTGCGATCTGATAAGAAATCGTAGGATCCAGTCCTAACTTTTCGAGTTTGTCCGATCCGTCCTGATTGTTGGTCATTACGCCGGCACTGAATTTAGTGGTTTTGTCATCAGAATATTTGTAAGCAGCATCTTTGAATGTCATCTTCTTTTCGAGGATCAATGTTCTGATGCTGTCCAGTTCTTTTTTGGTGGCAGCAATTTCTGATGCATTGGGTGTATTTTTGATGAGAATGTGTCTCGCATCATATTTCTTTCCGTTACGTTTCACCAGCTGAATCAGGTGGTAGCCAAACTCGGACTCTACAGGATCCGAAATCTCACCTTCCTGCAGATTAAGTGCTGCAGCTTCAAACGGCTTCACCATCTGGCCCATATTGATGCTTTTATAGAGTCCGCCTACGGCCGCAGAACCTTCGTCTTCCGAATAAATTCTGGCCAGGTTTTCGAAGCTGTCACCATTTTTGATGTCCAGTTTGATCTTATTTAGCTTGTCCACGATCTCTTTTCTGTGGCTTTCCGAAAGCTTAGGGTACATACTAATTTTAGAAAGCGAAACCTCATCCTTAACATTCGGAAGCTGGTATTTGAACTGATTGTAGAAGTCTGTCACCTCATTCGGTGTAACGTCGGCTTTCTCCGTAATCCTTGCATATTTCTGCTGTCCGTAATAATTATCGGAATCAATCTTCTCGATGGCATTTTTCATTTCATACGAGGTACGGAACTTGTATGCCGCCAGCATCGCCTTTTCGTCCGGGAACTGTGCAAGGATCTGGTTATACTTTCCGGCCGCCATATCTTTGATTGCAGCGCTTCTATTTTCGATCAAGGTGTCTTTTTTGGCTTCATAGATCAGCAATTTGTTATTGAGAATGCTTTCCATGAAGTCGCATTTGTTATCCACGTTCGTACCCTGCTGTTTGGCATAATTGGCCTGATCCTCAATATCGGATTCCAGAATGATCTCATCGCCCACTACAGCAGCGATTCCGTCGATCAGCTGACCTTTTTGCAACTGTGCCGAAATCTTTCCGGTAAACAAGAATACCATTGCCGAAAGCAATAAAAGACATTTTGTGTATTTTGACATTATTTTTAGAATTATTAACCTGCAAAATTAGGATTATCGCCCAATTCCGCTTTATTTATTATTATAATTATTTCTTAAAGTTTTTGTTGAGTTCTGCCATGAACGCCGGCTGAATCTCGACTTTGGTTTTTGCCCGTTGTTCGGCAATAGTTTTTTGAAGCACCATCTCGGTTACGGCATCTGTCATATCTTCTTTGGACTCTTCCAGGGTCATCTGCTGCTCCGGAAGAATGTCATCAATGGCAATCACCACATCGCGCTCCCCGATCTTGGTCAGAAAAACACCTTTTTTGAAAGGCACGTTGTACTTTTTGAAAACATCCGCACTCTCCTGGATTTTACCCTGTTCGAAGTGTACCAGGACCTGATTCTGATCGTTCACCTGATTTTTGAACTCTTCTTTCAGCGCTTCCCATTTCTTTGGATCCTTTACTTCTTTTTCCAGCGTTTTTACCAGTTTCGGGTCAGAAATCACGGCTGCACGGGATTCCGCACGCTTTTCCCAGACAAATTTCGCTTTATTTTTATTATAATAGTCCTGGAACAGCTGGGGATTGTTTTTGACCTCGTTTTTCAGATATTCTGAGAAGATGTATTCGGAATACAGGTTTTTACGCAGCTCATCCAGCTCCGGTTTTACGTCTGGCATTTTATCAAAATTCTTCGCATACACGCCGATCATAAACTGACTGGCCTGATAATCCAGCAATCCTGCCCACTGCGCTGTAGGAATGGTCTCCAGGTTTTTGTATTGAGCTTCCAGCGATTTTTTCAGATCTTCGTACGTCACCTGAGTTTTCCCGTAAGAGAACATCACTGCTTTAGGATTTTTTGGATTGAGATAATTCTGGTAAGATTTTTTGATCTCGGCAAAATCATTGGTTTCCGTGAACTTGTCTTTTGTCTTCAGCCAGTCTATCAGCTTAGATGTCGCTTCCTCGCCATAGCTTGTAGCCAGCATCTCTTTCTGGAAAAATTTTCGGTTATCGTCCTTAAGATCATACGGCTCAATATTGTAAATATTAAAAATAAAATATTTATCGTTGAAGAGGATAGGCTCTTTGGTATAAAAATCTTTTTTCTGACCTTTCAGCGCGTTATAAACTTCATCCGGCAAGATCGGCGAACCCATCACAGCACCACCAGAATTTTTCTCTTCTTCTGTGGCTGCATATTCCTTCACCACTGCCTGAAATTTCTTTCCAGACTCCAGATCCTTGTAAATTTTGGCTTTTGTAGTTTCATAGTTAGCATCTTTCGGAATGCTCAAAACACCAAAAATCATATAACCTAAACTCGGTCTTTTATTGGTCACTTTCGCAAACCCGACAACGTTCGGTTTATTGATAAAAGAGGTGTAGCCATTCAGTGGTGTTTTCTTCACTTCCTGGTACATCTCGTAATCCAGCATGCCCGGTTTCACATAAAAAGCTTTGGCCGCCTCGGCAGAAACATTTTTGGTCACGAAGTCGTCCATGGTCATTTTGCCGGCTTTCACCTGCTCATACAAAGCCTTGTAATCTGTCTTGTCATCTGCCTTTTTTTCCTTGATGAAAAGCTGAACCTGAATCTCATTCTTACTGGAGTTGACGAAATCCTGCAACAGAGGATCGATGATCGTTTTAGGATAAAACTTCTGCTCACGGATCTCGGAAAGTTTCTGATTCATGGCGTTGGCAAAAAAGTTCAGCGTATCTGCTTTTTTTTCTTTGGCCAATTGCTGAAGGAGCAGAAACTCTACCGTAGCGCTCACGGACTTATCAGGGCCAGAATTCTCCAGCCCGTATTTGTTTTCCCGCATGTAGTCTTTCACAGAAATACTGTCCTTGCCTACGATCATATATTGCGAAAAAAGGTTTTGTGAAGCCAATGCCAGCACTATAGGAAAAAAAATCTTCTTCATTTGATATATTTAATTTATAACACGTTTTGGAGTGATAAATTGTAATAAAGTTAAAAATTTATATTGCAGATTCGAATGAGGTCAGCTCCTTGAACTGATGAATTCTCTTGCTCAGCTCCTGCTTCGTTACTTCCTGGATTCTCTCTGTCCCGAATTTCTCTACCGTGAAGGAAGCCATCGCACTGCCTACGATAATGGCAGTTTTCATGCTCTCGAAACTGAAATCACCTTTCCTCGTTAGGTAAGATGCAAATCCACCGGCAAACGTGTCTCCTGCACCGGTAGGATCAAAAACCTCTTCCAAAGGCAAGGCCGGAATCGCAAAGACTTTTCCTTCGTGGAACAATAGCGCGCCATGCTCACCTTTTTTAATGATCACATACTGAGGACCCATTTCGTGAATTTTTTTTGCAGCTTTCACCAGGGAATATTCACCGGACAACTGTCTGGCTTCTTCATCATTTATAGTAATAACGTCGGTCTTGGCGATCACCTTCATCAGGTTGTCCCAGGCAATGTCCATCCAGAAATTCATTGTATCCAAGATAACCAATTGCGGTTTTTTGCTCATTCTTTCCAAAACCGAAAGCTGAACCACAGGATCCAGATTACCCAGCAACAGAACGTCTGCATCCGCCGCATGTGCAGGAACTTTCGGGTCGAAATCTGCAAGGACGTTAAGTTCCGTCACCAATGTATCTCTGGAATTAAGATCGTTATGATATTTGCCGCTCCAGAAAAATGTTTTACCATCCTTCACCATTTCCACACCATCGATATTGATATGCTTTGACGTCATCATGTCCAGATATTCCTGCGGGAAATCGCCACCGATAACAGACACCAAACTGACTTCTGTTTCTAAAGCCGAAGCTGCCAATCCAATGAATGTGGCGGCACCACCAAGAATTTTATCTGTCTTGCCAAATGGCGTTTCGATGGCATCAAATGCTACAGTTCCTACTGCTAGTAATTTCATATTTTAAGCTATTTGTCGGAAGCGGTAAAACCGGTGTCCGAAGTTTTTATTATTTATATTTTGCCAGAAGCCGGAAGACCGCCATCTGAATTTATTTTTAATTATTGTAGTTGACTGATTGAAAATCTTCTGTCATCCGACTCCAATCTTCAGACTACTTTTTCCATTCAAAAGAATCTATCATATGGAGCAGATCCTTCTTGACATAATCCACCGCTGGTCCCAGAGAATCGGGCCTCGGGCGTGAGTTGAAATACAAATTCCTAGTCACGAAATGCCTTGTACTGTCCGTGACGAAGAACTGGATATTAGACGCCGACTGTCCCTTCAGCGTATAAAAATTACCAAAGACCTTCTTTTCCGGATACTGGAATACTTTTGTGTCAATAGCACTGGCACGGATGGTGTGTTCATAAACCATTTTCTCCACTTCCCGCACGTGCAGCTGAAAATCATTTTTGATTGGAAAGTAAGTGATAAAAACTTTGGCTTTCATCTTGGGATAATTTATATAGTACCAGCAAGGTTCCTTGGCATCCTGAACTTTTGCAAAATCAGAATAGTCGAAAGAATAATTGCATGGTGAGTCAAACCGCGTGTACTGCGGCGCCGGATACTCCAGACGAAGATCACCTTTGGGCTTAGGAATTGGCTCCTTGCCGCAGGAAAAGAGTATTAGTCCTGCCAAAAGTCCAAACAGTTTTTTAAACATTCGGCAAAAATAACAATTCCAATTGATACAAAGAATTTTGCATCCCAAATTTTTGTTAAGAATCAAGGTCTTAAAGAAGAATTGGCTCAACTGTAATGCAGACCTCATAGGTTTTAGAAATCCGTGAGTTTCGCTTTATAAATTATATTAATTAAATTTAAAAATTGTTAAAATAAGCGGATTGATAACGAAAAGCAAAATTTTTGTAACCTTTTTGATGTTCTGATCGTATAATATAATGCAACCTAATAGAATGAGGTTTTTATAATGAGACAATTAAAAATTACAAAACAGGTTACCAACAGGGAAACCGCATCACTGGACAAGTATCTGCAAGAGATTGGAAAAGTTGAATTGATTACCGCTGATGAAGAGGTGGATTTGGCTCAGAGAATCCGTGCCGGAGACAGAGCTGCTCTTGAAAAACTGATCAAAGCTAACTTACGTTTTGTGGTTTCGGTTTCCAAGCAGTATCAGAATCAAGGACTTTCTCTTCCGGATCTTATCAACGAAGGAAATCTTGGACTGATGAAAGCGGCGAAAAGATATGATGAGACGAGAGGTTTCAAATTCATCTCCTATGCTGTTTGGTGGATTCGTCAATCGATTTTGCAGGCTTTGGCTGAGCAATCGAGAATTGTAAGATTACCTTTGAACAAGATTGGTTCTATCAACAAGATCAACAAAGCTTACGCGCACCTGGAGCAAGAGAACGAAAGACCACCTTCTCCGGAAGAGTTGGCAGAAGTTCTGGATATGAGCGAGGAAGACATCAAAGAATCCATGAAAAACTCCGGAAGACATTTGTCTATGGACGCGCCATTGGTGGAAGGTGAAGATTCTAACCTTTACGACGTTTTGCGCTCTGGTGAATCGCCAAGTCCAGATAAAGATCTGATGTTGGAATCTCTTCAAATCGAAATTGAAAGAGCACTAAATACGCTGACTCCAAGAGAAGCGGATTTGGTAAGATTGTATTTCGGTCTTAACGGGAAACATCCGATGACATTGGAAGAGATTGGTGAAACTTTTGACCTTACGAGAGAAAGAGTGCGCCAGATCAAAGAAAAAGCCATCAAAAGACTGAAACATAATTCCAGAAGTAAGATTTTGAAATCTTATCTTGGTAAATAAGATTTTTGATGATAAATTAGAAGCAGGTTTTTTAGCCTGCTTTTTTATTTTTAAATATGGTTGAAGTTAAAAGATTCAAATTTGCGTCTAATTTAGACTTTGTTTGTCAGGGTTTGAAAGATAAAGGAATATTGTTCGAAGCCGATTGGGAAAACAACATTCTTTATTGTAAGGGAAAAGACAAGCACAATGTTTTTGATTTTATAAATAGTTTAAATCTTGATGAAAATGATGTTGAAGTAGATGAATCTATAATTGATGGCTATAAAGAATGGAATAAAAACATGTATAATCCTGAATATTATACTGGAGGAAATATACCTTTCTTTGATAAAGAAAAAAACAATTATGCCCTTTATGGATTTATAACTATTATATCTGGTTTAGTTTGCCTTATAGAAATTGTTAATGCAAATAAATTTAGAAAATCAGTTTTTTGGATTTTATTTTTAATAATATTTTTAATTTCTTTTTCATTATTCTATCAACACTACAAATTTAAGAGATCTAGAAAATAATGAATTCAATCTCAATCATCGGTGGCGGAATTGGCGGATTGACTTTAGGTAATTTTCTAAAACAGCAGAACATCGATTTCAAAATCTACGAAAGTGCACCGGAAATCAAACCTGTCGGCGCAGGCATTGCGATGGCGGGCAATGCTATGCAAATCTTTGATAAACTCGGATTGAAAGAGAAAATTGAGACTGCCGAAACCAAAATGCACGCATTGATTATTACGGACAAAAAGCTGAAAACCATCTCGAAAACTGATGTTCTGAAACTCGAAAAAAAGTATAACGTCTGCAACATCGCCATTCACAGAGCGGATTTACAAAGAATTTTGAGCGAAAATATCTCTGAACACATTATTCTGAATAAACGGCTTTCGAAAATTGAGAAGAAAGAAAATTACCATTTGACTTTTGAAGATAAAACAGAAATTGAAAGTGAAATCGTTTTTGGAGCTGACGGTGTGAAATCTTTGGTTCGGAATCAGATTTTAAAATCAGACGAAATCCGAAATGCCGGACAGAAATGCTGGCGTGGCGTTCTGCAAACCGAAATCCCTGAAAAATACAGTCACAACGCTTACGAAATGTGGGGCAAAGGAAAACGTTTCGGATTTGTGAAGGTCAGAGAAAATACGCTGTATTGGTATGCTTTGGTGAATGAAAAATTGTATTCTGACGACATTAATCTGTTAAAAGAGTTTGCCGATTTTCATCCCGATGTTTTGAAAATGATTTCTGAAACTCCTAAAGATAATATCATTTACAATGACATCATCGACATCAAACCAATGGATAATTGGTCAACAGAAAATCTTTGTTTAATTGGTGACGCAGCACACGCTACGACGCCGAATATGGGACAAGGCGGTTGCCAGGCGGTTGAAGACGCTTTTATTTTATCAAAACTTTTAGAAATTGAAAAAGACTGGAACAAAGTTTTTCATCAATTTGAAAAAATCCGCAAAGAAAAAGTTCATCACATTGTTAAAACGAGCTGGACTTTGGGGAAAATTGCGCAATGGGAAAATTTTACAACTATACGGAATTTTATTTTCAGAATGATCCCGGAATCTGTTAATCAGAAACAGATGGAAAAGATTTTAAAATTGGAAATTTAGCATTCATCAACTTCGAGGGTCTGAAACTGATAATTCCACTATTCTTCTTCTTTTTTGAGACTTTCTATGAGACTTTCGAGTTCTTTGATTTTATCTTTCAGGTTTTTGATATCATTTTTGTTGCTGGTGACTTTACTTTTAAGCATTACCGTTCTGGCACGCTCGCTGTGGTCTTCGTCATCCTCATCTTCATTAATTTCCTCCACATCTTCCTGGATCTCGTCGATATCTTCCTGGATCTCTTCCACGTCTTCCTGAATTTCTTCAATATCTTCCTGAATCTCGTCGATATCTTCCTGAATCTCATTAACATCTTCCTTCAGGTCTTCGATATGTTCCGAACTTTTATTGACTGACATCTGAATAAAAATCGCCAAATAAATCGCTTCCAAAGACACAACAGTAGTGAGAACCAGCAGCATATGTTCAAATTCTACAATCTTGAAAATCGGCAAAGCAAAACAGACGATAAAAAATATCGTGTGAAATACCAGGGACTGTATCGATCCCACCCACCAGATGATACCGTTGGCAATTTTATCCAGCACAGAAAGCTTTTCCTGATTATCTTCCGTCAGTCTCATTTACAAATTTTGGATAAATTTAAGGCTTTTGAATCTGTTTTCAAAACAATCCGGCGTATTAGAGAACGTCTGACAGTGCAGTATCCAAATCAGCAAATTGAAACCTAAAACCCGCTTTCTGGATTTTGTCTGATGAAACACGGCTTCCTTCCAAGGCAATACAAGACATCTCGCCAAGCATTGTTCTGATAATCAATTTAGGAATATTTGGGAGCCAGATCTTTTGTCCCAGATGATTGGCGATTTTTTGCGTTAAGATTTTATTATTGACAAAATCCGGTGCTGCAGCATTGTAAGCTCCGTTCATAGAAGCATCTTCCACGGCTTTGACGTAAATAGCCACCAAATCATCGATATGAATCCAGGGAAAATACTGTTGTCCATCGCCGAGAACCGCGCCAACATGATAATCGACCGGTTTACGGAGAACGGCCAAAGCGCCGCCTGACCTGGAAAGCACCGTAGACGTCCGGATCCGCACCACTCTACTGCCGAGTTTTTCGAATTGCACTGCTTTTTCCTCCCAATCTCTGCAGACCATACCTAAGAAATCGTGGCTCGCCGGATCATCCTCGAAGAAGATTTTTTCGGAGGTCAGCTGGCCGTAGAAACCTGTGGCAGAGGATGAAATAACAGCCTGAGGAAATACATTCCGCCTGGTCATCTCATCAAAAATAAATTGTGATGAGTTGATCCTGCTGTCATAAATTTCTTTTTTGTAGGATTTTGTCCAGCGTTTGCTGATAGTGGCGCCGGCAAGATTGATAAAGACGGTTGTATTTTGCAGGGCGCCGTCTTCTATAAAAGCATGCTCATAATCCCAAAGATAAGATTTGAATTCTGACTTTGCTTTCCGCGAGCGCACCAACGTTTCCACCTGATAACCTTTGGAATGCAGGACGTTGCATAATTTTTTTCCGATAAGTCCCGAAGCGCCGCTGACCAATATTTTTTTCATCAAAACTAATTTGACGTCAGGGATTCAAAAACAGTTCCAATGCAGAAGACTTAAAAAAAATGTGTCAGAAACTGATTTCTAAAGCAGGCGGATTCGGTCTTCTAAAATTTCGATCACTTTGTCTTTGTAAAGACTTCCAATCGCTTTTTTGAAGTTTTTCTTGCTCATTTGCAGTTCATCTTTAATTTCCTCAGGAGAAGACTTATCAGAAAGATAAAGCAGTCCGTAACTGTCATTGAGTTTGTCCAAAATCTTTTGCTTGAATTCGTCCACATTCTCAAAACCTTGTGGCTGCAATGTCACATCAATTTTCCCATCTTCGCGGATGGTTTTGATGTATCCGGATTCTTCGGAAAGCGGATACAACTTTTTGAAAACATCGGAAGCATAGATCAGCCCGATGTATTTTTTGTTGATGACCACGTTCCAGCCCAGTTCGGACTCGTTCATCATGATAAGATTCACTTTATCTCCATTCGAAAATGGAAGCTCGTCGTACTGAGGATTCCGCTTGAATTTAGTGGTCCCGGTGATCAGCCCTGTCGCTTCATCGATATAGACATACACCATGTAGCGTTTGCCTTCTTCAACTTTGGATTTCTGCTGTTTATACGGGATGAAAAGGTCTTTGATGATGCCCCAATCCATAAAAGCACCGCTTGGCAAACTCTGGACACAGGACATTACTGCAAATTCGCCGATCTGTGCATTCGGCTTTTCTGTAGTAGCTTTGAGGCTTCCTTCTTCCTGATAGACAAAGACTTCCACTTCGGTTCCTACTTCCCAGAAGTCATCCGCAAAGACTTTCTGAATGAAAGCTTTTTCTCCGTCTTGATCGCGCAGGATGAAACCGGAAGAGATTTTTTCGGAAATAGTAAGGGTTTGCGTTTGTCCAGGCTTCATAGAATTGAATTTCCTGCAAAAGTAGATAAAGTTTTTTTAACCGCGTTTTTCCCGGAAGACTTTATCACCAAAACATTTAGTTAGGAGTACTACACATACATCAGCAATTTTATTCACAACTAAGATATTAATTCTGGACACGGTATTATCGTATTTTAAAGATTGATATTTCTGAATTGACGTCGCCCATGCTGGCGATACTTTTGCCATTACCTACAAAGCCGAATTCCAGACGATCTCCTTCGTTAAGATGGTAGATGTGGTGGATGCCCGCACTTGGTGTAATTGCAAAACCGCCTTTCCCGCTTCCAAAATTGATGCCATCAAAGCTTTTGGAAGCTAACAAATTTTGAATTTCATGGTTATTAGTTGTTTTTAAAATAATGATGCTCGGCCTCTTGGTAATGTATACTACCTCATCAACCTCAAATCTCAGGCTGTAATCGATTGCATATAAACCTGATTCTCTTACAATATATTGATCATCAACAATATAATCTGCTCCTATTGTGCTGTCACTTGCCACAAATCTCAGAAACTCAACATCTGCTCCGCTCGTTCTTAATTTTCGAGCTGAATAATTAGGTTGACCGGAGTAGCTCCACGCAAATGCGTGGGTATCACTGAACATCTTTTTCCAAACGCCTTGTGAGCGATCCGCGTGGGTGTATTTTGCATCATAAACATAATAGCCTTCACTGGTCACGTTTTGCATCTTATGGGAAGATCTGGTGACAGGCTGGGTTACGTAGATCAAAGCGCCATTGTGTGCTGGGCCATAAAGATTTTCCTTCATCTGAAGAGAATCTGCCGAAACGCGCGGAGGAATGATTCCGTCCGGAATGGTGGCGAGTGAGGAGCGGCGGACTTCCAGGTTAGCAAGAGGATTCGGTGTATTAATCCCGACCTGGGCACTTAGCATAGATGTGATTCCGATAAGCATTACTGCGATAACACGCTTCATAATCTGTTATTAACGAGAACTGCAACTTGACGGCTGCATGTGGATTAAAATTTCGTCAATTCATCAGGTGCGTTTTCAGATCTGCCCCAATTCAGAATCCGAATTGAGGCAGATGCATTGTGTATAGAATGAATGTTTATATTTTTCTTACCATCTAGTTCCGTCTCTCACTGGTGGATCCGGATCTACTTCAGGTCTTTGTGCGGCATTAGCCGTAGCAGAATCTTGCTTAGGCGTTTCACCTTTCTTGAAATTGTTGGTGGCTTCTACAGATGGCGCATCCATATCAGATGTTACGTCGTCTTGTCTGCAGGATACAAAGTTCAGAGATACTACTGCAATCGCCAGGATAGAAATTACTTTTTTCATATGTATATTATTTATTATTTTAAATTTTTCTAATGATACAAAAACCTTTGTTTTCTGCTATCATTTTCTGTTACGAAATTATACTCTAAATTTGGACTGCGAAAGAGAACATCGTCTCCATTTTGAAATCTGGACGTCCTAATTCACAAATTAATACCTATTTAAAATTCTAGTTTTCAAAGCTTTACTCACTTTTAGTAACATTGACAATTCATAATCGATTTTCATTCAATTATTGATAATGATAAGTTAAATTTCAGTAATTTTGTGGCCACAAATGATGAAGCACAATAGATTTTCGATGACCAAATACTGCTTTATCATACTTATCTCTCTTTTTAATTTTGCCTTTTCTGGAGGCAAGAAGCCCAATTCCTATGATGAGTTAAGAAAAGCTTACGAAAATTATCCGGAAAATGATGTCCGCGCCTTTAGTTACTTAAATCCATTTCTTGCGAAAGCCAAAAAGCAGAAAAATTATCCTGAGCTGTTTCAAGGTTACCGGGATGCAGTTTATTACGCTAAGTCGATCGACAAAAAATTAAAGTATTCCGACAGCTGCCTGGATGCTGCATATAAATCCGACAGTGACAATCGTGTAGCTACAGCCTATGTCTTGCGAGGCAGTATTTATTATGGCAACATGAAAAAGTATAAGCCTGCCCTGGACGAATATCTGATGGCTTACAAATACTCCAAAAATACAGGCGACTATTATCTTAAAAATAAAATCAGCTATCACCTTGGTGTGGTCAAGAATTATTTGGGGTATAATGAAGAAGCTTTGGAGCTTTTCAAAGATTGTGTCTCGTATTTTGAAAGCGAGGCCAAT
Organism: Flavobacteriales bacterium UBA720; assembly: GCA_002297505.1. GTDB lineage: Bacteria > Bacteroidota > Bacteroidia > Flavobacteriales > Weeksellaceae > Epilithonimonas. The sequence continues at coordinate 43,556 of DBLQ01000096.1, forward strand.
AACAGAGGCGCGCACGAGTCGCAGATCTTCAACAATACGAAAGGTTACCTGAACAGTATTCATCAGATGATTGTCTGCTACCGGAATATGAATGATTTTCAGAAAGTGGATTCTCTTACCGAAGTTGGTTTGCTCAAAACATTCAACAATTCCGATTTTTCTCAGGAAAGAAGCTATTTTCTCAAGTCCAAAGGTATTTCCGAATACCGTAATAACCGTTTCAATTCGGCCATCAACTATTTTAATCAGTCTCTGCAACTGATGAAGGATGACTTTGCCTGGGAAACTGTCAATTATTTTTACATTGGCAAAAGCCAGATGGCGATGAAAAATGATGCCGATGCAATTGAAAATTTCAAAAAAATTGATTCTATATTTAATAAGCAGGAATTTATTTTACCGGAATTGCGGGAGAATTATGAGCTGCTCATCAATTATTATAAATCTAAAAAAGACGCCAAGCAGCAACTGTATTACACCACCCAGCTGCTAAAGGCAGACAGCATCATCTCCCGGGATTTTGCCTACCTGTCGCCGAAAGTACATCGGGAATACGATACCAATTCACTTCTGGAGGAAAAAGGCCGACTTGAGAAAGTGAACATTTGGGGCGGTGTATTTCTATCTGCCCTGGCAATTACAGCTACAGTGCTGTTTGCAATTCTCAAGAGAAGACACCGCAATCAGAAAGATATCCTTGCTAAATACCGAATCG
>DBLQ01000096.1:44340-49876 GCA_002297505.1 Flavobacteriales bacterium UBA720
CTAAATACCGAATCCTGGAGGAGAAACTCAGAACACACAACTATGTTCCGAAACCAGAGCCGGCCACCACTGCAGCAGTAAATGCTGAGGACGCAAGTGAAGAGCGGCGAACACCGATCACCAAGGTCATCAAACTCGATTTGCTCACCAAGCTGAAAAAATTTGAGGAGAAGAAACAGTTTACCCAGAAGGGTCTTACGATCCAGAAACTGGCTGTACAGCTGGAAACCAACTCCAATTACCTCTCACAAGTCATCAATGATGAAAAGGGAATGAATTTCAACAAGTATCTGGGCGATCTCCGCATCCGCTACATCACGCAGTTGCTCTTCGAAAAAAATATTTATCTCAATTACACCATCGATACGCTGGCCAAAGAATGTGGCATTGCTTCCAGACAGAATTTTTCGGACTTATTCTTCGAGATTAATGGCATCAGGCCAACGGATTTCATCAGAAAGCGAAAAAAGGAACTGGATAACAATGGCGATTCCTCCGGCTCGGCGCTGGATCAGATCAAAGGCATTTTTGAGAATTAATGTGAACCGAGAAATTCCGAAATAGAAGATGTTTTCTGCTCGCCAGACGTCAGATTTTTTACTGTAACCGATTGATTTTTAATTTCCTCATTACCTAGAAAAACGAGATTTCCGATACCTTTTTTCTCTGCGTAGGCAAATTGCTTTTTCAGTTTGGAAGCATCAGGATAAAGTTCTGCAGCAACATTTCTCAGTCTCAGTTCCGATATCAGCTTCAGAGCTTCAATGGACTCCGCGTCGCCATAGTTGGCAAAGAGATACTGGACCTTGTTCTCAGAATCCTCGGGGAAAATATTGAGTTCCTCCATCACAAGATAAATCCTGTCCAACCCAAAAGAAATCCCGATGCCCGGAATATCCTTAACGCCAAAAACTTCTGTAAGATTATCATACCTGCCGCCGCCACCAATGGAACCCATGGCAACTTCATCCGCTTTGACTTCGAAAATAGCGCCTGTGTAATAATCCAAACCTCTCGCTAAAGTAATATCAAAAACAAGATTCTGCGAGTCCACACCCAGATTCAGAGCGTTGGTGATGACAAATTCCAATTCCTCCACGCCTCTCAATCCGACTTCGTTGCCCGCAAATTTTTCTTTGAGGTTAAGAAGATTTTCCAGCGCATCATCACTTTGGCTGAAAAGAAAATCCAATTTAGCAATCGCTTCCTCAGAAATACCTTTTTCCTGCATTTCCTTCGTAACGCCATCTTTTCCAATTTTATCCAGTTTGTCCAGGGCAACCGTGAAATCAATCAGCTGATCGGCAATGCCGGCATATTCCGCCAGTCCGGAAAGGATTTTTCTGTTGTTGATATGAATGGAAACCGACACTTTCAAATCCTGGAATGACTTGAAATACAGCTGCAATAATTCCACTTCCTGCCAGAGACTTGTACTTCCCACCACGTCTGCATCACATTGATAAAATTCTCTGAACCTGCCTTTCTGAGGCCTATCGGCACGCCAGACCGGCTGAATCTGATAGCGCTTGAAAGGAAAAGCCAATTGTCCGTGATTCATCGCCACAAAGCGCGCAAAAGGAACGGTCAGATCGTAGCGAAGCGCTTTCTCAGAAATTTGAGAGATGAGTTTTTGCGAATTTTTGGCTGTCCAGTCTTCAGCATCTGTTTTGGATGCATAGTCGCCGGAATTCAAAATCTTAAATATCAAACGATCACCTTCCTCACCATATTTGCCTGTCAGGGTCGACAGATTTTCGAAGCTTGGCGTTTCCAAAGGCTGAAATCCGAAGAGTTCAAAATTCTTTTGTAAAGTATTGATGATGTATTTTCTTCTGGACACTTCCTTGGCAGTAAAATCGCGGGTTCCTTTGGCTAAGCTCGGCTTCATTGGGGTGAATAGTAAATGAGTTGATAAATGGTAATTCGACTGCAAAAATAAGCATTATCGGACAAAGGTTTCTAAAATCATAAATAACTTCGGAAAAATCAGGACAATTTTATAATTTTAGAGAATAATTCAAAAGAGGAAAAAACACATTTTTTATACCAATGCACACTTTATTACCTTTTTTGCTTGCGATGATAGCCGCCATTGTGCTTCTAAACATCCTGGCGAACAAACTGAGAATTGCCTATCCCATCCTTCTGGTTTTAGCTGGCTTGATGATCAGTTTTGTTCCGGGTCTTCCGCTGGTTCGGGTAGATCCTGATCTTATCTTTCTGATCTTTCTGCCGCCACTTCTTTTCGAAGCAGCGTGGAGCATCTCATTCAAAGAGATGAAAAAATGGTGGCGGATGATTGGGAGTTTTGCTTTCCTGGTGGTATTTTTTACGGCGATGTCAGTCGCCATTTTTGCCAATCATTTTATTCCCGGCTTTACGATTGGTTTAGGTTTTCTTCTGGGAGGCATTGTCTCGCCACCCGATGCGGTGAGTACGGGAGCAATTACAAAATTTGTCAAAATTCCAAAATCTACTTCTGCAATCTTGGAAGGCGAAAGTCTGCTGAATGATGCTTCATCACTGATCATTTTCAGATTTGCATTGATTGCCGTAGGTACGGGGCAATTTATCTGGCAAGAAGCTGCTGTAAGTTTTGTGTGGATGATTCTCGGAGGAATGGGCATCGGACTGATTCTGGCTTGGATTTTCGTTCAGCTTCACAAATTCCTGGATACAGAACCGGCTTCTGATGTAGCACTCACGCTGATTGAGCCCTATTTTATGTATCTCATTGCCGAACTTCTGGGCAGCTCCGGTGTCCTGGCTGTGGTAGTGGGCGGACTTTACATGTCATCCAAAAGGCTGATTTTCCTCAACAGTGCCAGCAGAATCAAAGGTTACAGTGTATGGGAAAGCTTTGTTTTTATTCTTAACGGTGTCGTATTTTTGTTAATTGGTCTGGAACTTCCGGAGATTGTCGCAGGCATACGTTCGGAAGGTGTTCAGTTGAGAACCGCAATTGGCTACGGTTTCCTGGTGACCGGCGTGCTGATACTGGCGCGGATCATCAGCGCATATGCTGCCTTGGTAGCCACCATCATTTTCCGTCCTAGTGTTGTTCCTCAGGCGCCATCGTTGCGACGCAGGTTTCTCATGCCTCTTGTGCTGGGCTGGACGGGAATGCGGGGCGTAGTCTCTCTGGCAGCGGCGCTCGCAATTCCTGTAACGCTGAATGGCGAAGCATTCCCGCACAGGAATTTGATATTGTTCATCACCTTTGTAGTGATTTTATTGACTCTGGTAATCCAGGGTCTTACTCTGCCGGTCATCATCAAGAAAAGCGGTTTGTTTGAAGTATTTGGCGGAAGCGATGAGATGGAGGCCCGAAAAAAGATCAAGTATGGCTTGCGCGAACATATCTACGGTAAGCTGAAACATAAATATCAAAACGGCCTGCAAGGCAATTCCGGCTTGGAACGTATTATGAAACATTGGGAAGACAAAATGAACGCCAGCGACGACAGCTGGATGAGCGACGAATCCAAAGAGCTTTTCTACGAACTGCTTGAAAATCAAAGAGAATACCTCACAGAACTCAACAAAGATCCGACAGTGGATGAGGAAATCATCCGCCAACAGCTGTACCAGATTGACCTGGAGGAAGAACGTATTAAAAGTATTTAGACCTATGAAAATTATTAACATTTTATTCTTTGCGGCAGTCTTTTGTTTGATGACCATCGCCTGCAATAATTGCGATGCAAAAGACAATTCTACAAATGAACAGTTTGTAAAAAAGTATTTTCAACTTTTTAATCAGCATCAGTGGAAAGCACTTTCGGAGCTGTATGCAGAGCAGGCGGAATTCCGGGATCCAAGTCTTGGAACCGGTATTGTACAGCAGAGCCGGACTCAATTCGAACAAAAATATACTGAGCTGAATGAGATGTTCCCGGACCTTAAAGATAACGTCAAAAATATCTACACTTCCGGAGCAAAAAATGTGATCGTGGAATTTGTATCAACAGGAACAGCACCGGACAAAACCAGATTCGAATTGCCGATCTGTACTATTTTTACCATTGAGAACGGCAAAATCACCAAAGATTTCACCTACTACGATAATTTTGAGACAACTGAATAATGAGCCTTTTTGACGACCAGTACGACATCATAGAAAATATATTGCCCTACGACGGCGTAACGTCCTACTTTGGAAAAATCTTTTCTGAAGAAGAGGCCAATGGTTATTTTCAGAAGTTAATGACTGAAATACAATGGAAAAGTGATGAAGCAGTGATCTTCGGAAAACTGATCGAAACAAAACGCAAAGTTGCCTGGTACGGCAATGAATCTTTCAGTTACACGTATTCCGGCAGGACCAAGACGGCATTACCCTGGACCGGAACGCTATTGGAAATCAAAGAAAAAATTGAAAAAATCAGTGGCGAAACCTTTAATTCCTGCCTGCTGAATCTTTATCACAACGGGTCGGAAGGTATGGCTTATCACAGCGACGGCGAGAAGGATCTGAAAGACAATGGCGCCATCAGTTCGGTAAGCTTTGGCGCAGAACGCAAATTCCACTTCAAACACAAAACCACGAAGGAATTGGTCTCGCTAAATCTCGAAAACGGAAGCCTGCTGATGATGAAAGATGTCACGCAGAAATTCTGGCTTCACAGATTGCCAACGACTGCGAAAGTCAACGAACCAAGAATCAGCCTCACGTTCCGGACGATTGAAAAATCTAAATAACAGGCTGATACTTTTTCATAAAAGCCAGGCAGAGCAACAAGCCAATTCCTGCCAAACCTGCACCCACCAGAGATGGATAATTGTAAGAAAAGCCAGCCTGCAAAGGCAGACCGCCGCAGAAAGCGCCAAGCGAATTACCCACATTGAATGCCGCCTGCATAAACGCAGCCGCCATCATCTCGGAATTCTTGGCAGAGCGCAGCATAATGATATTGACCGGTGTCCCTACCGCCATGGAAAGTGCACCACACACAAAGGTGAGCACCAGCGATGCCACCTGGTTTTCCGAGAAAAGAAATACGCCAATAAGAGCCAGGATCATTGCAAACAACAAAATGGCTGCAGCCAAAGCAGGCCGCATTTTATCTGCCATGATGCCGCCCAGAAAATTTCCGACCACCATTCCTGCGCCTGCCAGAACCATGATATAGGCGATAAAATCAGTTTCGAACCGGGAAACGCTGGTCATCAAAGGCGTTATATAACTGAACCATGCAAAGAGACCACCAAAGCCAATTCCTGTAATCGCGATGATATGCCAGGCCTTCGCCGATTTAAAAAATTCAAGTTCGTCTTTCAGGGTGGTTGTTCGCAGGCTGTCCATGTAAGGTAACAGGAATTTTAAACTCAATAAAGTTAAAAGTCCAAGGACGGCAACCACACCAAATGCGTAGCGCCAACTGAGCTGATGTCCCAGCCAGGTGACAAACGGCACCATTGCCAGATTCGCCAGGGTAAGGCCCGTGAACATCATGGCAATACTCTGCGCCTGCTTTCCGGGTTTTGCAAGCCTGGTGGCTACAACAGTTCCAACCCCGAAAAATGCGCCGTG
>DBLQ01000096.1:50009-77355 GCA_002297505.1 Flavobacteriales bacterium UBA720
ATCACAAATTCTGTAGTTCCAATACCTAAAGCTCCTAACGCCAGCGGAAAAATCCTTTTATCCATTTTGCAAAAGTCCTTATTTTGGGCCACAATTTCAAATTTTGCATTTTAACTTTAGATTAAATTAAACTTCTGTTTAAAAATGATTCATCTTCAGCCCAAAGAAAACTGTGATTCTTGGTAAAAGTTGGGTTGAGTTCTGATTTTTCTGCTATTTTTGTATCACTAATCTTCAAGATGCTGAACCGGATCCTGACATTTCCTTTTGTAGTGCTGATCAAGTTTTATCAGTGGTTTATCTCGCCGTGGCTGGGAAAGAACTGCCGATACGAGCCCACATGCTCGCACTACACGCTGGAAGCGCTCAGGATACACGGACTTTTCCGAGGAGGCTGGCTGGCCATCAAAAGAATCGGCAGCTGCCATCCCTGGGGTGGAGAAGGTTACGATCCTGTGCCGCCGAAACAACATTAAAATCAATTATCAATGAATAATATTTTTCTCAGATTTTTCCTGATTCTATTTGCTGGATTTTTTCAGCTTTTCTCGTCCCAAAGTTCGGCTGGTTACCTTTCAGACGGGACACTGAAAATCAACAATGATAATCTTGCGGTTAAGATTTTTGCTTCCCAAAGAACGGATTCTTTAGCCAATCAGGCTTTTAAAAATGTACCCAACGAATTAATCATTCTCAATGAAGATAACATCAAAGCTGAATCTGCAGAGCAACTTGCCAGCATCCAGAATATCATGGAGAGCTTCAAGGCCAATCGTTTCCAGTTTCTGGATAAGAATTTTAAACCGCTGGAGGCTGTTCTTGAGCAGAAGAACATAGAGAATTTCAAGTATCTTCTGAAATCCGACAAAGTTCTGAAACCTGAAGATAACACAACGCTTGAGACGCCGTTCAAAATCTGGGATCCTCTGAAAGGTATTCCGCTGGGACCTGTAACCCTTCATTTTTACAGTCTGATGTTCATCTTTGCATTCGGTTTGGGTTACGTCATCATGGCGAGAATCTTCAAAATTGATCATGTGGATGAGAAGTATCTGGAACCGTTGTTTACATGGACGTTGATAGGAACCATTCTTGGCGCAAGGCTTGGCCACGTGATTTTTTACCAGCCCGAATTGTTTAAGGACGATTTCCTGAGTGTTTTCCTGCCAATCAGTACCAAAGGCGGCCTGCACTTCACCGGTTTTGCCGGACTTGCGAGCCATGGAGCCACGATTGCGCTGATCTTCACAACGCTTTATTACAGTTTCAAGATCATCAAGAAAAATCCGTTCTGGGTCTATGACAGGATTGGTATTGTGGTGGCTCTGGGTGGAGCTTTCGTGAGAATGGGCAATTTTTTCAATTCAGAAATTATCGGAAAACCAGTGGATCCTGCTTCGCCATTTGCAATTCTTTTTCCTCAGCAAAGCTCGGAATATGGTGTGACAATTCCGCGCTACCCTAGCCAGTTGTTCGAAGCGGTAGGTTACTTCTGCTTATTCGTTCTGCTGTGGTTTCTTTATCGCAAAACAGACAAAAAGTATCAGCAGGGCTGGTTATTCGGATTGTTTTTTATCATTCTGTGGGCCATCCGATTCTTTGTAGAGTTTCTTAAGGAGCCACAAGGTGATGAGTTCATCCAGTTCGCAGGTCTCAACACAGGTCAGGTTCTGAGTATTCCTTTTATGATTGCAGGATTTGTAATCATGATCTACTCCAAGAACTTCAGAATTCCAAAAAATAATGTCGAAGCAGCTTAAAGTAATGTTCAACTCCCTTTTTTGGGAGTTTTTTTGTCGGTTGATGTAACCATTTCAAGGCAGTATGCGACAGATTCAAAAATAGTTATGAAGAATATTTTGTTGGCCTCTTCTGGCCTGATCTTACTCTTTTCATGCTCATCCAGCGTTAGAAAATATGACACCGCAGAACAATTGTTGACCAAGAAGATCGACAGCATCTACCAGTTTAAAAAGTTCAATGGATTTTCTGTGGCAATTGTTACTGAAGAAGGTGCGATCTATGATCAGGCATTTGGTTTTGCCGATGCCAGTCAGCAGAAAAAATACACTACCGAAACCATCCAGAATATCGGTTCGGTTTCTAAAACGCTGATCGGCATTGCCTTGCTCAAGGCGCAGGAATTGGGAAAGCTAAAGCTTGACGATCCCATCGAAAATCATCTGCCCTTCAAGGTCTGCAATCCAAACTATCCACTTAGCAAGATCACCATCAGACAGCTGGCGACACACACTTCTTCCATTGTGGACAACGACTTTTATTCCGCAAAAAATTATTATTTAAAACCCAATCAAGATCTTCAAGGTCTTAAGTTGACCTTCGAGGATCATCAGACCTTCAATTCTCCAGACTCTATACTAACGCTGGCTGCTTACCTGGAAAATGTGCTTTCACCCAAAGGCTCCTGGAACAGCGATAGTTTTTCTGAAAACCAGCCCGGAACTTTCTACGAATATTCCAACACAGCAACAGCCTTGGCTGCATTGGTTCTGGAAAATGCCACGGGACAGCCATTCGATCAGTTTACCAAAAAATATATTCTGGCGCCGTTAAAAATGAAGAGTTCCGGCTGGAAAAGAGAAGCCGTTCAAAAGTCAAAATATTCCATACTGTATGAAAATCCAACCACGCCATTTCCGTATTACGAACTCATCACCTATCCCGACGGCGGTTTTATCACCAGCAGTTCCGACCTTGGCCGGTATCTGTCTGAACTGATCAAAGGTTATAACGGCCGCGGAACCATTCTCAGTAAAGCGAGTTACAGAGAATACTTCACGCCGCAGCTCAATGATGATAATTTCAAAACCCGCAACACCAAAAATCCATACAGCGAATCCTACAACGTCGGTATCCTGATAGGCTTCGGACCAACAGGATTTGTAGGACATACGGGAAGTGATCCCGGTACAATGTCGATGATGTTTTTTGATCCGAAAACCAAAGTGGGCAGGCTGATGATCCTCAACACCAATATTTCCGATCCTGAAAGTAAAAAAGCCTTCATCGGGATTTGGAATGCCTTAGGCGCGTATCAGGAACTTTCAACTAATAAAAACTAGCGGTTACAGCGACTGGACTTCTTTAATAAACCTGTCCACAACCTCGTCGGACGTAGCCCATGACGTTATCAGACGGATCGCTGATCGGTCTTCATCAATTTTTTTCCAGACATAAAAATCAAAATGCTCTTCCAACTTTTTGATTTGATGCTGATCGAGAATGGGAAAGATCTGATTGGTAAACGTTTCGGAGAGAAATTTGGAGCCTTTCTGTTTCAATGCCGCTTTGATCTTCATGGCCTGAATATTGGAATGCCTGGCAAGATCCATGTACAGATCATTTTTCATCAGCTCCAGAAACTGGATCCCGAGCAGTCTTCCCTTTGCCAGCATTGCACCTTTCTGCTTGATGTGAAACCCAAATTCCTCCTTCAGCCGATCATTCATGATGACGATAGCTTCGCCGAGAAGCGCACCGTTTTTGGTACCGCCAAGATAAAAAACGTCGGTAAAATTAGCAATGTCTTCTAACGTCAGATCGTTCATTTCAGAAGTCAGCGCCTGTCCGAGTCTTGCACCATCCAGAAACAGATAGAGCCCGTTATCTTTGCAAAAAGCAGATAATTCCTGTAGTTCTGCCCTGCTATAAATGGTTCCCACTTCGGTGGAATTGGAAATGTAAACCAGCTTTTGTTTGACCTGATGCGGTTTGTTGGTATGGATATCCAAAACGGCCTGGACATGTTCAGGTTTCAGTTTTCCGTCATTTGTAGGCACGCCATGCACCTTGTGACCAGTTGCTTCTATGGCACCCGTTTCATTGGTAAAAATATGTCCGGTCTCGGCAGAGATAACACTTTCATGTGGTCTCAGAATGGATGAAATCACCAGAAGATTGGCCTGCGTTCCGCCACTTACAAAATGAATATCAGCATCCGGATTATTGATTTTTTGATGGATCAGTTTTCTGGCTTCTTCAGAGTAATCATCGTAGCCATAACCATTTTGCTGATCGAGATTGGTTCTGACCAATGCGTCTAAAATATTAGGATGACAACCTTCCGAGTAATCGTTTTTGAAGGAATAGTTTTTCATTGTATCTGCCTCGTTTTTTTAATCATAATGAAATCTGCACTTAGCGATCTGGATTTCATCACCTTCAAATTTATAAATTAATCGATGCTCGTCATCAATTCTTCTGGACCAGAATCCTGAGTACTTATGCTTCAGCGGTTCGGGTTTTCCCAGCCCGTCAAAAGGATTGCGGGCTATGTCTTTCAATAGCTCATTGATCTTTTTCAGTTTTTTCTTGTCTGTTTTCTGCCAATACAGATAATCTTCCCAAGATTCATCTACAAAAATGCATCTCATCAGTCCTCCAATAAATCTTTGGAAAAAGACTGTTTAGTTTTCAGCTTTTCAATTGCCGAATCCAGTCTTAGTTCATTTTTGCGCGATGAAAGCTCACGATTGGTTGCGACCAAAGAATTATATTCATCCAAAGACATCACAACGATTCCTTCGTCTTTTCCCCGGTTGATAATGAGCGTTTCAAAATTTTTTGAGACCTTGTCCAGATAAGTCTTAATGTCCTTTCTGAAATCTGAAATATTGGCAATTAACATAAAAAAGATTTATAATGTACAAATATATGTACAATTTTTAGATTTCCATTTCATTGTTAGTCCAAAAATAACTTTATTCTAACTTTTAATTATCTTTGACGGATGAATTCCCTTACAGAAGAAAATTACCTCAAAGCCCTTTATCATCTTTCCAATGAAAATGATGAAGTTTCCGTGAATGACCTCAGCCGGCAGCTGAATATCAAAATGCCTTCTGTCAACAGCATGGTCAAGAAGTTTGCCGATAAAAAATGGGTGAAATACGAGTCTTACAAGCCGATCAAGCTTACAGAATCCGGGAAAAAAGAGGCATCCCTGATCGTAAGAAAACACCGCCTGACGGAAATGTTCCTGGTGGAAAAAATGGGATTCGGCTGGGAAAATGTCCACGAAATTGCAGAACAGCTGGAGCACATCCACTCGGAAGTTTTTTTTGATAAAATGGATGAAATCCTGAACTACCCGAAAGTAGATCCGCATGGCGAACCTATTCCGGACAAAGACGGCAACGTGATCCAGCCCGACCTTAAAAAACTAAGCAGATGCGGGGAAAATGAAACTGTTGAACTGGCATCCGTCACCACATCGTCTGAAGAGTTTCTTAATTTTCTCAATAAGCGAAATCTCAGTCTGGGAACCGAAATCCGGGTGTTGCAGAAGGAAGCGTATGACCAATCTATGCAGGTAATGTATAACGGCCGCGAAGAAAACTTCAGCAAAACAGTCTGCGACAGGCTTCTTGTGAAATAATCACAAAAAAAACGATCAGAATGATCTGAACGTTTTTGATATTTGCAAATTCCTGATTATACAAAGGGAAGCTTTGTCACTTTTGCAGGAATATCTTTGTTACGGATTCTGATGAAAATTTCTGAACCTAATTTAAAATGTGGTTTATCGACATAAGCGAGGCCCAGACCGATTTTTTTCATTGGAGACATGGTTCCGGATGTTACTTTCCCAATGGCATTGCCTTCTGCATCTACCACTTCATAATCATGTCGAGGGATGGCTTTTTCCTGCATTTCGAAACCGACCAGTTTTCTGGAAACGCCTTCTGTCTTCTGATTTTCGAGCTGTTCTTTATTAACAAAATCTTTGTCAAATTTCGTGATCCAACCTAATCCGGCTTCTAGCGGAGACGTGGTATCATCAATATCGTTACCGTAAAGGCAGAAACCTTTTTCTAATCTTAAAGTGTCTCTGGCAGCCAATCCGCAAGGCATCAGACCAAACTCTTGTCCTGCTTCGGCCAAGTCATCCCAAATTTTTTCGGCGTCGTTATTTTTGAAATAAATTTCGAATCCGCCGCTGCCTGTATAACCGGTGTTGGAAATAATGACATCAGAAAAACCTGCAACAGCGCCAATTGTAAAATGATAATACGGAATAGCAGACAAATCGGTGGAAGTCAGTTTCTGCAGAATTTCTGTTGCTTTCGGACCCTGGATCGCGATCAATGACATTTCATCGGAAGCATTCGTCATGGTGGCGCCGAATTGCGCGTTGTATTTGGAAATATGATCCCAGTCTTTGTCGATATTTGATGCATTAACGACAACAAAATATTTCTCGTCTTCGATTTTATATACGATCAAATCATCCACAATGCCGCCTGTTTCGTTAGGCAGACAGGAATATTGTGCTTTTCCATTCTCAAGAGCATCAACATTATTGGATGTTACAAATTGCAACAAATCTTTGGCAGAAGGACCTTCGATGAAAAATTGTCCCATGTGCGAGACATCAAAAATTCCCGCTTTTTCGCGGACAGCGAAGTGTTCTTCTGTAACGCCGGAATACTGAACAGGCATTTCGAAGCCTGCAAACGGAACGATTTTCGCGCCCAAAGCAACGTGTTTATCGTATAAAGCGGTCTTTTTCATGTTTAGCTGAAGATTTATTTTAGTTGCGCACAAATATAAACAAGATTTTATATAATCACAGAAGATCCAGGACTTTAAAATAAAGTGATAAATATTGGTTGAAGCCGATAATCAATTTGGCTATCTTTGCAATATTAAAGTGATAAAAAAAATCATTTATCATTCATCAATTATCACCTATCAAAAACTATGAGCGACACCATTCTCTGCCCAAAATGCCAATCCGAATTTACCTACGAACAGGATGATCTTCAGGTCTGTTCCCAATGCTTTTATGAATGGGATCCTAAGGAGGTTTCCGCAGAAGGCAAGATTTTCGATTCTCTGGGAAAAGAATTGCAAAACGGAGATTCTGTAATTGTGATTAAGGATTTGCCTGTAAAAGGTGCACCCAAGCCTGTAAAAGCAGGAACCAAGGTGAAAAATATCCGATTAAGACGAGACAGCGACCATAACATCGATTGTAAAATTGACGGTTTTGGGTCAATGGCTTTGAAGTCCGAATTTGTCAAAAAAGCTTAGTTAGCAGATGGCTTTTAGCTGATGGCGATTGGCATTAAATTCAAGTTTGGAAAAGCAAAAAGCCACAAGCTGCCAGCCAATTAGCCAAATAAAAAGGAAAAATTTGGCAGGGTAAACTTTCAAAGACTTTGATTGTCCGTCCGTAGACAAGACTAATTTCCAGTCCCTAAGGCAGAAAGAGAATTAACCAAAAATTTCCTGATGTATTTTCGTTTTTCAAAATTATAAATTTCTGTCGATTCAACAAACTGGAAATCTATAAGTTATCCATATTTTATCAACAATTTTAGAATTGAAGATAAATTGACCCTTGTAGAAATTGATGAGAATAAACGATTATTGTTTTATTATTGACAATAATGTTGTTCCTGTAATGCGATCCTGCGAAAAGACTTTCTAACACCCTTGCTTCTATTCCACTTTCAGCCACTCGGATTTGATGTGGGAAATAATGCCTTTTGGGAAGGCTCAACTGAGATTGTTCTTCTTCCGAAAAAATGTTGACCTCACCCAAAAGTCTGGCGACATAATCATTGTAAGGATTTTCGTAAGTTTCTTTTGGAGAATCATTTTGGATTAGGCGCCCTTGTTGTAGTACAACAATTTTATCCGCCCACGGCAAAACTTCTTCCAGATTATGCGTGGAAATAAGGAGACTCATGTTATTCTGACGGACGTAATTGAAAAGCTTCTCGCGCAGCTCAAACTTTCTGGAAAAATCCAGGTTACTGAAAGGCTCATCCAGCAAAAGCATTTTGGGAAGAATCGCCAAAGCACGGGCAATGGCCACACGCTGCTGCTGGCCGCCGCTCAGATTTTTGGGAATCACTTTTGCAAACTCAGAAAGCCCGACGATGTCCAGCAGTTCTTCAACTTTTTCTTTTTTTGCATTTAAATTAATGTTGGAAATATATTTCCCCACATTGTCATACACGGTTCCGTAAGGCATCAAATCATAATTCTGGGCCACAAATTTCATCTGAGATTCGCCCGGAACAAGATTTCCCTTAGGACCCAACAGTTTTTGTCCGTCAAAAATAATATCGCCTCTCTGCCAGTCCATCAATCCATAAATCAGGCTCAGCAGTGTAGATTTGCCACAGCCGCTTTCACCAGCCAGCGCGATAATCTGGCCTTCGTCCACACTCAGATTAAGATTTTGAAACAAAGGATTCTCGGCCTGATAATTGAAATACAGATTTTTGACTTCTAACAGCATTTTCTGAAAATTGTTTTTTGGAGTGTAATAATTTTATTATTTTAGCAAAGAACGTAAAACTTAGTAATAAATTAAAATTTCAGGCATCTTTCCTTCCGGTAACGAACTTCCTGACGTACAAATTCCAACGATTGATATGAAAAAATCAACCATCATCGCAGCTCTTTTAGTAACTTCTGCGTCCATCGCTCTGATTTCCTGCGGCAAGGACAAACCTGTAACCAGCGAAGCGAATGACGTCCTGACCACTTCCAACGGACAGATCTACGTGGTAGACACCATGAACAGCCGCGCAGAATGGAAGGGTTTCAAAGTCATCAAATCGGATAATACCAGTCATATCGGTACATTGAAATTCGAAAGTGGCGAGGTAACGGTGAAGGACAACAAGCTGGAAAGCGGTCAGTTTGTGATAGACATGACTTCTATTGCCAATGAGGATTTGAAAAAAGCAGAAGACAACACGAAACTAATAGGACATCTGAAAAGTGCCGACTTTTTTGAGACAGATAAATTCCCGACCGCCTCCTATGAAATTACCAGGATCTCCGATGCTCCGGCTGGAAGCGATTACAACACTGTTCTGGACGGCAATCTGACGCTGAAAGGGATTACCAAACCGGAAACCTTCAACGCCAACGTTAAGATTAAAGATGGCGAACTGAGTATTGCTACAGAACCCAAAGATATCAACCGCGACGAATTCGGCATTCAGTTTCAAATGCCTGCCGCCGAAGGTTTGATTAAAAATGAGATCAACGTCCAGATGAAGGTCAAGGCTATCGAAAAGAAATAAAATGCTTACAACGATTGGCATTTCGCCCTCGCTTAAAATTATTATCAATCTGCCTATCATAAAGGCAGATTTTTTAATTTTAAAAATCGTATTTTTGCACTCTATAATTTATTATAAGCAATGCTAGAGAAAATTGATGACCTGCTGACCGAAGTACAAAATTTCCAATCGTCTTCCAAAGACGAGATTGAACAGTTCCGTATCCGATTCAACGGAAAAAAGGGAATAATGACTGATTTTTATGACTTTCTGAAGCAAGTTCCGAACGATCAGAAAAAGGAAGCAGGCCAGAAAATCAATACTCTGAAAGTTGCAGTCAACGAAAAGCTGGAGGCGCTGAAAAGTGCATCCGAAAGTACGCTGATCCTTGAAAAAGAAGATTTGACGAGACCTGCATTTCCTTTGGAATTAGGATCCCGGCATCCGATTAATCTGGTAAAAAACAAGATTATCGACATCTTTAAATCCATTGGTTTTGCGGTAGCAGACGGCCCGGAAATAGAAGATGACTGGCACAACTTCACCGCTCTGAATCTTCCGGAATACCACCCTGCAAGAGATATGCAGGATACATTTTTCATTGAGCAAAATCCGGATGTGCTGCTGAGAACGCACACATCTTCCGTACAGATCCGTTACATGGAAGAAAACGAGCCACCTATGAGAATCCTTGCGCCTGGAAGAGTCTTCCGTAACGAAGCGGTTTCTTCCCGTTCGCACTGTATCTTTCATCAGATCGAGGGACTTTATATCGATGAAAATGTAAGCTTTGCAGATCTGAAACAGACGATACAGTTTTTTACAACGGAACTGTTTGGCAAGTCCAAGATCAGGATGAGACCGTCCTATTTCCCATTCACAGAGCCCAGCGCAGAAGTGGATGTTTACTGGGGACTGAACTCGGAGACCGATTACAGAATCACAAAAGGAACGGGCTGGCTGGAGATTATGGGCTGTGGTATGGTAGATCCTGCTGTGCTTAAAAATGTTAACATTGATCCGGATAAATTCTCGGGTTACGCCTTCGGGATGGGAATTGAGCGAATTGTAATGTTACTGTACCAAATGAGTGATATCCGGATGTTCTTTGAAAATGACATCAGAATGCTGGAACAGTTTAAAACACTCTAAATAGTATTATACATCACATAATAAAATTTGAATCCTGTCAGTCATAATTGCCAGGATTTTTCTTTATATTTATATAAAGTTTTGATAAATTATTAATTAAAATCAGAACTCAAACGTAATGTAATATTTAAATTAAATATTTCTAAATTTCACATTATTTTTGTGAAATTACAAATCGCCTAAAAACTAAAAACACAAACTTATGGCCCAAAGCATTTCCACGCCTTTCAGAGAGAACTTTCGCAAAAGAAAAATCGTCCACTATTTCCTGATCATCTGCATTCTTCTGATTCAGGTCACTTTAGCCGCCTACTTTTACAATGAATTTCGAAGCAAAGAAAATCTGGCGTTCATCCAGGGCCAGCTGAAGGATATTCATGCTGTGGAGAAGCTAACAGATGATTCCAAGGTAGAGCTACTGGCCTCACAGGATTATTTTCAGAAATACCTGATCACGAATGACAAAAATTATCTCAACCACTATTTCACTTCTGTCGACAAGCTGACTAAAAACCTGGACAGCATCAACACCTATAAATATCCGAGGCTGCAGATGATTACTTTGCCGCTGAAACGAGACTCCTCGGAACTGAAAAAATTTAAGATCCTGGCAGATTCTGTACACCAGTATTCTTCAGCATCCACATTTAAATTCAGGGAAGATCAGGCCCCGGTATTCAAAAAATTTGATCTCAGCAATTACAATTACAACAAATTTGACATCGAGACCAAAACAGTTTCTGATACTGTAAAGAAAAAAGGACTCTTCGGAAGGCTTGGCGATGCGATCTCCGGAAAGATGGATGTTCAAAAGGAAAATACCATCATCACCATTAAAAACGGAGGACCGTCTACGTCGGAAAAGATCAAGTCTGATATGGACAGCATCGTGAAGACCATCAATAACCATTACACGCGCGAGGTACAGCGACTTCAGGTGAATGTCACCAAAAACAAGGACAGCAACGGCAGATTCTACAAAAGTTTTAATAATCTTCTGATTTACAGCAATGATCTGATGAACATCTACACGGCCGCCATCAGCGAGTCCAAAGATGAATTAGAAAAACAATACGAAAAACAAACCTCCAAGGACAACGAAACCCGAAGCCATCTTGTCCTGGGTGCTATGATCCTGATGTTCATCGTATCAGTTCTGATCATGTTCCTCACCAGGATTGCATTTCTGTATGAAAAGAGACTTAAGGAAGCCAATGTCCAGATCAATGAAAATCTTAATTTTAAAAACAGGATCCTAGGGATGGTAAGTCATGAGATGCGCTCACCCCTGAAGATCATCGGGCTTTTCATCAACAGGATCAGCAAAAAAACGGAAGACGCGAGCATCAAGGAATACCTGAAATCCATAAGCTTCACCAACAATTCGATCCTGATTCAGGCCAATCAGATCCTGGAATACACGAAGAATCAGCATAAGAAAAACCAGCTGGTACCGTCTAATTTCAATCTTTATAATGAGATCACTTCCATTCTGACCTCAGTAGAACCATTTATCGAAACCAGAAACAATACATTTTCCATTCAGAATACCATCAATCCCGCGCTGGAAGTCTATTCCGACAATGCCAAAATCCATCAGATCTTCATGAACATTCTTGGGAATGCCAACAAGTTCACGGAAAACGGTATTATTAAAGTAGAAACAAGAACGGAAGCCAATGGCAGCGAGAAAGTCACCTTAATCACCTCAATCAGTGACACGGGAAGCGGGATTTCCAAATCTGATCTGGAGAAAATCTTTGAGCCTTATTATCAGGGCGTACTTTCGGAAGATGTAGAAAATCTGGGCGCCGGCCTGGGTCTCAGCCTCTGCAAGGAAATCGTGGAACTGTACGATGGCGAGATCACAGTCGAAAGCGAGCTTCGGCATGGCACTACCGTTCATTTCAGAATTAATCTAGACCTTCATCAACATGGAACAAAATAAGCCAACCACTTTTCTACTGGCAGACGATCACAGTCTTATCAGACAGGGACTGGTATTTATGATCGAGGAAATTGGTCTGGGTGCTGAGATCATACAAGCCGGCAATCTGGCCCAGCTTCTTGAGGCTGTAGAAAACAATGACATTGATATCGCAATTATCGACGCCCATTTTCCGGACGGCAACAGCCTTTCTGTGATTGCTGACATCAAGCTGCTGAGACCAGAGATGCGGATTTTGATCTTCACAGGAATCGATGAGGAGATCAATACGCTCAAATTCATCAACGCAGGTGCCAACGGCTTTCTCAGCAAGATGAGCGAAGAGGAGGAAATCAAAATGGCCATTATGCGCATGTGCACGCACGGCCAGTATCTTTCCTCCGTTACTCAAAATTTGCTATTGAATTCAATGCAAAATCCGAAACTCGCAAACCCTCTGGAGAGTCTTTCGGAACGCGAGCTGGAAATTGCGGAAATGTACGCCCAGGGCCTGGGCAATCTGGAAATTGCGAATCGCCTTAACCTCAAACAAAATACGGTGAGCACCATCAAAAAAAGAGTCTTCGATAAGCTAAAAGTAGAAAATATCGTCGAACTTTCGGAATTGATGAAAAATCATCTGCTTTAAGTTCTGCTGCCAGTTACACCATTCTTTTTCCTATCCAAAATTTGTAGAAAAACTTCTACAAAGCTCTCGACATACTTCTAAGCAATTGATTTGCATACAATAGCGGTTTAAAGATATTTTTGTATCAGTAAAAAGTCGATAATCATAATCAAAAAAATTGCGAATAATTGATTTGATGATTAAAAGACCGATTCTGAAAGCACACACCAAATGACCTATTGTTGAAGTAAGAACTCAACCAATGATGAAAAAAATTAAAAACACAGATGAAGAAAATGTTTGCACAGATTCTTTAAACACAATGATGATTCAAGGTATGCATCTTACAGGGCTGCAAAGCTCTGTAAGCCGTACCGAGATTAGGAAGGCAAAAACACAACTGAAATAAAAAAACACAAATCATTTATTTAACCCAACCTTAATCCTGCAGATCTTCTGCAGGATTTTTTTGTCCTTTAGTACGAAAATATCCTAGATCAATTCTCTAATGTCTGGCTTTGTATAATTTTGAAATCAAATAATGATTAACTTTAAAATAAAAAATTATGAAACCAGAATTCGAAAATATTCCACTCGTAAAAAACGAAACCAAAAAGCGATTTGAAATAGAAGTTAACGGCCATTTTGCCTTTATCAATTACGGCGAAAGAGAGCATCAGATTGCGTTGGTCCACACGGAAGCAGAACCCGAACTGGCAGGAACGGGAGCAGCAGCGGCTGTAGTGGAAAAAACTCTAGAATTCATTAAGGAAAGCGGTAAAAAACTACTTCCCTTCTGTCCTTATGTTTTTGCATACATCAAAAAACATCCGGAGTGGAAAGCCATTGTGGATGAGAGATTCGGTGGCTACGATCAACTATAATATCAATCTTAAATTATAAAACTATGAAAATATTTGCATTTGCAGGAAGCAGTTCCTCCACTTCAATCAATAAACAACTGGTGAAATTTGTGCTGAAAAGTTTTCCAAACGATGACATCAACCTGATTGACCTGAATGATTATCTGATGCCGGTTTTCTCAGTAGATCTGGAAAAGAATGGTTTCCCTGAGGAAGCGCACAGATTCCTGAAAAATATTGAAAATTCTGATATTATTATCTGTTCCCTGGCAGAGAACAACCGTTCTTACAGTGCGGCTTTCAAAAATACCTTTGACTGGGCTTCCAGGATCAATGTGAAGGTCTTCCAGGATAAACCAATGTTTCTGATGACCACTTCGCCGGGCGGCTATGGTGGAGGAAATGTAATGGCAGAAGCGGCAAAGTTTTTTCCTGCTTTTGGCGCCGATATCAAAGAGACATTTTCGCTTCCGAAGTTCTACGAAAATTTTGATGCGGACAATGGCGTGATCGAGCCTCAGCTTCTGAGTCAGTTTAATTCTAAAATCGAAAACTTTAAAAATCAAATCTAATGGAAACCCATGAATACACCAACGGAGAAATCACGATTCTCTGGAAACCAACATTATGCATCCATGCCGGCGTGTGCGTTAAAATGCTCCCAAAAGTTTACAACCCGAAAGACCGACCTTGGATCAAGTCGGAAAACGCAACATCTGAAGAACTGAAAGTGCAAATCGCAAAATGTCCCTCCGGTGCATTAAGCTATAAAATCAATTCATAAATGGGCGTAACAGTAAGGGCAAGTCTGGGCACAGAAAAATACTACACGGAAGTGATAGCCGGAGAAAACACGCTCATCACGGATGAACCGGTGGACAAAGGCGGCGGAAACCAAGGCTTCAATCCATTCGAGATTTTGGCTACGTCGCTGGCAAGCTGTACTGCGGCAACACTCAGGATGTACATTGATCGCAAAGGCTGGGAAATCCCGATGATTAATGTAGAAGTGGAACTGGAAAATTATCCTCAGACCAGATTGGCACAATTTTGCAGAATCATAGACTTTGGAAACACAGAAGTAAGTGAGGATATCCGCGACAGGCTGTTCAAAATTGCAGATGCCTGTCCAATCCATAAAATACTGACCAACGATATAGAAATATTAACTAAAATCAAATAAAAATGCTAGAAGTAAAACAACATAATTGGGAAACAAAAGGAGAATTTTTGGCGACAATGGAAGGCCAAAAGGCTGGGCTGATGACCTATTCCTGGGCCGGAGAAGACAGAATCATTATCGACCATACGGAAGTGGAACCGGCTTACAATGGCAAAGGTGTCGGAAAGGAATTGGTTTACAAAGCTGTAGAATTTGCCAGAGAAAAAAACCTGAAAATTATTCCGCTTTGTCCTTTTGCCAAGGCGATGTTTCAGAAAAATGAAGACATCAGAGATGTTCTTTAATGCGGGATGATAATTGATGAATGATGAGTAATGCATATTATCAATATCAACTACAAAAACTCCATTTCTTATTTTGAAATGGAGTTTTTTGTTGAAACGGCTCGCAGCCCGACTTGAGCGGTTATCCTTTTTGCGAGAGGCTATGCCGAGCAAAAAGATAATAGCGGAAGGCGGATTAGCTGCCATTAATAATCTTCAAGAAGAGTTTGACAATAGCTTCTTTTTAAAACCAATTCTTCATCCGGTTATAATCCAGAAAATATGTAATCCTGAGTGAGAAATTGTTAATCATCGGCGCATTGAACAATTCATCAAAGTTATTTTTGAATTTCATTCTGGAAATGTCAAGATAATTGCTGGTCGCGTTTCGGTAAAGTAAAGTCAGCTGACTGCCGGGCGCAAACCACCACGAATAGCGCAAATCCACATTCCAAGAGTTGTATGTTCCATTGAGATTCGGATTGTAAGCGGTGTTGGAATCCAGGCTGCCATCCTGATTCAGGATGTAAAACTGCTTATATGTCACATCAGAAAAATAATGTCTGAAAGCCAATGCCAGCGTCATTTTCTCATTGAAGGTATATTGTCCTGTAATGGCATTCTCATAAGTATTTCGCTGTCTTCTTCCCATATAAATATTACCGGAATCTTTGCCGGAAAATCCAACTTCGTTATTGCTGAAAACCGGGTTGAACTGCCAAATAACCTTCATTTTATCGGAAGCCCTGTAACGGAGAAACATAGACGGAATCACCAGATTTCTTCCTTTTTCATCATAGGCATAATAATCTATATTGATGTTGAACTGCAGCTTTTTACGGCTGTCGCTCTCGAACCAAAGCCAGCTGTCGAAATAGCCCGGAACATTGAGATGTCTGCCAAAAGTTCTCGGCTCGTAGATGTCTTTTTCACCATAAGGTGTGAACTCTACACCGCCACCAAAACTCTGAAATTTTTTATTGGTGAATGAGTTGTTATGATTAAAAACCAATTTCTGATTCAGAAACGGTTCCAGCCTGTGGTAATAATTCAGGTTGAAATTGAGATACATATTGTTGAGTTTCCCTGTTGGCTGCAGGATTCTGTAACCATACCAGACATTGTGATTGCCGTAGTTGGTCTTGGTGGAAAATCCCAGGTCATTGATGTCCCAATCTTTGTTGACATAATTGGCATTGACTTCGAAACGATGTTTGCCAGAGAATTTTCCGACACCGACTGTTCCACGGTTTCCAAATTTAGTATCGCCGCCCATTACCCAACTTCCCTTGATATTTCCGTAATAATTGTAAGTATTCTTTTTGTTGGCAATATTCCAGAGAATTCCTGCAGCATTGGCGTCCCGGAAGTCGCCGGAACGTGTGGTATTGGTGTTCACAAGCGTGACCGAAGAATTATCGCCAAAACGCTGGTCAAAAACCAACACATTATAATTGGTCCAGGGTTCCACCACTTCTTTCCTGGTTTCTCCTGTTTCGTTGTTCTGAATTGTAGCTTCCATTTTCTCCGTCACACCATTGAAAATCCCGATTCCCAAACCTTTTTTGGTTCTTCCGGAGATTTTAAAGGCATTGAATAACTTGACTTTTCCGGGATATTCCGTGACGGTTTCCTTGTCTTCATCAATAATTGGATATCTGGATGGACTTCCGCCAACACGTCTGGAATAGAACATATCGCCTTTGCTGAAAAGCTCGGTTCCTTCCATAAAGAATGAACGCTGCTCGGCGAATTGTTGTTCAAAAGGCGTTAAGTTCAAAATCGAATTATCAAAATTAGCCTGACCAAAATCCGGAATTAGGGTCATGTCAAAAGTGAAGGCATCGTTAATTCCGTATTTTAAATCCATTCCGCCATTGACATTCATTTCAGTTTTGCCGTCAAAATTGTTGACATACGTAGAGAAATAAGGTGTGAAAGACAATCTGGTTGGCGTCTTGATATCGGCAACGCCATTCAGCACACCGTCGTACAACGTGTAATTGCCTTTCTGATTATCGACGTGATTCCAGTCGTACATCGTATTGGTTCTCTTAACTTTCCGAATCATATTAAGACCAAATTCCTGCATTGCTTTCTTCGGAAACCGAAGTTCAAAAAACGGAATTTTCATTTCTACCGCCCAGCCTTTTTCATTGATTTTCACAGCACTGTACCAAACGGCGTTCCAAGACATATCTTCATTTTCAGTCGTCAGTTTTCCGTCCACCTGCACGCCGGCCGCCGTCACGATAAACTCCAAACTCTGCTGGTGGTCATTATAACCATTAATGATAATTCCAAAAAAGTCATCATTGGCAATATTATCGCGTTCCGTTAACTCCTTAAGAATCTTGGAAGGTTCCGGATCGTACATTTGTGCCGCGATGTATAATCCTGTGTCGTCATAAAGGAATTTGACTTCGGTTCTCAAACTGTCCGGCTGAGGCTTTCCATTGTTAGGCTGTCTTTCTACGAAGTTGGTTGCAACAGGAACATTGTTCCAAATTTCGTCATCTAAAATTCCATCAATTTTTATGTTCTGGCCTTTCTTAATTGCTTGTAGTTTCTTCCTTGAAATACTGTCCGAAACAACTCCTTTCTGAGCAGAGATTTGCCAAAAGAAAAGTGTTAATATTAAGATGCAAAATTTAGTTTTCATGTGTAAATACTTATTGTTTTTTAATTGTCACATGTTATCGCTCACTCATTAATGGTATTTTTGGTGTCCAAGTAATGGCGATTTCATAGTTTTATCTTACTCGATGATAAGACAACAGGAAATTTATTTCTATTACATCCCCAAAAAAAAAATCAGCCAACTGGCTGATTTTCAACATATAATTTATCAATTTTAATTCTCTTCTATCTTCTAACTTCTGACAATGTTAAGGTTTATATCCATCCTTAAGCGTCACCGTTCTGTTAAACACCAATTTATCCTCAGAAGAATCACGATCCTTGATATAATAACCAATTCTCTGGAACTGGAAATGGTCATCCAAAGTCGCATCTTTCAGACTTGGTTCTGCAAAACCGTACGACACTCTAAGCGATTGAGGATTTACAAATTCAAGAAAATCCACTTCTTTTTCTGCGTCCGGCTGTTCTGTGGTGAACAATCTTTCATAAGTTCTGATCTCGATTGGCAACGCATGTTTGGCAGAAACCCAATGCAAAGTTCCCTTCACTTTTCTGAGACTCGCCTCAGTACCACTTCCCGATCTTGAATCCTCGTCGTAAGTCGCATAAATGGTTTGGATCTGACCCTTGTCGTCCTTCTCTACTCTTTCCGCTTTGATGATGTAACCTGCTTTGAGCCGTACTTCACCGCCTAATTTTAGCCTAAAGAATTTCTTGTCTGCTTCTTCCTGGAAATCTTCTCTTTCGATGTAAAGCTCTCTGGAGAAAGGCACTTGTCTGGTTCCCGCATTTTCATCTTCCGGATTATTCTCAGTTTCCAGCCATTCTTCCTGATCTTCAGGATAATTTTCGATAATGAGTTTCACCGGATTAACGACTGCCATCACCCTTGTAGCAACCTTGTTGAGATCTTCCCGCACGAAAAATTCCAGCAATTGGATATCAATCAGGTTTTCTCTTTTGGCCACACCCACTCTTTCAATAAAATTTTTGATGGACTGCGGCGTATATCCTTTCCTTCTCAATCCGGAAATGGTCGGCATTCTGGGATCATCCCAACCCGTGGTAACACCTTCCTGAACTAATCTTTGCAATTTTCTTTTGGAAGTCACCATATAGGAAACGTTCATCCTTGCGAATTCCCGTTGCTTCGGCGCCACCTTCCCTTCAGAATAAACCTGGTCCAGATACCACTCGTAAAGCGGACGGTGATTTTCAAATTCCAGTGAACACAGAGAGTGCGAAATCTGCTCGATGTAATCGGATTCTCCGTGCGCCCAGTCGTACATCGGATAGATCTTCCACTGTTCGCCCGTTCTGTGGTGCGGTTTTTTCAGAATTCTGTACATCACAGGGTCCCGCATATTCATATTCGGAGAAGCCATATCGATTTTGGCACGAAGGCTCATCGCACCTTCTTCAAACTCGCCATTTTTCATTCGCTCGAATAAATCCAGAGATTCCTCCACTGGTCGGTTTCTGAAAGGCGACTCAATTCCGGGCTCAAAAGGCGTTTTCCTCTGTGCTGTAATGTCTTCCGAAGACTGTTCGTCCACATAAGCTTTTCCTTGTTTTATCAATTCCACAGCCCAGTCATAAAGCTGTTGGAAATAATCAGAAGTGTACAATTCCTGGTCATACTGGAAACCCAACCAATCAATATCTGCTTTGATAGAATCCACAAATTCCTGCTCTTCTTTGGCTGGATTGGTATCGTCAAAACGAAGATTGACCGGCGCATTGTACTTCTGGCCAAGACCAAAGTTGATACAGATTGCCTTGGTGTGACCAATGTGCAGATAACCGTTGGGTTCCGGCGGAAAACGGAAACGCAATTTCCCCGAATCCAAGCCTTTTTCCAAATCGTCTTCTATAATTTGCTCAATAAAATTGAGTGATTTTTTTTCTTCTTCCATAATCTGAAACGTGAAGTGCAAATTTAACTTAATTTCCCCGAAAAATAAAACGAATCTGGTGCAACAACATAGCGCATTATGACTGCTGAAAATTCTTCTGAAACCTGAATTAATTGTTTTGTAAATGTTAAATTTCTATGAACTTTGAACAAATGCTGATACAGAGTTCATTTTTTTTTAATTTTGGGATAATTAATAAATCGAAATGAATCGTAAAAAAATTCTCTTAATTGATGATGAACAGGACATTCTGGAGATCCTGTCATACAATTTGGAAAAAGAAGGTTATCAGGTTTTTACCGCCGGAAATGGTAACGAAGGGATTGACAAAGCCAAAGAAATCCTTCCCGACCTGATTTTACTGGATGTCATGATGCCGGAAAAAGACGGAATCGAAACCTGCCAGGACCTTCGGAAAATCAAGGAATTACAGAAAACTTTAATCGTATTTTTATCTGCCAGAAGCGAGGAGTTTTCCCAGCTGGCCGGCTATCAGGCAGGTGCCAACGATTATATCGTGAAGCTCATCAAACCAAAAGTTCTGGTTTCCAAAGTAGCTGCACTCCTTCAGCTGGGCGCACAGTCTCAGGAAAATTCCAATTACATCGAGCTTGGGGATCTGGTGATTGACAAAGATAATTTCAAGGTTTCCAAAGGAAAAGAAGAATTTTTATTGCCTAAAAAAGAGTTTGATTTACTCTATCTTTTGGCTTCCAATACCGATAAGGTTTTTAAAAGAGAGGAAATTCTGGAAAAAGTCTGGGGAAATGACGTCATTGTAGGCGAGAGAACCATCGATGTGCACATCCGCAGGCTGAGAGAGAAACTCGGCATCAATACCATCCAGACGCTTAAAGGAATTGGTTATAAATTAGTAGTTTAAGGTTTTCTTTTCAGAAAATCTTTTTTTTGATATGAGGTTAAGAAATCAGATTAAAATCAACTGGCTGTCGGCTGCTGCATCACTTCTTTTGGTTGCGGTGATTGGCGGCGTAGTTTTGCTATTCGAGTTTTACACGGACGATGTGTATTTCAAAACCAAAGATTTTAATTACTTCCTCATCTTCACCCTCTGCTTTTTATTTCTGCTCAATTATTTTGTGTTAGAATTTCTTTTTAATTTTTACAGCAGAAATCAGATCAGAAGAATTACCAACATTCTGCCGGAAGATATCATTCCCGATTACGATACAGATTTCGGGTTCAAAGAACTGGGCGAAAAAGTGCATGAAATGAACCAGCGCACGGCAGAAATTGACATGATGAAGGAGATGGAAAACTACCGTAAAGAATATATCGGCAACGTTTCCCATGAGCTGAAAACGCCGCTGTTTTCCATCCAGGGCTACATCGAGACTCTGCGGGAAGGTGGCGTGGAAGATCTTTCCATCCGCGACAAGTACCTTCAGAGAATCGACAGTTCTGTGGAGCGGCTCCTGAATATCGTCAAAGATCTGGATATGATCAACCGTTACGAATCCGGGCAGATTGACCTCAAATACAGCATTTTTGACATCAATCAACTCATCCAGGAGATATTTGACCTTCTGGAAATGGAAGCCGAGAAACACCTGATGACAATGCAGCTGCAGACCACACAATCCCAGCTTTTTGTATTTGCAGACAAACAGAGGATTTCACAGGTTCTGATTAATTTAATCTCCAATTCAATAAAATATGCCAACCGCGAGGAAGCACAGATCATTGTCTCCACACGTGAAGGCACCAAGAGCATTCACATCTCTGTAGAAGATAACGGAATGGGAATCAAACCGGAAAATCTGCCAAGGATTTTTGAACGCTTTTTCCGTGTGGAGAGCAGCCGAAGCCGTAAGGAAGGAGGCTCTGGTCTCGGACTTGCTATTGTAAAACATATTTTGGAAGCGCACAAGCAGACCATTACGGTAGAAAGTGCTTATCTGTCTGGTACCAAGTTCAAATTCAAGCTTGGAAAACCTGCGGTGGGTGGCAAAAAAACATCCGGATAGTAGCTAATAAACGCTGTGCTGAAGCGCAAAATGTATTAAAAACTTTTTTGAAAAAAAATTTCCAATAAACTTTTCTGAAATTTCATTTGTTTTATATTTGCAACATTAAGTCGTACTAATAAAGTTAAAGTAAAAGCAACAATGGTTTATAAGATAAGAGTAATTCTAGACGCCAAAGAAACAATCTTCCGGGATGTTGAAATCAAAGATAAACAGACGCTTTGGAATCTGCACCTTGGTATCAAAAGTGCGTTCAGTCTTCCCGGCGAAGAGCTGTCTTCCTTTTATTTTTCTGATGAAGAGTGGAATGAAGGCCGGTCCGTACCTTTGGAAGATATGAGCGATGACGGCGACGGCGAAATCATGTCCGATGTTTATCTTAACGAAGGCTTTCCGGAAGTGGGCGCCAAGATGAGATTTCAGTATGGTTTTATAGACCTTTGGGAGTTTTTCTGCGAGTTGCTGGAAATCAACGATGAAAAACCTGCGGTCAATTATCCGATCACGGTTTACAGATTTGGAAATGTTCCTCTGAAAGCGCCGAGTAAAAACGGTTCTTCCAACGGAAAAGGAAAAAATTCTGTAATGCCGCTTCTGGATGATGACTTCGATGATTTTGATGCCGATTTCAAAGAATCCAGTTTTGATGATGAAGATGATGATTATAACGATGACGAAGAAGAAACCGGCTACAACGATGTCTTCGAAGAGGATGATGAGGATTAAGATCCTGAATCTTTAAAGAAAAAAAAAGAGCTTACACATCGTAAGCTCTTTTCATTTTTATGCCGGGATCACACCCAGTTCTCTACCCACCTTTTCGAAAGCTGCAATGGCCTTATCCAGATGCTCCCTGCTGTGCGCCGCCGATAGCTGAACGCGGATCCTTGCTTTGCCTTTCGGAACCACAGGATAGAAAAAACCGATCACGTAAATGCCCTCAGCCAGAAGCTTCTCAGCCATTTCCTGGGACAGCTTGGCATCGTAAAGCATCACGGGAACTATCGCCGCATCGCCATCCGGAATATCAAAACCTTTAGCCTTCATTTCTTTGCAGAAGTAAGAGGCGTTTTCCATCACTTTGTCCCGCAGGGAAGTATCTGCAGAAATCATCTCGAGGACTTTGGAAGCCGCACCTACAATGCCGGGCGCCAAAGAGTTCGAAAATAAATAAGGACGCGAACGCTGTCTCAGCATGTCAATAATTTCTTTTTTTCCGGAGGTAAATCCTCCCAGCGCGCCTCCCAGTGCTTTTCCTAAGGTAGAAGTGATGATATCGACACGGCCCATCACATCATTGGCTTCATGGGTTCCTCTTCCGGTCTGTCCGATAAATCCGGTGGCATGAGAATCATCTACCATCACCAGCGCATCATATTTGTCGGCAAGGTCGCATACGCCTTTTAGATCTGCTACAATGCCGTCCATAGAAAATACGCCGTCTGTAACGATAATCTTGAACCTGTGATTTTTTTCCGAAGCGGCAATCAGTTGCGCTTCCAGATCCTGCATATTGTTATTTTTGTAACGGTAGCGCGCTGCTTTGCAAAGCCTCACACCATCGATAATGGAAGCGTGGTTCAGTTCATCAGAGATAATCGCATCATCTTCGGAAAACAAAGGCTCGAAAACACCGCCATTCGCATCAAAGCAGGCTGCATAAAGAATGGTATCTTCCATACCTACAAATTTGGAAATCCTGGCTTCCAGATCTTTATGAATATCCTGTGTCCCGCAGATGAAACGTACCGAAGACATGCCGTAGCCATGAGACTGAATCGCGTCCTGAGAAGCCTTCATCACTTCCGGATGATTGGATAATCCTAAGTAATTATTGGCACAGAAGTTCAGCAGTTTTTGGCCGCCGACTTCTATCTCCGCACTTTGCTGGGAAGTGATGATTCTTTCCTTTTTATACAGACCTTCACTTTCAATATTGCTAAGCTCGCTACTGATGTTCTCCAGAAATTTTTGTGATATCATTATTGTTGATTTTCGATTTTAACAAAAATAAAAAAAGCACTTAAATAAAGTGCTTTTTTCTGTCATTATAATTTAGTCTTTAATAATTTTGATATTCTGACCGTTGAACTTCAGGACATACGTGCCTTTGGACAAGCCGGCAATATCGATTTCCGAATCCTTTTCGACAGTGCCATGTTTCACCAATTTACCATCAAGCGCATAGATTTCGAATTGTGCTGATTGTGTGAGGCCAAGGATTTTAATAAATGATTTGGCCGGATTAGGAACTACTTGGATCGATTTATGACTTTGATCCTCAACGGCCAGAGTATTGTCTCTCACCACGGTAGAACCTTTTGACAAAATCTGATTTTCGTAGTTAAAGGTCACAGAATTGACAGTGAAAGCCGCATCCTGCGTAAAATACTGATTGTTACTGGTATGATTAAGGACAATATAAGCCGTCTGACCGCCGGAACCGTTTAGCCTGATCGGCAGCGGCATCTCAAAAAAACTGACTGACGAGCTGCTTCTGGTCTGTCCCACCCGAAAAGTCAGTTGTTTCGTAGTGGCATTCTGAGTCCACCGGATCTGGTAACTTGGGAAACCTTCTCCGTAAATCCAGTCATTGAAAAACTCGGTCAAATCCCTTCCTGTAAAACTACTGGCAAAATTTTTAAAGTCTTCTGTCTTCACATAGTTGTAAGCAAAAGCGGGATTGTTCTGATAAGCTTTCAGCATTGCATAAAACTGACTATCGCCCAAAACCCATTTCAGCATTCTCAGCACGAATCCACCTTTAGAATAAGACAATCTACCATTGAAAATCCTTTCAAAATTCAGCTGCGAATTGGGAATGTAAACACTGCCGCCCGTATCGCTGGTGATATAATTGATCTCGCCTGCCAGATAATTCTGAAAATCGGATGGCGTCATCAGCAGCTTTTCATAAGTGACATGCTCACCAAATGTAGCAAAACCTTCGTTCAGCCAGATGTCATTCCACGCGCCGCAAGTCAGCTTGTCGCCGAACCATTGATGCGCCAGTTCGTGTGCCACCAGGCCACGTCCCAGATTGATCATGGAACTCATGGTCTGATGTTCCATGCCGCCGCCCCAGCCGAACTGCATGTGTCCATATTTTTCATTGCGGAAAGGGTAAACGCCAAAATACGTTTCAAAATTCTGCATACAGTCTTTGGTCCACGTCAGATTGTTCAGAGAGGCAGGATCTGTGGCTGTGTCGGGATAAAGGTAATTGACAAAAGGAAAATTGCTCTCTGCAGTGCCAATGGTGGAGTTCAGTTTGGTATAATTCGAGATACCCAAGGCAAAGAGATACGCGGCCATCGGATAGTTGGTCTGCCAGTAGGTCAGTTTTTTGCCGTTAGACAGAATGGTTTCAGATTTCAAAAGACCGTTGGAAGCCACATTGTACTGCGCCGGTGTGGTAATTTTAATATCCATTTTTTCGATCTTGTCATTCATGCTCTGTTTGGTGGGCCACCATTCCCGCGCGCCGAAAGGTTCGGAAAGCGTTGCCAGAATAGGATCACCTGCCGGCGTAACGTCTGCAATGAACGCATCTGTACTGGCGTCTGGGACACCACTGTAGGCGATCGATAAAGAGTCCAGTGTCTGTGCAGACAGCGCTGCCGGAAAGTCTACGCGGATCTCGGCAGACGACAGGTGTTGGAACGGCACATTCTGACCATGGTATTTGACACTCGAAACCGACAGTGTATTGGCAAGGTCAAAATAAATATTAGGGCTGCCGGCCAGCATTTTGAAGTGAGCAGTCATTGTTCCGGCCACATATTGCTGATTGGGATCCAGATCCAGATCCAATCTCACGTATTGGAGATCATAATTCAGCGTATTGGGATTGACATTCACATCCAGTATGGACTTCGCCGTCTTTTTTTCGGATTTGATCAGTTCCTTCCTGTCGATGTTGCCGAATTGACCATAAACGCTGTGTATTGTTACAAAAACAATCAGCAGACTGTACAATTGTTTCATTATTTTTAATTTGAGTCAAAGCTACAAAAAAAACTCATCCCGAAATCAAATCGAGATGAGTTTAAATATGTTAAAGATGAGATCATTACAAATCCAAGGTCGGGTCTAAAAGCTGCTCCATTCTTTCCTTCACCTGACTTACGGACCCGGAAAATTTATTGATGAGCAGTGAAAAGGTCAGAATTTTATTATTTCTGGTCTTGATGTAACCTGCAAGCGTTTTCACATCATGAAGTGTTCCTGTTTTCGCAAAGATCTGCCCGTTGGAATTGACCAAAAACATCTTTTTTAATGTTCCGGTCTGCCCTGCTACAGGAAGCGAATTAAAATATTCTTTGTAATAAGGCGTCTTCATCAGCGACGCCAGAAATTTTGCCTGGGAAATAGGCGTTACGGTATGCGCTCTCGATAATCCGCTGCCATCCATATAATTGAGCCCTTCCATATCGAAATTAGCTGACTTCAAATGCTCTGTTACTGCCAGCCTCCCCGATTCCACAGTCTGATCGCCCAGCTTATAAAAACCGTTGGCCTTCAGAAGGGCTTCTGCATAATTGTTATCGCTGCGCTGGTTGGTATAATCCACAATTTCCGAAAGTGTCGGTGACTTGTACGTGGTAAGGATTTCCCTTGGTTCCGGCTCACGGTCCACAATTTTCGGCATCACCTTTCCGCTGATTCCTATTTTATTTCGCACCAGGGCTTCTCTCAGTTTATTGGCAAGGTAAGCTGGCGGCTCCGCTACTTTGGTCGTCACCCACGCACCTTCGAACTGATCAGCATAAACCAGTTTATGATCATAGGGCGAAATATAAAAATACTTCTTCTGCTGATTAAAAGGATTATTGGACTGATTGATGATCAGCTTTTCGTTTCTAGGGTCAATATCCTTCGTAGTTCCGGCAGGCAGAAAGTAATTTTTCTGCTCCAGCCACACGATATTTTGTGGTAACTCTGTTTTATTCTCTTNNTCTGGATAATGATGTCGCCAGTAATTTTTTTGATGCCTTTCTCCCGGATTGCGTCCAGATACTGATTCACAATCTGAGCATAACTCGCCGCGCCACCACGGTTACCGCCCAGCGAAGGATCGCCGCTGCCTACAATGTAGAGATTTCCGGTCAGGATGCCGTCTGCATCAATACTTCCCGAATATTCCAGCTGGGTATTCCATCGGTATTGCGTTCCCAGCAGGGAAAATGCCGTTTCGGTGGTCAGCAATTTTGTGGTGGAAGCTGGCATCAGCGGTGCGGTTTCATTGTAGCCAGTCACCACCTTCTGCGTTTTTGGGTCATAAACCACGAAACCCCAGTTGGCATTTCTCAAAACAGGGTCCGTGAACATCTTATTGATATTGAATTCAATTTGTTCCTTCGGAGAAAGCAGCGCCTTTTCTGCAGTGATATCCTTTACCAAGCCCTGTTGCTCGGCAACCTGCGGAAATGTAGAAACTGCGACGCTTCCCTGTGAAAAAACAAATGATGAAATACCAATCGCGATGACTGAAAAGTAATGTTTAAATTTATTCATTCTCAAACAAATTACGATTTTTATTGAATTATTTTTAACACTCGAATTTTGAGGTCGTACTCTTTTCTCGAAACGAAGTAAAATTAGAGATTATTGCGGACGGAAAATTGCAGCATGCTGATAAAAAACCAGAAATTCCGTTAAAAAAAGTTAAAAATCTACAAGAAGATCAATTTTCACAGTTTTATAAGCCGTAATTTCTTCAAACTCCTCCAA
>DBLQ01000085.1:0-258 GCA_002297505.1 Flavobacteriales bacterium UBA720
CATTTGTTCCGTTTCATTTTTCGATTCCAAAACCCAAGGCGTTTCATCCAGTAACAATTGTTTCAGTTCCTGGTTTTTTTCAAGATTTGACGTCAGAAGACCTTTAGATTGATATTCATCAAAAACTGTTTTAAGCTTCGGATTCGCTTTGAAAATTTCCGAAGCCAAGACATCTGCAAACCATTTGTTGAAAACCACATCTGCGGAATTATTGGTATCGTCTTTCAAGCTTGGCAACGCAAACATAATCTCCCAAAT
>DBLQ01000085.1:372-1035 GCA_002297505.1 Flavobacteriales bacterium UBA720
TTCCAAAGTATTGGAAACATGGGTCAAAGTTTTAGAATTGGCATTTTTCAGATTTTCCAAAGTGAAGGTTTTCGTCTGTCCTTCTTTCACAAAAATCGGAAGCGCATCCGTTACCAGCATTCGGTTCGGAAGAATGGCAATGGCTTTTTGTTCGCCATCTGAGAAGTTTCCGGCTTGCGCAACGATTTTAATGATTATGGATGAAAAACCATTCGGAACTTTCACTTTCCAGGTCACCACAGAATTTCCGTTTTCAGCCAATGAAAAAGTTTGTTCTTTATTGAATCCGGAAACTGCCGTCAGCTGATTAATCCCGAATTTCTCAGAAATATCTTCATTCGTGAAAGCATCCAAAATCTGCAATTGGGCAAAACCAGTTAACTTTTGACTGACCAAACTTGAGATTTTAGACTGAAGATTCAGTTCATCACCTTCGCGCAGGAATCTCGGATAATTCGGTGTAATCGAAAAATCTTTTTGTGTCACCACCGTTTTTTCCAAAACCGCTGCTCTGGCATCTTTGGTGTGCGCTAAAAACATCAGTTTCCATTGCGTCAAAGCTTCTGGAGATGTGAATTCAAAACTCACATTGCCATCTTTATCCGTCAGAAGATTAGGATAGAAAAACGCCGTCTCGTTGAGATTTTGACGAACTGGGATTTT
>DBLQ01000085.1:1148-1508 GCA_002297505.1 Flavobacteriales bacterium UBA720
TTTTGACGAACTGGGATTTTGTCTAAGGTTTCTTCCTGTTTTTTTGTCATATAATCAGTTAATACAACCTCTTTCAATTCTTTGTTTGGCGGTGGCGGCGATTCAAGTTTGGCAACTGATTTTGCCGCTGGCAAAGCTAAATCCATTACCGCATTTTCTGCGTAAACCATATTCTTTCTTCTCATCCCGTAAGCCATAAAAATTCCTCCGTCAAACCAATTAAATTGAGGAAAATTTATACTATAATCGTCAAGATATTTAAAGTCTTTATTATAATATTTTTGTTCCAAACCATTTCTTAATTCATAAGAACTTTGATAGAAAGGCGAATAGAATCTCTGCCAACTCCAAGAATTAGAC
>DBLQ01000085.1:1745-2299 GCA_002297505.1 Flavobacteriales bacterium UBA720
TCTGAGCGGAGTCGAAGAGTTTTTATCAGCACCGGAAATTTTCACTGTCCATTTTTCTTTTTGTCCGGGCTGTAATTTATCCCGGAAAGTCACCGTTTCAATTTTCAAATCATCTTTGCTGTCCGCAATTTTCAAATCAACAGATTGGGTTTGAACATCATTGAAAGCAACCAACTGAAACTGCAAATTCACTCTTGAGATACTTTCATCTTTTGGAATCACGGTTTCATATTCCAGAATTCCATTTTTGAAAGATTTGGTTTCCGTTACCGTTTCGCCTTTTCCATTCTGAATGAAAATATTGACCAAAGCATCCGGAACCGCCGAGTAAACAAAAACTTTGGCCTTCTCACCACGCTTGAAATCCTGCGGTGGCTGAATCACTTCCAAGAATGGATTTTGATTTTGTCCCAATGATTTTTTATCCCAAACTTTGAAAAATTGCTCCGCTTTTATCGTGTCTTTTCCTTCGATATTGTACAGCTGCAGCTTGTAAGTTCCGGCTTCCAATTTTCCTAAATCGAGATTAGTTGCTGGTTGTTGGTTGTTGGTTG
>DBLQ01000085.1:2364-19748 GCA_002297505.1 Flavobacteriales bacterium UBA720
CGGAGTCGAAGTGTTTTGTACTTTATCAAGAAAAATTTTTTCAACTTTCCAATTTTTCACATCATCATTTTTATCAATTCTGTCGTGAGGAAATTTCTGTACAAATTCTTCCTTAGAAAGTTTTGGCAGATCCTGAACTGCAGAAGCAAAATTCTCTCTGAAAATCTGTTTTGGTTCTTCCTGTTTTTCCAGTTTTACGTTGTAAGACTTTTTCAGAATTTGGTCGTTGTAATTTTTGGTGTCAACGTTCAGTTTTACCGCTTCATCAGAAAATGTGTTTCCGATTTCATTGGCCGTGATGTAATGAGAGGCCGAAGCCACTTTTACATTGGTATTCGCAGATTGTGTTTCACCGTTGATGTCAGTCACAGAAGCATTGATAGTATAATTGTCAATCTGAATGCCTTCCAAATTTTCATCTTTTTTCAAATCCACTTTGATGGTAAATTCGCCTTTTTCGTTGGTTTTGACATCACCTAAAATCGAGTTTTCGTTATCGCTGCCACGCGGATACCACCAGAAATATCTCCAACGGATATTCTGTTTCTTGATTTCGTAATTCACTGTCGAATTGCTCAGCGGAACGCCTGAGAACATCATCGCTTTTCCTTTAAGCTCAATGGTTTCGCCGTATTTGTATTCGTCTTTGATGGGCTCAAAAGTCACTTCAAATTTGGGACGTTTATATTCCTCAACCTGGAAATCCGTATAGCCATTGATGTTAAAACCGGATTTGTCATCATCAGTATTCACTTCGATATTAAAACTGCCGTTCAGCTTGTTTTTTGGAAGCGTAAAACTGCCATTGACAGAACCAAACTCGTTGGTTGTCAGTTTCAGAGTTTGCAATTCTTCACCATTGGCGTCGTGCAAAGTGATATTCAACGGAACTTTTTCGAGGACTTTTGCTTTCTGAGTTTCGCTGTTGATTCCTGTTGCAATCGCTTTGAAATAAACAATCTGTCCGGGTCTGTAGATTTTCCGGTCGAGGAAAATCTGTGCGGTTTCCTGATTCTGAGATGGATTTCGGTGATTGTAATTATCATAACCGTAAACATTTATCATTGAGAAATTGTTTCCATTCCTGATGAGGAAATTCCGGTAATATTCTTTGTTGTCAGAATTGGGAATTTGGAAATTGCCGGATGCATCGGTTTTTACGGAATGTCTGACGGTCTGTTTTCCGCGCACAAATTCTGTGATCTCAAGATTCTCATTGGCAAAAGCTCTTCCGGATTCATTATTAACGAGTTTCAGGATATTCGATTTCGGATTGGCATCTTCTTTCTTGGAATAAATGATTTTCGAATCCGAAACAATGAAATAATAATTTCCCTGAACCGAATTTTCCACCACATATTCCGCCAGATAAATCCCTGCAGGAAGCGCTTTCAGTTCGAGAGACGTTTTATGTGTTTTGAAATCCGAAGATGAAGGCAAAGTGAATTCGTCTTTTCTAACCAGGTTTTTTTTGACCTTGGAAAAAGGATTTTTGTAAGAATCAAAAGCGTAATTCAGAAATCCTGTGGTGTCATCCGTTTTGTAAATGTTCAGTGCGAAGCTTTTGACATTTTTACCTTCTGCAACTATATGGATTGGCTTGTTGCCCTGCGTATTGTTCTCATAAAACAAATTCAGTTGCGGACTTTTAATTTGATTTTCCCTGTTTTTGATGTTGTTCAGAAACTTGGATTTCGGATATTTTTCTTTAGCAGTGTTGGCCCAGGTCAAAGCTTGTTCGAAATCCTGTTTTTCCTGAAGAATCTCCATCATATCATCAATAATCAGGACTTTGTAATCACCTTTATAAGATTCATCTTCCATCAATTTCTTCAGTTGGGCGAATCTGTCTTTGCAATTGTTTAATTCACAATCATAATTGATTTTTTGATGTCTGAAATACAATTGCGCATTTCCGGAAAGTGAAGCAATTTCCGAATCAAAAATCGAATTGATTTTGGCAGAATTCACTTTCAGCTCATTCGGTGTAAACAGATTCTGATTTTTAAGGAAATCGATATAGTTGTAATTGTACCAGTCTGAAAGCGTCGGGAAATACTCCAAATTCTCAGTCTCGTCAAAGATTTCTCCATACTTTTTCATCGGGATTTTTTTCAACACTGCATTTTCTTTCTCCAGTTCCGAATAGTTTTTGGAAAGATAATTCTTGAAATCCAGCTTGCTCCAGGTTTCGATTTGTGACAAGTCGGCATTGTCGATATTCGTTTTTTGATTGATTTTCCAGGAATTATTCTGATAATAATCTTTGATGAATTCCAGAGTCAAAATATGAAATAGCTGCTTTTCATCACCTTTCAGCTTGGTTCCGGTGGATTGAAGCTTCGAAAAGAATTTGGAATTTTCATCATTCTTCGTATCGTCATTCGTCTGTCTGTTGATGCTGAATTCCGCTTTCAAAGATTTGATCAGTTGAATGGCATTTTGCTCCTTCAAAGCCTGATTCTGGATTTCCATAATGATGGGAAGATTGGATTTGTAAGTGCCTTTTTTATAATTGTCTTCAATTTTTTTCCATTGCTGGTCGTAATAATTCTGGGCAGATAAATTCATATTCATAAGTATCAAAAAGAATACAGATAATGACTTCAGGATTTTCATAAGTTTATTTTTGTCTAGTGTAAGATAGTTTTTTCCGACCTTTGTTAAAGAATAATGTCGATTTTAAATTTAGCAAAAAAATATGTGATTGACAGTCAGATTTTTGTCTCGTTAATGGGAACAATGTTGGCTGGTTTTTTTATGCTGGAGCAAAACATATTCCGCTGGCCAAGTCTGCTCTTGATTTTCATCACGTATTTCAGCGGTTATCTTTACACGAAATATCAGAATCAGAGGAAAATTTTTTTTAAAATATTGATATTCAATTCACTATGCGGGATTTTGAGTTTTTGTCTCATTGTTTTTAATCATAATGAAATCCGGCTTTTAAAGTGGGCGGTCATCGTGATTGTCGGATTGCTGTACAACTCATTTTTTCTGGACCGTTTTATCCGGAAAATCCCTTTGCTTAAGATTTTTTACGTTGGACTAACCTGGGCTTTAATCAATGCCTGGCTGATCCTCCCCGAATTTAACTGGGAGATTTTTATGATTTCCTGGTTATTTATTTCTGCTTTGGTTTTACCTTTTGATATCCGGGATATGAACAGCGATGAGATCGTCACTTTTCCGATTCTGATTGGCGTTCAGAAGACCAAATATTTGGCTTACTTCCTCGTCTTCATCTCGGGTTTGCTGAGTGTTTTTTATCTGGATCTGATTTTTTCACTTTGTTTTTATCTCGCTGTAATTTTCACATTGATATTAATTTATTTTTCTGAAAACAGAAATTGTGATTCTTATTTTTCGTTCTGGGTAGAATCGTGTAGTGGTTTGCCTTTGATGGCTTTTTTGGCTTACAAATTGCTAATGCAGTTTTGTTAAAATTTCCTGATGTTCAATAAAAAATCTATCCTTCTCATTATCGTCTTTACGGGCTTTTTTTCTTGGACCAATGCACAGGAAAAGAAGGATTCGATTTATTATAAAATTGAGGAGTTCTCGGACAGAAGAAAATTCACCAAATTTCTGCACCGTTTCATCTTCCGGCGCGAGGCTGATTCAGCTTCCGTCAAATCCAGAACCGAAAAACAGGCGCAGGAAAGTTATGATGGAAAGTATATCCGGAACATCCGCATAGAAACCATTGACCCTTTCGGCTACAACACCAAAGAAAAAAAGGAAAAGTCCCGCTGGTACGATTGGTTTACGAATCATCTGCATTCCAACACCAGGATTTCTACGGTGAACAATTATCTTCTTTTTAAAAAAGACGAAGAATATAACGCCCAAAAACTTTATGAATCAGAACGTTTACTCAGAGAAATGCCTTTTGTCAACCGTGTGAACATCGCTGTGGAAAACAGTTCCAATGATTCCATAGATGTGGTAGTGAAGGTTTTGGATTCCTGGAGTCTGAAACCGCGTTTCAGTTATTCGGGAAGCAAAATAGGTTTGGGTGTGACAGAGGAAAATTTTCTCGGTCTGGGTCACGATATGGATTTTCTTTACCGCAACGACTCGAAGCAAAAACAGGATTATATGTACGGAAGTTACACGGCCAATAATCTTTTCGGGTCGTACATCAATACGCAAATCCTGGGCGAAAGGGATTTCTGGAAAAACGAACGCATCAACCTGAATGCCCGGAGAGACTTTTTCTCGCCCTTAACAAAGTGGGCAGGCGGTTTCACTTTTGAATATTTTATGCGGAATGTCCTCTTGCCGATGGAAAATGTCGACACCTTTCCGGAAGTTCAGATCAAGGTGTACAGTCAGGATCTCTGGGGCGGTTACCAGATTCCCGTTTCATCCAACAGTGAGGAGCGCGTTTCCAGCAATATCGCGCTGATTGGGCGTTTTCAGAATTACCAATACAAAGACAATCCTTATCTGGATCAGTTTGGATATTTTACGTCCTACAGCAGTTTCTTAGCCTCAGCAGGCTTTATTCAGAGGAAATTCTCGGTGGAGAAAAATATTTTCCAATACGAATTGCCCGAGGATATTGCTTATGGCTACACGGCCAATCTGACGGCAGGCGTTTTGTCACGCAGCAATGAGATGATGCCTTATGCTGGTGTTTCCGCATCGTACGGCGATTTTACAAAGATTGGATATTTCAATGTCAAAGCTCAGTTCGGAAGATTTTTCAATGAAGATTCTCAGAACCGCGAATCTTTCCGGCTGGACGGAACTTATTTTACCAATCTGATGGATTGGAAATTTGCGAAAGTCCGCCATTTCTTTTCGCCGACTTTGGCGCTCGGGAATCCGCAGCACAACTATTCTTACAGAGACCGGATCAGTCTGAATGCGCCCGAAGATTTCCCGGTTTACAATGCCGATTATATCGGGACTAAGAAATTGGTTTTAAGATATCAGATTCAGCTTTTTGTGAATAAAACCTGGAAGAACTTCCATTTCAGTCCTTATCTCACCACGGCAGTAGGCTGGCTGGCGATGCCCGCTGAAAAGTTACTGAAAACCAATGCCAACACAAAGATTGGAATAGGTGTTCTGATCAATAATCCGTATTTGGTTTTTAACAGAATTCAGATTTCGTTGATGTATTATCCGCGCGTTCCGTTCGATAATAATTCTGTTTTCGATTTCAACAGCAACCGGAATAACGTCTTGCCGCTTAACAATTTTGCGACTGATATTCCGCATTTTGTGAACTTCGGAAATTAAATTATTATTTTGATAATTAATTTTGAAAGCTTTTATTTTTAAGCGATTTTTGTAAAATCAATTTTAGTAATGATTATCAACAAAATCTCCCTCACCAATTTCAAAAATCACTCAGAGCAGTCTTTTGATTTTTCTCCTCAAATCAACTGTTTTGTAGGAAATAATGGAGTAGGGAAGACCAATATTCTTGACGCGCTGCATTATCTGTCGGTTGGCAAAAGTTTCCTTGGGAATTCTGACCTTAATAATATTTTTAGTCAGAAGTTGGAAGACGGAAGTCGGCAGATGATGGATTTTTTTGTTATCGATGCCGAAATTCAGAATGAGGAAAAGGAAGATCTAATCAGAATTCTGATGCCCAAAGAAGCCAAAAAAGTCATCAAGAAAAACGATAAAACCTATGAAAGATTGGCCGATCACATAGGTTATCTGCCCAGCGTGATGATCTCGCCGTATGATTCCAATCTGATTTCCGATTCCGGGGAAAGCCGGAGAAAGTTCCTGGACGCGATGATTTCTCAGACGGATTCTTCGTATTTGTTCGATTTGATCCAATACCAAAAAACCATCCAGCAGAGAAATGCTTTGTTGAAGAGTTTTGCTAAAAATCGATATTTTGACAAAGATTCTTTGGAGATTTATGACGATCCGATTTCCACTTTCGGAACCCGGATTTTTGAGAAACGGAAAGAGTTTGTCGAGAAACTTAATCCCATTGTTCAGCATTATTACGAAATTATTTCCGGCGGAAAAGAATTGGTGAATGTCTTTTATGAATCTCATCTTTTGACTGACGATTTTCATAGTCTTCTGTTAAGTTCCATTGATAAAGACAGAGCTTTGACGTATACTTCCAGAGGAACGCATAAAGATGATCTGCTGTTCGAGATGAACGGCAATTCGATTAAAAAAATCGGATCGCAAGGTCAGCAGAAATCATTTCTCATTGCGCTGAAACTGGCGCAGATCAACCGAATCAAAGAGCTGACCGGTAAATCTCCGATTCTTCTTTTGGATGATATTTTTGACAAGCTGGATGACACGCGCGTTTCTCAATTAATTGAATTAGTGAACAAAGAAAACTTCGGGCAGATTTTCATCACGGATACGCACAAAGAACGAACGGAAAACGTGGTACGCCGCATCAACGAGGAAAGTAAAATTTTTGAAATTTCATAGAAAATTCCATCTTTTTCCGGATGGAATTTTAGTTTGAACGGGTTGGAAAGAAATACAAAACCTCAACATAGCCCTGATGGGAACGACATCCTTTTTGCGTGGATTCCGAAACGCCGATCAGACAGGCTGAGCGTTCTGACGCAAAAAGATATAGTGGACAGCAGGCTGGAAATGTCTTTCGAGAGACCAACCGTCTTGCTCCAAAAAATTATAAAAAAGTGCCGTCAAATGAAAATGGAAGCAGATCCCGCACGGACTTTGTTTTGATGATTTCTCCGTCTGGTGCCGCAAAGTAGATCTCAATCTGTTCCTTCTGCTTGGCTTCGTATTCCAGAATCGATTGTCTGCAACCTCCGCACGGTGGAATCGGGACGGAGCTCACTGCGTTCTCGGGCCCGCCAATCACCAATATTTTTTTGATTTTCACGTTGGGGTAATTAGCAGAAGTCCAAAAAATGGTGGTGCGCTCGGCACACAGACCGGAAGGGTAGGCGGCATTTTCCTGGTTGCTGCCGGTGATGATCTCGCCATTTTCCAGCAGCAGCGCGCAGCCTACTGAAAAATGGGAGTAGGGTGCATAGGCCTTTTGCCGGATGGCCTGGGCTTCATCAAAAAGTGTTTTTTCTATATCGTTGAGCTGATCGTAGCTTGGGATGATTTCGAAGTTGATTTTTATCTCTTGTTCCATTTTTTAAAATGAGGGAGGTAAAAGTACATTTTTTGGCGGTATAAATTAACATTAAATGAAAAAAAACATCTAAGCAGTATGTTACGACCTTTTTTAGCAATTATTTTTCTGTTGATAATCGGATTTGGCAAAGCTCAGGACAAGATGTTCTGGAATGAGAACCGGAAGCTGGTGTGGGAAGATTTCAAGTCTCAGACCAAGCCGGGAACGTCTCAGGCTGAGGCTGCGACTTTTTGTGGCATCTCGTATTTGCTCAGCAGTCCTACGAAAAAATTCACGGCGAAGAATGTGAAGATCGAATCGTTTTTTGTGCCCTCGAAATCGTGGGCGCATCAGGATCATAAGACCGAAATGGTGCTGATGCACGAGCAGAGTCATTTTGATATTGCCGAACTTTTTGCCAGAAAATTCCGTAAAATTATCAGTGATCAAGTTCTGGATGCAAAGAGTTTGCAGAAGCTTTATACAGCTATTTATAACGATTACAAAGCGTATCAGCAGGATTATGAAACGGTGACCAACCACGGCAGAATCCGGGAGAAACAATTGGAATATTCGGCAAAGATTGATGCGGAGATCAAGGATTTATCGGATTTTAAAATTTAAATTTACGGTTGTCCTTTTTCTCGGACAATTTCTTTTTGTTATCGATTCTTTTCTGAACCTGGCGTTTTGAAGGTTTGGTTTTGATCCTGGATTTTGGGATGAACAATGCTTTTTCTACCATTTCCAGCATCTTTTCCGTCACAATTTTCTTGTTGGCCAGCTGCGTCCGACTTTCGGAGGACGTCATTTGCAGAAAACCTTCGGAATTGATTCTGTTTTTGAGTTTTTCTGAGATTCTTTGTTTTTCTTCGTTGGAGAAATAATAACTCTCGGCAACGTTCCAAATCGCTGTCACTGCCGTTTCCACTTTGTTCACGTTTTGTCCGCCAGCGCCGGATGAACGGGAAGTTTTGTAGCTGATTTCTGCAGAAAAATCTTTCATCAGTTGGTAAGTAATTTTTTTAATTCGATGCGATTGACCTTGCCGTTGGGCGTTCTTGGGATCTGATCTACAAAAATAATTTCTTTTGGCTTATGGAATGACTTTTCATAGTTGATGGTTGATAGTTTGTGGTTGATAGACTGCGACTCTGCACCTTCAATCACTAAAACTAATTTCTGACCTAATGTTTCATCCTCAATTCCAAGAAAAACTACTTCATTTGGGATTTCTTTTTTTACCAATTTTTCTAATTCCTCAGGAAAAATCTTGGCACCTGCGGAATTGATCACATTATCGATTCTCCCAAGAAATCGAAATTGCTTTTTACGCTCACACTGAGCTGAGTCGAAGTGATTAATTTCCACCAAATCGTTGGTTTGTAACACCTCGGAATTCAA
Source organism: Flavobacteriales bacterium UBA720 (assembly GCA_002297505.1). Classification (GTDB taxonomy): domain Bacteria; phylum Bacteroidota; class Bacteroidia; order Flavobacteriales; family Weeksellaceae; genus Epilithonimonas. Next base: position 10,871 of record DBLQ01000085.1, read on the forward strand.
TTTTGGAGCAAATATTCTTAAACAACCTCTTTCGTCAAAAGAAATATCCACATCTTCAAAAACGGTGAACCAATCTTCCGGATCCGGAAAAATCCGTTTGAGAGCGATATGCGAAAGCGTTTCGCTCATTCCGTAGGTTTCGAATATTGTGGTGGGAGCGTGGGAGCGTTGGAGCGTTTGAGAGATTTTGTTTTTTAAAGTTTCGGAAACGGAAGCGCCACCGATGATTAATTTTTGGATCAAATGCAGTTTATCCAGAGAATTCTCAACTTGCAGCGGTGTCATCGCACAAAAATCAATTTTCTGATTGACCTTTTCCAGCGGGTTGGTAGAAGGTTGGGTGATCACCAGTTTCAATTTCCTCAGAATACTTCGCACCACCATCATTTTTCCGGAAATGTATTCGATGGGAAGGCAAATGAGCGCGCAGTCACCTGCATTTAACTTCAAAAAATCGCAAGTCATCTCTGCGGAGTTCAGCATTTTTGATTTTTCGATGTCAAAAACTTTCGGAATTCCTGTAGAACCGGAACTCTGAATCTGCACTGTTTTGGACTCTGAAAACCACGCTTTGATGAAGTCTAAAACTTTGGTTTCAAAATCGTTAGATGGTGTTCCGGCGAAGTGTGATCTGTTGGAAAGGTCGATGAACATTGACTTGAGCTAAAATTTATTTTATAAAATTATTGATTTTTTTTCATAAAAAGTTTGGAAGTTTGAAAAAAAGCTATAAATTTGCATCACAATAAACGACAGACCCATGGTGTAACGGTAGCACTTCGGTTTTTGGTACCGCCTGTCGGGGTTCGAATCCCTGTGGGTCTACAAAGTTTAGCTTTAAACGCTCTGAATTTTCAGGGCGTTTTTTGTTGGATTGAATACAAATATGAACGAGCACTGATCCAAAAACAAAAAAACTCCGCCAAAAGCAGAGTTTTAAGTTTATTAAATATGAATATTACATTCTGTTCACCACTTGGATGCCAAGCATCGCCAGAGACTTTTTAATCGTTTTTCCCGCCAATTCTGAGAGCTGGAGACGGAATTGTTTCGCATGCTCATTATCCTGATTCAAAATTGGATTATTTTGATAGAAGGAGTTATATGTTTTTACCAATTCGTACACGTAATTCGCTACCAGAGCCGGACTCAGAGATTCCGCTGCTTTACTCACAACATCTTTGAATTCGGACAACAGCATAATCAAATCCTTTTCATTTTCATTCGGAAGGTAAGTTCCCAAATCTTCTTTTGCAGCATAATCAGCCTTAGCCAAAAGCGACTGGATTCTCGCATAAGTATATTGGATGAAAGGTCCTGTGTTGCCATTGAAATCGATGCTTTCCGCAGGATTGAAGAGCATTTTCTTTTTTGGATCCACTTTCAAAATGAAATATTTCAAAGCACCCAATCCAACGGTTTCGTAAGATTTCTCTTTGTCTTCAGCACTTAAACTTTCCAATTTGCCCAATTCCTGTGATTTTTCCTTCGCGGTTTTGTACATTTCTTGAACCAAATCATCTGCGTCCACCACAGTTCCTTCACGGGATTTCATTTTGCCTTCCGGCAGTTCTACCATTCCGTAAGATAAATGATAAAGCTGGTCTGCCCATTCGTAGCCTAATTTTTTCAGAATTTTGAAAAGCACCTGGAAGTGATAGTCCTGCTCATTTCCAACCGTGTAAATCAGTTTTTGGATATCATTCTTCTTGAAACGCTCCACAGCTGTTCCCAAATCCTGAGTCATATAAACCGAAGTTCCATCAGATCGCAGCAAAAGTTTTTGATCAAGACCTTCATCGGTCAAATCACACCAGACAGAACCATCCTCTTTTTTGTAAAGAATTCCATCCTCCAAACCTTTCTGAATCAAATCTTTACCCAAAATATAAGTATTGCTCTCATACTGAACCTGGTCAAATTGAACACCCAATCTCGCATAAGTCTGATTAAATCCGGCATAAACCCATTCGTTCATCATCTCCCAAAGTTTCCGAACTTCCGGGTCATTTTGTTCCCATTTCAAAAGCATTTCCTGAGCTTCGATAATTGATGGCGCCTGCTTTTTCGCCGTTTCTTCATCTACTCCGTCAGCAACCATTGCCTTGATTTCGGATTTGTAGAGTTTGTCGAATTCTACGTAATAGTTTCCGACCAGTTTGTCGCCTTTTAAGCCAGTAGATTCAGGCGTTGCCCCGTTTCCAAACTTTTCCCAGGCCAACATCGATTTGCAGATATGAATCCCACGATCATTGATGATTTGAGTTTTAATGACGTTGTAACCGTCTGCTTTCAGAATCTCAGCAACTGAAAAACCGAGAAGATTATTTCGGATGTGTCCCAAATGAAGCGGTTTGTTGGTGTTTGGCGAAGAATATTCCACCATTACCGTTTGATTTTTCGGCGTGACATTATCAAAGTCATTACTGATTTCTGATAATTGGTCAGCGAATAATTGGTCTTTGATTTTCAAATTAAGAAAACCCTTTACCACGTTGAAGTTTTCAACAAAATCAATTTGATTTTTCACTTCTTCGCCCAATTCGTTTCCGATAATATCAGGACTTTTTTTCGCCTGTTTCACTAAAGGAAAAATGACGATGGTGAAATCACCTTCAAACTCAGTTTTATTTTTTTGAACTTCCAGCGTTACGCCTTCTATTCCGTAGAATTGAACGATGATTTCGGTTATTTTGGACTGTATATTTTGTTTAATATTCATTTCGAAATTTTGTGTTGCAAATTTAAAAATTTAAAATAGGTTTTTCACGCAAAGTCACAAATTATAATGATGTTAATTGTTTTGGCAGCTTAATCCGCCTTCCGCTCCCAAACCTAACGAAGTGGTTCGACGAAGTCAATCTTTTCACTCCACTGCGTTTTGTAAAAATGATTTCCGCTCAAGTCGGGCTGCGATTTATAGCGTGAAAAACATTATTTTGTCATTCCGTAGGAAACCCAGCGAAGTGGTTCGACGAAGTCAATCTAGGCTGTTGAAATTCCTACGGAATGACAAAAATGCTTAATGGTCAGCTAAATTAATTGTTAATTCTTTCATTATTAATTAACTGTAGCCAAAGCTTTCCTCTTGCTCAACCTCAAAAATCTTATTACCAAAAGAATAGCAGAAATCGTCAATCCGATTCCCAGCGCAATCCACATCCCGAATGCGCCCATTTTCAGAGTCACACAAAGAAAATAACCCACCGGAATGGTAAAAACCCAATACGCCAAAAACGTAATCACGCTAGGGATTTTTACGTCCTGGATTCCTCTCAGACAACCCAAAGCTGTCACTTGTATTCCATCTGATAATTGAAATAATGCAGCAATAATCATCAGTTTAGAAGCGAGGTTGATGACCAAAACATCGCTTTCTTTTGTGAAGAAATGAGGGAGTACATTCCTGAAGAGAATAAACATCAGGCCACAGAATCCCATATAAATCAAGGTTAATTTGAAATTATTGATCCCGATTTTTCTTAAGCCGTCAAAATCTTTCACACCCATCCTGTTTCCAATCATTACCGTAGAAGCTACACTAAATCCAATGCAAAGATTGAAAGTGAATGATGCCATAGACAACGCAATCTGGTGCGAAGCAATGTCGGTAGAACTGATCAATCCACAAATGAAAGCAGCAGCAGCAAAAGCGGTTACTTCAAAGAACATTTGCAGGGCAGTTGGCAAACCAAGCTTGAACATTTTGTTGAACATTTCCTTGGTGAAAAGACTGATTTTCAGAGAAAAATCTTTGATGTACCGTCTTGTTTTCGGCTCTTTGACCAAGACGAAATACAGAAAAACAACCATAAAGATTCTTGCAATCAAAGTTGCTAATGCAGAACCTTTCACGCCCATTGCCGGTAATCCGAAAAGTCCTTTGATGAGAACATAATTCAGGATGATGTTAATCACATTCGCAATGATTGTAGCTTTGGTTACACCAATTGTAAATGACAAACCTTCCGAGACTTCTCGTAAAGTCTGGAACATCATAAATGGAATCATCGTAAATGCCATTATGCTGAGGAAACTTATCGTGTTTGGGATAATTTCCTGAGGCTGGTCCATATGATGAATTAAAGGCAGTCCGGCCAATAAGAGAACCATCAGCAGCGTTCCGATTCCCAGGTTAATGACAAAGCCGTGTCTGAAAACCGAATTGATGACGTCGTGTTTTTGCTGAGAATTAGCCTCGGATACCAAAGGCGGAATCGCGAAAGAAAATCCCAAAGCCAACACGAAAATCGAAAAGAATAAGGCATTGCCCAGTGACACCGAAGCCAAAGCCTGCGCGCCCAGAAGTTTACCAACGATAATGTTATCAAACAGGTTTACAGAAACTTGTCCCACTTGTGTCAGCATCACAGGAAGCGCCAGCTTGAGGCCTTCCTGAGTGTATTGTCTATTTAAAAAGTTCATTTTTTGTCATATATGGATTGTTAAAATAAAAGTCATAATGGGAAACTTTTAATTTTTATTCAAAAAAAACCGCCTCGTTGCAAAGAACAAGACGGTTAAATATTTTTATCTATTTAATATCATTTCCTTACAAAATTAGCTACATCATCGGCAGTCACTGGATCTGCACCCAGGATGATCAATCGCTCCACCACGTTTCTAAGTTCCCTGATGTTTCCAGTCCAGTCGAATTGCTGCAATGCTATGATGGATTTTTCATCAAATTTCTTCGGCGAAGAGCCATTTTCATTGGCAATCAGTTGCGTGAAATATTCTACCAACAACGGGATGTCTTCCTTTCTGTCGTTGAGAGAAGGGACGTTGATTTCAATCACGGAAAGCCTGTGGAATAAGTCTTCACGGAATTTTCCGGCTTCTATTTCCTTAGTCAGATTTTTGTTGGTGGCCGCAATGACGCGCACATCCACCTTGATTTCTTTGTCGCTTCCTACCGGAGACACTTTACTTTCCTGAAGTGCTCTCAGCACTTTAGCCTGAGCCACCAAACTCATATCACCGATTTCGTCCAGAAAAATTGTTCCACCATTCGCTTGTTCAAATTTTCCTGACTTATCCTTAATGGCACCTGTAAAAGACCCTTTTACATGTCCGAATAACTCACTTTCAATCAGTTCGGAAGGAATTGCAGCGCAATTGACTTCCACCATTGGTCCTCTGGAACGCTCGCTTTGCGAATGGATCGCGTGCGCCACCAGTTCTTTCCCGGCACCATTTGGTCCCGTGATCATCACCCTTGCATCGGAAGGTGCCACTTTATCAATGATTTCCTGGATCCTTTTCAATGCAGAAGATTCGCCTACCATCTGGTATTTTTTATTGACCTTCTTTTTCAGCTGGCTGTTCTCGTTCTTCAGATGTCTGTTATCTTTCGTGAGATTGCCTTTGTCCAAAGCGTTTTTCACGCTGGTGATCAGACGGTTGATGTCAATAGGCTTCGAGATGAAATCGTATGCGCCTTCTTTCAGGCAGCTTACAGCCGTATCGATGTCGGCGTGGCCGGAAATCATCACAAATGTAGTATCCGGTTTCAGTTGCAAAGTCTGTTTCAGCAATTCGGTTCCGGACAGCTTCGGCATTTTGATGTCGGAGATCACCAGAGAAAAATCTTCTTTTTCTATGAATTTATAACCCTCTAGGCCGTCTTCAGCGATCTCGAAATGGTAATCTGGTAACTCGTCTGATAAAATACTGTGTAGAACTCCGGAAATGGCTTTTTCGTCTTCTACGATTAAGATTTTCTGCATAGGGTGCAAAGATAAGGATTTTAGATTTCGTAATATTAATTAATTACGATTGTTTAATTTTAAGTTTGAAAATTATAACCGTCTATACAAAAATCGTACTAAGAATTTTGGAAACCTGTTTCGCTTTTGTGATCGGGAAAAGATGTGTGGCGTTGGCAATAACGAAATCCGGCGCCGAATTTTTAATGGGAAATACAATATCCTGATCTGCGAGGATCTGGATCACATCGGGAAGTTTTTCAAATTTCCAGTGCGTGATCTGGTGCATAGACCATTTGAGATAGTAAGGATCTTTGACCCGGAAGTATTGCAGCAAGTTTGCATTTTTGGAATCAAATATTTTTTTGAGTAGTGCGTACATCATCGTACTGGACTCGCCAAAGAAACGCTGCGGGATGTATCGCACTGCATTGGTCCTGGCGCCAGCGCGGATCAGCCTGGATTTTTCCCGGTCACTGCGGATGCTGCCGAGGATTACAATTTTCCTGGCCGGCTTTATTTTATGAATTTCCTGCACAATCATGCCTCCGAAGGAATAGCCCAGCAGATAAAATTCCTCAGAATCATCAATATTTTCAGACATTCTCCTGATGTAGTTGGAAAATGCTTCGTTCTTGGAAGGCATCAGCCACGGCAGATGAACGGGTTCTATATTCTCGTTGAAAGTCAGCTTTGCCAGAACTTTATCGTCGCCACCCAAGCCGCTGATGATGTATAATTTCATGAATGTGATTCGTCAAGATGTTTTTTTCAAATTTAACAACAAAAAAAGAGCAGAAAAAATTCTGCTCCTAAAAATTCTATCATTGCTGAAAATTACTTCACGCTGATTTTTACTTTCAAATCAACATCGTCCTTTACCAGCACGTCTTGCATCGTAGATTTGTAAGCGACATCAAATTTCTGTCTGTCGAAAGAAAATTTGTCCGATTCCAAAGTCACTACACCATTGTTAGCAGTGATTTTTGCAGGGAAAGAAACTGGATTGGTTTTACCTTTTACGGTAAGGTTTCCGTTCACCACAAAGTTATAATCCTTGTTCGTGTTTTTCTTAACAGAAGTGATTTTGTAAGTCGCGGTTGGATATTTTTCAACTTCGAAGAAATCACCGTTCTTCAGGTGTCCGTTCAGTTTTCCCTGATATTCTCCGGAAAGATCTGTAGAGTTGATGGAAGTCATATCCAAAACAAAATCTCCGCCTACCACGGCACCATTTTTAAGTACGAGATTTCCTGATTTTACATTCACAGTTCCATCGTGCGAAGATGCTTCTGTCTTTGCGATTTTATAACCCCACCAGTGTACATCGGAACTGATAACTTTTTTTGTTTGCCCGAAAGCCAATCCGCTTGCCAAAACTGCCAGTAATAATACTTTTTTCATTGTTTTAAATAATTAATGATGCAAATCTAGTCAGAATCCGTCAAAACTGAAATTGATGTATGATAAGTTTTTGATGCATCAACCCGTATTTATTTTTTTCTGAAGAAATTACTTTTATTCTTCGGCTTTTTGTATCCAATATTTTCTTTGGCCTGAGGTTTTGGCCTCGGTGTGAATGGCTTATTATTGCTGTCGCGTTTTTGCTCCACAAGATTGTCCGTATGGAACGGATGATCTTTGACCACAGGAATTTTCTTGCCGATGAGCTTCTCCGTACTTCTGAGGTTTGCCAGATCCAGACCGTCTACAAAGGAGAACGATGTTCCGTCGGATCCTGCGCGTCCTGTACGTCCGATCCGGTGAACATACGTTTCGGAAACGTCGGACAGTTCATAATTCACTACATATTTCAACTCATCGATGTCAATTCCTCTTGCAGCAATATCCGTGGCTACAAGCACTCTTGTCTTCTTGGACTTAAAATTGTTAAGAGCGTTTTGTCTCGCATTCTGCGACTTGTTGCCGTGGATGGCTTCGGCTGATATTTTGGATGAATTCAGTTTCCTGGCGATTTTATCTGCACCATGTTTGGTTCTCGAAAAAACAAGAACCTGATCCAGCTTCTGATCCTGTAGCAGGTGGATCAAAAGATCATTCTTATTATCTTTCTCAACAAAATAAATACTCTGCTGAATGGTATCTGCAGTAGAGGAAACAGGTGCCACTTCTACCTTTACGGGATTGACAAGAATTTCTGAAGCCAGTTTCGCAATTTCCGTAGGCATGGTGGCGGAGAAAAATAAGTTCTGTCTTTTGACAGGCAGAAGTTTCAGGATTTTCTTCACGTCATGTACAAAACCCATGTCCAGCATGCGGTCAGCTTCGTCCAGGACAAAAATGTCTAACTGATTCAGTTTGATGATCCCTTGCGATACGAAATCCAGCAATCTTCCCGGTGTTGCAATCAAGATATCGACCCCTTTTTTGAGTTGCTGCTCCTGCTGGTGCTGCTTTACACCTCCGAAGATGACCAGGGATTTCAGTTTAAGATGTTTCCCATAAGCCTGAAAGTTTTCTTCGATCTGGATGGCCAACTCACGCGTGGGCGTCAGGATCAAGGCTTTGATGTGTCTGGAAGGACTGTTTTTTTCGGTAAGGTTCTGGAGAATCGGAATCGCGAATGCTGCTGTTTTTCCGGTTCCGGTCTGTGCGCTTCCCAGAAGGTCTTTTTTCTGTAGGATAGAGGGAATTGCTTTTTGCTGTATAGGTGTTGGCTGCTCGTAGCCTTGTGTTTTCAGAGCGTCTAATATCGGCTTGATCAAGCCTAATTCTTCGAATTTCAAATGAAAAATGTTTTAAATTAAAATAAAAAAATTCCTTCCGTTCAGAAGGAATTTGATTTTGCAAAGTTAACTTATTTATAATAAAGTTTTTAATTAACTTTTTTCCAGCTTTGCTTTTCTTTAAGTTCGGTAATGTATTTCTGCAGATCTATCAGTTTCTGTGGCTTTTCGCCTGCAGACATGGAAATGTCTTTCTTGGTTCCGTCGGCAAAATTAATCCTTAGATTTGTTTTAGAAGCGTCCATGATTCTGTCATCAATGTAGCTGTCCTTCAGTATTTTGATGTCTGCAGCATCTACCATTAACACCAGTTGATCATAATCTTCTTTAGACAATGTGGCCTGGAAAGTACCTTCTCTCGGCTTGCTGAAATCATCTTTGGCGAAGGTGGTTCCAAAGATGATTTCAGCAAGCCGAGAGAAG
>DBLQ01000085.1:19828-20587 GCA_002297505.1 Flavobacteriales bacterium UBA720
CATCTTTGGAACCACCTTCGGAAAAGTTGAAATGTTCTGCTTCCAGTACTGCTTTTCTGTCCGGACTTACGGTGAATTTATAAACCGGACAAAAGCCAAAACATGGACCGACTTGATATTCGATTTTGGAATATTTGGCATTTTGAGACGTTGCGCAGGACATCAGACCAATAATTGCCAGCAGGCTAAATAGATATTTCATTTTGAATTTTTTTCGAAATCCCTTCAATTATTATTCCGTTATATAAAATCTATCCGTGCAATTTCTTCCAGATGGCGTCTTTCAGTTCCTGCAGACCTTCGCCCGTAACGCCGGAAAAAAATAAAGGCTGTCTGTTCTCCGGGAACTCGGCTGCAATTTCTTTTTTAAGTTCATCATCCAGAAGATCCGATTTGGATACGGAAAGAATAAAGTCTTTATCTACCAGTTCCGGATTGTATTCTTTCAGCTCATTTTCCAGAATTTTAAACTCTTGAAAATGATCTTCGGAATCAGCGGGAATCAGAAATAGTAAAATAGAATTTCGCTCGATATGTCTCAGGAAACGGTGTCCAAGACCTTTGCCTTCCGCCGCACCTTCGATAATTCCGGGGATATCGGCCATCACGAAGGACTTGTAATTACGCCATTCCACAATTCCCAGGTTGGGTGTGAGTGTCGTAAACGCATAATCTGCGATTTTTGGTTTGGCTGCCGAAACCGAGGATAGTAGCGTCGATTTTCCTGCGTTCGGGAAGCCTACAAGACCTACATCGGCC
>DBLQ01000073.1 GCA_002297505.1 Flavobacteriales bacterium UBA720
GAACCGGCGCTTCCCGGCTTGATGAAAAAGCTCGAAAATGCGGGTTGCGAAAAAGGCGTTGTCGGTCTGGTGGTGCCCACGGGCTATTCCTTCAACCTCGATGGAACCAATATTTATATGACGCTGGCGGCACTTTTTATTGCCCAGGCTTGTAATATCGATCTGACTTTGGAACATCAGCTCGGTCTGCTTTTGGTGGCGATGCTCAGTTCCAAAGGTGCAGCGGGTGTTTCCGGCGCAGGATTTATCACGTTGGCAGCAACTTTGGCAGTTGTTCCCGAAGTTCCGATTGCCGGAATGACTTTGATTCTCGGGATTGACAAATTTATGTCAGAATGCCGCGCGCTGACCAACGTTATCGGGAATGCCGTGGCCACGGTTGTCGTCTCCAATTGGGAAAATCGATTGGACAAAGACCGTTTAAAAGAAGTTTTGAACTAATTTTGTCATTCCGTAGGAATCTAGACTACCAATATTTTTACGGAATGACAAAATCGTAAATACATTTTACTTTTCACATCTTACAAAAAAAATGCTATACCTTCTCCCAGCTTACCTTTCCGAAAACTCCCCGGTTGATTATTTCGCTCCGACGATCAAGGATATTATTATGAATGTCGATTATTACTTTGTGGAAAATGAAAAAACGGCAAGGAAAGTTATCAAATTTTTTGCGCCGGAAAAGAAGCAGCCCGAACTGAAATTGTTCCTGCTCGACAAATATTCTGAAACGGCAGACTTGAAAGAAGCACAAAAACTGATGAAGAGCGGTGTCGATTTCGGACTCTTGTCAGAAGCCGGACTGCCTTGCATTGGCGATCCTGGGAATATTATGGTGGGCTGGTCGCATCAGAATAATGTAAAAGTCATTCCGGTGAATGGACCAAGTTCTTTTGTGTTAGCCTTGATTGCAAGCGGTTTTAACGGGCAACAATTTGCTTTCAATGGTTATCTCGCCATTGAAAAAGATAAGAAGAAAAAAGAAATTCAGCACCTGGAAAGTCTGGTGGAGAAAACCGGATTCACACAGATCTTTATGGAAACGCCTTACCGAAACAATCCGCTGTTCGAAGACTTGACCAAATTTCTGAAACCAAATACTAAACTCTGCATCGCTGCCAATATCAACGATCCGGAAAACGAATTCATCCAAACCAAAACCATCAACGATTGGAAGAAAAACAAACCGGAACTGCATAAAATCCCAACCGTTTTCCTCATCGGAAAATAAGTACTTAACTTCTAATTTCTAACTTCTAACTTCTAACCTCTAACCTCTCACTTCTAAACATATCACAAAATGAAAAAAACTTATCCGTTCTACTTCAAGTTATCCTGCATCTTAATCAGCATTATCATTCTTGGTTTTCTGGCGATGATTGGCCAGCAGATCCTTGTTCCGATGGTTCTCGGCCTGCTGATTGCCATTTTACTGATTCCGCTCTGCAGATTTCTGGAAAATAAACTCCGCTTTCCACGTGGCGTGTCTTCCATTTTGGCAAGTGTGCTTGCGCTCGCCGTAATCGCTGCAGTAATCTATCTGATGTCGATTGAAGTGGGCAAACTCGCCAGCGACTGGCCACAGTTTCAGAAGCAGTTTACGGATTTGGTAGATCAGCTTCAGAGCTGGATTTCCAGGACATTTGGTGTCCGCAGGCACGATCAGTTAGCCTATATGAATGACACGCTGAAAAAATCCATCAGTACAGGAACCGCAATTCTGGAAAAAACGCTCACATCTGTAGGTTACGTTCTGATGCTCACCGGTTTTACATTTTTGTTTACGCTGTTTTTCCTTTTATACAGAACGCATCTGCTGAAGTTTCTTGTGGCCAGTTTTACGGAGACGCATCACAAAACGGTTTTCGAAATTGTGGAAAATATCCAATTTATGGTCAAAAAATACCTGGTAGGATTATTCCTGCAGATGATTATTGTGACGATTTTATCCTTTATCGCGTACACCATTATCGGCGTGAAGTATAATTTTATGCTGGCGATCCTTACGGGAATCTTGAATATTTTGCCATACATCGGGATTTTTACAGCCTTGCTGATTGGTGCTTTAATCACCTTTGCTACATCGGGAATTAGTCACGTATTATTTATTGTTATAGCCATTGTCGTGATTCATGCCATTGACGGGAACATCATTATGCCAAGGGTTGTAGGATCTAAGGTCAAGATCAATTCATTAATCGTCATTATCGGATTGGTGATTGGTGAAATGATCTGGGGCATTGCCGGCATGCTACTGACCATTCCAATTCTGGCCATTCTCAAAATTATTTTTGATAGAGTGGAAGGTCTCCAGTCCTGGGGATTTCTGATGGGTGAAGATGATGAAGTGCCGGTTTTTAAATCGATTTTTGATAAATATTTTCTTGTCAAAAAAGATAAAATCGATCGGATGATGGAGGATTCTGAGATTAAATCTAAATAAATCGTTCTTTGATTCCACAACAATAAAATCAATTCAATGAAAAAAATATTCTTGTTGTTTCTGATGCTTTCATTGGGGCTCCATGCGCAGAACGATCGGGACGCGGTGGCTGCTGTCAAGAAATTTCAAAATGACCTCAATGCAGAGTATCTGAATCCTAAAGAAACTCCTTTGCGCGGCGACAATCTGAAAAAATTCAGAAAGCATCCGTTCTTTCCGATTGATCTCAAATACAGGGTCACTGCCCGATGGACCAAGACTCAGAATCCAGTTCCGTTTGAGTTGCCAACTTCTTCCGGCAAATTCAAAAAGTATCAGGAATATGGAAAAGCGACTTTTGATCTGGACGGGCAGCATCTTACATTGATATTATATCAAAGTCTGGATCTGATGAAAATGGAGAAGTACAGAGATTATCTTTTTCTGCCTTTCCGCGATCTTACAAATGAAAAGGAAACCTACGGCGGCGGAAAATATATGGACCTGAAAATCCCTGCTGGAAACGAAATCATCCTGGACTTCAACCAATCGTATCAGCCGTTCTGCGCCTACAACGCTTTGGATTACAATTGCCCGATTGTCCCGGAAGAAAATCGCCTGCCCATCCGGATAGAAGCTGGCGTAATGTATGAAGATGTTTATCACCACTAACTTTAACGTCTGTTAACACAGGTTTTGCACAATCCTTGACACGATGTTATCAAATCAAAAATTATGAATGATAAAAAAGTAGCAGGTCTTTGGATAGACGGCAGAAAAGCAATCGTAGTGACCAATCATAATGCTCAGGAAGTAACAGATTTCGCGGTGCGCGAAGTGGTAAAAGCTGAAGTGCAGCATGGCAATTCCAGCGAAAATGCTGCTCATAATGCGGAGCAGACCAACCGTTCCAAATTCTACAAGGAGATTGAGAAAGTAATTACGAACAGTACAGAACTATTTATTACAGGCCCGGGAACTTCGCAGGAAGAGCTAAGGAATCATCTTCTGGAAACACCACAGTACAAAAATCTGAACATCAAGTTGGGAACCGATTCGCAACTGAGCGAGGAGCAGGTTTTGGAAGAAGTGAAAAAACATTTTCACGCATAGAATAAAAAAGCGATCAGAATTTTGATCGCTTTTTTTATTTTAAATTCTCTCCAATTCTCCCGAATCGATCGTGGTTTTGAAAGTTCCGTAATTGACAATCACCTTGTTTTTCGAAATTTTCTCTATAGTACCAACACTCGTGCTGCCTTTGATGCGGACACGCTGGCCAACTTTCATCCAGACGGCGCGTTCTGCTTTGCGTTTTTCTTCCAATTTTTCGTTGGTTTCGGCAATTTTTTCGATGACGTCTTCTTTCTTCAGTTGTTGCGTGATTTTACGTTTCACCACCTGAAGCCGTTTGGTTTCATCCTTGTCGCTTCCCAGTTTGCGGAATTTTTCCTGCTCCAGGATCTTTACAAAATCTTTCACGACATCTTTTCTTGATTTTCCTTTGACATAACTGTCGATAAAGGCTTCGATTTTGTTCCCAAACTGCAGTTTTCTATGCTCTTCCTCATACAGTTTTTGGAAGTTGAATAACTTCTGCTGAAGCTGCTCATTCAGTTTCTGGAGATTGTCGCGCTTGTCTTCCACGGATTCTTTGGTCTCGGCAAGATTGGATTTCAGTTTTTCAACTTCAAATTTTTCCTGCTGCAGTTTGACGATGGTTTTGTCAAGATTCACAATATCATGCTCCACTTTTTTTCGGGCATTTTTAATGATGAATCTCGGAATCTTATTTTTCTCTGCCACCTCGAATGTGAATGAACTTCCGGCCTGTCCGATTTCCAGTTTATAGAGCGGCTCCAGTGTTCTTTCATCAAACAGCATCGCCGCGTTGGTGGCTGCTGGTAATTGCTCAACAACCAGTTTGATGTTGGTGTAATGCGTTGTGATGATCCCGAAACTTCTCTTGTCATAAAAATATTCCATAAAACTTTCCGCCAGCGCGCCGCCCAATTCGGGATCGGAGCCTGTTCCGAATTCGTCTATCAGGAGCAGCGTTTTATTATCGGCCTCGCGGATCATGCCGGACATCTTCTTCAGCCTGGAAGAATACGTGGATAAGTGATTTTCTATGGATTGATTATCGCCGATGTCCGTCATAATTCTCTCGAAGAAAAACATCTCGGACTTGGGATGACAAGGGACCAGAATCCCGCTCTGGATCATCAGTTGCAATAGTCCGACGGTCTTTAATGTGATAGATTTTCCACCGGCATTGGGACCGGAGATGCAGATGATTCGGTTGTGTTCTGTTAAGGTTAAAGTTTGTGGGAAAATCTCCTTGTTTTCATTTTTATTCCTGATCCAAAGCAGCGGATGAAAAGCATCTTTCAGACGCAGCGTCTGATGTCTGTTGATTTTCGGTAAAATTCCATTGACTTTTTCTGCAAATTTGGCTTTGGCACGGATCAGATCCAGATCGAAAATATAAGACTGATAATCCGATAGCTGTGGCTGAAACTCCGATAATTCTGCCGTAAGCTTCCGGAGGATTTTGTCGATCTCTTTTTTCTCTTCTTCCTGATTTTCTCGCAGTTTGAAATAATGTTTCACCACGCTTTCCGGCTGCATAAACGTAATGGAACCGGTTTTGGAAATGCCGAGAACCCGTCCGTTAACTCTTTTTTTGAAAGCTGATTTGATGGCCAGAACTCGCTGGTCATCAATGATACTCTCTCTAATGTCTTCCAGGAAATCGGAGTAGGTAACCAATGAACGGTTAAAATTCTCATCCACAGCCTTTCTGGCGTGCTGAATCTCTGTTCTTAAAGTTTTCAGGACGGTTGAAGCTTCGCTTTTGACTTCTCCAAAACGGTTAAAAACCTTGTCTACTTTATCAATAATCTCCTTTCGGAATTCCAGATCTTTCACCTCCGTAATCAAAGTCGGAAAGGCCTCCGAATGCTGAGGAAAGAACTTTTGGAGTTTCCCGATCTGTTCTGTAATCGTTTTGATTTTGATAAAAGACTTGTTCTCTAGCCGATAATTCTCGATCAGCATCAGTTTCAGTTCCTCTTCGATGTCTTCATATTCATCAAAGGGAATGGCATTAGCGCTTTCAAAACTCGTTACAAATTCTGAGGTTTTTTTCAAAGATATTTCTGCTTCGTCAATGGCCATTGGCCGAAGTTCCATGATTTGGTTTGCCGTTTTCGGCGAGTAAGCGAACGGTGCGATTTCCGAAAGAAGTTCCGGAAATTCTAATTCGTTAAGATCTGATTGATTAATATTCACATTGCAAATTTAATCAATTTATAATGTAATTTTTTATTGAGCAATATTGTGAATTGATGTACTTTTAAATTTTAATAATGCAAATGAAATCTATTATTCAATTCTCACCATTATTAATGTACATCTGGATTATCCTGAATTGGATTCTGATGTTTCAAAATTTTGGTTCTCAAGATTTCTTGGATATGACAGAATCTAGAGTAGGAGCAGAAGTATTATTCCTTGCTGCTGGGTTTTTTCTGGTTGCTATCGGTTCTGGCAAGAAAACAAAGCAAGATAAAAGTGTGTTTTGGGGGATTTTTGTTGCGTTTCTTTTGCTTGGTTTTTTTATAACAAAAGATAATGGATACGGATTGATTTCTGTTGCAGGGATTTTTACCAATCATATTATAGAATATTTTACCCAAACAGGGGATTATGGAAAAGATGCTAATGATAATTTTGCGAAGGGAAGAGGTGGGATTTTCAGATTTGTTCTATTGGTTTTGTATGGACTTCCAATTGGTTTTTTATTTCAATATTTAGGTTATGACAATAATGCTTTGATGATTTGTGCTGCAATAATAGGTTATTACACAATACTTTTACTTATTGAACTAAATAATTCTTTGAATAGAAATTAGCCAAAATAAAAAGGAACCTACAGCTGATTCTGCAAGTTCCCTCGATTCACAATATCTTTCTAGCGCGATATCGTGACACTGAAAAATCTAATCGTATGAAAAAGTTATTTAATTGATCTTAAATTTTTGTTGCCAAGCTGAATGTCAAGTCTAAGTTGTCTTTTACGACAATCATTCCGCCCATTTTTTTCGGTGGCGTAATCTTGAAATCACTGAATTTTACAGTTTTGCGCCCGATCAATCTGTGGTTCTCGACCTCAAATGTTACGCTGTATCTTTTGCTTTGATTCATCATTCTAACTTCTACGACGGCGATGTAATTGTTCTGCATCTTGGTAAAGCTGATGAATTGGAGAATCATGTCCGGATATTTTTCAGCATTCAAAATGTTCTGAAAATCTTTGGTCATCATCTTATTTCCGCAGTCGAAGTCTTTGATTTTTAAAATGATATTCGGAAGTTTTTTTTCTGTAAAAATGTAAACACCATATTCTGCATTAAAGTGATTATTCACACATCGGAAGGTATTAACATTGGTACTGCCGTCGATTCGGATAAAGTTTTCCTGCGCTTGTGCAAGTGTCATTGCAAGTTCAAAAAGAAGATAAAGAATACGCATCATTTCTAATTTTTTAAAAGCAGAAGAAACCCGGGAGTTTCCTCCGCTTTTGTTACACTGAATATTTAAAATGCGATGGCTGCTTCCAAAACAAAGCCTTTGAACTGGCCATCATAGAGAATGTTGGCAGGTGCATAGCCGTCATATTTCTGGTTCACATACTCCAGTTTTGTGAGGATATTTTTGGTTATAAACCATCCGCCGCCGATGTTGTATCTGGTGACATCCACTTTCTCTCCGGTTGCCAATTTTCCGTCTACACCATTATATCTTCCAGCGATGTAAAAGTTCTCACTGGTCCCGAATCTGTAAAGCATTTCTGCGGCGTACTGGTTCCAGCTTCTTCGCTCAAGTTCTGCGAAGTTTCTGCCGGACGCATTTTCGTAGGTTCCGAAGAATTCCAGACCTTTATATTTCAAGAAAGGATTGATCATGAATGAGGTCAGTTTGTTTTTGAAATCCGGGACAATCTGGCCGGAACGGAAATTGGCAGAAGATGTTGCGGCTGCATTTTCCATCACGAAGTAATACCGGGATCCGGCGCGGTCGCCGTCGTAGAAATCCAGCCGCTGGGTGTGGGCCGTGTTGTAAACAGAGCCTGTAAGCCTTACTCTCAGGTCATCATTAAGCTGTTTGTCAAAGCCAAGTTTTGCATATACAGACGGGCTGGTTCCTCCATTGGCCGTCTGGTTCAGCCTTCCGTTGGTTACGCCGGCCATCCCGATGAAGCCATCTCTCCTGTAATACACCTCGGCAAAAACCATGGTTGCAAAGGCGTCCATCAGGTAATTTCCTACGAACGGATTATTGATAACATACGCATTGTCACTCCTTCGGAAATGGACATCGCCATAATTAATTTCATCATGCCCAAATTTGATCGTGGCATACTTCATCACATCTTTCAGGAAGTCTTTTTTGATAAAATACAGTTTGTTGATTTGCAGATAGCCACCTTTTACATAAGCCTCATTGTGATGGCGGGAAGAAAGGAAAGTCCTGAGGTGCAGATTGACACCATCGTACAGCGCAAC
The DNA here is from genome assembly GCA_002297505.1 of Flavobacteriales bacterium UBA720. Classification (GTDB taxonomy): domain Bacteria; phylum Bacteroidota; class Bacteroidia; order Flavobacteriales; family Weeksellaceae; genus Epilithonimonas. The sequence goes on from DBLQ01000073.1 coordinate 7,993, forward strand.
GTCAATGTCCAGATTGGCTGTGGCAAGGTTAAAATTGTTTCCAATGTCGTACAGCTGCGTGGTATTGACACCGTTGACGATGACAGGAGTAGCATTGTTCTGGTGCTGGATGGCCTGGAATTGCAGGGCAAATGCGCCGCCCACGCGCACTTTGAGTTTCTCAAAAGTGCTGACCGAATCTTTTGGATTTTCAAAAGCGTTGACGCTTCGCTGGTCACGGGGATTGAGGTTGTCAATCGGGAATTCCTGTGCGAGTCCGAAGTTGGCGGTGAGAAAAGCGGCGATGAAGCTGGTTTTCAGTAGATTTGTTTTCATTGTAACAGAATTTTAATGTTGAAAGGATGCTTATTTAGCATTAATGTTGAAGCTGATATCGATTTCGTCGCCCGTTTTAATGGTTCCCATCATAAAGCTGGGTGCCTTGATCCCGAAAGCCGACATTTTCAGTTTTGTACTGCCCTTGATCGTGTAAACATTTCCAATTTTGACTACGCTTACCGGGAATTTTATGTTCTTTGAAACATCTGTGATCGTTAATATTCCGGTAACACTTGCAGTTCCATTGGAAGGAAGCGAACTTGCCGTAAAAATGATTTCAGGATATTTAGAGGCTTCCAGCGATTTGTAAGCATTCTTGTCCATAGCAGATTCCTTGCTTTTGAGCGATGTCGTTTTCATTGTAAACTTTACATCATTGATGGTGTTCCCATTGGCATTTCCGGTCCATGTGCCTTGCGCCGAAGTCATAGACCAATCATGCAGCGTCGATGTGCCTTCTATTTTTATATTAGAATTAATAATAGATAATTTTTGAGCATTTGATAAAATTGCAAAACTTAATGTTCCTATGGTCAAAATGGTCCTGGATAGATTTTTAAATGTTGTCATTTTTTTAAAATTTAATTGTTATAATTGACGATTCCTTGTTTTTGATAGGACAAATTTATAGTGCTATTGATAAATCATCAATTATTTTACAATGACAAAAATCTTATTAGATGTGCTGATTTCATTATTGTCAGGATTACAAATCAAATTATGTCAAATCCACAGACTATTCAGAAGATTTGTTGGTCTGGCAATACCTATTATTAATAACGCTTGACAAATAGTTATAGATGATATTTGTTAGGTTGATAGACTATGACTAATGTCATTTGAAATATTTTTGAATATATATAAATAATGTTAAATTATTATGAAATTGATAAAATTAATATGATGAATGTCATGTCAGGTTTTGACAGTAAATTTTAAGAATTTATTATCTTATGTTATGATGATTTTTACGTTCTATTGTCTAATTTTATACAACTAAAAAATCAAATTACACACTATGGAAAAGTACAGCTACGGGGTCGTGGGCCTCGGTGTGATGGGAAAAAATATTCTTTATAATATAGCCGATAATGGTTTTTCCGTTGCCGGCTTTGATTTGGATTCAGAAAAAGCCAATACATTAGCAGATGGTGCCAAGCCCGGAACCTCTGTGATGGGAACTGCGGTTTTAGAAGCCTTTGTGCAATCTCTGGAAGTGCCGAGGAAAATTATTCTAATGGTGCCGGCGGGCAAACCGGTGGATGTAGTCCTCACGAATCTCAAACCCTTTCTGCACCAGGGAGATATCGTCATTGATGCAGGTAATTCTTTTTTCCTCGATACGGAACGCCGCATTGCGGATTACGCCGCGTTGGGATTTCATTTTATGGGAATGGGTGTTTCTGGTGGTGAGAAGGGTGCAAGAACGGGTCCCAGCATCATGCCCGGCGGTGACCTGGAAGCTTTTAAGCTCGTGAAGCCAATGCTGGAAGCGATTTCTGCAAAAGTCAACGGTGAACCTTGTACCGCATACATGGGTAGAAGCTCTGCGGGAAATTATGTCAAAATGGTTCACAATGGTATTGAGTATGGAGATATGCAATTAATTTGTGAAGCATATTTCTTCTTGAAACAAACACTAGATTTGACTGCAGAAGAGTTCCATGAAATATTTGCTGAATGGAATAAAGGTGAACTGAATAGCTATCTAATTGAGATTACAGCCGATATTTTCAAGAAGAAAGATGAAGAAACTGGTAAGCCATTAGTGGATGTTATTCTTGATACTGCAGGACAAAAGGGTACAGGGAAATGGACAAGTCAAAGCGCACTTGATTTAGGTATCTCTCTGCCTATTATCACGGAATCTGTATTTGCACGTTGCATTTCTGCTTTAAAAGAAGAGCGTGTGAACGCAAGCAAAGTTTTATCTGGCCCTAAAGATAAAACAGCAATTGGAGTTGAAAAAGCCGAATTAATTGAAGCGGTGCGCCAAGCTTTATATATGAGCAAAATTTGTTCTTATGCACAAGGATTCACGCAATTGAAGGCAGCTTCTGAGGAATATGATTGGAACCTTGATTTTGGTAGCATTTCTATGCTTTGGAGAGGCGGATGTATTATCCGTGCTGCCTTTTTACAGAACATTAAAGAGGCTTATGAGACTAACACTGACCTACCGAACCTTTTACTTGATCCATACTTTAAAGAAATTGTAGAGTCATATCAAGGTGGATTACGCCAAATTATCTCAATGGCGGTACAACAGGGCATTCCGATACCTGCATTTTCAGCAGCAATTTCTTATTATGACAGCTATCGTACTGCCAAACTACCTGCAAACTTATTGCAAGCGCAGCGCGATTATTTTGGAGCGCATACGTATAAACGAGTAGATAAAGAAGGTACATTCCATACAAAATGGATATAAAATAATAAATGGACTAAGATTAAATTCTTAGTCCATTTTTCATTCCACAATTCGTAGGCTATAAGACTTCCACTGATGGAAGTTCACTTTAAACGAATGTATGAATCAAGATGCGTTTATTTTTCCCCTTTAGATATTTTATCTAAAGGGGGTGTTTTTATGTCCAAAAAGAATATCTAAAATTGGTAAGTGGATAGAACCCTATAGATTAAAATTTTACTTTATCGGATCCACTTTTATTTATCTGAATTTTCCGTTACTATTTTAAGTATCCGTGAACAATTTCCTTTATTATGAAAAAAAGAGACGAGAGATTTATGGACATTACAAGGGGGCATATTGATGAAAGTGAGTGAAAAAATATATTTAAGTATAGAAGAGATTATTTCATTACCAACCGTATTAAGTACAAATATAAGCGATGATGGCAAAAATGTAGCATTTGTTAAAAGAACAGCTAACTGGGAAGACAATACATATAGAAACCATGTATGGATATATGAAAAAGATAAAGGGAAGAGTTATCCAAGATCG
>DBLQ01000102.1 GCA_002297505.1 Flavobacteriales bacterium UBA720
AACTATCAGGATTCACCATCTCCATTTGGAATCAAGATGGCTGACCGTCTCACCGGAAAACCAATTCATCTGGATATTTCAGATCTGCCGTTGAAACAGGGGATTATTACGAACAGAAATAAGTTCATTCTCGGGCCTTCAGGAAGCGGTAAATCCTTCTTCACGAATCATATGGTAAGACAGTATTATGAGCAGGGCGCTCACGTACTTTTAGTCGATACCGGAAATTCCTATCAGGGATTGTGTGAACTGATTAAAGGAAAAACCAAAGGTGAGGATGGGGTATACTTTACCTATACTGACCATAATCCCATTGCTTTTAATCCTTTCTACACTGATGACGGATTCTTTGACATTGAAAAGCGTGAGAGTATCAAAACCTTGATTCTGACGCTTTGGAAAAGAGACGATGAACCACCGACCCGTTCGGAAGAAGTGGCATTATCCAATGCCGTCAGCGGATACATTGAGAAGATAAAATCCAATGAAGAGCATCCTTCTTTTAATGGCTTTTATGAATATGTGAAAGATGATTATCAGAAAGTATTGGAGCAGAAGAAAGTCAGGGAAAAAGACTTTGATATTGCCAACTTCCTCAATGTGTTGGAACCGTATTACAGAGGAGGAGAATATGACTACCTGCTCAATTCAGAAAAGCAACTCGACTTGTTATCCAAACGTTTCATAGTTTTTGAAATTGATGCAATCAAAGACCACAAGATCCTATTTCCGATTGTGACCATCATCATTATGGAAGTTTTCATCAACAAGATGAGGAGACTAAAAGGAATAAGAAAGCTGATCCTCATCGAAGAAGCCTGGAAAGCCATTGCCAAGGAGGGTATGGCAGAGTACATCAAATACTTGTTCAAGACGGTAAGAAAATTCTTCGGAGAAGCCATTGTGGTGACCCAGGAAGTCGATGATATCATCCAGTCACCCATTGTTAAGGAAAGCATCATCAACAATTCAGACTGTAAAATTCTTTTGGATCAGCGAAAATATATGAACAAGTTCGATGACATCCAGGCGATGTTGGGATTGACCGACAAGGAAAAATCTCAAGTATTGTCGATTAATATGAACAACGATCCGAGAAGACTGTACAAGGAAGTATGGATCGGATTGGGCGGAACACACTCTGCGGTCTATGCCACCGAAGTTTCTACTGAAGAATATCTGGCTTATACCACTGAAGAAACAGAAAAGATGGAAGTGATGAATCTTGCATCAGAACTTGATGGCAATGTCGAACATGCCATCAAGCGGATTTCTCTCAAGAGAATCAAATCGCACACAAAAGACCATTAAATCATTCAAAATTTTACAACAATGAAACAATTAATTATCAAAACAATGATGTTAGCATTCTTCTCTACGATCACATTTGCTAAATCACAATTTGTAGTGACCGATCCCGGTAATCTAGCTCAGGGCATTATCAATTCTGCGAATGAAATTGTGCAAACCTCATCGACGGTATCGAATGTAATTAAGAACTTCAACGAGGTCAAGAAAGTCTATGAACAGGGTAAAGAATATTACGATAAGCTCAAAGCCATCAATAACTTGATCAAGGATGCCAGAAAAGTACAGCAGACCGTACTTTTAGTGGGCGACGTTTCTGAAATGTATGTGAACAATTTTGCCAAGATGCTCAATGATCCCAACTTCAATCCTCAGGAATTAGCTTCCATTGCCAATGGTTATTCTGCGCTTCTCACGGAGAGTACAGAGCTATTGAAAGAACTGAAGGAAATCATCACTTCCAACGGTCTTTCTCTGAATGATAAAGAAAGGATGGATGTTATTGATCGAGTATACAAAGAAGTGAAAGCTTATCACAACCTTGTACGATACTATACCAATAAAAACATTTCAGTTAGTTATCTGAGAGCTAAAAAGCAGAACAACACGCAAAGAGTATTAGATCTTTACGGAACCTCCAATCAAAAATACTGGTAATATGGAACCGACTAATTTACACGAAGTTCTGCGTTCTGTTTACGAAGAAATGATGCCGATGTGCGCTGATATGGCGGCGCTGGCAAAAGGCGTTGCGGGTTTAGGGGCACTGTTCTATGTGGCTTTAAAAGTCTGGCAGTCGCTGAGCCGATCGGAACCTATAGATTTGTTTCCTATGCTCAGACCATTTGCTATCGGCATCTGCATTATGTTCTTTACCACATTGGTCTTAGGAAGCTTGAATGGAGTGATGAGTCCCATTGTTCAGGGTAGCCATTCCATGCTCGAAAATCAGGTCTTGGATATGAACGAGCTGCAGCAGAAAAAGGATCTTTTGGAACGGGAAGCCATGCTTAGAAATCCTGAGATGGCGTATTTGATTTCAAACGAAGAATTTGACAAAAAGCTGGAAGAGCTGGGTTGGTCACCATCGGATCTGGTCACGATGTCGGGAATGTATATTGAGAGAGAAATGTTCGCTATTAAGAAAGATATCAGGGACGGCTTCCGCGAATTTCTTGAAATCCTCTTTCAGTCGGCAGCCTTGGTGATTGATACCATCAGGACCTTCTTTCTGATCGTACTTTCAATACTAGGACCGATAGCCTTTGCCATTTCAGTTTGGGATGGATTTCAAAGTACGTTGAGTCAGTGGCTGACAAGATACATCAGTGTCTATTTATGGCTGCCGGTTGCAGATATTTTCAGTGCTATTCTAGCCAAAATACAGACTTTGATCTTACAACGGGATATTGAGATGCTCGCTGATCCGACTTTCGTTCCTGATACCTCCAATACGGTTTATATCATTTATATGGTAATTGGCATTATAGGATACTTTACAGTACCGACGGTGACAGGCTGGGTCATTCAGGCAGGAGGTGCAGGCAATTTCATGCGCAACGTCAACCAGACAGCCACGAAATCTGGGAATGTCGCCGGAGCTGCAGTTGGTTCAGCAACAGGAAATATTTCGGGAAGATTATTAAAATAAAAATACAGTTCTATGGAATTTAAAACATTAAGAAATATTGAGAGCAGCTTCAAGCAGATCCGATTGTTTACGTTTATTTTTGCGGTGTTGTGCTTTGGAGTGGTAGGTGTTGTGGTCTTCAAATCCTATCAGTTCGCTGAAGAACAGCGCCAGAAAATCTATGTGCTGGATAACGGTAAGTCTTTAATGGTCGCGCTATCGCAGGATATGTCGATCAACAGACCTGTTGAAGCCAGAGAGCACGTTAGACGATTTCACGAATTGTTTTTCACGATAGCACCTGATAAGAATGCGATTGAAAGCAATGTAAAAAGAGCCTTTAATCTGGCAGACCAATCGGCATTCAATTACTATAAAGACCTTCAGGAGAAAGGCTATTATAATAGAATCATCTCCGGTAATATTCAACAGAGGATCGAGGTCGACAGTGTCGTTGCCAATTTCAACAGCTATCCCTATGGCGTAAAGACTTATGCCAGACAGTTTATTATCCGATCCAGTAATCTTACCATCAGGAATTTAGTAACAGACTGTTCACTTGTCAATTCAGTAAGGTCTGACAGCAATCCGCAGGGATTTACGATTGAAAAATTCAATGTGATTGAAAATAGAGATGTTGAAACCGTTGAACGTTAAAAATTGCAATAATGAAAAAGTTAAGAGACAAAATTGAACATTGTGTTTTGACTACGGAAGATCGTTGGAAAACTCTCTCTGTAGAGAAACAGCGATTGCTCACTAAGATTTTTTTTGGTAGTTATTTTTTGCTGACTGTCATTGTCATAATCCATGTTATTATTTCAACGGGTCAAAGAAGTAATTCAATATCCATTGACCACATTGACGGCATTTCTACGAAAGCGATAGAAAAAGCTTCTGACCAGAACGATCTTGTAGAATCACCCATTAAAAAATAACATATGAAAGATTCAGAGAAAATTAAATTGACAGAAAATGATCTCCCTCAAAATTCTAATGGAGTGAATGAAGATCCAAAAGCTCAATGGGAAAAACTGAAAAAGCCAATCATCTATTTTTTGATGGCTGCTGTTTGCGCATCTTGTTTTTACCTGATCTTTAAGCCAAAAGCTAACAATGCTCTTGTTGAGGAGGCTGGCTTTAATGCGGCTATCCCGCAGGCAAAGGACGGGCAGTTACAATCAGATAAGCAAAAGGCTTATGAACAGCAGTTACTGGAGCAAAAAAATGAAGAAAAAAGGAATGCCGTAACCACATTATCTGACTATTGGAATGACCAAAGCGGCTTAAATTCTAATACTAATTCATCAAGTCCGACTGGTGGTATTGGTGGTCTTCAACAGTCCGATCAGAATGCGGTGAACAGCTATCGTAATGCACAGCAGACTTTGAGTTCATTTTATGGTCGGGATGATCAGGAAGTCCATAATCTGAGAAAAGAAATTTCAAGATTAAAGAATGACGCGATGCAGAATAATGCTACTCCTGCAGGACTTGGAATGAACGACCAGCTAGAACTGATGGAAAAATCATATCAGATGGCAGCTAAATACCTTCCAACAACTACTAAACAGGAAGATCCGCCAACAAAAGAAGAGGATGAAAAGCCAACAGAAAAGAAGATTAAGCTGACACCGGCTAAGCCATCCCATTCAAATATTGTTTCTTCATTATACAGGGAGCAGTCGGATAGTGCTTTTATTGCAGGTTTAAATCAGAATCGATTTTATGAGACACAAAATGAATCAAAAAATCAGTTTTATCCAAAAATACGATTAGGGCTGTGGTGTATGAGACAAAGACTTTAGTTAATGAAAGCACATTATCCATTAGACTTGCTGAGGGAATGCAGCTGGGGCGTGCTGAAATTCCCGCCGGAAGCCTATTGATTGCTGCTGTGAAGTTTCAGGGTGGAAGACTTCAGCTAAAAATATCTTCCATTCAATACAAGGGAAATGTGTATCCGGTGGAAATTAATGTCCACGACAATGATGGTCAGCCAGGATTGTATATTCCTTATTCACCGGAGCAAAATGCGGTCAATGATATTGTCGCTAATATGAGCCAGACTTCAGGTACCAATATTATGATGACCCAGTCAGCAGGACAACAGATCGCCGCTGATCTGAGCAGGGGAGTCGTGCAGGGTTTGTCCGGCTATTTCCAAAAGAGAGTCAGACAAGTGAAAGTCACCGTAAAAGCAGGCCATCAGGTATTGCTAGTACCCAAAAATAATTAATCAAAAAAAATAAAAAATGAATACACAAAAGAGCCATTATATTCTCATCATGTTATTTCTGCTGTTTTTCAGCAGAGCATTTGGTCAGGATTCGGTAATGACCTATGTTTCTCTCGAACAGGCAAGATTGGAACCTTACAGAATGCAAGTTACCTACAGTAAAACGAGCCATGTGATTTTCCCATCTCCTATTCGCTATGTTGATTTGGGGAGTGAATTGTTAGTAGCCAATAAGGCTGAGCCTATAGGTAATGTTCTTAGAGTCAAATCTGTCGTGAGGGATTTTGAAGAAGAAACCAATTTTTCAGTCATCACAGAAGATGGAAAATTTTACAGCTTCGATGTTTTTTACAGTTCTTATCCTGATGTCCTCAGTTACGACTTGGTAAAGATGCAGAGAACGATTGAAAGTCAATATACAACGGATGTACTTTTTGAAGATTTAAAAGGGAGCTCTTCTTCTTTAACAGATTTGATTATGGAAAATCTTCATAGGAAGAGTCGAAAAACGGTTAAGCATATCGCAGCGAAAAGTTTTGGTATTCAGTTTTCTGTTCGTGCATTACATGTGAATGACAACAAATTCTATTTTACTTTACAGGTTGTTAACAGCAGTAATGTAGCGTATGATATTGAACTCATCAACTTTAAAATTGTTGATAAGAAGAATTTAAAAAGAACGGTTGTTCAGGATAAATTGTTGGAGCCAATCAGGGTTTATTCACCAATGACGAGTGCCATTCATAACTCCAGCATAACTGCTGTTTATCTATTGGAGCAATTTACCTTGTTAAAAGATCAGGTATTAGAAATTGAGATTTTGGAAAGAAATGGAGGCAGACATCAAAAAGTTCAGTTAGAGAATACAGAGCTTATTAATGCAAAGCTTATCAATAGTTTAAATTTTAAAACCAACTAAGATGAGCAGATTATTAATAGCAGTACTCTTCATTTTAGTAATGAATGTACAATTATTTGCTCAGCAGATGATTCCAAAGCAAAAAGGAGTTGAAATATCCTATTCTGTATTTCTTAATTCTCCAGAAAAGCAGAATTATGTTTTAGCAGCGGGACTTGTTTCTTATGCAAAGAACGGTAACTACTGGTTTGGATTGGCTGAATACAGCAGGAAATATTATGAATATAGGGCTTATGATATTCCGATCGATACATTTCTATTTAATGGTGGTTACAGTTTTTATTTATGGGGTGACTCGATGCGCAATGTCAATTTAAATTTAGGAATCAGCGGGCTTGTAGGTTATGAACATGTCAATAGAGGTCAAGCATATCTTTTTGATGGTTCGTTACTTAATAGTACAGAAAGTTTTGTTTATGGTGCAGGAGGAAAGCTCTCCGTAGAAAGCTATGTGACGAAGCACTTGGTTTTTATGGTTAATGGACAACTACGTTTTTTGCAGAACAGTGAGCTAGGTGCTTTACATGTTTTGTTTGGTTGTGGGCTAAGGTTTAATTTTTAAAAATATATAAAATGAAAAATGTAATCAATTATAACATTTCACATCTTTGGAAGTATTCATGTATCATAATTGTAATCAGTATTATTTTTGTTTCTTGTCAGGATAATGATTTGGAACTAAAGCAAAATTTTCCATTCGAGATCAAAATAATGCCGGTTCCAGGACAGATCAAGGAAAATGAAACTGTAGAAATAAGAATGTCTTTGGAAACAGCCTCTAACTTTAGCGATACAAAATACACTATCCGATATTTTCAATACGAAGGAACCGGCAAACTGCGACATTACAGTGATGCACCGTACATCCCAAATGATATATATGTATTATCGCAGAAAGAATTTAGGTTATACTATACTTCCGAATCGGCGGAATCCCATAAATTCAGTATCTGGATAAATGATAGTTTCGGCAATGAAAGGAAAGTAGATTTTGAATTTGATATCAAGTAATTTAAAATTGATCAACTGGTTTGATATGGTGGGGGGGGGAAATAAGGCTAATCAAAAGAGTTGATTTCCACTTAACCAGCGAAAAGACGTTTCCGACCATAGGAAGGAATTGTCTTTTCGCGCGAATTTGAAAATACACGACAATATTTGAATTGTCGTGTATTTTGTTTAATAATATGAATTCATTTACAGAAGACCTTCATCAGCAAATGATAAATGATTGGTCGCCGTAAGGATGAAATGATCCAGTAATTTAAGGTTTAAAAATTCTGATGCGTTTTTGATTCTCTCGGTAATTTTCAAATCCTCTGCAGACGGCTTCAAGTTTCCGGAGGGATGATTATGCGCCAGTATAACAACCGAGGCATTACAAAGCAGTGCCGCCTGCATGATGATACGAACATCGACAATCGTAGAAGAAATTCCCGACTCAGAAATTTTTCTTATCCCTAAAACTTTGTGAGCCTGATTTAAATATAATGCAAAAAATGATTCTCGGTAATCCATTTCATCACGGTCAAAATGCTGGCGGAAAACATCCACTGCGTCCCGTGAACTACCAACCAATTTCTCAGAATTTCCTTTTCTGGAGTAACTTAATTTTATCTCGTTGACAATATTATATTTCATAGGTTTTGCTCTTGTACGGCAGAGACTTAAGTTTCCCGTACTTAATTTTTAAACATTGTTAATTCATGATCAAAGTTTCTACGCCAAATCGGGCAAAATTTTCACATAGATCAAATGCTTTTTGAGACTTTAATTGTGCTGTCCCTCCCAAGACGATGGACTGAAGTTTGGCTTCATTATCCTTGTAATTTCTGACATTCTGAAAATATCCTGTAACAGCATTGTAAGCGCCAAACAAAGTTCCTTTGGTTGTATCCGTTTGCTGGCTTTCGCTGATCATTGCGTAGGCAAATGCATCATCAACGGTGTTTTTAAATACAGTTGACAGATCATCAAAATTTCCTTTCTGTAGATGTTTTAAGGTTTCTTTATTGGGGCAGAGTGCCAATTGGATCAGCTTTTTCATAGCATCATCACCGACTTTTATTTTTGCCCAATGATTAAAAGTGCTTTCCAATTCTGTACTTAATTTATTAGCTAACCCCATTACTTTGTGGGCATCTTCCAAACGCTGTTTTGCTCCTGCAGTATGTCTGATCCGCACCACATTGCTCATATTTTGTAGTGAAGCGTTTAAAGTATTTTGACAAACGATGCGAACAGGGGTAAATGCGGCGGTGATGCTTCCACTTCCATCGTGGGAGGTGGTCAGGAAAATATATTTTTCCGTAATATCGTCACCATTTCCAACACGGATATAGTCGGGTAATTTGGCGGTAATGAAAATTCGCTCTCCATTTCCCAAAGCTCCTGCAGTCTCGTATAAGATACCAGCTCCACCGCCTACAATAGAATCAAAGAAAGAAAAGGCTTCACGGTTTTGAACAATATGATAATCTTTTCCTACTACGCCTAAAACGGTGTTATTATCGGTGCGTATATTGGCAAAGTAGTTAGAAACTTCCAATTCTGAATTGATCATTTCTATTCCGTTTGTACTTTCGATAATTCCTGTACCCTTTGTATACAGGGGAGATTTTTCCACCTCGTAATCAAGTCCTGCAAATTTGATGGCTTCTTCACTTGTTGGATATTCCTTTACGATCTGCCCCAAGTTGTGCCATGCTTTTTCCTTTACACTGAAAAATGAATATTTTCCTGTTCTGTTGTTGAAATTTAAATTATGTGCCATGATTTTGATATTTAGATTTAAGAATTTTTGTTTTTAAAATGGTAGGTCGTCCTCTTTGCCGTTATCATTCGACTTAGAATCTGCTTTAGTAATTGTTTTAATGGATTTTGTGGTATCGCTGTCGCTTCTTTTACCGCCTCCGTGGAGTGTGATCTGTGACGTATGGAAATTAAGTCCTGCATGAGGCTCTCCATCTTTTCCTATCCATGCAGATGTGTAAGCTCTTCCACTCAATTCAACCAAAGTTCCTTTGGTAAGATGTTCGGCAATTTTTGGAGAAATCCAATAGGCACACTCAAAATAAGTGGTCTGCTCAATTTTTTCGCCTTGTTTGTTGCGATAGTTGTCATTAGTAGCAATTGAGAAATTAACTACCTGTTTTTCATTTGGCAAGTTGCGCACTTCCGCATCCCTTGTCAGTCTTCCGATAATGTTCATAACTGTTGTTTTTAAAGATTTTACATTTTGAATTGTTCTTAATCTTCTTTCCGACCCAACCTCTAAAAGCCTTTCAGGCTCCGCTAAATATTTTTCAAAAGAAAAACCGGAAAAAAGAAAGCAGATAATTTTAGCGGACAAAGTGAGAAGCCAAAAGGAAACGGAATAATTGGAGGGTACCTTTAGGGAGGAAACCGTTTATGCCGTAGTCTTTTGGCAGGGATTGAGCGTGGGTGACCGCCGTACTTTGGCTGCCTTTTTACCGGTTGATTATGGAAATATTTTCTCTTAATTTTTGGGATAATTGACCAGGCGTTGAAAGCCTGTGATAGAGATTTGAAAAACAGTAGAGAGGGAAGTGAATTGGGAGAGCTGTTTTTCAATTTTCTATATCAAAAAGTAGTCATAAGCTCTTTTACAGCGAAGGAATTGGAAAAGGAAGTAAATGTGCTTTGGCTACAGAATAAAATGGCACAAAAAATAGATATTCTTCATAAAACTTATTATTGATGTTATTAAAGCAAACAATCAATTATGAATTGATTATTTTTGGAAGATTTAAACCATCGTACATGGCTGTTAACAAAAATGCTCAGATTCGTTATAAAGTATTAGACAAGTGTTTTTCAAATCCGTATAAAAATTTTTATATTGATGATTTGATTAACCATTGTTCAATCGCATTAACCGAACATTATGGAAAAGAAGCTACTGTTTCGAGAAGGCAAATTTTTATAGATATTGATTTTATGAGAAGTGACGCTGGATTTGAAGCACCAATAATTCCAATAAAAGATGGTCGTAGGGTATTTTATAAATATGAAGATGCTTCATTTTCAATTTTAAAAAAGCCTTTAACTAATGACGAATTAGAATCAATAGATAATACTTTGGAAATTATTTCCAGAATTAAGGGGATTTCTGGTTTAAGTAATTTAGAAAGTTTAGAGACTAAATTACTTGGAACTAAAGATTCTAATAGAAATCACATCATTTCATTTGAGGAGAACGAGTTTTTGGTAGGCATAGAAAATTTAACACCTGTTTTTAACTTTATCAAAAATAAACAAGTTATCCTAATAACTTATAAATCGTTTAAATCTAATGAAGTTCATGAATATGTTATTTCGCCATATTATTTAAAACAACACAACAGTCGTTGGTTTTTGTTTGGTTGGAATCATGATTTTCAAAATATTCAAAATTTAGCATTAGATCGTATTATAAATCTTGAAATTGGAAATCAGAGTTTTATTGAAACTGATATAAACTTTGAAGAATATTTCGAAGATATTATAGGGGTAACAAATTTCGAAGAAAATCAAGTTACTGAAGTTTCAATAGAGTTATCAGAAAATATTATTCCATATATCGTATCCAAACCTATTCATGGTTCGCAAAAAGTGAAGGACAATATTTTGACAATTCAAGTAAAACTGAACTACGAATTAGAATCACTGATATTGTCTTATGGTGAAAACATGAAGGTATTAAAGCCAATAGATTTGAAAAGCCGTCTTATTGAAAGACTTAAAATAACAATTAACCAATATTCATAAAGATTCTTCATGAAAAACAGTATAACATTTAAGCATTTTAGAAAATTTGAGGATTTTCCAAAATTAGATTTTAACGATATAACATTTGTAGTAGGTAAGAATAATTCAGGTAAATCTACTTTTGTTAAGGCGTTTGTAATGGTCTACAATTATCTTAAATCGGGTAAACTGAAACAATTAGATTTAAACCAAGGAAGTGTAGAACTATTAAATATCGTAACATTCGATCGGGCATTATGCAAAACGATGAGTGAAAGAGAAAATAAAGAATACATTCCTATTACATTAAAGTTAGGTAATTATGAGTTTTATTTAAACGTAACAGGTAAGAAGGATAGCACAATTTTAGATGTAACTACTTTTAAAATTACTGATTCATCATCTTTTTTTGCGTTAGAAGTCGATCCTCAAAAAGAACATGCAATAGTTTCATATAATTATAAAGAAACTGTCGAAAATAATGCACTAAATGAAGCCATACAGCAAAAGAAAGCACTTGAGCAAGCACTTATGTCTATAACGGATGAGCTTTCTAAAGATAGTATTGACATTAAAAGTCGAATAGAAAAATTATCTAAGAACATAGAGAATTTAAAAGATGCAAAAACTGAAATTGAAACATCTTTTACTGTGGAAGCGGATTATAACGGCAATGAATTCACTCAATTATTTGATGATTTATTCAGAGAACTGGATGTTCAATATTGGATTGAAAACCCGAATGTAGAGCTAATAGAAGAAAGTCAGGGTAACAGTATTGATGAAAACGATGTCACAGAAGAAATTTCCGAAAATGAAGAAATTATAGAAAGCGATGAAGAAGAAGTTTTCAGTGATTTACGTTACTATTACATCAATCGCAATAAATTCGAAAATTTCTCTGATCAGTTTTTAAGTTTTACAAATAGCTCCAAAGTGTTTTATTTGCCAGCAACACTTAACAAACAATCTGCTTTATTATCAATTCGAGATAAGAATAATGATTTGGCCGATGTAGTACATAAATACTATCAATTAGGTTTACAAGATGACCCTATCATCTCAGGTTTTGTTAAAGAGTGGATTAAGGAATTTCAGATTGGAACTGATTTAAAAATTGAATTAATAAACGGTGAGGCTTATGATATCACTTTAAAAGAAAATGAAGTATTTATTCCTTTAGCAGATAAAGGAATGGGATCGATTCAAGCGGTATTGTTAATTCTCAGGTTAGCCTCTGTTATTTATTACAAAGAGCAAGAAAGCAAAAAATCGAACTTTAATTACTTCGTTATTGTAGAAGAACCTGAACTTAATTTACATCCTGCGTTACAAAGTAAATTATGTGATTTGTTTTTTGATGTTTACGATAAATATAAAGTGAAGTTTATTATAGAAACACATTCGGAGTATATTATACGTCGTTCTCAAGTTATGAATGCTATTAAAGAATATGCCTTAGACTCTGACGATATCAATCCAACACCATTTTCAACTATTTATTTTAATTCTGAATCCGATGTGGTTGCTTACTCCATGAATTATCAGCCAGATGGTACATTTGAAAATGCTTTTGGAAATGGTTTTTTTGATGCGTCATCTTCAAGTACTTTAGAACTAATTCGTTTAAAACGTCAAAAAAATCAATAGTTATGAAGTTTGAAGTTTACTCGGATAAGGAGATTTTAGAAGAGATTTTGCTTGAAAGCTCTAAATACCAAAATTGGAACAACATTTTAAAGCATCATTCTGACGTTTACTTAAATATGTCTCAGACTGATTATGACCTTGAAATTGCTTTAGCTGACGAAAGTATTTTGTTTCAATATTTGCAAGATACGGGAGGTAAAGAACCTATCCCTAATGAGCAATTTTTTATTGATTTTGAAGCTGATAATAATATAGTTGAAGGGAAGCCGCTATCAGCTTTTTTCTTAAAGAAAGGTGACGCAGAAATCAATAGTTTAAAAGAGCACTTTGGTCTTTTATTCCAAAATGAAAAAATTGATGACAAGATTATATCGAATAAATTCCAAAAAAACTGTAACAAAAACGACATATACAATAATGCTGGATTAATTGGTTGGAAAGCAATAATGCCAACTCAAACTTTAGGTTATAATTCATTAATAATTACAGATCCCCACTTATTTAATAATGACAAAAATGTAAATGGAGTATTTGTTAATTATGGTGTGGAAAATATTATCTTATTTTTAGATGCTATATTACCATTACAATTAGGAGTTGAATTTCATTTATTAATTGTTTCTTCTCGTCAAAATGGAGGTTTTTCTGAAGCTAAAATGCAATCAATATTTCATGATTTAAATACTAGGATTATTGCATTAAGAGGTTATTCGATTACTACAGAATTAGTAATAACTCCTAATTCTATTCATCGAAGAAGCTCTTTTTCAAATTATCATTTAATTAATTGTGATAAGGGGTTTAAATTATTTTCTATAGATGATCCAAGTAGAGTAAATGATGATAACTCTTTTAAATACTGGAATATATTTGAAATTAATCTTCAAGCTCATGGAGATAGTCAATTTAAAGAATTAGTGGATGAGGTTCCAAAAATCAAGGCGGGGATTAGATCTGCAATAAATACCATTAACGGTATGAAACGTAATTTAGAGGATAAAAAATGTTACGGCTTACCACCAGATTATTCAATAAAAAATAGATTAATTAATCACTTTCCTTAACCAATGCATCTCTACTGCACAATTAAAACATATCTTTGCATAAACAAAAACAAACAATAGTATTACATGTCTACACAAAGACCCGATATAAGCTTCATTTTTAATATTACCGATAAGGTACTTTGGAACGTTTTCAAGAAAAACGAAATTGGTGATGTACTCTTACCTTTCGTGGTATTACGCCGTTTAGATTGTATCCTTAAAGATAAAAACGAGAACATACGCACTGCTTATGAAAACTTTAAAGGAAAGGTAGCGGATGATAAATTAGCTCCCATTTTAAAAAAGGCAGCAGGTGGATTAAATTTCTATAATACATCACGACACACGTTCGACTCGTTAAAAGAAAGTACAAAAACCATTGATATCGATTTTCATAATTACATAAATGGTTTTAATGCTATTGTAATTGAAATTTTAGAGAACTTTCAATTCGAAAAAATCATCGCTCGCTTGCAAAAGAACAAACTATTGTACGAAATGGTGAAAGCCATGTGCGATGTAGACTTGTCTTTAGAGAAGTACGATAACCAAAATATGGGTTATGTATTCGAAGAATTGATCCGTATTTCGAATGAGCAATCCAATGAAACTGCGGGGGAACATTTTACCCCACGAGATGTAATTGAATTAATGTACAAAGTAGTTTTCTCAACAGAAAAAGAAGAATTATCTCAACCAGGAATCATTCGTACTATTTATGATCCCACATTGGGTACAGGTGGTATGGTGAATTTAGCAAAGAATTATATTGTAGATGAATTATTTGTTACTGGACCGAAACCAACTATTTTTACCTATGGGCAGGAAATAAATGAACAATCATATGCTATTGCTAAAGCAGAAGCTCTTATTTCGGGTGGTGATGTCGATAATATTAAGCATGGAAATACATTAACAAACGATCGCTTTCCAGATAAAAAATTTCATTACCAATTTGCTAATCCGCCGTATGGTGTAACTTGGGCAAAAGATTACGATTTTGTAAACAATGAAAGTACCAATCCTGCAGGTCGTTTTTATGCAGGTTTACCTGCGAAAAGTGACGGACAATTGTTGTTCTTGCAACACATGATTTCTAAAATGGAGGCATCAGGTGGTAAAATAGCTGTAGTAACCAATGGCTCACCTTTGTTTTCTGGTAGTGCAGGTGGTGGCGAAAGCGATATCCGTAAGTTTATCCTAGAAAGTGATTTGTTAGATTGTATTATTTCGTTGCCTAAAGATATGTTTTACAATACAGGTATCGGTACGTATATCTGGTTTTTAGACAATAACAAACCTGTTCATCGTCGTGGTAAAGTGCAACTCATCAACGCATCTGATGTAGAAGACAAGCGTTCTGGTAAAACAGGCTTCGCAACTCCTAACAAGCGTAGCTTAGGTAATAAGCGTAACGAGATCTTGGAACATCATATTGATGCAGTAGTAGATATTTATACCCATTTCGAAGAGAATGAGTATTCTAAAATATTCGATAATGAGTTCTTTGGTTATTATAGTGTGCCAGTAGAAAGACCTGCTTATGATGACAATGGCGAATACAAAAAAGACAAAAAGGGAGAGTTAGTCGCCGATAGCAAAAAGCGTAGTACAGAACGTATTCCGCTATCAGATGATATACGCACATATTTTGCTGAGAATATTTTACCACATGTAGATCATGCATGGCCAGATGCCAACAAAATTAAAATTGGCTACGAAATTAACTTCTCTAAATATTTCTATAACTATGTGCCGTTAAGACCCTCTGTAGATATCAAAGAAGAGATATTAAATCTTGAATTTGGCAAAAATGGAGAAAAGGGTATTTCTGATTTAATTAAAGAATTGTTTGTATAATGGGAGATATAATTAATATATATTCAGATATCCCTGTAAATTGGTCAGTTTCTAAGCTAAAGTATTTTTCATCCATTTATACTGGTAATAGTTTGAATGATGCTGAAAAAAATAAATTTTCTAATGACGAAGATGGTCTAGAAGGTAGGATTTACATTTCTTCTAAGGATATAAATGTCCATAATAATTCTTGTAATTATGACACGGATATAATTATACCCTACAATGAAACTAAATATAAATTAGCTCCACTTGGTTCATCTCTTTTATGTATTGAGGGAGGTAGTGCAGGAAAGAAATTAACTTTCACCAAACAAGAAGTTTGTTTTGTAAATAAACTAGCTTGTTTTACAGGTGAAGATAGTGAATCGTCAAAATTTATCTATTATTATTTACAAAGTGATGGATTTAAGGTTCAATTTAATAGTTCATTAAGCGGGCTAATTGGAGGAGTATCATTAACGAATCTAAATGATTTCCAAGTACCGATCCCCCAAAAACAAACCCAAATTCGCATTGCTGAATTTTTAGACAAGAAAACGGCCGAGATTGATGCTATCATAGAGAAAAAAGAAAATTTATTACTGCTGCTGGAAGAAAAGAAAAAAGCCATCATCAACGAAGCGGTAACGAAAGGTATTAATCCAAATGCTCCGATGAAGGATTCTGGGATTGAGTGGATTGGTGAAATTCCTGAGCATTGGGAAGTAAAGCCTTTAGGGTATTTAGGAAGTTGCCAAAATGGAGTAAGCAAAGGTGGTGATTATTTTGGAGAAGGTCATCCGTTTGTAAATTACGGTGATATTTATAAAAACTACGAATTACCGACAACAGTTGAAGGTTTAGCAAAATCTTCCGAAGAAGATCGTGAAGCATATTCTGTATTATATGGAGATGTTTTTTTTACTAGAACATCTGAAACTATTGAAGAAATAGGAATTGCTTCTACTTGTTTAAAAACAATTGAAAATGCAGTCTTTTCAGGCTTTACGATAAGATTTAGACCTTATAGTCTAGAAGAATTATATCCAGAGTATTCTAAATACTTTTTTAGAAGTAATTATATTAGAGTTTCATTAGTTAAAGAAATGAATCTTGTAACTAGAGCATCTTTGAGTCAAACTCTATTAAAATCACTTAAAGTAATATTGCCGCCTTATGAGGAACAAAAAAGTATTGTTTTATATTTTCAAAATAAATTCCAAACAATTGATAAGGCGAAAGAAAAAATAGATGTACAAATCAACAAACTCAAAGAATACCGTCAATCATTAATCTCAGAAGCTGTAACAGGCAAAATAGATATATAGGCTATGGCTACAGGAACGAACGAAGGTGCTTTTGAAGCACATGTGGTAAATTATTTAGTGCATACGGTACAAGAGTATCAGGAGAAACACACTTCTGTTTACAATAAAGATTTATGCCTCATTGAAGAGGATGTTATAAATTTTGTAAAAGAGACACAACCGGATGAATACCTAAAGTTAGAGCAACAATACGGCGCTTTAACGAATCGGAAGATTGTAGAAAACGTTGCAAAATCTATTGCTAATAATAAAACCTTACAGGTTCTTCGTGAAGGTGCTTTAAAAGATCGTGGGGTAAAATTGCAGTTAGCTTATTTCAAACCCAATCACGATCGTTCACCTGAGCATTTAGATAAATACAAAAAGAATAAGCTTACAGTTATTCGTCAACTAGCTTATTCAAACAGAAATAACAACTCACTTGATTTAGGTTTCTTCATCAATGGTATTCCTGTAGCTACTGCTGAACTTAAAAATGCGTTAACAGGTCAGTATCTTTCCCAAGCGATAGAACAATATCGTAAAGACAGAGATGCTAAAGAAAAACTATTCGAATTTCAGCGATGCTTAGTTCATTTTGCAGTAAGCACAGAAAAGGTAGCCATGACTACGCGTTTAGCCAATGAAAAAACCTTCTTTTTACCATTTAATCAAGATTTAGAAAATCATTGTGATGATGATTTTGCTACGTCCTATTGGTATCGCGATGTAATGCGTAAAGATTCCTTAATGGATTTGGTGCAGAATTTTATCAATTTACAAACCAATGAGGAGAAAGTCTTTAATCCTAAAACAAATGGAATAGAAGTAAAAAAATCAGAAGTATTAATTTTCCCCCGTTTTCATCAACGTCGAGCAGTTAATAAATTATTAAGTGATGTTAAAGAAAAAGGAGTTGGTCAAAAATATTTAATCCAACACTCGGCTGGTTCTGGTAAATCAAATACGATTTCTTGGTTGGCTCACCGCCTATCAGATTTGTACCAAAATCCCTCTGACCCAAAATCATTATTTGATACCACGATAGTGGTTACAGACCGTCGTGTATTAGACAAGCAGATACAAAACAACATTCGTCAGTTTGAGCAAACGCCTGGAGCTGTAGCCTATATCGATGAAAATAAATCAGCACAAGATTTACGTATAGCAATCGAAAACGGGAGTAGAATTATTGTAACCACTTTACAAAAATTCCCTGTAATCTCTGATACGGTATCACGTTTTTCAGATCGTAAATTTGCCGTAATTATAGATGAAGCCCATTCATCTCAATCAGGTGAAGCTGCTCGACATCTTCGTAAGTCCTTGTCTTTAGAAGAGGCGGAAGAAAAAGACGTAGTAGAAAAAAGTTTAGATGATATCATTGAGGATGAAATCAAAAGCAAAGGCGATCAAAAGAATATTTCATTTTTTGCTTTCACAGCAACTCCAAAAAACAAGACATTAGAAATTTTTGGGACTGTAAATGCATCTGGAGATAAAACCGAGTTTGATTTGTATTCTATGGAACAGGCCATTAAAGAAGGCTTTATTTTGGATGTGCTGAAAAACTACATGTCTTGGCGTCGTTATTACAAATTAGTTAAGCGTTCGGAGGTAGAAGATAAAGAGTATTCTAAAAAACAAACCTTACGTTTATTGGCAAACTATGTAGATTTACAAGATCATGCAATAGAGAAAAAAACACGTATCATGCTTGAACATTTTGCATCGCAAACGCAAAATGAAATTCAAGGTATGGCTCGTGCCATGTTGGTAACAAAAAGTAGATTACACGCAGTTCGATACAAACTAAAGTTTGATGAAATCATGCGTGAAATGAACCTGCCTTATGAAGCTTTAGTGGCGTTTAGTGGAACCGTTACGGATGGCGATACGGGAGCAGAACACACTTCTGAGTCCATGAATCAATTAGAAGGTAAAATATCGGTACCAGAAGCTTTAAAATTGCCTAAATATAGAATTCTTATTGTAGCAAACATGTATCAAACTGGTTTCGATGAACCTTTATTACATACCATGTTTGTGGATAAGAAATTAGGAGGAACAAGTACGGTGCAAACCCTCAGTCGTTTAAACCGTACTCGGAAAGGGAAAGATTCTACCATGGTTTTAGATTTTGTGAACGATCCCGAAAAAGTTCAGGAAGACTTTCAATTCTATTACGGTAGTAATCGCATGGATTTTGGAGATCAAACCGACCAAAATTCAGTCTATGATGTATTGAATAAAATTGAATCTACGAATTTAATTTATCAGAATGATGTAGAAGCTTTTGCAGAAATTTTCTTTAGAAAAGGTGATAATATGGAATTATTACAACCTATTTTAAATAATTTGGTAGAACGATTTAACGGTCTTGAAAATGAAGCTCAAATTGAACTAAAAGCTACTATCAATGACTTTATTCGTTTGTATAGATTCTTGTCACAAATTATAACCTTTACCGATATTGATTTAGAGAAATATTATGTACTATTAACAGCATTATTTAAAAAACTACCATCGAATAGAGTTTCATTACCCACTGATGTCTTAGAGAATGTAGAGTTAGATAGTTACAAACTTCAGCACCAATATACAACGGACCTACAATTAGAGTCTGCCGAAGTAAATATGCAAGGTCAAACACCTGGAGGTGCTAATGGTATTCAAGAAGATGAATTTGAATTGTTAACCAAAATCATAAAAGTATTAAATGATACCTTTGGTTTAGATTTAAAAGATGAAGACAAAGTCGAGTTCATGAAGATGAAAGAGAATGTTTATCAGAACGAAGAGCTAATGACATTCTTTAATAAGAATAACTCTAAAGCCAATATTCAGGATAAATTCGATGAAACTATCGATGATGAGCTTTTGAATTTTATTGATGGTAAATTAAGTTTATACAACAAACTTACAGATGATCGGGTAAATAAAGAGTTTAAACGTCTTTGGTTTAACGAAGTGTATGATCGGGTATTGAGAGGAGTATAAGATTATACTTGTTTATTCTAGAAATATTCTTTTAATTTTTTAAAGAATGAATAATTGACCGGGCTATGAAAGCCCGCAATAGGGAATTGAAAAATATAATGAAGTGGGTGGTGTGGGGCTATGTTTTTTGATTTTCTATTTCAGAACATAGCGATAAGCTCTTTTACAGCGAAGGGAATTGCGATGGAAAGTAAATGTGCTTAGCTATAATAAATATGAGCACAAAAAAAAGCAGAACCGTTAAAGTTCTGCTCTGTTTCAAGTAATAAAACCGATTTATATTGCCGTTAAAAATGCGTCTTCCAGAGCTTGAAATTTAGGTGCTACCAAGTCCATGTCTTTACTGATCTTCTGACTTGTAATTTTAGCATAAATCTGTGTGGTTGCAATGTTTTTATGCCCCATCATTTTGCTAAGGCTTTCAAGCGGTACACCTTCTGTCAAAAACATGGTGCCGAAAGTATGTCTTGCCGTGTGAAAAGTTACTTTTTGCTCGGTTATAATTTCCGCCGTTTTAATCATTTTATCAATGTGAACATTACAGGTTACATTGGTGGGGATAGGAAAGATAAATTCATTTCGTGTGGTGCCTTGATATTTTTCAATGATCCGTTTCGGAATTTCCATTAACCGAACATTCGAAGCAACATCTGATTTCTTTCTGCGACTGATGATCCATTGGTGACCATCGAAGAAAGACTGAATATTGTTCCTTGTCAGTTTTTTAATATCCGCATAAGCAAGTCCGGTAAAACAACTGAAAATAAAAAGATCTTTCACAAGCTCATACCGTGGGTGGGGCGGTGCACACATCATCAGTTTTTCTACATCTTCTTTAAGAATATAACCCCTGTCAGTTTCTTCCATATTGATTTCATAATCTTGAAACGGATTATCACGTATCAAACCTTTTTTAATAGCCAATTCCACCAGACTTAGCACAGGCATCGTGTAAACCCAAACCGTATTATGTGTAGATTGTAAATCGTACCGAAGATAAAAATCAAATTCCCTAATAAAATCTCCAGTCAATTCCCGAAAGGCCATATCATCACGATGATAGCGTTCTTTGATAAAAGTGGTAAGATGATTATAAACCGTGATGTACTTGTTGTAGGTGCTTTGTGAACGTTCTTCCTTGTCAACCAATTTTTTAAAATCCTCATTTTTATCGTTAAAGACTTTTAGAATTGCATCATCCATTACACCAACACCCAAGAATGAGAGCTTTACTTTTTGGGAAGTAGCAAAGCCCTCGTGTTTCAGCATATCTTCATAAATTTTGTCGATACGCCCACGTATGTTATCCAACTTTTTATTAATATTTAAAGCTGTTGCGCTTTTGCCCTCAACTCTTCCATATTTTAGATCCCAATTGCTTGGGTCAATTTCTAACTTTGTCCCGAAAGTTTTAGGTGTTCCGTCAATGGTAATACGTGCCATAATCGGAGCATTACCATTTTTTTCAGTTCGTTCTTTTTCAAGTAGAAAAGCAGTTTGAACGTTGATTTTTTTGTCTGCATCATAACTCAAATGTTTAATGTTTAAAATTAATTTACATTGAGTTACAAGGAAATACAAAAATAAGTGCAAAACACTGAAATATAACCGTTTAAACTAATAAGAAACCTCTATTAATCGGTAACGAATTAGTAACTTAACTTTGTCATTTCAAGCCCAAAATCTATCAGACACCGAGTTCCAAATAAAGACTACTTCTTTATAAAACATTGTATAGCAACGGATTTAATCGTTTTGCTTAACTTTGCTTTTTACTAATCTTTTTTTTAAAAAAAAAACACGCCCGAAAGCGTGAATAAATATTTTAATTTTTGGAGTCGATGAATTTGAATCCTCTGTTTTCTAAATCATATTTAAGGATTGCCATTCTCGCAAAAACGCCGTTCTGCATTTGCTTAAAAATTCTAGACCTTTCACATTCCACCAATTCCGAATCAATTTCTACACCTCTGTTGATTGGAGCCGGGTGCATAATGATGGATGTCGGTTTCATCTTCGCTTCTCTTTCTTTTGTCAATCCGAATTTCTTCAGATAATCCTCAGATTTGAAATTGAAATTTCTCTCGTGACGCTCGTGCTGGATTCTCAACAAAATCAAAACATCTACTTCCTTTACCAAATCATCGAATTGTAAATAAGTTCCGTTAACCAACATTCCTTCATCAAACCAGAATTCGGGACCGGAGAAATAAACTTTCGCTCCTAATCTTCTGAACAATCCTGCGTCGGAGTTCGCCACACGGCTGTGCTTTACATCGCCGACAATTCCGATCTTAAGACCTTCAATCTTTCCAAATTCCTGAATAATTGTCAGCGCATCCAGAATCGCCTGTGTCGGGTGGTGTCCCGTTCCGTCTCCGGCATTCACGATGCTCAGCTTCGTATCCTTCAGCGCATCATAATACCTGTTCTCCGAATGTCTGATCACTGCCACTTCCACACCAATCGCCTCAAGCGTTTTAATTGTGTCCAGCATCGTTTCGCCTTTGGCAATCGAACTTTTATCTGCTTCGAAATCGATGACCTGAAGTCCCAGTTTTTTCTCTGCCACTTCGAAACTTGTTTTGGTTCTGGTGCTGTTCTCAAAAAACAGATTGGCTGCGAAAACGTCGCCATCAATCTTGCTGATCTTCCCTTGGGAAAAAGCCTGAGCTTCTTGTAAAATCTTCTCGATATTGTCTGTAGAAATGCGTGAAAGCTTAATCATAAATTCAAATTTTTAAATAAAAAAAACGAAGCCTAAAGACTTCGTTAAATATAAAAAATATTGTT
>DBLQ01000003.1:0-2628 GCA_002297505.1 Flavobacteriales bacterium UBA720
TATCGAAGGCATCCGTCGATGAGTATCGAAGGCATCCATCGATGGCTATCGAAGGCATCCGTCGATGAGTATCGAAGACATCCATCGATGGCTATCGAAGGCATCCTATGACGAGCGTCGAAGATATGATGAGACGCACGGCACAGGATGCTTTCCTTTTAGACTGTACACCATGACCGCAATATCAGCGCATCATTTTAAATGGCATGAAACGTGCAATGGGAATGCCGCCCATAGACTTCCGATGATCAGTTCCGTAACAGAACTGCGCCGGATAGTAGGCTTAAAATAAAAAACACAGATTATGAACAAACCAAAGAACCGCAAGAATGAGGTGGCCAGCCAGTTCTTATCCTTATTAGACCAACATATTGAGGATATCGTGAGTGGCAAAGAGACTGAATTTCTTAGCATCAAAAGCATTGCCGACCAGCTAGCGATTTCTCAGACTCATTTTTCATTTTTAATTAAGGAAGCTCTCGGCCAGAAGCCCTGTCATTATTATGATGAAAAGATCATTAACAAAGCCAAAGACCTGCTGGCAGATCCGGCAATGCTGCCTGCCGATGTGGCCAGGAAACTGACCTACGACCCCAGTAATTTTTCCAAATTCTTTAAAAAATGGACCGGCGAGACGCCCGGTGAGTACCGCCGTCATGGGATCACTTCCCAGACAAGCTAACCGCTAACTGACATTCTGATCTTCCTTAAGACTCTGGATAAAGTACGACGGCGTGACGCCATGGATCTTCTTAAAGGCCAAAACAAAAACCTGAGGTGAGCTGTAGCCGCATTCTTCGGCAAGATAGCTCACCTTATATTCCCTGTATTTGGGATCACTGTACAGCTTGGCAACGATGTAATTGACTTTGAGTCCGTTGATATAATTGCTGAAGCTCTCCCCTTTGTACTTCTTGATGATATCGGACAGATAGCGGGAGTTGGTCCCCAGCTGTCCCGCCAGCACGCCGACATTGATATCTTTTTTGAGAAAGCGGCCAGACTTCTCGAAAGTCTGGAGCTTCCTCAGGATCCGGGTCTCCGTCTGAGCAGACATCGCATATTTTGTTGTGGCAGGATCGGGCTCTTCTTCTGTCTCCGGAAGTTCCAGGTCTTCTCTGTTATAAGCTTTAACTTCAGCATTGTCATCAGTTAGCTTGGATTGTGCCTGGAGACGGGTAATGAGGTCTTCATAGTTTTGCCTAAGCTTTTTCTGGTGATTTTTAATATAATACCATACCACCAGACCCACCACCAGGAGGAAACTCAATCCTATCAATATGAACTTGTTCTTGGACGCTTCACTTTGCGAAATCGCCTTCTGCACTTGGCTACGAGATTGGTTTACGATTTCCTTCTTCTCTACTCTGTTGATGCTGTCATTGAGTGCTGCATATAGCCGGAGGTAGTGCGTCTCCTCAGGCGGATTATTCAGAGCTTTGTACGCATTTTTTAGATTTTCATAAGCGAAGAGACGGTCCCTGGGATTATTACTACTTTTCTCTGCCACTAGAGTTTGCAAGGCGTAATCCACTGATTTTTGATAGTCTTTTTTCTCGAGATAAAAACTGCTGATGGCATAGTAAACATCTTTTTCACTCATTTTGAAATAGTGGGGTGCCGAGGTCTTGAATTTCAAAGTTTCCAAAAAGTAACGCTCGGCGGTTTCAAAATCCGGCGGTTTCTGACCGTAGATGTAGTAGCTGCCCATGTTCATCAGCTCGAAAATATAGAGGTAATAGTATTTGGTTTTCTGGTAATCGGTGAGATGCTCTTGAGGTGTGGTCTTGATGGCTTGGAGACTTTTGCTGGTAGCTTGGTACCAGCTTTTGAAATCGTCCAGTCCCTCATACATCCCGGCAAAGTTGGCATAGATGCGGCACAGCTGGATGTGCTGGTCTGCTTTGTTCTTAATGCCGTCAGCATAGTGCAATGCCTGGTTAAGATCTGCTTCGGCTTCGGGATGCTTATCCAGAATAATGTTGATCTGGCCACGGGAAAGATATACGGAACTGAGTGCGAGATCATTATTAATCTCCTTGGCTAACACTTCTGCCCTGTCTCCATATTTTGAGGAGGCACGGTAGTCATTTCGCATTAATGTGATTTTCTGCAGCTGGATGAGTCCACGTAATGCGCCTTCCTTGAAATCTTGGTCCAGAGACCGCTGATAAAGCTGCTGCATTAATTTTTCACTTTCCGACTCTTTACCTTCGATCTCAACCTTATCATAAATGTCCATAATCTGCTTCTGAGCCTTATTATCGTATTGGGCAAAAAGATTGATATGAGTGAAAAAAAAGAGGAGAAGGAGCTGGTAGAGATGTTTTTTCATATAGGAAAGCTTAGATCACAAAAGACTTCGGATGATCAAACATACAATAAAATTGGGAAATCTCGCGTGCTGTCATATAAAATATCGTTAACGTTATTCGCTCTCCCGATGTACCAAATCCATAGAAAACGCCGGAAGGCAGATCGCAAGATATTCACAGGGTTCGTGGAATGGGTTGGAATAGCGGACCCTGGCGCCTTTTTCAATCAGAATGCTTTGGCCTTTTTCGAGGATCACTGTTTCTCCATCGATTTCGAAATGCTTTCTGCCAGAGATGATGACGGTGAACTCAT
>DBLQ01000003.1:2687-24038 GCA_002297505.1 Flavobacteriales bacterium UBA720
ATGCGCAATCGAAATTTGAGGATTTCCGGTCGAGTGTCCCCAATGTTCCTGGATTAACTTGCCATCCGTGGTGGGAACCACGTACGGGCTGGTTTGAATTCTGTATTTTTTCATAATAGACTATTGTTTTTGGTAATTTCGAAGACCACGTTCAGCCTTTCCGGCTCTCCGAAGTAGGCGACGTTCACTTCATCCACTTTACTGGCACCCAGCTTTTCCATTGCCTTCTGCGAGCGGATGTTGTCTTTCCCAACGTGGAAATTAACCTTGTCTACGAATTGGAAAATATACTCCAGCATTAGCTTTTTAACTTGTGGATTCAGTTTGGAACCCCAAAACTTAGTGGCGTAAAAAGTATAGCCAATGAAGATGGAATGATCTTCAGCATTATAATCATAGAACCGTGTGCTTCCCGCCACTTCGAGCGTATTCTTCTCAATGATTTTGAAAGCGCCTCTGCTTTCCATTGCACCCCGGAAGAAGTTCCCGAAGACCTCTCTTTTGTAGCGGTCTTTGTTCGGATGTTGCTCCCAAATCGTCGGGTCGGAAGCTACGGAGAATAGTGGCTCGAAGTCGGTCTCCTGAAGTGGAATGAGTCGTACGAAATCGTTTTCCAGAGTGGGTTGAAGGTTCATAGATAGTAGTTGATGGTTGATGGTTGATGGTTGATGTTGGATTGAAATTAGAAATCTGGAACCTTGAATTTCGAATCTTAAACCTTGGATCAAAAAAGGATGGCTTTTTCAAGTTCAAGTAATTTCTGTTTGCGCCAGATACCGCCGCCGTAGCCCGTCAAAGTTCCGTTGGTGCCGATGACCCTGTGACACGGGATGATGATGGAGATTTTGTTAAGTCCATTCGCATTGGCCACCGCTCTCACGGCTTTCGGATGGCCGAGCAAGTTGGCTTGTTGCTGATAAGTTCTCGTGGTTCCGTAAGGAATGGCGCGCAGGATTTCCCAAACGCTCTTCTGAAAGTCGGTCCCGACTGGCGAGAGCGGCACTGTAAAAGCTAATCTTTTGCCTTCGAAATATTCTGCCAATTCTGTTTCCAATATTTTGAAATGCGGATTGTCACCCTGTACCAGATTGGCTTTGAAGAATTTGGAAATTTCCTGCAGTTCTTTGGTCAGCGACTTTCTGTCTGAATACTCTAATAAGCAAATTCCGTTTTCATTGGCACACGCGATCATTGTCCCTAGTGGTGTCTCGATTCGTTTGAGGTCGATGATCTTTTCCAATTTGGAATGTTTTGGTGAAGTTCCGATGATGGATTTGAAACTGTCATTGAAACCGCTCAGACTTTCGTAACCGTTTTCCAAAGCCACATCCACAACATTTTCACCTTGTTGCAGTTTCTTGAAAGCCGAGTTCATTTTAAACATTCTCTGAAAAGCGTGGAAGGTCATCCCGTGATGCTTCAGAAACCAACGTTTCACCGTTGCCGGCTGCAGTCCGCTTTCAATCAAATCCGAATCTTTGAATCTCAATTCAGGATTGGCAGACAATTCATCCATCAGGTTTTGAATTTCAATTGGCGTGACATCCGGATTTTCCAGTGGTTTGCAGACTTTGCACGGGCGATAACCTTTCAGGATGGCGTCTTTTGTATTGTCAAAGAATTCCACATTCTCAGCTTTCGGTTTTCTGGCGGTACACGTTGGGCGGCAGAAGATGCCAGTCGTCTTCACGCCCATCCAAAACACGCCTTCGAACTCCGGGTTTTTCTCGAAAGAAGCCTGATACATTATGTCATTGGTCAAATTCATAAATGATAATTGATAGCTGATGAGTGATACAAAACTATGGAAAGTGACCATTCATCAACAACCGAAAAATAGACAAGTATTTTTATTGATTGAAATTAATGAAAAATTTTTATCTTCCAAAACAGAAAATAATCGTTTTATGGATAAGAGAAAACTTCGGGAATCTATTTTCAGGCATTTGGACGGCATCGTGACGGCACCGATAATTTCGGCATTGTCACAGAAAAAATTTCTGGATTTTATTTTGGCTAATGATGATCTGGAACTGTCATTGATCAATAAAAAATTCGAAGCCAACGAAGGTTATCTGAATGTTGCATTGCGGGTTTTGGCGTCACAAGGTTTTATGGATTATCAACTAAACAATGAGTCTGACATCATCAAAATCACAAAAAATCGTAAAACCGAAGAAGCCTTTTCATACCATCCTATATATAGTGACTTGGCTGAGTTTTTAGCCGATTCCGAAGTCATTCATTCCAATGAATTATCCGAAGAACTCTGCAGAAAGTGGATCCAGATTTTTGAAAAATACCAATCTTTCATCAATCAAAATGCAGATGACAATTCTGTAAAATATCAAATTCAGAAACATATCGAAGGTGCTTTGGTTGGCCCAATCATCATCAAACTCGGGATGAGCGGAATGTTTCATAAGTACTTTATGGAAGCCAGTTTCAGCGCAGAAGAGTTTCATAAAAACCCGGAATATTTTGGGAAAATATTGGATTATCTTTCGGAGTTGGGTTGGTTTTCGAAGAAGGGTAAAAACTTTCAGTTTACGGAGACCGGACTATTCTTCGCGAGGCGCGCCACAGCCTACGGTGTTACGGTTTCTTATCTTCCGATGTTCTCAAAATTGGATAATCTGATTTTCGGAAAAGCTTCAGAAATACGGGAAATTGAAGATGGCGAAGACGAAATCCACGTGAACCGGGAGATGAATGTGTGGGGAAGCGGTGGTGCGCATTTGACTTATTTTAAAGTGATTGATGAATTTGTCATCGAGATTTTCAACCGACCATTGAACGAGCAACCTAAGGGCATTTTAGATATGGGCTGCGGAAATGGTGCCCTGTTGCAGCATCTGTATGAAGTGATCGAAAGGCAGACGCTGCGCGGGAAGCACTTGGAGGAAAACCCATTGTTTCTAGTCGGCGCAGATTACAATCAGGCAGCACTGAAAGTGACACGCGCCAATCTCATCAAAAATGATATTTGGGCCAAGGTGATTTGGGGCGACATTGGAAACCCGAAACAACTGGCCGAAGATCTACAATCCGATTACAATATCGAGCTTGGAGACTTGCTGAATATCCGCACTTTTCTGGATCACAACAGGATTTGGGAAGATGTTCTGGAAACCCATTCCAATAGAATCAGCACATCGACCGGCGCATTCGCATTCCGGGGAAAGCGGCTTTCCAATAAAGATGTGGAAGAAAACCTTCTGAATCATCTCAGGAAATGGACGCCTTATGTGGAGAAATTCGGATTGTTGTTGATTGAACTGCACACGCTGTCACCAACAATCACTTCGAAAAATCTTGGTTTGACAGCTGCTACAGCTTATGATGCCACGCACGGATTTTCTGACCAGTATATAGTGGAGGTAGATGTTTTTCACAGAATCTGTAAAGAATCCGGACTGGAACCGGACACAAATCTTTTCAAGAAATTCCCAGATTCTGAGCTGGCGACGGTGAGCATTAATCTTTTGAAAAAGTAAAATTTCTCTCTTCGTGAGCAGATTGAGCTGACGATTCTAACAGTCGCTTTGTCATTCCGGAGGAATCTCAGCACTCTAAGTTAGCTTCGTCGAACCGCTTCGCCAAGTTTCCTCCGGAATGACAAATGATATGCTCTTTTAATGCAGTTTCAGTAAAATATTCTCTGCTTGTTTGATATGTCTCCAATTATGATAAATTACGAATCTAAAGGTATCGCCTAATTTCAGCTTGATCAGTTTGGAAATACTGATGGAAGTTTTCGTTTTTTCCAGATCAACGGTTTTGGCTTTTTGCAAAAGTTCGAGTATTTTATTTTGTTGATGGATGAATTCTTCAATAACGGATGGACTCAATTGTGTGTAAATCGGATTATAAGCCTTGAGGGTTTTCATCTTGTTGAGTTTGTCTTTCGGCAGGATCATTTTGGCGAAATAATTCCCTAAAAGTCCACTTTTGAACTCAGAATTATTGGATTGAAATTGACTTTCCTTGATTCGGTATTCGATTTCCGGAAGGTAAAATTGGCCATAAAAATTGAGATGTTCCAGACATTCCAGAATACTCCAGCTGTTTTCTGAAATCCTGAAATTCAGAATTTCAGTGCTAAGTTTTTGTAAAAATTGAGCAAAATCAAGATTGTTTTCAGTGATGGTTTTGAGTTCACTCAGCAATTCGTTAACTTGAATTTTCATCGTTAAAAATTTTTACAAAAGTCTGAAAGCTCATTCATAAAAAGATTGATTGAAGTCAAGATTTTTTCAACCTCGACAAGGTTTCCGGCGACATCCTGAGATAATTGGCAATATACTTATTTGGAATTTCCTGAAACAGTTTCGGACTGCGTTTAAGAACTCGTTCGTAGCGGATTTTTGGAGAACTGTATAATAAATCTTTTTTTACGCTCCATCTGTTGTAAAACCAAATCTTCCAAAATCGAATTCCATAATTTCAGATTCTCTTGATTGGAATTGACAAAGCCATAAAAATCCTTTTTGGAAGCCGCTTTCAATGTCGAAGCCTTGATAGCCTGAATATAAAAATCCGAAACTTTTCCGGACAAAAACGAATCCAGTGAAACGATAATATTTCCTTCATAACCAAAACGAATAATCCGTTCTTCATTCTCATCCTCAATAAAAATCCTTAGACTTCCCTCTTCCACAAAAGAGACATTGGTATCGATGGTTCCAGATGTTTTGAGAAATTCATTCCGTTTCAGCTTTTTGGTTTCCCAATGCAATTGATTTTGCAATAAATCTATTATCATATCCTAAGAAAAAATCCTCATCCGAAAATGAGTTTTTGTAACATTACAGAATTATTTCACGCTTTTGACTCTTATCATTCCTTTGCTCTCATGGTACATCATACACATAATTTTGCCGTCTCTTTCCGGGCATTTATCCGTATTGTCATAGACCAAAGATACTTTCTCGCCATCCTTTTTAGATTCCAGGATTTCGGCATTGCAAACGAGGTAATCTTCATTTTCTGCAACTCTCAGATAAGTTCCAGTACAATCTCTTACAATTGTTCCCGTGTTGAGTCTGTCGTGTACTGTGGCGCAGGAAAACAATAATGTTGAGAAAATCCCTAGAGATAAAATGTGTGATACTTTTTTCATAGATTTTATTTGGATTAAAAGTACAATTTTAAATTATCATATTATAATGATTTCACTAACTTTGACAAAAATCTATCAGGATGAGTTCTACAACCTTACATACCATTACAGAAAAGTTAAAAAATGAACCCGAAGAAATATTAAAACAGGTTTTAGGATATTTGGATGGAATCTTGGAAAACAAAAAAGAAAAAAATTGGCTGGAGCATAATATAAATTACCAACTTACGGAACAACAAAAACTTGAATTGGATGCAATGGAAAATTTAAAGGAGGAAGATTTTATGCCTGTTGAAGATTTTTTGGCTGAAATGAAAGCAAAATATGGCTTATAAAATCATAACCAATTCAGACGCCAATAGAGACATTTCAAATTCTTTCGAATATTACCAAAAGATTGCAGGAAGAAAAGTTGCAGAATATTTCTTTAGAGATTTCGAAAATGCATTAAGCAAATTAAAAAAAGTTACCTATTACAAAAAAATCCACAACGATTTCCATAGGCTTCCACTCAAAACATTTCCTTTTATCATCATTTATAAAGTAGATAAAGAAAATGAAATCATAAAAATTTTCAGAGTCTTTCACACCTCACAAAATCCTGAAAAATATCCATAAAAAAAGCGAAAGAATAAATCTTTCGCTTTTTCATTTTATTTAAGTTTCAAAAACTACATCGCTTCCATCTTAAACGTCATACTTTCGATCACTTTCAGAATCGCTTCTACCGTGTCCATTGACGTCAGACAAGGAACGCCGTTCTCCACGGACATTCTTCGGATCTGGAAACCGTCTCTTTCGGATTGTTTCCCCTTAGTCATTGTATTGACAACGTATTGCACTTTTCCTTTCTGGATCAAATCGATCAAGTTCACATCTTCTTCCCCGATTTTGTACCCGATTTTCGTCTGGATTCCTTTTTCCTCAAAGAATTTCGCCGTTCCTTCCGTCGCCCAGATTCGGAAACCTGCGTTGTTGAAACGTTTGGCCAATTCAGAAGCTTCTTCTTTGTCTGCATCAGCAACTGTGAAGAGAATCGCTCCGAAAGTTGGCACTTTTCTTCCGGCACCAATCAAGCCTTTGTACAAAGCTTTTTGCAGCGTCAGATCTTTACCCATTACTTCTCCCGTCGATTTCATTTCTGGTCCGAGAGAAATATCAACTTTTGTTAATTTGCTGAAAGAGAACACCGGAACTTTCACATAAACGCCTTCCTTGTTAGGAACTAATCCGGATTTGTATCCTAAATCTTTCAATGACGATCCGAGAATTGCTTTGGTTGCCAAGTTTGCCATCGGAACATCCGTGATTTTCGACAAGAAAGGAACGGTTCTGGAAGAACGTGGATTCACTTCAATCACGAAAACTTCGCCGCCCGAAATCACGTATTGGATATTCATTAATCCAATCACATTCAGACCTTTTGCTAATCTTATCGTGTAATCTTCTAATGTTTTGATTTGAGTTTCCGTCAAAGTCTGAGGCGGATAAACTGCAATCGAATCTCCGGAGTGAACACCTGCCCTTTCGATATGCTCCATAATTCCCGGAATCACAACCGTTTCACCATCCGAAATCGCATCCACTTCCACTTCTTTTCCGGTCAGGTAACGGTCAATCAGAACCGGATGTTCCGGACTGGCATCCACCGCATTTTCCATATAATGAGCGAGTTCTTTCTCGTTATAAACAATTTCCATTGCACGTCCTCCCAAAACATAACTTGGACGAACCAAAACCGGATAACCGATTTCATTGGCAATCACAATGGCTTCTTCTTTTGAAGTCGAAGTTTTTCCCAATGGTTGTGGAATTCCTAGATCCTGAAGCGCTTTTTCGAATTTATCCCTGTTCTCCGCTCTGTCCAGATCTTCCAGAGAAGTTCCCAAAATCTGAACGCCGTGAGCTGCTAATTTATCAGCTAAATTAATCGCTGTTTGTCCTCCGAACTGGACTACAACGCCTTTTGGTTTTTCAAGTTCGATGATGTTCATCACATCTTCTTCTGCCAAAGGTTCGAAGTATAATTTATCCGAAATCGAGAAGTCTGTGGAAACGGTTTCAGGGTTTGAATTGATGATAATCGCTTCGTAACCCATCTGCTGAATTGCCCAAACCGAATGTACCGTTGCATAGTCAAACTCAACACCTTGACCAATTCTGATTGGACCAGAACCCAAAACGATGATTTTTTCTTTGTCCGAAACCACGCTTTCATTTTCCTCTTCATAAGTGCCGTAGAAATAAGGCGTTTCCGATTCAAATTCAGCGGCGCAAGTGTCCACCATTTTGTAAACCGGCATTATGCCGTTATCTTTTCTGAATTGGAACACTTCTTTCTGAGTCGTTTCCCAAAGATGAGCGATGTTCAAATCTGCGAATCCTAACTTCTTAGCCTCAAGAAGAATTTCTTTGTTGAATTGATTGTCTTTGATTGTCATTTCGAAATCAATCAGTTTTTTGATTTTCCAGATGAAGAATTTATCGATTTTGCTCCATTCCACAATCTGTTCCCAATCATAACCTCTTCGTAAGGCATCACCGATGATGAACAATCTTTCGTCATCACAAACCCGAATTCTTCTTTCAATTTCCTCCGCTGTCAACGCTTCGGCTTGTTTTTTCTTTAATCCTAAATGACGGATTCCTGTTTCCAGAGAACGGATGGCTTTCTGCAAAGACTCTTCAAAGTTTCTTCCGATGGCCATCACTTCGCCCGTGGCTTTCATTTGTGTTGATAATCTTCTGTCCGCGGTTTCAAATTTGTCAAAAGGGAATCTTGGAAACTTAGTCACCACATAATCCAAAGCCGGCTCAAAACAAGCGTAAGATGTCCCTGTTACCGGATTCTTGATTTCGTCCAATGTTAAACCGACCGCGATTTTCGCCGCAATTTTAGCAATCGGATAACCGGTTGCTTTACTCGCCAAAGCCGATGAACGCGAAACTCTTGGATTCACTTCTATAATATAATAATTGAATGAATGCGGGTCTAATGCCAACTGAACATTACATCCGCCTTCGATGCCTAAAGCTCTGATGATTTTCAAAGAAGCATTTCTCAATAACTGATATTCTCTGTCAGACAATGTCTGCGAAGGCGCCACCACAATCGAATCTCCTGTGTGAACACCAACCGGATCGATGTTTTCCATATTACAAACCACGATGGCGTTGTCGTTGGAATCCCGCATTACTTCATATTCGATTTCTTTGAAACCAGCGATGGACCGTTCAATCAAACATTGTGTTACAGGCGAATGTTTCAATCCTAATTCAGCAATCTCGCGAAGTTCCGTTTCGTTGGAAGCGATTCCGCCGCCTGTTCCTCCCATTGTAAAAGCAGGACGAACAATCACAGGATAACCGATTCTGTCTGCAAAATCCAAAGCACCTTGAACTGTGGTTACGATGTCCGATTCCGGAACTGGTTCGTTCAATTCTCGCATCAGTTCACGAAAAAGATCTCTGTCTTCCGCCTGATTAATAGCTGAGAGTTTGGTTCCGAGAACTTCTACTTTACATTCTTCAAGAATTCCGGATTTCTGTAATTCAACCGCCATATTGAGTCCGGTTTGTCCTCCCAAAGTCGGAAGAAGCGCATCCGGACGTTCTTTGCGAATGATTCTGGAAACGAATTCCAAAGAAATCGGTTCAATATAAACTTTGTCGGCAATCTCCACATCCGTCATTATGGTTGCAGGATTGGAATTAATCAAAATCACTTTGTAGCCTTCTTCTTTAAGCGAAAGGCAAGCCTGTGTCCCTGAATAATCAAATTCCGCCGCTTGGCCAATAATGATGGGTCCCGAGCCGATTACTAAAATGGTTTGTATATCTGTTCTTTTCATTTTTACTTTTTTGTCCGAAGTCCGATGACGGAAGTCGGAAGATTTTTTATTTTATTTTTATTTTTACGCTGCTTTGTCATTCCGTAGGAATCTCGGTTTAGATTCCTGCGGAATGACAAATAACATTTTCCAACTTTTAATCATCATATCTAAAATACAATAGATACTTTGATTCTTTATTATGTATAAAAAAGTAAGAGTAATAAATGCCTAATTCATAATAAGTTTCATTTGTAGAATCAAATCCCACTTGAATAATTTTTGTTATTTCACTAATGGAATTTAGGACATTATAAAAATTATTCACTTCATAATTTCGCCTAGTTTCATTTAGATTAATTTTAGATAATTCACCATTTAAAAAAAACCAATCAAAAATCTGTTTTTTAAATTCTGACTCATTAATATCTATCATTGACATTTTACACTCAATCGGCAAATTGAAATATTGTCTTAAATACAAAATTTCATTCTCAATTTTATCTTCTATTATTTCAAAATTATAAGACAATGTGCTATTAGGCATATTCAAGTTAGAATATGTATGTAAAATTCCTTTTAAATAGTCAAAACTGAATTCGCTCATAACTTTAAAATTTATTATTAAATTAATTACGATTACTTAAAATCCTCCATCAAAGTGATGAAATCATCAAAAAGATAATTCGCATCCTCGGGTCCAGGACTTGCTTCCGGGTGGTATTGAACGGAGAAACAAGGATGAATTTTGTGTTTCAAACCTTCATTGGTTCGGTCATTCAATGCGATGTGAGTCTCAACCAAATCTGTATTTTTCAAAGATTCCTGGTCAATCGCATAACCGTGGTTCTGAGAAGTGATGGCAACTTTATTTTTCTCCAAATCCAAAACCGGATGATTGCCGCCTCTGTGTCCGAATTTCAGTTTATAAGTCTTCGCACCACAAGCCAGACCAATCAATTGATGACCTAAACAAATCCCAAAAATTGGAACTTTTCCCAGTAATTTCTGAATCATTACCAAAGCTTCCGTATTATCTTCCGGGTCACCGGGACCATTGGAAAGCATAATTCCGTCCGGGTTCATTAATAGAATTTCTTCTGCGGTTGTGTCGTGAGAAACTACGATGATATCACAGTTTCTCTGAGACAATTCCCGGATGATGCCCAATTTTGAACCAAAATCTACCAACACGACTTTGAAACCTCTTCCCGGACTTGCGTAAGATGTTTTGGTAGACACCTGTTCTACCTGATTGGTTGGGAAAGTCGTCGATTTCAGTTCTGCAATCACCGCCTGTTCATCGGCATCGGCATTCACAATTTTTCCCTTCTCAACACCTTTGCTTCTGAGGATTCTTGTCAATCTTCTGGTGTCAATGCCGGAAATTCCGGACAGGTTCTTCTTCTCGAACAACTCGTCAAGCTTCATTTGCGTTCTGAAATTGGAAGGCAAATCGCATAATTCCTTTACAATCAAACCTTTGATTGCCGGTTCGATGCTTTCGTAATCATCACGGTTGATTCCATAGTTTCCAATCAAAGGATAAGTCATACAAACAATTTGTCCGCAATAACTTGGGTCAGAAATCAATTCCTGATAACCCGTCATTCCCGTATTGAAAACCACTTCTCCAGCAGTGTCCTGCTCTGCTCCGAATCCCGTTCCATAAAAAACTTCGCCGGATTCTAATATTAATTTCTTTTTCATTTTTAAATTTTATTGTACAATGTAAAAAGTATAATGTACAAAGACTTACTTTAGATTTTTACTCAAAAAGATTAATAAAGCCTAAATCGGCTAATAAAGAGTAGTTTACAAGAGTGGAGAACTCTATCGGTAACGATTTAGTAATGGTGCTTACTGCACTTGCTTTCACTTGATTACCTTGTAAATCATTAATGCAAATGTAATAAAAAATGGGTAGAGTACATTAGTGCTTTACCCATTTTTTCGCCCTTTCCTTTCTACTGAAATATCAATAAAATCTCCCCACTGGGGGTATTCTGTGATATTGGTTTCAATATTATTCCCAAATTTTGGCATATCAACAATAGATGCAGCTCCGAAACAAATTGTGAGAACTTCTAAACGACTATGCTATGGAAATCGTGTTGAATAAGATATTAGCGCAAATTCATCATCAGGAAGATAAATTTTCTTCTCAAAAGATGCCAACGGCGGAAGAGGCTTATCAAATGACCCTGTTCCTAAAGGAAATGTTGTTCAATATAAAAGCCCAAGTCGTACAGGATGGATTTACAAATGAACAGCAAGAAATTGACTTTTTCAAGAACATTAAACCACAAATCTTAGGGAAGCTCATTTACTATAATAAAGTCTTCCGCATCGAAACTACCTGCCCTGTGAGCAATGGCAAAATACACCAAAGCTATTATGAGAACCTATTAAAAACCCTCAAATTACAATATAAAGAAACTATTTGCAATGAGGATTTTTACAGATACTACCGTGCAGGCAGAATAGACCGTGACCATAGTTATTTCAGGCTCGGACAAATCAATTACCACGATGGATTAAAGAGTGGTGTATTTGAAATTGACCTTAGCTTTTCAACATATTTTGATAACAAAATAGCCCACATTATAGCGAATGAATTACTTTATACTTATATGCTTACTAAAATCAGCCCCGAAGAAAATCCAGATTTGATTTTATTAAATGGAGAAGCAAACAAGGATATTTCGTGGACAAATTCTCAAAATGCACTTATCGAACTGATATATGCTCTTTATGCTTCTAATTCCATTGCACACGGAAAAATCGGCATCCGAAAATTAGCTTTGATTTTTCAAGTGCTATTCCGAACTCCCTTAAACGATATACATCACTCTTTCCACCGAATGAAAACAAGGGCAGGTTCCCGAACGGCATTTTTAGACCAGCTCAAAATATCCCTCGAAGAATATATGGATAAAGACCTTTAGCTACATTAAAAAACGGTATGTCCAGAGCAGTACACAAAATGTACTGCTTTTTCTTTGCCCATATCTGCCAATTGGCAAATGCTCTCAAAACTTCATTACAAAATATCCAAAATCCCCTAAAATCCTTATTAAACAAGGGTTTTCACTAATTGTAAAAATTTTCAAAAAACCGCCAAACCAATTGGCAAGGCTTGGCAGACAAACACTGCCACCTTTCACAATTTTGCATAGCGAACTTTAAAAAGCTGTGCAATGAAAATAATAACCATTGAAGAAGAAGCGTGGCAACAGCTAAACAGCCGTATCAATGCCATTGCCGACTACCTGAAAAGATTGGATGATAGAAGCTATGATGACCTGTGGGTCAATAACCACGAGGTATGCCAATACCTGCATATCAGCGAAAAGACCTTATGGCGCATGCGCACCAAAGGCGAGATTGCTTATTCAAAAATCTACGGTCAGTATTTCTACACCATAGGAGCAATTAAGGATATGCTCAATGCCAATGCCATACAGAGCAGTGATGAATTTGTGCAGGAGCTTATGGCAAAAGGCAAAAGCTATATCGAAAAAGGCAGAAAGCTAAAGGCAGACAAAAAATAGGTATGAACCCTTAAAGTATATTCCTATGAATATTGACAGAATGGAATTTTTGGCGTGGATGGAACGCTTAATGGGTCGCCTTGATATACTGGGCGATAATATAGACGAGTTGCAAAAGAAACGCAACAGTATAGATGGCGAGGAACTGCTCGATAATCAGGATTTGCTTCAAATGCTGAAAATAAGCAACCGCTCTCTGCAACGGTATCGCTCCATTGGCAAACTACCTTATTATACGATAAGTGGAAAATTGTATTACAAGCTATCTGATGTACATCAGTTCATAAGAGAGAGTTTTAACCCTCCCTCAAAATGAACGCCAATGAAAGACAAAGGCTGCCTTTGAGTGCCAAATTGAGCAATACAGCCAACGCTTCATTTACATTCGGCAGTGAATTTTTAAAACTTTCAAAATATGAGCGAAGAAATCACAAACAAACAGGAAATGCCCGAACAATTATCGGACATATTATTGGTGCTGGATAAAGAAAAAATGAAAATCCAAGCCGTAAAGAGTATTGACGAGAACGGAAAAATGGAAACCGTTGACCCCACGAAGAAAAACCAAAACCAGTTTATGCGTGTGGATAAAAGCGGCGACTTTTTTTCCAACTTCTTCTCCAATTTTTTCAGCCAATTAAAGAACCCTACCAATTTTTCATTCTTCAAAGTGCCTGCACCTATTGCAGTCGAAAAAGCACAGGAAATGCAAAAGCAGGTAAATAAGCCCACTCCAGAAGGCGAAAAAGTGATGAAAGAACACGAAGTAAAAATAGAGCCGCAACAGGATAAGAAACAAGAAAATCAAAATAATATGGCAACAACACAAACAACACCGGAAGCCAGCGAGTACCGCTACAAACCGGAGCAGATTGATTGGGACACAATGAAAAACCTCGGATTAAGCAAGGAATACCTTGAAAAAAGAAACCTGCTTGACCCTTTGTTACGAGGTTACAAAACCAATGAACTTTTGCCGATAGGCGTTAACTTCGGAGGTTCTGTTCTTCGCACAGATGCCCGATTGTCTTTACAGCAAGCCGAAGATGGAAATGTTATCGTAGCAATGCACGGTATCAAAAAAGAACCCAACCTGCATTTTGAGTTTTTCGGACACAAGTTTACCGATGAGGACAAAAAGAACCTGCTCGAAACAGGTAATATGGGGCGTGTGGTTAACCTGACCAATTCCAAAACGGGCGAACTGATGCCATCCATTATCAGCATAGACAGGCTAACCAATGATGTAATTGCCTTACGGACGGATTTCATAAAAATTCCCGATGAAATTAAAGGTGTAAAACTGAACGATGAGCAAAAACAAACTTTAATGGAGGGTAAACCGCTAAAGTTAGACGGTATGATTTCCACGAAAGGAACGGAGTTCTCGGCAACGGTCCAATTCAATGCAGACAAACGTTATGTGGAGTTCCTGTTTGACCGCAATAATTCCAACAGGCAAACTCAAAGCAACGGTCAAACTCAAAACAATCAGCAAAGCCAGCCGCAGGAAGCTCCAAAAACATTCAGAGGCAAAGAACTGACCGATGAGCAGCATAAGGATTTCAAAGCCGGACAAACCGTTTACATTGACGGATTGAAAGATAAAAAAGGGCAACCGTATCAGGGTTATATCACTTTCAACAAGGATACCGGAAAAACAGGCTTTGAGTTTCCTAATCAATATAAAGAAAGGGTAAAACCCACCGAAGCCCATAAAACGCAAACTGCCGTTAATTCGGAAGGCAAGACCAACGAAGCAACCAAAAACATCAACGAGCCTTTGAAGTCGGGGCAACAAAACCCAAAAAACAAACAGCAGCAGGAACAACAGGAAAAGCCCAAAGCTCCTACAAAGTCCAAAGGCGTAAAAAGGTAATCAATTATGAAAACAATTATTGCAGAAAAACCAAGTGTAGCAAGAGAAATAGCTGGACTTGTGGGTGCATCTGATAAAAAGGACGGCTACCTTACAGGTAACGGCTATTTTGTTACGTGGGCATTCGGACATCTTATAGGATTGGGAATGCCCGAAGATTATGGGATCTCGGGATTTGATAAAGCATCCCTACCCATATTACCCAACCCGTTTTTATTAACCGTTCGCAAGGTTAAAAAAGATAAAGGCTATACCGCTGATACAGGAGCATTAAAGCAACTGAAAGTTATCGAACAGCTTTTTAATCGTAGTCACAGCATTATTGTCGCTACCGATGCAGGACGTGAGGGCGAACTGATATTTCGCTATATCTACGAATACCTCAAATGCAACAAACCTTTTGAACGTCTTTGGATAAGCTCACTTACCGAAAAGGCAATAAAGCAAGGTTTTGATAACCTGAAAGACGGGACAGCATTTGACGGCTTGTATCAGGCGGCACAAGGCAGAAGTCGTGCCGATTGGCTCGTAGGTATCAATGCTACACAGGCACTTTCCATAGCCGTCGACAATGGCATCTATTCGCTTGGAAGAGTACAGACACCAACACTGGCCTTGATATGCAAACGCTATTTGGAAAACAAAAATTTCTCGATAATGAAATATTGGCAGATACAGCTATTACATAATAAGGATCTAATAGACTTTAAAAGTCTTTCCAAATCTAAATGGGAAGACCAAAAACTCGCCGATGATACGCTGAAAACCATTCAGCGAAGCGAAACTGCAACAGTTATATCGGTCGAAACCAAAAGCGTTACAGAACAACCGCCTTTATTGTTCGACCTGACTGGCTTGCAAAAGGAAGCCAACAAAAAGCTGAACCTTTCTGCCGAAGAAACTCTCAATAT
This sequence comes from Flavobacteriales bacterium UBA720, assembly GCA_002297505.1. Classification (GTDB taxonomy): domain Bacteria; phylum Bacteroidota; class Bacteroidia; order Flavobacteriales; family Weeksellaceae; genus Epilithonimonas. The sequence continues at coordinate 17,984 of DBLQ01000003.1, forward strand.
TGCTCAAAGTCTTTACGAAAAGAAGTTTATCACTTATCCACGTACTGGAAGCAAATACATTCCTGAAGATATGTGGGCAGAAATTCCCAAACTAGTGAGGGCTTTACAGGACAGGGAAACCTGTAAACAAGGCGTGTCAAAAATGAAATGGGGGCGTTTCAGTAAACGTATTGTGAACGATTTACGTGTTACCGATCACCACGGATTATTAATTACAGACAAAATCCCGTCAGCACTGAACGCAAAGGAAAATGCTGTTTACGATATGATTGCGTTTCGATTGCTGGAAGCCCTTTCACAAGCTTGTATCAAAGAGATAACTGATGTGGCTTTACAAGTATTGCATTATGATTTTATCGTAAAAGGTAGTAAAGTTACGGAAGCTGGTTGGCGTTCGATTAAGGGAAGTTTTACGGACGATGATACCGAACCTATACAAGATTTGCCTGAACTGAAAAAGGGTAATAAACTCAAAATAAAAGAAGCCTCTGTTTTGGAAAAGAAAACCAAACCACCTGTGCTTTATACCGAAGCAGGGCTTTTGTCGGCTATGGAAAGCGCAGGAAAGGAAATCGAAAATGAAGACGAACGGAAAGCCCTGCAAAATATAGGTATCGGTACTCCGGCTACCAGAGCTGCAATAATCGAAACATTGTTTACTCGTAACTATATCCAACGAGAAAAGAAATCTTTAATCCCCACCGAAAAGGGATTACAGGTATATGAGTTGGTCAAAGACCGAAAAATTGCGGACGTTGCAATGACTGCCGAATGGGAACTCACATTGCAGAAAATCGAAGATAACGAAGCCGATGCAGGAACATTTCAAAGCGAAATGGAAGCTTTCGCTTCATCTATTACCAATGAATTGCTGCAAACTTCCATTGCCCAAAACAACCTGCCTAAATTGGTTTGTCCAAAATGCAAAAGCCAGCAACTCATTATCCGTGATAAAATCGTGAAATGTCCCGATGAAGTTTGTGGCTGGGTACAGTTTCGCAATGTGTGCGGCGTACAAATAGGCATAGTAGATATTGAAAGCCTAGTCAGTAAAGGAAAAACTTCACTCATCAAAGGAATGAAAAGCAAAGCAGGAAAAAAATTCGATGCTTATATCGTGTTGAATGAGGATTGCAAAACCTCTTTTGAATTTGAAAAAACAAAAGTTACAAGAAGTAATGGAAAATAGACCTGCCATTAGCCTAATGGAAATTAAGAACCTGATTTATACCATACGTGGCAAGCAAGTGATGTTGGATAGCGACCTTGCTTCATTATACCAAGTGGAAACAAAAAACCTCAACAAAGCTGTAAAGAGAAACATTGAGCGATTTCCTGTCTCTTTTTGCTTTCAACTGACCGAAGAGGAAGTTGAAAACTTGAGGTTCCAAATTGGAACCTCAAGTTTAAATTACGGCGGAAGGCGTTATTTGCCTCATGTTTTTACTGAACAAGGGGTCGCAATGGCTTCCGCTATACTCCGTTCAGATATAGCAGTTAAAGTCAGTGTTGAAATTATGGAAGCCTTTGTGGAAATGCGTAGAATGCTTATCAGCAATGCCGCTTTGTTTCATCGTTTGGATAGTATTGAATTGAAGCAACTGGAAGCCGACCAAAAATTTGAAGAAATTTTTAAGGCTATGGAAAGCGACAAGCTCCACAGCGAAAAAGGCATTTTCTACAATGGGCAGATTTTTGATGCCTATACCTTTGTTTCTGATATTATTCGCAATGCCAAAAGTTCTATTATCCTGCTTGATAATTATGTGGATGATACGGTACTAACCATATTAGGCAAGCGAAACAGCAGTGTAACCGCTACTATCTACACCAAAAGCATCAGCAGTCAATTACGGTTAGACTTACAACGCTACAATAGCCAATATCCTCCAGTAGATATTAAGCTTTTTTCCGATGCCCACGACCGATTTTTGATTATTGACGGTACGGAGCTTTACCACATCGGGGCATCACTAAAAGACCTGGGCAAAAAATGGTTTGCCTTTTCGAGAATGGATATTGAGGTGGGCAGAATGCTCAAAATCTTAAACCAACAATAAACCCTCTAATTCAGAGGGTTTTCTTTAGTTTTTTGATGCTTCAAAATGCTCTTGTACGTTCTTAAATTAACTTCAATAATATTTTTTCTTTAGCCATAAACTTGCCCTTACCAATAATATGAGTACCGGAACTTCTACCAGTGGGCCGATAACGCCCACAAATGCCTGTGGCGAATGAATACCGAAAACCGCTATTGCTACGGCTATTGCCAATTCAAAATTGTTTCCTGTGGCTGTAAATGCGATGGATGCGTTTTTATCGTAAGGAACTTTAAGGGATTTATTGATAAAGAAGCTCACGAAAAACATCAGTACAAAATAGATTACTAACGGTATTGCCACTTTTACTACATCCATTGGCAATTCCAATATTTTATCGCCTTTCAGACTGAACATTAATACGATTGTAAACAGTAAAGCATATAATGTAATGGGCGATATTCGGGGTACAAATTTCCTGTTATACCATTCTGTACCTTTTGATTTGATAAGGAAGTAACGACTTAAAAAACCTGCTAAAAATGGAATGCCTAAGTATATCAATACGCTTTCGGTTACGTCTTTCATTGATACGCTTACATTGAAGTTGGCTAATCCTAATTTTGAAGGTAATACGTTGATGAACAGCCAAACTAAGAAGCTATAAGAAAGTATCTGGAAGATACTGTTTAATGCAACTAACATAGCTGTATATTCTCTGTTTGCTTTAGCTAAGTCACTCCAAACGATTACCATTGCGATGCACCTTGCCAAACCTATCAATATCAAGCCTGTCATATAATCGGGTTCGTTCCGTAAAAACAAAACTGCTAAACCGAACATCAGTACCGTGCCGATAACCCAATTCAGCAATAAGGATATACCGATTACTTTTTTATCCTTAAATGCCATAGGTAACAATGAATAATCAACCTTTGCCAATGGCGGGTACATCATCAATATTAAACCTATTGCCAACGGAATGTTTGTAGTGCCTACGGATAGGGCATTTGTAATTTTTGAAATACCGGGAAAGATATATCCCAATCCTATACCTACTGCCATTGCAAGGAATATCCATAAGGTAAGGTATCTGTCTAAGAATTTTAGTTTTGGTTGCATTGCGTGGCTAATTTGTAAGTTCTTTATATTGGTTTGATGTCAATAATTTTTCTAATTCTGCAATATCTTTTATTTCAATTTTTATCAGCCAACCATTTCCAAAAGGTTCTGAATTGATTAGTGTTGGTTCTTTTAATAAGCGTTGGTTCGTTTCAATGATTTTACCCGATACAGGCATAAATAAATCACTGACCGTTTTAACCGCTTCAACAGAGCCGAATACTTCATCCTGCTGAAAACTATATCCAACATTGGGTAAATCTGCATATACGATTTCGCCCAATTCGCTTTGTGCAAATTCTGTAATGCCTATTGTACCTGTGTTGTCGTGTACGCTTATCCACGTATGTTCTTTTGAATACTTTCTATCGGTTGGAAATTCCATTTTTATAAATTTTTAGATTAGTAACCTCTCCTTAAATTTTCTGCGTATTCGTTTGGTAAAATGCTTTCCTCTACTGCTTTTGCTGCTCTTTCAATATCATAATCAAAGCGTATAAATTCCACACTGATACTGTCTTTATCCAATACAGAACTTTGCTCGTTGATAGTAAGTATTACGTAACCGCCTCTTACATCGCTGTCTTTCGGCTTTCCTACCGAACCTATATTGATGGCGTGTCTGAAATGGTCTTGTCCGTCAATTCCCGAATTTAAAATACGGTGGTATGGCTTATGCGTATGCCCGAAACACATAATGTCTGCGTCTGCCTGTTCCATAATTCTAAGCATACTTTTTTCTTCCCTGTCTTCAAATAAGTATTCGTTTATCTTTCTTGGGCTACCGTGTACCAATAGTAAATTGAGCTTGTCCTCGTTCAACTGAAATTCTACTTTGATATGTGCCGGAAGTGTACGCAAATAGGCTCTTTCTTCATCTTTCATAATAGAGTTGGTAAAGGAAATAGATACGCTGCCATTGCCTTTTTCACTATCGGTTTTATAAGCACATCCGCAATCATTGCTCATACGCCCGATGCCAAAATCATAATTCCCTGCAATGGTTGGTATTTTCCTTTTACGGATTTCGTTCACTACTTCATTTGCCCAAATGTTATAGCCTACCAAATCGCCTAAGCAATAAATACTGTCGGGATTTCTTTTTTCTACATCTTCAAAAAATGCTTCTAATGCAGGTAGATTGGCGTGAATGTCACTGAATAATGCAATTTTCATTTTTATTTATTTTTATGATTATACTATTAACAACATCCTGAATTTGGTGTGCAACAAGTGGTACTGTTTAGCTCTGATAGTTTTACCTTTTGTTTCTCTGTTGGAATACCGCAAGCATCCTGAGCAAGACAAGCGGTTTGTTTATTCTTCAATACAAAATATTTTCCGTTAAAGTCTAAATCGTATTTACCAATCGTTTCGCTTTGGTATTCTACTTCTATTTCAGCATCTTCAATACCCAATTTTTCTTCAGACAGTTTGATGATATTCAATAGTTTTCCTGGTTTCAATCTATGTTCATAATCGTTGGCATTCCATAGCTGAAAGTTTACTACTTTTTCATTGCGGATTACACCGCCGCAATCAATAAAATTTTTATTGATTTGTCCCACTTCGGTAACGTGGAAATGTTCGGGAACAGGCGTTCCGTTCTCTAACTGAAATTCAACATTCTCTAATGTTGGTAACATTTCTTTGATTTTTGATAGTTTCATATTAACTGAATTTTAAGTAGCACAATAAATGTTATATTGCAATATAACGATGTTAAATATTAAAAAAATGCTATGGGCAGCACTTGGTTACTTTTACCTCCTGATTGAAAAACGCATTAAATTCCTCTTGAATTTCATTCCATACTTTTTCATCAATACAATAGCAAACAGATTTTCCCTCAATCGTTCCCTGAACGATACCGATGTTTTTTAATTCCTTTAGATGTTGTGAAATGGTTGCCTGTGCCAACCCTAATTCCTCAACCAAATCGTTACAGATGCAGGCATCTTGATTGATGATATATTGAAGTATAGCAATCCTTGCAGGATGCGCCAAAACCTTAAATCGAGAAGCCAGCTTATTCTGTTGGTCTGTAAATATTTCTGATTTGGTAAGTCCCATAGTTTACACTTTTACATCGCAATATTACGATAATAAGTTTAAACACAAAAGTAGTTTATGAAAAAATATTCAAATCTTAATTCTTTTCAAGTTTCTATTTCAATTTACTAAGTGGTAAAACCCTACCTCTCAAAGCCAAACCCTGCCACTTCTGCAAAGGGGCTCATCTACTGCTATAATTTTAGGCTTCAAGTAAAATTCTAAGCAAAATTATAGTATGGATACACAGCAAAAAGACCTATCGTATTTCAGGTTACGATTACAAGAATTATTAAATACCAGCTTTCCCGAAAAAGCAAATGACCAAAAATTTATTGAGCAACGTTCTTCGTGGGCTGCCAATGCTTACGAGGGGGCTTTTAGTTCGGGAAACGCTATTGAGCAATGCAACGAAATAGCCAATTACATACTTTTTGAGGGCTTGCACTTCTCCAAATTCGACACCGTTTTTCAGGTGGTATGCAATGAGTTTGATACCATAATGGCAGATGAGGAACTGCGACCGTTCGCCCTGAAAATGTTCGCGGTTTGTGAGCCTGTTTTCTCCGGCTACCAGCTAACCGATGATTTCGCTTATAACACAGAGTACGACCTGCTCTATACCGAAATAACCGGAACCATCGCAATATGGATAGAGGAAAATGGGCTTCAGTAAAAAGCAACATCTCCAACAGAACATTGATGCCCTGCGAATTGCTTTTAAACTGGAAAAGGAGAAACGACAAGCCACCGTAGGCGAAAGACTGCTAATGATGCAATACAGCGGATTTGGCGGTCTTAAATTCGTGTTGAACCCCATAGCGAACGAAATAGACATCAAT
>DBLQ01000003.1:24180-24707 GCA_002297505.1 Flavobacteriales bacterium UBA720
AGACGAAAAGCAATACCGCAGGTATGTGGACAGTATGAAAAGCTCCGTACTGACGGCTTTTTATACACCGCCACAGGTCATAGATGCGATTTCCGCAACTTTGCGTGAAAGCGGTCTGAACATTGATAAATTCCTCGAACCCTCCGCAGGTATCGGGTCTTTCATACAATCCTTTTCAGAAAATAAAAAAGCCAGTGTTACTGCTTATGAAAAGGATTTGCTCACAGGCAAGATTTTAAAACAGCTTTATCCCGAAAGCATAATCCGTATAAGCGGTTTTGAGGAAATCCCCGAAAAGGGACAAAACAGCTTTGATGTAATCGCCAGTAATATTCCATTTGGCGATACTTCCGTTTTCGACCTTTCCTATTCCCGAAGCAGGGACAGTGCAAAAGTACAGGCAGCCCGAAGCATACACAATTACTTCTTTCTGAAAGGTGGTGATATGCTCCGTGAGGGCGGTTTGCTGGCTTACATTACTTCACAGGGCATTCTGAATAGTCCGAAGAACGAGCCGATACGCAGGG
>DBLQ01000081.1:0-46283 GCA_002297505.1 Flavobacteriales bacterium UBA720
GTGCAACTTCCCGCATCTGTTCGTAATCAATTAAACCCGTTTCCCGCTGAACGCCGTAAGAGCATACTTCATACTGGATTCCGGAAAATTAACCGCTGAGCCGTGCGTCAGATGACCGCCCATCGACAAATCCATTCCCATCACTTTATCACCCGGCTTCAGAACCGACAGATAAATCGCAGCATTGGCCTGGGAACCAGAATGTGGCTGGACATTGACATACTCGACCCCGAACAGTTCCTTAGCCCTGTCGATGGCGAGCTGCTCTACCTCATCCACCACTTCGCAACCGCCATAGTATCTGCGGCCCGGGTAGCCTTCGGCATATTTATTGGTGAGCACACTTCCCATTGCTCTCATCACGTTGTCGGAAACAAAATTTTCCGAGGCAATGAGCTCAATGCCGTGCGTCTGTCTTAGTCGTTCTTTTTCAATTAAGTCGAAAATCGGGTCTTGCATTTGTCAGATTTATTTTTTCCAAAAGTAAGAAATTCCGAAGATATTTTTGTACATTTCAATGATTAAGATTGCGGGGTGCAAAAATCGCCGGCCTCCTTTTTGACAAAGAACTGAGGGCCTCCAAACCATTAAACATTCAACATATATACTATGAAATCGAAGAAGAAATATAAGAAAGAGCTTTTGAAATCTCTAAAACATCTTGAGGCTGCAGAAAGTGCCTCGCTGCGGGTCATGACCAACCTTATGCTCCTAAAGGAGATGAAGGATAACAACATCAAGTTTAAGAAAGGCGACGTCTTTTCCTTTGAAGACGACATCTTTGATTACAGTGAGGATAAAAATGTCCGCATCCTGGCAAAACTCCGCAAGAAAACGATGAAGGCGATGCAGAAACTGGTGGAGAATAATTCGTTTAAAGACAAGGAGCTGCAGTTTTTGGCTTAATCAACCACCCCGACGGCATTCGCAGAATGCCGTCGCCCCTCCAGGGGAGGGGAATTCAGATCTAAAATATTTCCCTTCAGCTTGAAGGGATTTTTTTGGTTAAAACAATGGAGGCTCTTCGGAAGCCATTACCGGAACGTGAATATCTGTTTTCCAATCCTTATTCATCTTTTGGATCAGATGTGATGATAGTAATGGTGAAGCTTTTTCAATGTTCTGATGAACAAAGAAATAGAGATTCTGCAGGCCTTCCTTTTTCCACTTGGTCAGTCTCTGCAGCCAGTCGTCCAGCCTTTCGTAGTCACTTTCGGCATTAGCACCTACATAGCGGATGAATGCATGCGGCGTGGTGAGGCGCATATGCAACATGTCTCTCCTGCCCGCGGTGTCTACAATAATATTGGTAATGTTATGCATCTCAAACAGTTCGCAAACCGTATTGAACACTTCTTCGTCGGTAAACCATTCTGTATTTCTCAATTCGATGGCTAGCGGCACTTCCTTCGGCCAGTCCTGAACGAACTTCTCCAAACGTTCGTAATCCTTAGGCTTGAAATTATCGTGAAGCTGCAGAAAAACCATTCCCAGCTTCTCATCGAAATTTAGAACCGCGGAAGCAAATTGTGTGACGACATCGGTGATATTCAGCAACCTCCTGAAATGCGAGACGGTGTTGGTAATCTTCGGAAAAAACTTAAAACCTTTCGGTGTCTTTTCTTTCCAGGTCTTAACCTGTTCAGCTGTTGGCATGCCGTAGAAAGTCGCATTCAACTCAATGGAATTAAATTGCGTGGCATAATAAGTCAACTCATCTTTTGTCCCTTTCGGATAGAAGCCTTTGAGGTCGGTTTTGTTCCATTTTGCACAGCCAATCGAGATATTGTCTAAACCTTTTTTGTTCTGATTGAGAATGAATTGGGTTTGAGGATGGTCTTTTGGCAGTGTAAAATCGATCTGCGAAGGATCTGGGACTTGTCCGAATTTCATTTTATGAGAAGTTAGAGGTTAGAAATTAGATTTTAGAATGGAGGTTTAAAGTTAGGGAAAAGTTTGATGATTTTAAACGCAAAATGCGGAAAGTTTTTTGATCCTTAGAATCTTTTAAGTTCGCAAAGCCGTCAACTCAGCAAAGAAATTCAGACAAAAAAACCATCCCGTTTTTACAACAAGATGGTTTCAATTATCTATTTTTTATTATCGTCTTACGCTTCGCAAGCAGAGCACGTCACAAAGTTGACCATCAATTCTTTGGAAACCGAAGAACTTCTTTGGTAATACAAGGTTTTCACACCTTTTTTCCAGGCCTCGATCATCACGTAGTTCACATCTTTAACCGGCATTGTGGAAGGAATCTGCAAGTTAAGAGATTGAGCCTGGTCAATATATTGCTGTCTTTGAGCTGCCTGAGAAACGATTTCCATCGGAGAAATCTCTCTGAACGTTTTGAACACTGCCTTTTCATCATCTGTCAAACCTTCAAGATGTTGAACAGAACCGTGATTCAACATAATGGTTCTCCAGGTTTCTTCGTTATCCAAACCTTTTTCATCTAACAATTTTGCCAGATATTTGTTCTTACGCATAAAGTTTCCTTTTGCCAGACCTGCTTTGTAATAGTTGGATGCAAAAGGTTCGATGCCCGGAGACGTTTGCCCGAGGATCGCAGAACTGGAAGTTGTTGGTGCTATCGCCATCAACGTTGTGTTTCTCATTCCGTAACCTTTCAGCATATCCGGCTCGCCGTAGATGTTTGCCAACTCTCTGGAAGCAATCTCAGACTGCTCTTTGATGTGGCGGAACGCTCTCGCATTGAACTGAGTCGCCTCGAAACTTTCGAACGGAATCATATTTTTCTGCAAGTAAGAATGGTATCCGAGAACGCCCAAACCTAAAGCTCTGTGACGCATCGCAAAGTTTCTTGCCGAAGTCAGGTAATAATTTCCTTCCGTTTTCTCGATGAATTCTGAGAGAACCGCGTCCAGGAAATAGATTGCTAATTTCACTGCATTCGTATCTTTCCATTCGTCGTACAATTCCAGGTTCATAGAAGACAGACAGCAGATGAAAGACTCGTTAGCCGTAGAAGGCAACATAATCTCGGAGCACAGGTTACTGGCGTTCACCATCAATCCGGCATCTTTGTAAACCTGAGGCTTGTTTCTGTTCACATTATCGGTGAAGAAGATGTAAGGCAAACCTTTCTGCTGACGGCTTTCCAAAACTCTAGCCCAGATTTTACGCTTGTCCGCATCACCGTCGATCATATCCTGCATCCAATAATCCGGAACGCAAATCCCGGTAAACAAGTTCTGGATCGGACTTCCGATATCTTTGATGCTCAAAAATTCTTCAATGTCACCGTGGTCGATATCCAGATACGCTGCAAAAGCACCTCTTCTCACGCCACCTTGAGACACCACATCCATCGCTGTATCATACAACTTCATGAAAGAAACCGCTCCGGAAGATTTTCCGTTGTCCGTCACCGCCGTTCCTCTGTTTCTCAGCTCGCCAAAATAGCCTGAAGTACCACCTCCGATCTTCGTCTGCATAATCACCTCGCCCAATTTATGCGTGATGCCCTCAATGTTATCCGGCACATGAACGTTGAAACAAGAAATTGGCAAACCGCGCTGCGTTCCCATATTGGCCCACACCGGCGAGGAAAAACTGATCCAGCCTTTAACAATCATTTCTTTAAATGCCGGCTGGAGTTCCGGTTTGTAAAGGCGTTTTGCGGCAGCCGTCGTAATCCTGTCTATGGCACCTTCCACCGTTTCTCCCTTCAGCAGGTAGCCTCTGTTGAGCATTTGTTCAGACTCTTCGTTGAGCCACCAGATATCTATGTTTTCGTCCATCATAACTTTTATATTTTGTGAATTAACAGTTCTTTATTATTGATTTGGGCGCCTTTTCCGCGCTCCACTCCCGCTTCTCGCCAAAGGCGGAGAGCTCCGTTCAGCTCGGGGCGCGCTTCGCCTCTGTTGAGGATTTTGCATAAAAAAGAAAATTCCAAGAACTTAAAATGTTTCTTAAAATTTTCTTTTTTACACCTTTCTGAGTCCGAAACTTTGAAAGGATTTTCACTCACTTTTGTCATTCCGTAGAAATCCAAACGGCTGAGATTCCTACGGAATGACAATATTATGTTCCTGTCGTGTGCTTAATTAGCTAATTGCTGTTGAAACTTCCGACATCCGAAATCTGACATCCTGCATCCTACATCTGACAAAACCTAAAACAAATCGTTCGCAGTAATTGATTTATCGTGTTTTGTATAATCTACCGGACGTTTGGCAAAGAAATCATCCATGGAATTGGCGAAAACTTCTTCCTCGAACCAAACCATCGGTTTATAATCTTCCTGAGACACATTGTACCTGGTTTTCATCCCGATTTTCTTCAGGGAATCATCTACTCTGTACTTCATAAAGTCCAGCAGATTTTTCTTGGACACGTGGTCAATTTCTCCCAATTCGAAAATCCAGTCCAGAATATTGGATTCCATTTCAATCGATTCGTCTACGAGGTCGTAAATAGATTCGATGTCTTCGTCAGTCAACAATTCCGGTTGTTCTTCTCTGATTTTGTTGATAAGATAGATGCCGCCGTTCGCGTGGATTTGCTCATCCACAGAAGTCCATGCAATAATGTTGGACACATTCTTCATATAGCCTTTGAACCTTGTGAAACTCAAAATGATTGCAAACTGGCTGAACAACGACACGTTTTCTATCAAAATACTGAACAGCAATAATGATGAAACGTAAGCTTTCGGATCCTGGGAATTGGCATTTTTCAGCACTTTGCTCAGGTAATCGATCCTGTCTTTGACGGCAGGAATATCGACTACATTCAGGAACTCGTCATTATAACCCAATACTTCCAATAATCTGGAATAAGCTTCGGAATGGCGAAATTCGCATTCTGCAAATGTTGCTCCCAAACCGTTCAATTCAGGCTTTGGCAGGTGGTGATAAAGATTTCCCCAGAAGGTTTTCACATTCACCTCAATCTGGGCAATCGCCAGGAGCGCATGCTTCACGGCATTCTTCTCGTGTGGCTCCAGCTGGGAATGGAAATCCTGGATATCAGCTGTAAAATCTACTTCCGAGTGCACCCAATAGGACTTGTTGATAGCTTCTATAAATTGTAAAACTTCCGGATACTCAAATGGTTTATAACTTATTCGTTTATCAAAAATCCCCATAATTCTGGCATTTATTCTATTGGTTTGTAATCTGTTATGAAAAATCTCGGAGGGACATTATTCTGAAAACCGGGTTTTCTTTTTTCTTCCGAAGCGATAACACAAAAATAGAACATGACAGCTACATTTGAAAGAGTGGAAGCCCGAAAAACGTCAAAAATCTGACAATCATCGGCAAAAGTTTTCCACATTATGTTAAAAGTGCTTTGTATAGGGATTCTACGGCGAAAATGCTGCGTCACGATTCGCGCAGAACGCATTTCTGAATTAAACAAAACCCTGGAAATGCCTTGAAAAAGGAATCAGAAATTAAACAACTGCAATTGATGCGATTCAAGGCTTTTAGAAAACGGTGAATTTGATTAAAATTTTTAACCTTCCGATTGCTTCTTGGAAAAGTTGTGCGTCTTGATGTATTCGGCAAAGGCTTCCTTCAGCCTGAATTCGATAGCGGCTTTGTTGAAATTCTTTCTGTAATTCTTCGCCAGGTCATAAGCGCGGTCTGCATAAGCCAGGAAAATATCAAAATCATATTCGTCCAGTCCGTACCGAGTATAATAGCCGATGTCTATCGCAGATTTTACCCGTTTGTAGAATTCTTCAGTCTCGGCATAGTCGGCTGTAGTCTTGGGAGAAGTGTTGGCTTTCTGAATCAGTCCGCCAAGTGCGCCTGCCATTTTCAGCAGATTGAGCTGTCCTGCAGAAAAATCGTGTGGCTTAAATGCCGACGGCACCGATGCTTTTGGAATGACTTCATTGGAAGGCGTCTTCATATATAGATTCATCGCAGTGTTCAGCTCAGCAATTCTTGGGGACGGATTGAGCCTTGTGACGTCTTTTTAGAGAATACCGGTCGGCCGGAAGCTGAGTTGGACTTCCTCAATCTCCTCCGGAATCGTGGTCAGGCTCACAGTGAGACTTGCCGCGAAATTCTCCGGCATGATGGTTACCAATTTTCTTTCGTAACCCTGACGGGAAATACGCAGTTCGTCCGAGGCCTGGGCAGCGATGACAAAGTTTCCCATCTTGTCCGACATCACGATCTGATCTGTGCGGAGGTTATAGATGCTGGCAAAAGGCAGCTTGTCACCACTTTCATTGGCGATATTTCCTAAAATATATTGGGTTTGAGCGAAAAATCTGGTGGCAAAAAAGAGTAAAATAAAAAGAAGTCGAGATGTTTTCATATGCAGTTATTGATTTTTTTTGGATGGTCCTATGGAATCGCGTCATCTTTGTCCGCATTACGATCTGCTTATTATCCCGATTTCATAGTTTTATTCTGAGCAAAATTACTCTGATTGTGATCCGGATAGATTACGGAACCCCTGAAGTGTGTGAAGTTTAACCGCTTTTAACGGGAGTTGTGATTTTTTGTGAATTGGAACGTCTGATTTTAGTTAAGGATTTTGAGAATTTTTATTAGTGGTATTGTTTAACAGATTGCATCCGTGGAGATTTTGGATATTTTTTCTCTCGCAAATTTTGGGGATTTTGCAGATGCATTTTTTATATAACAATTGTCTATTCTATTTTGAGGTGTTTTGGATTCTAATTCTCTACGACAATGTCTTTTTTTGACAACAATTGTTTCTTGCGCAGCGCGTGAGGGATGGTAGTGGAAATCCTTTTTTGCTGGCACTAAGTGATCTTTTGCCGTATTAAAGCGGATGCAAAAAAGATTGAAACGGACAGCCCGGCCCGGGCGGCTGGCTGAGCGCCGGCGAGGGACACGCCAAAATTTAGTTTTGGGTTAATAGTTGTTAGTTGGTGGTTTTATTTGTAAATTTGTATTCTTAACTTAAACGGGGTTGACTGGTTTCGACAGCAAGACCAATGGGTAAGTAAGCATGCAGAGAACCGTAGCGCGATCTCTTAAATCCCTTGCTACAACATTTTAACTGGCAACGAAGAGTTCGCTCTTGCAGCTTAATAATCGAAGTTTAGTAGATTCAAGCGTTTCCCGAAGATTTCAGTAAGGAAGCAAGATGTCTCACCAATGTTCTGTTCTGCGACGTTGGATTCTGGGATATGGTAATGCGGAAATAAGGTCTTGGAAGCTTCGGTCAAGATTCAAAAATTTTAGAAGCTAAGGTTCAGGTTGGGCGTTTGCTCTCTGCCTGGGCTCGAAAATCAACAGCAAAATAAGCATGTAGAAAGCTTGCGTATTGCTTGTTTGGACGAGGGTTCGAATCCCTCCAACTCCACTTTAAGCCCTGTAAATTACTGATTTACAGGGCTTTATTTTTAAAGGTGCTATTATAGGTGCTAGTTTTTTAATCACTAGATGATTAATTTCCAAGCCTGAATAGTGATAACAAACGTAACTTTACGATGGTAAATATTTTAATTATAAATAAATTAATCAAATATAATTTTCGAAAGAAATAATTTATAATTTTGTAGCGTTGAAAACTTTGAGTAAACATATCAGCTTTGTAATTTTAATCTGTCTGGGCTTTTTGCTTATACCAAGCACTACTTATGCTTGCACAAAAAAAACCACAAAAACAGATCTAAAGTCAGTTTCAAAAAGTCAGTTCCATAAAGCAGAAATAAAGGATTGCTGTAAAGCAAAATCTTGCAAAAGAGCTAAAAACCATAATGATTGTAGTGGAAAATGTAAGCATAGTTCTTGTAGATGTAGCACTTTTTCATCTTCCTTGAGTTTACCTATACCGTTTTATTTAAAAAACGAAAATCAGTTTGTTGAAATTAAACAACAAAAATTCGATTTCAAGCAGGCCTACTATTCTTCAGGCTTTTCTTCCATTTGGCAACCGCCTAAAATAGGCTAAAATTATTTCTTTCAAGCCATAATTATGTCTTGTCGAAAACTAAAATTAGTTTTCGTAAAATTTTTGTAATCCTAATAATTTAAAATTTCAAAATGAAATCAATATCAAAAATATTGATGGTAATCACCGTATTACTATCAACCATAAACATTTTTGCCCAAATCAAAAATTCAAAAACAGAAACCGTAAAAGTATATGGTAACTGTGAAATGTGTAAAGCAAATATCGAAAAAGCAGGAAATTTAAAAAATGTATCCACTGTAGAATGGAATAAGGATACGAAAATGGCTACCCTCAGCTATGATAGTAAAAAAACAAATCAGGACGAAATATTGAAACGCATTGCCTTAGCTGGTTATGACAGTAAGAAATTTTTAGCTCCAGACGACGTGTATTCAAAATTATCAGGCTGTTGCCAGTATGATAGAGAGCTAAAGCCAGTTGCCACAAACAAAGATGCTGTTATGAATATGAAAGCTGAACACGCAAACCACGACCCTAAAGAAATGGCTGTTACAAATACGGCAACCATTCAAAATGTTCCACAACTTAAATCCGTTTTCGATAATTATTTTTCAGTAAAAGATGCCTTGGTAAAAACCGATCCTGCTATCTCATCTGTAAAAGCTGTTGAATTGCTAAAGGCGATAAAAGCTGTAGAAATGACAAAACTCTCAACAGAAGAACATACCGTTTGGATGAAAGTAATGAAGGATTTAATAGCAAATACAGAAAAAATTTCTACCGCTAAAGATGTTTCAAAACAAAGAGAAACTTTTGCCTTACTTTCTAAAAATATGTATGCATTAACCAAAGTGTCAAACCAAGAAACACCTGTTTATTATCAGCATTGCCCAATGTACAACAATGGTAAAGGAGCAAATTGGTTAAGCAAAGAAAACGTAATTAAGAACCCTTATTATGGGTCTAAAATGCTTACCTGTGGTAGCGTGCAGGAGATAATTGACAACAAATAAAGCCCCTCTATTATGGAAAATGAACACAAAATGCAACACAGTTCTATAAATGATGGACATAGTGGTAAGCATTCTTTAGCAATGTACAAACGCTTCGCAATTATGGCGGTTATAATGTTCGCAGCAATGTATTTTATAATGTATGCTATGATTGATAGTTTAAATAATCTTATCCCTAACATTAATAATTTGTATATGACCTTGCTGATGGTTTCTGTAATGTTGATAATAGAACTATGGATAATGAAGGGTATGTATGAAAATAAGAAAATCAATTGGGGCATTATAATAATTTCTGCTGCGATAGGTATCTTTTCGTGGTTTGGGATTCGGGAGCAGTTATTTGTTGGTGATAAGGAATTTGTAAAAGGTATGATACCACACCACGCAGCGGCAGTATTAATGTCTGAAAAATCAAACCTTACCGACCCCGAACTGATACAGTTGCAAAAAAACATACTCAAAACCCAAGCAGAAGAAATAGAATTTATGAAGCGAAAGCTGAAAGAATTTGAAACAAATAAGTAAAAAACCATTCTTTAATAACTTTAAATATCATTACAATGAAAAATATATTTTTCTCCATTATAACATTGGCAACATTATTAGTATTAACAGTTTCCTGCAATCAGTCTTCTAATAAAAACGACAACGAGCAAGCTAATGATAGCACTGCAATAGCTAAAACGCAAGATTTGTCATCAGCAATACAAAATGATACAGTAAAGGCTGTTGCTTCAAAAGATACGCCTTCTCAAGAAGTTGAAAAACATACTGCAAAGGAGCAAGCGCAAAACTTTATTATCACACCAATTGTTAAAGATTATTTGGCATTAAAAAATGCACTTGTTGCAGATAATGATAAAGCAGCATCCAGTGCAGGCAAACAGCTCATTAGTACATTGAGTAAGGTAGATATGAAAACCATACCTGCAAACAAGCATAAACAATATATGGACATAGCTGAAGATGCCAAAGAAAATGCAGAACATATTGGCGACAATGCAGGAAAGATAGACCACCAAAGAGAACATTTCGCAATTTTGAGTAAAGATGTTTCCGACCTCATTACCTTGTTTGGAACTACAGAAAAACTGTATCAGGATTTCTGCCCAATGTTTAATGATGGTAAAGGTACTATTTGGATTAGCGAAGCCAAGGCAATAAAAAACCCTTACTATGGCAATAAAATGCTTACCTGCGGTTCTTTAAAAAAAGAATTATAAAATGAAGAAAGTATTAAAGATAATTCTGGCAACATTGCTGTTTATTTTTATTGCTATTCAGTTTTAACAACCTGCCCTCAATGTTAATAAAGGGCAGGTTTATCAAACCGATTTTGCAAAGGTTTATTATGTTCCGACAAATGTGCAAAGAATTTTACAAAACGCCTGTTACGACTGCCATAGCAATAATACCAAAGATAAATGGTACGCTAACATTCAACCGATGGCGTTGTTAATGAAAAGACATATTGATGATGGAAAGGCGCAATTAAATTTTAGTGAGTTTGGCAGTTTAGGTAGCCGAAGGCAAATAAGTAAAGTGAAAGGAATGGCAAATCAAATTAAGGACGATGAAATGCCTTTAGCGTCTTATAAAATAATGCACAGCAATGCGAAGCTTTCAAAGAAGCAAAAAAAATTGATCGTAGATTGGATGAACAAAACAGCAGACAGCCTTTCGACCATAAATTAAAACAATGCGCAAAATAAACAAAGAAAACCAAGCAGGGTTTTATAAGTACAAGTTTTTTTTAAATAAAAAAATTAATAAATGAAAAACATAACACTAATTATATTCATTCTTTCCGCATTTTCCCTTGCACAAGCACAGGATATGAAAGGTATGGATATGCGTAAAAATGAAAAGATTCAGCAGGCAACTTATACTTGCTCGATGCATCCTGAAATTCACGCCACAAAACCAGGCAACTGCCCAAAGTGTGGTATGAAACTGATAAAAGAAAAGGCTAAAGTGGTAATGCAGTCATCAAACAAAAAGAACGATGAAATGCAGATGACCCGAAAAGAGCAGCCGAAAAAGGTGGACAAAATGAACAATATGTCTATGCCAAAAGAAAAGCCTCAAATCGTAAAAAGAATTGTAAACACAATACCGCCAAAAACAGTTCGTTACGATTTATATGTAACAGATACACTGGTAAACTATGCAGGTAAAGAAAAAAGAGCTATTGCCGTAAATGGTCAAATACCAATGCCTACACTTACATTCACAGAAGGCGATACAGCTGAAATTGTTGTACATAACCAACTAAAAGAGAGTACATCGTTGCATTGGCACGGAGTGTTTTTACCTAATAAAGAAGATGGAGTGCCTTGGCTTACACAAAAACCAATTGAAGCCGGTGCAACCTATACTTATCGTTTCCCGATTATTCAACACGGAACGCATTGGTATCATTCCCATTCCGGTTTGCAAGAGCAGATTGGTATGTATGGCAGTTTTGTAATGAAAAAACGTGATGATGATAAAACGTTTAGAGAAGGAATTGATGATTTACCAACTGTACCAATTATTTTAAGCGAATGGACAAATCTAAATCCGGACAACATTAATCGAATGTTGCATAATGCCAATGACTGGGCGGCTATTAAAAAAAATGCAACTCAGTCATATGTCGAAGCTATTAAAGAAGGTCATTTCACAACTAAGGTCACAAACGAATGGAAACGGATGTTGGCGATGGACGTTAGCGATGTGTATTATGACAAAATTTTAATCAATGGAAATAACTCTACCGACTTAAAAATGGTTGATGGCAAAAAGTTGAAAGCAGGTGACAGAGTGCGTTTACGAGTCTCAAATGGAGGTGCGTCATCGTATTTTTGGTTACGATATGCAGGTGGTAAAATTACTGTAGTAGCCAATGATGGCAATGATGTAGAGCCTGTAGAAGTTGATCGGTTAATTATTGCAGTTTCTGAAACTTATGATGTCGTTGTTACGATTCCGGAAGATGGTGTGGCTTATGAGTTTTTAGCTACCACTGAAGACAGAACACAGTCTGCAAGCTATTTCGTAGGAAACGGTATTAAGCAACTTATTTCTCCGCTCCCTCGTCTTAAATATTTTGAAGGGATGAAAATGATGAACGATATGATGAAGATGAGTGGTGATCTGGATGATATGGGAATGAAAATGAGTTTGAACCAAATGGATATGAATGTAGTGATGTACCCAGAAATTACTGGAGAAGCAAAACAGAAGCAAGACCATAGCGAACACAATATGAATATGAATATGGATAACGACCCCAATCGTTACAACGCAAATGCTTTAGGAGATATTAAGACCTTGAATTATGCAATGTTGCAATCACCTTACGATACTACGCTTCCAAAAGATGCTCCGGTAAAGGAATTAAAATTTACACTTACCGGAAATATGAACCGCTATGTGTGGAGTATGGATAATAAAATTCTTTCCGAAGTTGATAAAATACCTGTCAAAAAGGGTGAAATTCTACGTATTACCATTTATAATAACTCTATGATGCGACATCCTATGCACTTACACGGATTCGATTTCAGAGTGATTAACGGTAAAGGCGAAAAATCTCCGCTGAAAAATGTGTTGGATATAATGCCAATGGAAACTGATACGATTGAGTTTTTAGCGAATGAAGAAGGAGATTGGTTTTTCCACTGTCATATCCTTTATCATATGATGTCGGGAATGAACAGAGTTTTTGCGGTTGACGACTATCAAAATCCTAATTTACCTGACAAAAAACAAGCATATAATATGTTGCAGCGCGAGAGTAATATGCCACACTTTATGGCGCAGAATGATTTTGCTACGAATGGGAATGATGGTGACGCAATGCTTCAGAACTCAAGATGGAGTTTAGGTACAGAATGGCGTTTAGGCTATAACGATATGCACGGCTATGAAGTAGAAACTCACTTAGGGCGATACATTGGTAAAATGCAATGGTTTATGCCATTCATTGGTTTTGACTGGAGATATCGTAAAATGGGTATGGATGAACACGAAACCAATTTATTTGGACAAAAAAATGAAAAAGATACACGTAGAGCTGTAAGCTTAGGTTTTATGTATACAATGCCGATGTTGGTTAATTTTCAAGCAGAAGTCTATCACGATGGTATTGTTCGTCTTTCCTTAATGCGCGAAGATATTCCTATAACAAAAAGATTAAGAGCAGGTTTTATGGTCAACACCGATATGGAATATATGACCGAACTCAAATATATTATCAATAAAAATGTAGGTATTCGTACACATTACGATAGTGATATGGGTTGGGGTATCGGTCTTTCGATCAATTACTAATTATGTTAAATTGTACTATAAATTAACCGTATTATCATTTAACCTTTTTAAAAACAAGATCCACCTCTAAGAGGTGGATCTTGTTTCTATATTTTATTAAGTTTAATAAAAACTATCCTTTCTTGACTAGCAATATAATGCAACTAGTATATTAATTCACCAACATCACTATCATTTAATCAGCTTCTCCTTTTTTAAAATTGGTCTATGATAATAAAGGACAATATGATAATCTAAGGAAAGAAAGAACTTAGTCCAGAATTCTACAATAAAAAATACCAACTTTCGTCGGTATTTTATTCATTTATGAGTTTAAAAAATTGTTCGAGAGAAATTTTTCTTGCTTTGCATATCCTGTAAAGTGTTTCAACGGGAATTCTATATGTAATATCACTTTTAATTTTTCTGATAGTACTTTCTTCAACATCGTGATTTTTAGCAAACGAGTTCTGTGACTTATTTTCTTTAAGCCAAGGAACTAACCAATTTTTAGTTATATAAGAACAGATTTTCTCGTTTATGTCAATCATATAACAAAAGAAATATTTTGTAATTGAAATACTACGGTCGTTCGACCGTAATTAATTTATTTTTGTTATATTTGCAATACAAGTTACAGTAATGTAATTTTGCGATAGTTCAAAAAAACATAGAAGCTATTGCTTAGATTCTCGATTGGAAAACTGGCACTTTTCAAAAAGCAACGAGTTGATAAGTAAATGTGCCCACGACTTCGGCGTGGGCTCACTTATCGTTGCTCGGTATGCCAGTACCTCCAGTCGGTAAGTTGAGTTCCACGCCTTTTGTTTTTAGTGACAAAATGTAATGAGGTGGCGATATGAATAGTTTGTCGAATTCATACAAAGATCTAAGCAGTTCCTTCCAGTAATAAATAGCTAAATCCGCTGCTTATGAAAAGAACAGACTCTTTGCCTCGAAAACTAAGCAATCTTCAGTTGTACGAACTGCTGAAAAAAGGCAATCCGACCGCTTTGGAACATATTCATCTACGTTACAAAAGACTTCTTTTCTGGGTTGGATGGCAGGTGCTTAAGGATGATTTTGTAGTTAACACTATTGTTCAGGATACCTTCCTAAAATTGTGGTTACACCGTGACACCATTGAAACGCCTAATCATATTACCGGCTTTTTACGGTTTGTTATGAAAAGAGATTGTATATCTTATGTCACTGCGCCAAGGAATAAATTCACCCGTCTGATGGCCTCTCTTGAAAGTTTTGAGAATTATCAGGATTATCTTGTGGGTTATGATCCCCTAACTGATAAAGAGAATCTCCTCAGTCACGAATCGGATCAGAAAAATTTCGATGAAGTCAAAAAGGTTTTACCCGTTCTGGATCCAAAAAGAAAACACCTGATCGAACTTTGCTTGGAATATGGCTTTCAGCACAAACCAATCGCAGAAGCAATGGGAAGCAGTATTAAAGACATCAGCAATGAGGTGAGCAGAGCTATAAATGATCTTCGGAAAATTCTTAATAGAAGTTCTTTTGAACAGCCACAGGAAAAAGCTTTCGATAAAAAGGAGCAGTCAGAAAAACTCAGCAGTCAACAACTCGATATTTTGAAAAGAAGGTTTGAGCAGAAATCTTCATTTACAGTTATTGCCCGGGAACTCAAATTACCTGAAAAGGAAGTACATCGGGAATTTCTGTATGCATATCAACATTTACAAAATCAAAACACTTCTGAAATACCTCTTTGAAATGGAAAAATCCACGATGACATTGACCCGAAGAATTCAGCTGCTGATAAATCTTCCTGCAAATGAACAAAGAGAGATGTGGGAAAAACTCTATCGGTATCAGAACCGCTGTTTCAGAGCGGCTAATTTTATCGTTTCCCATTTATATGTTCAGGAAATGATCAAGGATTTCTTTTACCTAACCGAAGAAATCCAATACAAGCTTGCTGATGAAAAAAAAGATGAAATGGGAATATTTACACGTTCCAAAACAAATACAACGGCACGCTTGGTTTCTGACCGTTTCAAAGGAGAAATCCCTACCGATATTCTGGGAAGCCTGAACAATACTATTCAATCTACCTTTTCTAAAAACAAAGCCGATTACTGGCAAGGAACAAAATCATTGAGAAATTTTAAAAAAGACATTCCAATTCCGCTTCCTATCAAATGCATCAGCAAAATGAAATATGATGAGGGAAAGAAAGCGTTTTGCTTCAATATGTTTGCAATTCCTGTTAAAACGTATTTGGGAAAGGACTACTCTGATAAGCGACTGATAATGGAACGCCTCTTAAGAGAAGAGATAAAGCTTTGCACATCGCAGATTCAGCTTAAAGCAGGGAAAATCTTCTGGCTTGCAGTTTTTGAATTTGAAAAAGAGGAAAACAATTTAAAACCCGAGATTATTGCAGAAGCTTCCCTTTCTCTGGAACATCCGATAGTGGCAAAAGCCAACAATGTGCGAATCAATATTGGCTCGAAAGAGGAATTTTTATATCGCAGGCTTGCAATTCAGGCAAGTCAAAAAAGGATTCAAGACGGTATCGCCTATGCCCGATCAGGAAATGGAGTCAAACGTAAACAAAAGGCATTGTATAAAACAGAGAATCTTGAAAGCAGATATGTAAGTCATCGGCTTCATTTGTACAGCCGGAAGCTTATAGATTTCTGCATCAAACAACAGGCGGGTACATTGATTCTAAAAAATCAGGAAGATAAAATTGGAATTGCTAAAGAACAGGAATTTGTACTTCGCAACTGGAGCTATTATGAATTGCAGACCAAAATAAAATACAAGGCTGAAAAAGCCGGAATTGAATTAATCATTGGATAGAAAAAAATTAATGAGGGTGCTTGTAAACCCGTAGGGTGAGGTCTTGAACACTCACCAAATACTCCAGTAGTATATACAACGGCGTGGGTTCTTTTTTTCAATCTATAAGAATGCCGAAAGAAAAGGTGATATGGCTAAATCCAAAATACTCATCAATAAATAAAAATATAAGTAATACGAGATAATTACTATTTCATAAGAAAGGTTCAACAAATTATTGAACCTTTCTATTTTATTAATCTGGTGTGAATAAACTTTTTAGTACAAATAATTTTTAACTATACACATTAAAACTTCATCTTCTGAATTCTTACTGCATTCAGAATAGCTAATAAAGCTACACCTACATCAGCAAATACAGCTTCCCACATTGTCGCCAATCCGCCAGCTCCCAAAATCAATACAATTCCTTTAACAATAAATGCTAATATGATATTTTGCCAAACTATTTTTTTGGTTTGTTTTCCTATATTAATTGCCATCGGTATTTTACTTGGTTTATCATCCTGAATGACCACATCAGCAGTTTCGATAGTTGCATCACTACCTAAACCGCCCATCGCAATACCAACATCACTTAATGCTACAACTGGTGCATCATTAACACCATCGCCTACAAAAGCTACGCTTTCATTATTTGCTTTAAATTCTTTTACTTTATTTACTTTGTCTTCAGGCAATAAGTCGCCAAAGAAATTTTTAATTCCCAACTTATCTGCAACAAATTTTACGACGGTACTTTTATCACCACTCAACATTGTGGTATTTACACCTAATGTTTTTAGTTTATCAATGGTAAGCTGTGCATCTTCTTTGATGCTATCGGCAATGGTAATGTATCCTGCAAATTTCCCTTCGTAAGCAATGGCAATTAGGGTGTAAACAATTGTAGATGGATCTAAATCATAATTGATGTTAAATTTATCCATCAACTTAAAATTCCCTACCAGTAGTTGTTTTCCGTTTACATTAGCTTTCAAGCCGTGTCCTGATATTTCTTCTGTGTTTTCTAATTTAATTGAACTGTCAATTTCACCTACATAGTTATGAATAGCTGTTGCAACCGGATGCGTACTTTGGTTTTCCAAAGTATTTACCATTTTTAGGATTTCGTCTTTATTAAATTCTGGTTTCAATATTACTTCCTGTACTTTAAAAACACCTTCGGTCATTGTACCTGTTTTATCCATCACGACATTTTGGATATTCGCAATTATATCCAAGAAGTTACTTCCTTTAAACAAAATACCATTTTTAGAAGCCGCACCAATTCCCCCGAAATAGCCTAATGGAATACTGATCACTAACGCACAAGGACAAGATATAACTAAGAAAACCAAGGCTCTGTAAAGCCAGTCTCTGAAAATATAATTCTCTACAAAAAAGTATGGCAGAAAGCAGATCAATACTGCTAGTCCTACAACGATTGGTGTATATATTCTTGCGAATTTTCGGATAAAAAGTTCTGTAGGTGCTTTTTGAGCCGTAGCATTCTGAACCAATTCAAGAATTTTGCTCAACTTACTGTCTTCGTAAGCAGTAGTTACTTTCACTTGAGCGATGGTTTGAAGATTTATCATTCCTGCCAATACAGCTTCACCTTTATTTTTTGTATCGGGCTTACTTTCTCCGGTTAAAGCAGCAGTATTGAATGATGCTGATTCACTTATTAATTCTCCATCTAAAGCTAATTTTTCACCCGACTTCAATTGGATAACATCACCAATCTTTGCCTGTTCTGCCTGAATTGTTTTCGGCTGATCATTTACAAGAATGGTTACTTCATCTGGTCTTTGGTCTAATAATGCTTTTATATTACTTTTAGCTCTGGAAACGGCCAAAGTTTGGAAGACTTCTCCAACGCTATAAAACAGCATTACCGCAACACCTTCGGGATATTCGCCTATGGCAAATGCGCCAACTGTAGCAATACTCATCAGAAAGAATTCCGAAAAAACATCACCTTTTGTAATGCTTTCAAATGCTTCTTTCAAAACCGGAAGACCCACTGGAATGTAAGCAACCGCATACCATAGAATTCTGACCCAATCTTTAAACCATTCCTGAGACAAGAAATAATCCATCGCAATACCTGAAAATAAGACAATTAAGGAAATAATTGCTGGCAAAAACATTTGGAATGTACTTTTTTCGGAATTACTATGCTCGTGATCGTGACCAACGTCATCGCTATGTTGTTCTACAGGTTTGCTTTTTTTCGGCGTACAACATTCATCACCTTCAATTATTTTTTTAGCACCTGCGTCTTCATATATTTTATCTTCCTGCGCAGTTGGCTTTTTCTCAGGATGATTTTCGTGATTTATATTTTTATCTGACATAATTTATTTATTTAATGTTCGTGTTCTCCAGAATTACTCAATTTGGCATTGACAAAAAACGCACCTTTTACAACTACCTGCGTGTCTTCTGGAATTTTATTGACTGAAGTAATTGCCGTATATCCCATATCAGAAGAACCTTTTACCACTTCTATTTTTTCAAAGTTGATCGTTTTCATTTCTTTCTCAGGTATTTTCTGTTCTTCTTCCTGTTCGCTTGCCTCCTCGTGATGACTCTCTGCTGTTTTGTCTGTTTTGACAAAAATATAATATTTGCTGTCTGCTTCTACAATAGCATCGTTGGGAACTGCTGGTGTGGTACTTTTATCGAGACTTACTATTCCTGTGATGTTCATTCCATCGATCAATCCAGCTTTGTTTCCTGTTACAGAACAGTGCACAGAAATCGTTTTGCTGTCATTTTCAAAGGATGATCCAATGCTATATATTTTTGCATCATATTCAGTTTCCGGATTATTGGTCAATTTAAAATGAACGATTTGTCCAACCATCATTTTGGGCAAATCCTTTTCAAAAACCTGTAAATCTAAATGCAAAGAACCGTTATCAATAACTTCTGCAACTGGCGAAGAAATATCAACATAACTTCCTATCTGTGAAGAAATATTACTGACCGTTCCACTGATCGGTGATGTAATTACCAAGCCTGATTTCAAATTTCCGTTGCTGATATTGGCGGGATTAATTCCCATAATCTGAAGTTGTCTTTGTAATGAAGCTCTTTGTGTTCGTAAAGTTTTCAGTTCCGCATCTGAACTTTGAAGATTTTTCTTGGCTCCGGCATCATTATTAAACAACTCCTTTTGTCTTCTGTATTCCTGCTCGGCAAAGGCAATTCTGCTTTTTACTGTTAGATATTGCTCTTGTAACTGAATGTATTCCGGATTTGAAATAGAGGCAATCACCTGCCCTTTTCTTACAAAATCCCCGATTTGTACATTCAAAGTTTTAATAATTCCTCCGTACATTGAGGTAATGGTTGCTTTGTTATTATTGGGAACCCGTAATGCACCATTTGCTTTAATTGTTGAAGTCAGTTCTTTCATTTCTATTTTCCCCAAAGAAATGCCGACCGCTTTCATCTGATCTTCTGTAAGACTTGCAATGGTTTTTGGAGCTTCATCGTGTTCTTCGGTTTGTTCGGTTTTTAATTCGCTTTCAGATTTATTAGAATCTTTCTTTCCGCAGCTTATGAGAAAAACAAAGGCAAAAGCCGTGTAAATAATATGTTGTTTCATTTTATTTATTGATTAAAGAATTAATGGTAATAACAGACTGGTTTACCTGTTGAATGGATTCCAGATATTTCAGCTGAATGTTGGTTGCGGTCTGCAAAGCAAAAAGATATTCGACGTAAGAGATTTCTCCCGTTTTATATCCGAGTTGTCCAGCTTTCACAATTTTTTCAGCATTTGGTAAAGCTTGAATGACGTAATATTCATACTGCTGAACATCCTGCTGATATTGGCCTAAAACATTTTCTAACTGTGTAGTCAGTTGTTTTTGCTGAAGTTTCGCATTGGATTCAGCGATTTGCTTCTGATAATTCAAAGACTGAATTCGGGCTTTCGTTGCTCCGAAAGTCAAAGGAATTGAGATACCAATATTGGCTACGTTAAAACGGTTTCCCGCATTATAATATTTTTCCTGACCGTTCACGGTATGGAAACCAATAATCGACTGGTTCGTATAACCCAAACTGAACTCCGGCAAACCTTGTGACTTCTCCACATTTTTATTCTTCTCGGCAATTTCCATTTCCTGATAAAAAGCTTTAACCGTTGGATGACTGGCAATTGTAATACTGTCCAGAACATATTCCGCTTTCAGTGGCTGATAATTTTTTGTGAGCGGAATCTCAATTTCATCATCAGTATTAAGCAGAGTTTTCAGGTTTTTGTATGCATTTTTCAGATAGATTTTATTC
Organism: Flavobacteriales bacterium UBA720; assembly: GCA_002297505.1. Lineage (GTDB taxonomy): Bacteria > Bacteroidota > Bacteroidia > Flavobacteriales > Weeksellaceae > Epilithonimonas. The sequence continues at coordinate 20,325 of DBLQ01000081.1, forward strand.
TGATTTAACAAAAGATTGATTTCTCCTTTCTGAGTTTCTGCCGTGTTGATTTCTATTTTTTTAATGTCACCAGCATTAAATCTCACCGTTGCAATCCTGATAAAATCCTGATACAAACTGTCGAGTTTCATCAGTTTAGTCTGATTATAATGCAAATATTCAATCTGATAAAAATACGTTCTCACCTGTTTTGCCAGTTCATTGACAGTAATCTCTCGGCTGATTTGTTTGCCTTTGATTTCTTGAGCAATAAGTTCTTTTCTTGCATTAAACAAAGTAGGAAACGGAATACTCTGAGAAATCGAAAATGACTGGTCAAATTTTGGACTGTTATATTGTCCCAACTGCGCATTGAAATTCATTTTCGGAATTTCGTTGGCAGTTGGTTTCAAAGCTTCAGAAACTTTAATATCCAAATCTTTTGACTTGATTGAATAATTATTGCTCAAAGCCATTTCTGTTGCCTGTTCCACCGATAGCACATTAGTGTTTTGGGCACTCAAAGTTTGTCCGAATAATAGAAATCCTAAAACCACAATCGTTGTCAAAGATTTCATTTTAAAATTATTCCTTCTGAATTTTGTATTAAAAATTAGGTACAACATTGGCAAAACGAATAATGTCAGGAAAGTCGCCGTTATCAATCCTCCAATCACGACGGTCGCCAAAGGTTTCTGAACTTCTGCTCCAGCTCCGGTTGAAATTGCCATCGGAAGAAATCCTAAAGAAGCCACGGCAGCAGTCATTAAGACTGGTCGAAGTCTTGTTTTAGTGCCTTCAAAAACGCGCTTCAAAATATCAGTTTCCCCATCTTTTTCCAGTTGGTTGAATGTTCCAATCAAAACAATTCCGTTCAAAACTGCAACTCCAAACAGAGCTATAAATCCAATTCCAGCACTGATACTGAAAGGCATATCTCGTATCAATAATGCGAAAATTCCGCCAATCGCACTCATTGGAATGGCGGTAAAAATCAAAGCAGCCTGTTTGAACGAGCGGAATGTAAAATATAGCAAGAAAAATATCAGAAGTAAAGAAACGGGAACAGCAATCATCAGACGTTTACTGGCTGCCTGAAGATTCTCAAACTGCCCGCCATACGTGAAGTAATATCCCGAAGGCAACTTGATTTGCCTATCCAATTTTGCCTGAATATCATTCACAACACTTTCCACATCGCGGTTTTTCACATTAAAACCAATCACAATTCTACGTTTACCCTCTTCTCTACTTATCTGTGACGGCCCGAGTTTGTAACTGATATTGGCAACCTGAGAAAGCGGAATCTGATTTCCCGAACTCGTGGAAATCATTAAATTATTAACATCATCAATGTTGGTTCTGTGAATGCTGTCTAAGCGAACTACTAAATCAAAACGTCTTTCGTTCTCAAAAACTTGACCGGCTGACTTTCCTGCGAAAGCTGTACTCAAAGAATTATTGACATCTTCAATGTTCAATCCGTAATTGGCCATTCTTGTACGGTCATATTCAACATTGATTTGCGGAAGTCCGCTGATTCGTTCTATTTGCGGAGCAGTTGCACCATCAACAGTTTGAACTACCTTATTCACTTTTTCAGCATAAATCGCAAGAGAATCCAGATTTTCACCAAAAATTTTCACAGCTACATCTTGCCGGATTCCTGTCATCAATTCATTAAATCGCATCTGTATCGGCTGGTTTTTCTCAAAGAAAACACCGGGAATCAGTTCTAACTTTTCTGAAATCTCGTCTGCGAGTTCATCATAAGATTTTTTGGTTTTCCAATCGCTTTGCGGTTTTAAAACGATAATCAAATCAGTTGCTTCCGGAGGCATTGGGTCGGTAGGAACTTCAGCAGCACCTGTTTTACCAACAACCATCTTTACTTCATCAAATTGTTTGATAATTCTGGAAGCCTGCATTGATGTTTCCACACTTTGGGTAAGTGAGCTTCCCTGTGGTAATATACAATGAAATGCAAAATCACCTTCCTGCAACTGCGGAATAAACTCACCTCCCATTCTTGAGAAGATTACAATACAAACAGCAAATAAAACGACCGTAGCAGAAACAATGATGTATTTCAATTGCAAAGCTTTTCGCAATAATGGCTGATAAAAACTTTGCAACTTATTCATCATCTTATCAGAGAAGGTTTCTTTGGTCGAAACTGTTTTAGATAAAAATAAAGCACTCATCATCGGGATATATGTCAGTGATAAAATCAATGCTCCTAAAATTGCAAACCCAACCGTTTTTGCCATTGGTGTAAACATTTTTCCTTCTACACCGACTAACGTTAAGATTGGTATGTAAACGATTAAGATAATAATTTCACCAAATGCTGCGCTGTTTCTGATTTTGGATGCGGACAGGAAAACTTCCTCATCCATCTCCGACTGTGTCAGTTTTTGATTAGATTTTCTGAGACCTAAGTGATGAAGTGTAGCCTCTACAATGATAACCGCTCCATCAACAATTAATCCGAAATCTATTGCCCCTAAGCTCATTAAATTGGCACTAACACCGAAGACATTCATCATTCCTAGTGCGAAAAGTAGCGACAGAGGAATCGCTGAAGCAACGATTAATCCTGCTCTGAAATTCCCAAGAAATATGACCAGAACAAAAATAACGATGAGCGCTCCTTCAATCAGGTTTTTCTCAACGGTATTGATTGCTCGTCCTACTAGATCAGACCTGTCAAGATAAGGTTCTATTAGAACATCTTCTGGCAAAGATTTTTGGATGGTGGGAATTTTATCTTTAATACGGCTAACTACTTCGTTGCTGTTGGCACCTTTTAACATCATTACAATACCTCCAACTGCATCTACCTGACCATTATATGTCATTGCGCCGTAACGGATTGCGCTTCCCAATCTAACATCTGCAACATCTTTTATAAAAATTGGAACACTGCCCGTTTTATTAACGATGGCGATATTTTTAATATCTTCCAGAGAAGTCACAACCCCAATTCCACGGATGAAATAGGCATTTGGTTTTTTGTCAATGTACGCTCCGCCAGTATTCTGATTATTTTTTTCCAATGCAGTAAAAAGCTCTGTAATGCTGACTCCCATTGATCTGAGGCGGTCAGGGTTGACAGCTACTTCATATTGTTTCAGCTCACCGCCAAAGCTGTTGACTTCTGCAACACCAGGTGTTCCGTTCAGTTGTCTTCTTACAATCCAATCCTGCATTGTGCGCAGTTCCTTGGATGAGTATTTTTTCTCGCTACCTTTTTTTGGATGGAGAATATATTGATAAACATCACCTAGACCTGTGCTGACTGGTGCAAGCTCTGGTGTTCCAACTCCTTTAGGTATTTCTTCTGTTGCTTGTTTTAGTTTTTCGGAAATAAGCTGACGGGCAAAATACACGTCAACATTTTCTTTGAAAACGACAGTAATAACAGACAATCCGAATCTTGAAATACTTCTGGTTTCCTCAATATCTGGAATATTTGCTATGCTTTGTTCAATTGGAAATGTAACCAACTGCTCCACCTCTTGCCCTGCCAATGTTGGACAAACGGTAATAATTTGAACCTGATTATTAGTGATGTCAGGAACAGCATCTATGGGTAATTTGGTAGCGCTCCATACGCCCCAAATAATCAATAACAAAGTCATTATACCAATGACGATTTTGTTGTTGATGCTAAATTTTATGATTTTATCTAACACAGAATTTGATTTAATTTTTATTGATTTCCAACCTTAATCTTATCATTAAGAAATTGATATAATTTAGGAATACAAATATGAATAGATGAACCGTGCAATCCTATTGCATAGTATCTCTAAAAGTTGATGAAAGATTTTCTTTCATCTGATCAATAAAAATTAAATTTTGGGAGGTTGCCAGATATGGTCGTAAACCTGATAGGCAATATTATTCTTTTGAAAAAGAATTTTTTTTGAGAAATAAATCTTAGACTGTACTGGAATCTGCAATAACTTTTCGCAGTTAAATGTGCTAATTTTGATTTGACAACAACTACATAGGCAAAAAGGAGAACACGGATCATCTTTTTCTTTAGAATGAGAATTGTCAGCATTCATTGAAATTTGATGATTGTCACGAACCTCCGACTGAGCTTTAACATCACTGCAAGGCATTAAAAGTAATGCAATGAAGTAGATTGTTAATATGAGTCTTAGAAATTTCACTTTACAAAAGTATAAAATTTTATTATATTGCTTCAACATAATGGAAAAACTTCGTTATGTGAAAGATTGGTTAAGGAAAAGAAGAAATGCTGGCAAGACTAGAAAATCTAATTAAAAAAAGAATATTAAAAATAATCCAAGACAACTACTTTTCAAAGAAACGGAACAACCATACTGATTGAGCCGTTTTTATTTATTAAAGATCATTGCGAATAAAAGATAAATTTATAGTGATATATATAATATTTTTAAGAGCTGAGAAATTTTATTAGAATATTAGCACTTCCATAACTCCGTTAAATATTCTGAAATGACTATTCCTGTTTATAATACTTTTGTTTCAGCCATAAACTAACTCTAACTAATAAAATTAACACAGGCACTTCCACAAGGGGGCCAATGACACCAACAAATGCTTGCGAAGAATGGATTCCAAAAACTGCTATAGCAACAGCAATAGCTAATTCAAAATTGTTTCCTGTTGCCGTAAAAGCGATAGAAGCATTTTTGTCGTATGGTACTTTCAATGCATTACTAATGAAAAAACTGATGAAGAATGTAAGAACAAAATATATTACTAATGGGATGGCAACTTTAACAACGTCCATTGGTAGCTCTAAAATTTTATCTCCCTTTAAACTGAACATCAATACTATGGTAAACAGCAATGCATACAATGTTATAGGTGAGATAGCCGGAATGAATTTTCTATTGAACCAATCTTTTCCTTTCAATTTAATTAGAAAATAACGGCTTAAAAATCCTGCAATAAATGGGATTCCCAAATAAATGAAAACACTTTCTGCAACATCTTTCATTGGTACAGAAACATTGAAATTTCCTAAACCAAGCTTTTGTGGCAACACATTAATGAAAAGCCAAACATAAAAACTATAAAACACCAATTGGAAAATACTGTTCAATGCGATTAGCAAAGCGGCGTACTCCCGATTACCTTTTGCCAAATCGTTCCAGACAATTACCATCGCTATACATCTTGCTAAACCGATCAAAATTAGACCGATCATATAGTCTGGCTCATCTCGCAGAAAAATGACAGCCAAAACAAACATTAAAATAGGGCTGATAATCCAGTTCAGTAATAATGACACTGACATTACTTTTTTGTCTTTAAAAGCCATTGGCAATAGAGTGTAATCAACTTTTGCCAAAGGTGGATACATCATTAAGATTAAGCCTATTGCTAAGGGAATATTAGTTGTTCCAACAGATAAAGAATTTGTGACAGTAGAAATATTAGGAAAGAAATATCCCAAACCAACACCCAAAAGCATTGCTAAAAAAATCCATAGGGTAAGAAAGCTGTCGAGGAATTTTAATTTTGGTTGCATCGTCTAATTATTTAGTTGAGCGTATTGTTCCGCTGTTAAAAGATTTTCAGTTTCTCTTAGGTCTTCAATTGCAATTTTGACCATCCAACCACTATCAAATGGATTAGAATTTACAAGCGTTGGATCTTTTAAAAGTTGCTCGTTGGTTTCAATTATTTTTCCCGATAATGGCATAAACAAATCGCTTACGGTTTTAATGGCTTCTACAGAACCAAATACGTTGTCTTGTTTGAAATGATGATTAACATTCGGTAAGTCAACATATACGATTTCGCCTAATTCATCTTGTGCGTAAGCAGTGATACCGACAGTAGCGTTATTGTTCTCAATATGAACCCAAGTATGCTCTTTCGAATAATATAAATCTTTTGGAAGTTCCATTTTTTGAGATTTTAAAGATTAATAGCCACGTCTTAGATTTTCTGCGTACTCGTTTGGAAGAGGGCTGTCTTCCACTGCCTTTGCAGCTTTTTCAAAGTCATAGTCGAAACGAATAAATTCTACACTGATGCTTTCTTTGTTCAAAACAGAACTGTTTTCATTAATTGTCAACATCACATAACCACCTCTTATATCGTTATCTTTTGGCTTCCCAACGGAACCGATATTCACTGCGTGACGGAAATGGTCTTGTCCATCAATACCCGAATTTAAAACTCTGTGATATGGCTTGTGTGTATGTCCGAAACACATAATGTCGGCATCAGCTTGTTCCATAATACGAAGCATACTTTTTTCTTCACGGTCTTCGAAAAGATATTCGTTGATTTTTCTAGGACTCCCGTGTACCAAAAGCAGGTTTAGTTTGTCTTCGTTTAATTGAAATTCTACTTTTATATGTGCTGGAAGTGTGCGCAGGTAAGCTCGCTCATCATCTTTCATCAATGAATTGGTAAAAGAAATAGAAATGTTTCCGTTGTCCTTCTCAGCATCCGTTTTATAGGCGCAACCGCATTCGTTGCTCATTCTTCCAATGCCAAAATCATAGTTGCCTGCAATAGTTGGTATTTTTCTTTTACGGATTTCATTGACCACTTCGTTTGGCCAAATATTGTAACCTACTAGATCGCCCAAACAATAAATGCTGTCCGGATTTCTTTTTTCAACATCTGCAAAGAATGCTTCCAATGCAGGGAGATTAGCGTGAATGTCGCTGAATAATGCAATTTTCATTTTTATTAATTTTATAATTTTTATTTTTTTAATCTATTCCGACAATCTTACTTCTGTATTCCATCAATATATTGTCCTTCCAAACGCCATTTTTCTTTCCAATTTTTTCCCTGTAGCCAACGATTCTAAAGCCACATTTCTCGTGTAATTTTACGCTAGCTTGGTTTTCTGCAAATATGCCGGATTGCAATATCCATATTTCATTTGACTCACTCTGCTTAATCAATTCCTTCAGCAATTTTTCACCAATCCCTTTTCCTCTTGCAGTTGTTACTACATAAACACTCACTTCTGCTACACCTGAATAAACACATCTGCTGGAGACAGGTGATAATGCAGTCCAACCAAGCATTTCGTTATTTTCATATATACTAATTCTACAGAAATCAAGGTGTCCTTTGTCCCAATCTTGCCATAGGGGCAAATCATTTTGAAAAGTCGCAATATTACTTGCTATTTCCTGACCATAGATTTCTACCAACTCTGGAAAATTGTCTTTGGTAATCGGCTTTATTTTCATAGAAATTGAATTAGCAACATCCAGAATTTGGCGTACAAGAATTATTTTGGTTTACACCAAGTTCAATTAGATTCTTTTTTTCTTTTTCTGATGGGATTCCACAAGCGTCCTGTGCTAAACAAGCAGTGGTCTTACTTTTAAGAATAAATGTTTTCCCATTGAATTCTAGATCATATTTTCCAATAGTATCACTTTGATATTCAACTTCAATATCAAAATCCTCAATTCCTAATTTGTCTTCAGAAAGCTTGATAATTTTGAGTAATTTGTTAGGCTTCAAACGATGTTCAAAATCGTCAGCATTCCAAAGCTGAAAATTCACAACTTTCTCTGAACGGATGACACCGCCACAATCAATGAAGTTTTTAGTAATCATTCCTACTTCTGTAACGTGAAAATGTTCCGGAACAAAAGCTCCATTTTCTAATTGAAATTCAACATTTTCTAATGTTGGCAAAATTTGTTTTACTTCTGATAATTTCATAATTGAATCTTTATAGTTTAAATGCAATATTGCGATAAATCAAGCTAAAAAAAATGCTTAACAGCATTTTGATTTGGTAACAGTTTGTACTATTACGGAAAAATAAGTGTTTAGAATTTCGATAGTCTTTTCGTCTATACAGTAGCAGATAGCGTTTCCGGAAATGTTACCTTTTATAATTCCTGCGTTTTTCAATTCTTTTAAATGTTGTGAAACGGTGGGTTGAGCCAAAGGCAATTCATTCACGATATCACCACAGATGCATTCATTGACTTTCATCAAATACTCAATAATCGCTATTCTAGCAGGATGTCCTAATGCTTTTGCAATTGTTGCAATTTGATTTTGTTTGTCTGTAAAATGTTCTGTTTTAGTTGCTCCCATAATTCCCGTAATTATATATCGCAATATTACGATATAAAATCTATTTCGCAAAATATTTTTTTATAAATTGTATAAAGAGAAACCTAGAGGTAGAATTCACTAAGATTTAAACAGCCAACAAAATGTATTTTTCTATTTTTTTACCTTACTTTTCCAATTTAAAGAATGCTCCAATTGAGTAATAATCTTCTATTGATTTTCCTTACTAGCATTATACCCATCCTTGAACCTCAGAAAATCTTCTGCTTTTTTGGGATTGTTTCTAATCCACAATTGCATTACTTGTGTATTTTCGTTTAATATTTTTATCTCATTTTCATTGTAGATTTTTTTTCCTTCATTAGCAATTTCATTTAATATATCTTGGCGCAGTTCACTTTTAGCTTTAATACTTTCTTTGTACCAATTGGTTGAGAAATTAATGGCGGTGATCAGTAATAAAACCGCAAAGACAAAAACTCCAATTCCGCTCCAAATAAATTTCTTCTTCCATTTTATATCCTTTACAAAACTGTCCAAATAATCTTTAGTTTCTTTTGAAAGAACCATTTCTGTCTGGGTGGGAATACTGGCAATTAATTCAGTTATTTTGCTTTGCACTAGTTTAAAAAAGACTAAACTTTCATTATTGATTGACTGTCCGTCTTCCAAGCTGATCTTTAAGTCGTTCAATAGAGTCGTATGATCTTCAATGGCAAACTGAAGTTTGACATTTTGTTCCATATTTTCCTTATTTGATTTGATAACATTTTCTAAAAGTTCCATTCCGTTACTTTTAGATTCTTTATTTTCATTTTCCATATTTATTTTTTTAAATTTTTGATTATCGTCTTAATTTTCGCTTCTTTTTCCAGAGCTCATCTTCGTCCTGAGAAACATAGGTTGGATTAAGGAAGTCACCTAATAATCCACCTGCAATTTCTATTAAGCTCTCATTTGTTTCTGATTTCAAATGACTGCTTGCATCATTTAATACACTATTTTGATTCAATGATTTTACCGCATCCACACGATCAAGATCTATTGCCAACAGTGAGAATCCGACATTTTTCCGAAAAAAGAATCCATTTTTCTCTTGACCACTACCAATTTTATTTATCCAAAAATCTTTGATTTCATTTTTTTGACCAGCTTTATATTCTCCTTTGTATTGGATTTTCACAGAAAATCCTTTCTGTTGTAAATTTTCCCAAAATACCTTTAAGTTGTCAGCATTTTTTTGTGCTTCCCAAACTGCTTTTTTCATTTCAAATACAGATTTTATTTCAGAAATTTTCAGTTGATTTGAGATTTCAGATAATTTGTAACCAGCTTTATAGATCCTTTCAGTTTGAAAATTTTTGTCTTTTTCCATCAGAATTCGCATTCCCGAAATTCCGTCTTTGATATTTGAAGACAATTGAGTTTCAAAACCTTTTTTCTTCATTGCTAAGATCAGATCATCAAAATTATCTTCTGACCTAATAGCTTCGGTCAAGCTTTTCAGCATCTCAGCTTTTTTCTGAATTCCAATTTCTATATCAGTCAACAATCCTCTTTCTTTGCAAACTTCTCTGACTGCATCACCAAATCTCTTTCCGATATCGTGTGATTTCACAGTGCACTTTCCCGAAATATCAATCCTGTTTACGACAAAATGAATATGCTTATGTTTTGTACTATTGTGAATATCCAATCGGTACTGATTTTTGTTTGTCACTCCAATTTTATCTAAAGCTTTGGTGGCGATTTCTGCGAATTCTTCATCCTTCAATTTTCTACCAATTTCGTCCGGTTGAGAAATGTAACCCGTCAATGCCCATTTCTTTACGTTTGGGTTTCGTTCAGAGACGGTTTTCATTTCTAAATACTGACCTTCCGGAGTTGAACTTAAAAGACAATTTGACGAAATCATTTCGGCTGTTCCTTTGTCGTTTCCATTATATTCCAAAGCGATTTTTGATATCGCTCTTGTCGTTGCGGAATTATTCATTGTTCGAAGTATTAGAATATAAATATTGATGAATTAGTTCGATCAGATTTTCAATTCTCAATAAAATTTCTTTCTTATTTTCAAAAACATTCCATTCCCGATTTCGTAAAAGGTTGGTGATTTTTTTGAAATGATTTCCAAATTGAAGTAAGACCTCATCAGTTTGAAATTCATTAATTTTGAGTTCTCTTTCAAACAAAACATACCGTATATAGGTTGATAATTTTAGCGGATATTTTTCTTGTTTTTGAATGAGAGTTTCATATTCGGAATTGGTCATTCTTATCGAAATTACTTTGTCTAATTTTTTGTTTTCTTTTGTTTTTAATCCGCCTTTCCGACCTAATTCCTGGAAATATTTTTTTCTTTTTTCCTGAACGATTTTGGCTTCATTTTCTTTAGTGGCTTCATATATAAATTCTTGTAAAAAGTCTTTTTCCATTGTGTTAATTTTAATGTATTTACAAACATTTCTGACGATAGGAAGAAATCAAAAATCCCAATTTGCAATCAGCGGATACGCTTATTGTAAACTTTGGGTACTTTTTGCACTAACATCCTACCATATCTCACCTGTGATTATTTTACTCACCTTCTCCTAAGTTTCACTTGTCTCTCATTTGATGGATTTTTGTGGATCACCCAATCATTCAAGTCTTTGAAATCTGAGTACAAAAACCGACAATCTTCTGCTATTTCATTTTCGTTTTTAATCATTTCGACGGCACGATTTCCGGCATCATCATTGTCAAAATAAAGCTCAATATTTTCGTAATCTTTTAGTGAATTTTTGATATTGGAAATCATCGAAACTGAATTTAGAATTAGATAATCCGAATGTTTATTTCCTAAAGATTTTTCTATGCTTTTAAAGGAAATAAAATCAAAAAAGCCTTCAAAAATCCGAATTGAATTTGAGCTGTTTTTTATCGTAGAAACATCTTTTCTACCTAAGCAGATCTTTGAATATTTATTGCGAATTTCGTAACCACCGGAATCGTTTTTAAATCCAATTCCGAAATAATTTTTATCGTTCATTCGATAATGAATCTCTTTTAAAAATTCGATTTGGCTATCTACTTTTCTGTGATTCAGATATTCTAAAAGTGCAGGATGCTGAACTTTTTTAACTTCAATGATCCGATAGTTTGCAGGAAGATCTTCTACTTTCCGATCTGAGATATTTTGCTGTTGAAAGGAAGAAAAATTCTGACTTTCTGCCCATACTAATACTTCATTGACCGAAGCGTTCATATATTTCTTCATAAAGTCGGTATTGGTTCCACCGATTCCTTCTGAAAATAAGTACCACCTGTTTAAACTTTTATTGACTTTAAAAGAGGCTTGGGATTCGCTGGCAAAGGGGTTGAGATACCAAGCTTCTTTTTCATTTTGTTTCGTTGGAAGGTGTCCGAGAGAAAGGAGGACTTCTTCCAACGATATGCTGTTGAATTGTTTGCAGTTCATTTTTGTAATTTTTATGTTTTTTTAGCAGTAAATAGTAGGTGTCCTGTCAGTTCAGGCGGACAGGTTTAGTTTTGACTAATGATTGATGAATTGATGAGAAAGCCATATAAAATACTGAATAACAATATCTTAAACTCTCATCAAAGTCTCATCACCTCATCAAAGTGGAAATATTCTTCTCATCATCCTCTCATCAAAAATCAAGGTTTAAAAATTCGATGAGGCTTTTGATGAGATGTAACTAATTGATTTTATTTTCATTATCAATCAATTCATCATTTCATCATATTTTTGAAGAATAAAATTTCTTTCTATTGTAAAATATCGTCCTGTTTTGTTCTGTTGAAAAAAACTTAAACCATAATCAAGATCGTATTTGATGTAAGCCAAAGAATTACTTTGTGGTTCTAGTTTCCAGTTTTCTTTCAGTATTTTCCGGACATCATTGACTGTCCAGTATTGTTTGCTAAACATCTTGCCAAGCATATTGAAAATATCCTGAGGAATACAATGTAGCTTGCTATCCTCTGTACTTTCAAAAAACTCATATAAAAGCTCGATGATTTTCGATTCAAGTTTGTTATTATTTTTCCAAACCAGTTTCTGAAGAGCTTTTGTTCTGATCTGTGATTCTGTGAACCACATCCTTGTCTGCTTATGACTGTGGAAAGGTCTTTGAATTAAGTATCGAAGAAAATAAGGAATCTCTTTGTTAAGGTTTTTTAGAAATTCAGTGTTTTCGCTTTTGATTGATTTTACTTTAATGATCCAAAATCGAATCTCATTTTCATCGATCTGAATGAAGTTATCTTCATTATTGGAACAGAGAATAAACTTACCAAAGAATTCGACTTCTTCACGGTCTTTTCCCTTTGCCTCCTTTTTGTCTTTGTCAGTCGTAGAAAGATATTTTAAGCGTTCCGTGATCTCTTTTTTGTCAAAGAAAACTTCGTCGATAGCCACTATCAGCATCGAAGTCCAATCTGAATTAAATTGACTGCTGAATGAATCTCCTTTAATGTATGTCATGTTTAATCCAAAAATGGATTTAAGCCATTTGATAAAAGTTGATTTTCCAGTAGCTCTTTCTTTACTTACCAAGCAAAGAATTGGAAGTATCTGCGTTGGATATTCAAGCAATATCTTTATGTAATCTAAACCTAACTCCAATTGCTCTCCGAAAATATGTTCCATAAATTTGAGGGAGAACGGAATTTTGTTTTTTAAAGCCTCAGAGCTTATATTTTCATTGACTGGTTGATAAGGAATCTCATTGTACATATTGTAGAATCCGTCAATGATTTGTTTATAGTTAAGATGAGAAGGAATACAGCAGAAACCATCATACTTTGAAACTTTTGAAACGTAAATTTTTCCGTGGTCGCTAATTATCGTTTCACGGTTCCAACGTACCAAAATTGAGATCTTGTCACCGGAGATCAATGGTTTTTCGATACTTTTATAATAGGTTGTGCCTACTCTTAGGTATGGGATTTTTTCGCTCATATTTTAAAGGTTTGATTCCGTAAGAAATACGGACGGTTGAATAAGAATGATTGATAAATAAAATCTTTATCTATCTCCTATACTTAAGCGATTTGACTTCGTTTAAAGCATCCATCAGATCAAAATGATTGACCCTGTAGAATCTTCCGATTTGTTCCGCTTTGATGTTACCTTTTAAAATGTGTGAGCGTACGGTTTGATAATCAAGTTTAAGAATTTCTGAACACTCTTTGATAGAGTATAGTTTCTTTTTCAACTCAATTTCAGGTTCTTTTTTAAGGGAATAAAGTAAGTCTTTCACTTCCCCTAATTCGTCGAGAATGGTTTGGAATGGATTTGTTGTCTGCATAATCTATGAAATTTATTTGCAGACAAAATTGTATGATTAGAATAACTAATAATGCAATTCTACTCAATTGCATAAAGTTTAATAATTGATATATAGTTGCTTATGTAAATTATTGGAGTAAACATTTCGTTCATCAGTAATTTAAAGATCAAAAAGATTGTTCCAATTTTTTAGAATTAATATAAGCCGATGTTAGCCGATGTGTTATTTATTGAGTATGATAAAGTTGAATAGCTAATCTAATCTCTCTATTTTTATCACCATTTATATGAAATCTATAATTAAACCAATTTTCATCACTTTTTGACACAAATCCTATATAATTAGGATGTTTAGAAGTAGTTGTCTCTACTTTTGACAAAATAGTTGTAAAATCTTTTTGTTTAACAAAGATAATTACTGAACCTTTTGTATCTCTCCAAGTTAAGTAATTGATTAATTGTGTTATTGTATCAAGATAACCTTTTTCACCTGTCCAAAATTTACATTCTGCAATAAATATTACAGAACTGTCATATCTAAGTTGAATATCAGTTTTTCCTGTTTTATTAAATGTTTCACCAGAAGCAGAACCAAATTCAAAGTTTGGATCTAAAGTCATAAGTATATGATCTCTTAAATCCTCTTCACCTTTGCCTTTATAAACACTTGGCATTCTTTCAAAATTTTTTCCTACATCATTGATGAGTTTTAAAATTTGATTATAAATATCTAAATCTATAGTAGGTTCTGGTTTAAAAGGTTGGGTACTTGCTTCAGGCTTACTCACTTTTATTTTTGTTCGTAATGTGGGTCTTGGGACAGAAAATGTTTCAGGTGTATTTTTACTTTTTTTCATTGGAACACCTAAAGAATTCATAAATTCATTTTGTGATAAAAACTTATTTTTTATTTTTTTTATTTCTCCAATAATCCAGCTTTTGAGAGAATTATTAAATTCATCAATATTCTGATGTAATTCACTTAATTTGCGTTGTGTAATAACAACATTTTCATCATATTTTGATTTAATGATTTTTGCATCATTGTAAAAATCAATTATTTCAAGTTTTAATTTATCGAATTCAACTTCAAAATCAGAACTTCCTCCACCTATGGTTATTCTGTTAATTCCAGGTACATATTTTAATAATTCAGAGTTTCCTGCAATCGGTACAAAGAATTGAATAACTTGTCTTGGATAAGAATCTCTATCTCTTATGTGGAATGACATTGGGAAATATTCCGCAGGAATGTTTTTTTCAAAATTATCAGCATAAACATCTTCAAATTGAATAATAGGTTTTTCAATTTGGTACTTTTCTAATAAATAGTCTGTAAATTGTTCTTCACTTACATTCAGAATGTAAGATTCACTAGTGGCGTTAATTTCAGTTTCTAAACTATTTGTTTGAGATTTAAAATATTCTACAATTGAACCCTTTCCTCCAAATATTCTACTTGACGAATTTCTATATATTATGTTGGTATAATATTTCTGCTAACGTCCAAATATACGCAATTATTGGTAGTGAAAATTGACTCAGTTCTACCAACCATATAAAATTCAATACTTTATATTAAGCAACTTAGATAATTCTTGGTAGATATTTTCTTCAAAGTCATTGGGTTTAACTATGATTGCTCTAGAAAATGTTCCTTTATCAAAATTCGTATTATATTCATTTTCCATAGCCTCAATTATTGTGGTATCTTGAAAATCTGGGTTGATAATGTGATTGTCTTTTAGAAAACGGTGAATTCTTATAAATGAAGATTTCTGATCCACAAGCAAATTGTGATTTTCATCAATGAATTTTTTTTCTTTTAAAAATGCAATGAAAATTTTAGAACTATTTTCACCAATCATAATATCTGATAAGCGAATTTCTCTGTTTGTTTTGCTATCTAAAACAAAATATAAAAATAGTGTAGTTTCGGCACCATTTAAAAAATTGCCCTGCAATTTCATCAGATTACTTGAACTTATAAGACTTGTAGATTCTTTTTTATATTGATCCAAACAATATTTAATCTTTTCTTCAAAATTGTGATTTCTTGATGCATTAATATCTTTGAAATGGAAACTAAAAAAGTTCTCCAACTTTTCATATTTAATCAAAAACTCATTTCTTAATTTTTCGTTTAGAATAATTTTAGAGGAATTTTGTTGAGCTTTTTCAATTCTCTTTTGTAACAGCTTCTCAATCCTTTCTCCTTTTAACCAATAATAAATCATCATAGGATAACCAACAAATTCTTCCCAAATATTCCATTGTCCGTAAAGTTTTTTTTGATCCATAATTGAAGTTAGTGATTATTTAAAAACCTCATTCATATAGTTGATCTTATCATCTTCGCTTGGTCTGTAATACGCATTAAAGACTTCCAGACTAGTATGACCAGTGTAACTCATAATTACTTTATCAGGAACTCTTTTGTTCTTCATTATAGTGATGAAACTTCTTCTTGCAGTATGTGAGGAAATTCTTGTCCAAAATTCCGCTTTTTGATCTACCAGTTCATCACCATATTTCATAGTCTTCTTTATCTCATCAGTAAATTCCAACTTTTTAAAAACTTCCTTAATATATTCATTCATCTTTTGATTTGTAATACTTGGCAGATTATAATCATACTTTTCCAGAATTGATTTAGAAATACTGTTTAAAGGAATTGCCAAGTTTTTAGATTTACTTTTTAAATCAATGACCCGTATGAAATTACCATCAACATCACTTCTTGAAATCGTACTATAATTGCCAAACCTCATTCCTGTAGTACAACCAAAAACGAAAAGGTCACGTACTTTTTCCAACCTTTTATTTTCACTAAAGTCATAATTGTAGATGAGCTCAACCTGTTCGTAATTTAAAGCTATTTCATCCGTTGTGAATTTCGCAGGTTTTTTGAAAGTAATAAAATTGTTATTGTAAGTGTATTTTTTATTAAGAGCCCACAGGAGAAAAGTTTTGAGCAGACCAACATTTCTGTGTAATGTATTTGCAGAATGCTTTTTTTCTTCAATACAATACTTTAGAAATTTATTATAAAGTTTATCATCAAATTTTCCCAAAGTGATCTTAACTTTATAATTGCTTTCAAAATCTTCGAGTAGATTCTTATTGCATTTGTAGCGCTTTAGCGTTGAGTTTGAAATCGAATTCCCAGTATAGTCATTTTCCTTCTCATCTAAAAACTCCTGGTAAATTCTAAAGAAATCACTTTTAACAGTAATTTTTTTGAACTTTTCATCGAATCTTTGTTTAAGAATATCGACTGTAAGTTCTTCATTAATGTTCTTATATCGATTGACAATCTCTGTAAAGAAACTACTGTATCGATCTAACTGCATCTTGACGCTTCGATGAATTTCTGCCTTCTTAGTCCTTCCGTTTAGGTCATTTGGTTGTCTGCCTTCAAAATCCCATTCGCTTGGTTTTATTTTCTCACCAGTAGAATAGATAAAATTCTTATTTTCGTTGTTGAAAAATGAACGGAAATAAATCAGTGTTTCCTTTGTACCATTGGGTTGCTTAAGCTTGAAAGTATAATTCATCAGGTGCCAGTTTAGGTGCTACTTCTTCTATATTTAGACATAAAAACTAACTATATTAGTTTATACAAATATAGTTAAAATACTGATAAATAGACAAGTTACATATTTTGAGTTATGTTAAAATATAATAGGTTCGAAAACCTCCAACTCCACATAAAACCCTGTAAATTTATAGTTTACAGGGTTTTTATTTCTGATCGATTTAGTTTCGCAAAGATTGAAATCATTTCTCATTTACTGCCCATCGCGTTTTTTTAGCTGCTCTATAAAATAGGATGGCGTAACACCGGTCTCTCTCTTAAATGCGATCACAAAAACCTGAGGCGAGGCGTAGCCGCATTCCTCCGCCAGGTAAGTAATCTTATACTCGCGGTAAACTGGATCTTCGTACAGCATGCGTGTAATGTAGCGGATCCGGAGCCAATTGATATAGGTATTAAAATTTTTGCTCCGATGGTTCTTGATAATTTCGGACAGATATTTTGTGTTCGTATTGAGATGGTTGGACAGCCATGTCAGGTTAATATCTTTCTTCAGATACTTATCCGATTTTTCAAATTTAGTGAGTTTCTTAAGAATCGCATTGAGTGTATCGTCCGAAATATTGTTCGCAGATCTGGATGGCACTGCGGTTCTTTCAGATTCATCTGTAGTATCTTGAGGGCTTTCCTCAGGATTATCTGCATCTGCCACTTCCGCTACTTCATGCTCATGTTGCAGCTTATCCAGGAGCCGTTGGTAATTAGGGCCCAAGGCCCGCTTTTTCTTTCTCCTCCTGTACAAATAAATCACCGCGATCACTGCTTTTGCTGCAAAGCCGACAATCAAAAACGTGATGATGGCATCTTTGATATCAGTTTCCGAATCTTTTTCCGCGAAGGTTTTATTTTGAGAATTTCTGTTATGAGCGTTCGTCAGACTGTCATTCAGCTTTGTGTAATATTCCAGATACCGTTTCGATTGGTCCAGGTCATTGTCCGCCAGATAAGATCTAGCCAAAATCATGAAAACTGATTTTCTGATCTCAGGATTACTTTTAAGACGTTCAAACTCCAGGGCTTTCGTTCCGAATTCAATGGCCTTGGCGTATTGTTTCTCCGAATGATAAAAGGTCTGCAATGTTAGCAACAGAACTGCCCGCTCTTGGATCGCCTGCTGAGGCTTCAGCATATCCGAAAATTTTAAAGCCTGTTCAAAATATTCTATGGCTTTTTTCTTATTATATGTATGACTCGCCGGATCATTGTGAAAATCCGCAAGTTTTGTTAGGGTCGCAATCACCTGCTGGCCTTGTTCCTCGGTAATAGCCTCCGGAAATGTCTTGATGTAATACAGCTGAGTCAGGCTGCTGATGAGATAACTCTGCACACTATCCTTTGCTTCCTTGTGCGAAAAAGCCGCCATGTCATAGTAGATTTTTGCGGTTTCCAGATGTCGCTGGTCATCGTCGTTTACAGATTGTACCGTCTGGAGGGCAGATCGGTATTCATCCATGCCTTTGGTATATACGCCCAGTTGGTTGTAAGCTGTGCCTCTCAATGCATGAATCTGAGCCTCTAACTTATAATTTTTCATTTGCGCTGCGAGATCCAATACCGGCTGAGAATGTTTTAATGTCTTTTCATAATTTCTCTGATCCATGTAGACCTGCAGCAGCTGATATTCTGCGGCAAGCTGGCCATCTGTGCAAGTCACTGACTTTGCATGGCTGGCCAATTTCAAAAGTTGATTTTCGGCTTCTGCTGTCTTTCCCGCATTTTGAAGCTCTGTGGATTCTGACAACATTGCAGAAAACTGATCGTATCCAGGGCAGTGAACAACCTGAGCCTGAAATCCTGCAACATAAAGAATGATAATAATATACGGGATTCTATGAAGCCGGGGCAAAAATATTTTTAAAAGCTGATGTAAAATTCTGGCTGTTTTGGAAAAACCGGGCCCCATAAATGATTTTAGTTTGATGTAAATTAGTTTCGAATTCAAAAATATAACATCCGATAATCAGAGACTAAGATTATGTAGAATTTTTTACGATATAGTTCGCTGGTCTATTTAAGATAAGACATTGTAAATCAACATTGCTTATTTGTAAAACAATAAAAATTAAAAAAGCAATAATTTCTGAAATCGTAACTTGGCGTCGGCCAAATTGAAGGGCTATTTTATGACAATCTACCATTCATAAACCATTATTAAGGGCTATAACTCAAAAGTAAAATTGAATATTTTCCGAAGATATGCTCATTATCTTTACCCGCTTTTAATTTTTATGACAGTTGATTTTAATTATCGAATTATATATTTTATCTTCACGGTTTCAAAAAATTAATCTATATGAGCGTTCACATCAGTGCACAGAAAGGACAAATTGCCAAAACAGTTTTGATGCCCGGCGACCCGTTACGTGCAAAATATATTGCCGACCATTATCTTACCGATGCTAAACTGGTAAGCCAGACCAGAAATATCTTTTTCTACACAGGAACTTATAAGGGTAAAGAAATCACCGTTGGAGCCAGCGGAATGGGCTTTCCAAGTATCGGCATCTACTCTTTCGAGCTTTATACAGAGTATGAGGTCGATACCATCATCCGTATCGGGACTTGTGGTGCCTACTCTACAGAATTGAGTTTGTTTGATATTCTGAACGTTGAACAAGCAGTGAGCGAAAGTACCTACGCCAAGTTTGCCTGGGGCATTGAAGAGGATGCCATCCCGCACCAGGGCGACGCATTTGATAAAATTGCAAATACTGCCGCAGAACTTGGACTGAAAACCAAAGCAGTCAATATCCACTCCAGTGATATTTTTTACCGAAAAGATCCTGCTGTACCGGCTATCGCCGAGCAATATAACTGTCCTGCTGTAGAGATGGAGGCATTCGGATTGTTTGCCAATGCCAAACATCTTGGAAAAAATGCAGCGACGATCTTAACCGTTTCCGATATTATCCCAACCCAGGAATTTATCTCGGCAGATCAACGCGAGCAGGCACTCAGAACCATGATGGAACTCGCACTGGAGACTACGCTTAAGTTTTAAACTATCATTAAATAAAAAATGCCTGCGAATAAGTTCACAGGCATTTTTTTGACTAAAGTATATTTTTATTTTTTGATAACTTTTACCGTATTATCTTCATTCTCGGATTTCACTTTCAGAATATAAGTTCCGTTACTCAGCATGCTCATATCCAGCGATGCTTTATTGAATCCATTATTCAGATTGAAGTTTTTGATCAGCTGTCCTGATGCATCATAAACTTCGACATGCTTTAAGTTAGAATTCTTGGCATTCTGGATTGTCACAAAACCGGAAGTTGGGTTCGGATAAACTGTAATGCTATTGTGCTTCTGTACATCTTCCACCGCCAATACGCTGCAATTGTACACATACAACTCATCCAGATACCAGCCGTCGACACCGTTACAGCCGTCCGTTCCCAGCTCGAATCTAAATTTGATATTGGAACCGGACACTGCACCAATTTTAGAGAGATCAATAACCGACTGACCCCAGCTGCCCGCCAGTGAGCCGCCATCCGTGCCTGTGAACGCACGCTGGCCTTTCAGTGGATTATTATTGTCCGATGTACCGTCTAAAGTGGTATTGTAACCGTTGTAAGTAAAGGCCGTTATTGGCAATAATGTCCAGGCGCCACCATTCAGACTGTATTTGATATTACCACCGTCCCATCTGGCTTCGGTTGCCACGTAATGATTAAATGCCATTTCGTATTTACCACTGCTAAAAGTCGGGATCGTGATTGTCGGACTTTCTAAACGCAAAATTCCATTTTGCAGATCACTGGCACAATCTCCATTGATAGGATCTGCAGCGTAAATTGCCTTTCCGGTTCTCCCTTTCGGCAAGTTGGATTTAATGGTCCAGTCTCTCTCTTCCCAAGTAGAAGGCTTAGTTGGAATATTGGTGACTGTCCAGTTACCTAAACCATTTTCCCAATCTTCTTTGAATAAAGGATTGCTGGTAGCGCTTTCGCACAGCGTTGGTGCGTCCTGTGCGAGCAATGGTACATAATTGCACTGTTCTGCCGGTGAAATTCTAAGCTGCATCGCCAGAATAGCATTCTTTAAATTCTGGATATCCGAAGCGTTGATAGACTGGCCACTAAGACCAGCCGGTGTTGAACTTGTGGAAAGACCCTGGAGATTAATCCCTACCAAATCAGTGGCAGCAGCTTCTAAAGCGTCTGCAAAGTTGTAAAAATCGCTGGTCGCTGTGAGGTATGTAGTCTGTGCCTTCCACCAAAGATGAGCTGCCTTTACGAAGCCAATTCCCGAAACGGTGTAGCCATTATAAGTTCCGCCATCGACCAGAAGTGCATACAGGTGGTTGGTCACTCCGGAATTGGTATGTACACCACCGCTATCAGCAGTTCCACAATAATAATAGGAAGGATCCAGGACTCTGGCTGGATCGCCTTTACAATTGGGATTCCACATATCACGGATGGCACCGCCAAATGCTGTTGCATCTTCCCCAATCTTCCAGCGCAAAGATCCTGAACATGATGGCGTGGTACGGATGGAGACATCTTCACCTTCATCCATATAATTATTGATCAGATCGATCGTTTCTCCCCAAACATCAGAATATGATTCATTTAAGGCTCCGGATTGGTATTGATAAATGAGGCCGCTGGTATATTCCGTGTACGCGTGTCCCCATTCGTGCGCAATGACGTCGTCGGTAGCCGTACCGTCACAGTAGCCTGCGTAGGTACCATTCCAGCGTGCATTGGGACAACTGATCGTAGGATCGTTGTTAACGGTAATCATTGTATGGTCCTGCGCATCATAAGAAACGTAGCCGAAAGCATTTTTGAAAAAATTATAAACATGCTCCGATGTCGTGACTTCATGCTGTTGCCATACGCTTAAGGTTCCGGGAAAAACGTCGCCTTCTTTCCATTTAAGGTTGCCTGCACTGGTATTGGTCTCGTATAATTTCCGGTCAATCGGATGGATGCCGGTAAATTGATCCACAAGCTCACCGGTGTGGGCATCAATGAATAGAAATTCACGTACATCTTTCCTGTTGGTCACTTCGATTTCGTAAGCCAGGTAAGGCGTTGCAATACCGCCCTGAGCCAGATTCTTAGGGAATATCACCAGATTAAGCTTTGGTGTTTCCAGCGGCGTTCCGGACTGGTTGAGATTCTGTCCCGACACCAGTTTCCTGGCTATTGCTGATGCTTCGGATTGCGAAACATCCGGTGTTGCATTCACCTTGATATTGGAAATCGCATTGCCGTTTACGGAAGTCAGCTGCTCCTTTTTGTTAAAGTGAAATTTCAGCACGCCATCATACACGGGAACGCCTTGATGCTGCTGTCTGTAGATGATATTCTTGAGACCGTAATTGTCCACACGTTCTTCTACGAATACCAAATCGTTTGCAGATTTCAGGTTGAAGGCTTTGAAATTGTCTTTAACAAATTCCGCTGCCATTGCCCGCGCGCCTGTCGATTTGAATGCGTTAGCGGAAGGATTATTGAACCGGATAAAATCAGGGTTGGATGTGCTGGCCCTCACAGAAATGGTAGCCTGCTGTCTCAGCCTGCTCAGCTCCTGAGATTCCTGGGAATACACCAAGGACGAAACCAGGGCTGCAGCCAAAAGTAAGTTTTTCTTCATTTTTAAATTTAATTGGTAACAAATATAGCCAATATTTAATGCATTAAAATCAATAAAAATGAATAATATGTGAGAATATGTTACAAACTTAGACCAGACACATTCATCTGCAACTGTGCTTTGGTATCAATGACCACAGTAATGTAGTTTGTGGAGAGCAAAAATGCACTTGGCTTCAGATCAATAACGTTGCCTTGGAGCCGGATGCCTTTGTAATATTTCTTGTTGAAATTTTCCATCAAACTTTTTTTCGAAGCATTTTCGATGTCCAGAAGCGGAATGCCATAATCTTTCTCGATCATTTTCCGGATCTTGCCTTCGAACAAAATGGTCAGGGCTTTCTGAAAAATGTTTTTGGTCTTGAGATTAAAATCGGTGTTTGTTAAAACTACTTTATGAGAAGCAGCATCGTAAGCCGGCTTACCTTTTATAAAAGCAACACCATTCACCGCACCTTCTGTCTTAACTTCCATCACAATATTATCTTTTTCGGGATAAACCTTAATATCGTCGACTCTTACTTTGTTTTTTTCATTGTTCAGAGGAAATTCTTTGTTGAGAAACTGTTGTCTTGCCAATTTTGTGGCTTCATCAAAACTAATGTTCGCCGTTGTCTGCAGGTTAAAAACGTTGGCCAGATCCGGCTGGACCGTAAAATTGGGAACTGACGCCACATGGCCTGTAGCAAGCGGAATCTGCCCCACGAAAGTCTCCGAATACAGGTCAATAACAATCGTGGTCTTGATCTTATCCTGGAAAACCTGCAGAGGTGCCATAAACGTATTCTGCGGTGTGATCTTCAGCCAGGTGTTGTACTCTTCCGATACGTTGATCGGCTTGGAGAACTGATTCCATGCCGAGACCAGATAAGGCTGCAGATTAAATTTAGACTTGATCTGATCATCGATGAGCGTTGTAAACTTGGTTTGCTGTTGTTTTAATGTTGATTCGATGAAGGACGCAATCGGGATCTTGACCTTGCCATAGTCCAAAACAGGTTTCTGTGTCCAGACAAATCCGGCTGTGGTGGTTTTAGTATTGAGTTTCCAATCCGGCGCTGCAGCAATACTTGTGATAAAATTCATGATCAGGTTGAAATTGGTATCCTGATACATGTAGTAGCCTAAGGTGCCATAGCCTTTCTCTGCCCAGATCTTCAGCGGCACCGAGATAAGCAGTCTGTTATTGGTCAGCGCCTTGATGTTAATATTAGATTCCTTTTCTACTTTTATTTTGAACTGATCGTTATTATTATCTGTGTAAGACTTGTCCTCATAGATGATTCCTTTTATGGACTGATTCACCAGGCTATTGACCTCGGCAATTGGTAGTGATACCGGAAGCGTAATACTGGATTTGATTTTTGGAAGTGTGTACACCGGCGCGGCCGTCTGTGCAGAAAACTTTGTTACTACCAATAGAGTTACGAGAAATATTGTAATTCTAATCGATTTCATCTCGGAAATTTAATAATTAATTCAGATGCTAAATTAACAGTTTTCAGACACAACAAAACAAAAAAACCATCTCAAGTTGAGATGGTTTTTGGTATCTGAAAAACTCAGGATTCTTATTCCTCAGTTTTTTCTTCTGTAGAAGTTTCTGCAGCTGGAGTTTCTTCCACTTTAGCTTCAGCAGTTTCAGCAACAGGAGCAGTTTCCTTTTTAGGAGCAGCAGATCTTCTGCTTCTTCTTGTTGTTTTCTTCTCTTCAGCGTTTGGATTATAGATCTCGTTGAAATCTACCAACTCGATTAGTGCAGTATCTGCAGCATCACCAGGTCTGAAACCAGTCTTGATGATTCTGGTGTAACCACCGTTTCTTTCAGCAATTTTCGGAGCTACAGTTCTGAACAATTCGGTAACCGCTTCTTTACTTTGTAGGTAAGAGAAAACGATTCTTCTATTGTGCGTTGTATCTTCTTTAGCTTTCGTAAGAAGTGGTTCCACGTAAACTCTTAAAGCTTTCGCTTTAGCAACAGTAGTGTTGATTCTTTTATGTTCAATTAGGGAACAAGCCATGTTAGAAAGCATTGCTTTTCTGTGCGGAGCAGTTCTACCTAAGTGATTTATCTTTTTTCCGTGTCTCATTTTGAGGATTATTTATCAGCGTCTAACTTATATTTTGCAACATCAAACCCGAAATTCAGTCCTTTTGAGTGAACCAATTCTTCAAGTTCTGTTAAAGATTTTTTACCAAAATTTCTGAATTTCATCAAATCAGACTTACTGAAAGAAACCAGTTCTCCAAGGGTTTCTACTTCAGCCGCCTTCAGACAGTTAAGGGCTCTTACGGAAAGATCCATATCTGCTAACTTAGACTTCAATAGTTGTCTTGTGTGAAGTGTTTCTTCGTCATATTGGATGGATGCTTTTACCGCTTCTGTTTCCAGAGTGATTCTTTCATCAGAGAACAGCATAAAGTGATAGATCAAAATCTTAGAAGCTTCTGTTAAAGCATTCTGAGGTGTAATCGATCCATCGGTTTCAATATCCAATACCAGTTTTTCGTAGTCTGTTTTTTGCTCTACACGATAGTTTTCGATACTGTACTGTACTTTCTTGATCGGGGTAAAGATAGAGTCAATCGCAATAGTTCCAATAGGAGCATTGTTGGACTTGTTCAGATCGCTCGGAACGTAACCTCTACCTTTTTCAATATTGAAAGTAATTTCAAACGTAATATCTTTGGCCAAAGTCGCAATTACCAATTCTGGGTTCAGCACTTCGAAATTCGTGATAGAATCTCCAAGGTCACCGGCAGTAACGATATCTTTTCCGGAAACTTTAGCAGTTACCTGCTCATTCCCCGGATTGTCGATTTTAGATTTAAGACGAAGCTGCTTGAGGTTCAGAATGATCTCTGTCACATCTTCAATAACGCCTGGAATAGTCGAAAACTCGTGCTCTACACCTTCTATTTTGATAGATGAAATAGCATAACCTTCCAGAGAAGAAAGTAAAACTCTTCTCAATGCATTACCGATGGTAAGCCCAAAACCTGGTTCTAAAGGTCTGAATTCGAATTGTCCTTTAAAATCAGTAGAGTTAAGTAGGATTACCTTATCGGGTTTTATGAATTGTAAAATTGCCATAGTTTGGTTGAGCAAAAATTTGAAAAATTTATTATTTAGAGTATAATTCGACGATCAACTGTTCTTTGATGTCCTCAGGAATCTGGATTCTCTCAGGCGCACTAATAAAAGTACCAGTTTTTTTCTCGTCATTGAATTGTAACCACTCATAGTTAGCTTTAGAAGCTAGTGAATTGGTAATCACTTCAAGGGATTTTGACTTCTCTCTCACAGCGATTTCGTCACCTGCTTTAAGCAAATAAGATGGGATGTTTACAATCTCTCCGTTCACAGTGATGTGTCTGTGAGAAACCAATTGTCT
>DBLQ01000081.1:46378-128257 GCA_002297505.1 Flavobacteriales bacterium UBA720
TCTTGATTCGCAAAGCTGAAGAAGAACTTCACCGGTTACACCTTTGCTTCTGTGTGCTTTGTCGAAAAGGTTAGCGAACTGTCTTTCAAGAATACCGTAAGTGTACTTCGCTTTTTGCTTTTCAGCAAGCTGCGTAGCGTATTCTGATTTTTTCGCACCTCTTCTTTTGTTAGGACCGTGTTGTCCTGGTGGTTGATTTTTTCTTTTTTCGAAGTTTTTATCGTCTCCGTAAATTGCCTGACCAAATTTTCTAGCAATTTTAGTTTTAGGTCCAATATATCTTGCCATTGTAATTTAAGATTTGAGGATTAAAAGATTATACTCTTCTTCTTTTTGGAGGTCTGCATCCGTTGTGTGGCATAGGTGTCACGTCAACGATTTCGCTTACTTCAATCCCAGAATTGTGAATAGATCTGATTGCAGATTCTCTACCTGCACCAGGACCTTTTACAAATACCTTTACTCTTCTAAGACCTGCTTCGTGAGCTACAGCTGAACAGTTTTCAGCAGCCATTTGAGCAGCAAAAGGAGTATTCTTTTTAGAACCTCTGAATCCCATTTTACCGGCAGATGCCCAAGAGATTACCTCTCCGTTTTTATTTGTCAAGGAAATGATGATGTTATTGAAAGAAGCCTGAATATGCGCTTCACCAATAGCCTCAACCTTTACTTTTCTTTTTTTAACAACTTTAGTTTGTTTTGCCATAATTCCTAACGATTATTTACTTGCTTTTTTCTTGTTAGCAACAGTTTTTCTTCTTCCTTTACGGGTTCTAGAATTGTTTTTCGTTCTTTGGCCTCTTAAAGGTAATCCCAGTCTGTGACGTATTCCTCGTTGGCATCCTATGTCCATCAATCGCTTGATGTTCAATTGCACTTCAGATCTAAGCTCACCTTCTACTTTGATGTTTTCGGTGATGTAATTTCTGATTGCAGCCAATTCATCGTCATTCCATTCGTTGACTTTCTTGTCTTCGCTGATTCCAGCGTTTTTCAAAATTTCTGAAGCTGTGCTCTTACCGATACCATAGATATAAGTAAGTCCAATCACACCTCTTTTGTTCTTTGGTAAATCAATACCTGAAATTCTCGCCATAATTTAATCGGTTCTTAACCTTGTCTTTGTTTAAATTTAGGGTTCTTCTTGTTAATTACGAAAAGTACACCTTTTCTGCGTACAATTTTGCAATCAGCACTTCTTTTTTTGATAGATGCTCTAACCTTCATTTTGTTATTTTTAATATCTAAAAGTTATTCTCCCTTTACTTAGATCATAAGGAGAGAGTTCGAGTCTTACCTTGTCTCCAGGTAAGAGTTTTATATAATGCATTCTCATTTTACCAGAAATATGGGCAATTAAAACATGCCCATTCTCTAGCTCTACTCGGAACTGTGCGTTGGAAAGTGCTTCCGTAATCACACCGTCTTGTTCTATATGTTTCTGTTTAGCCATTGACCTACTATAAGTTGGATGATCTTGACAATTTAGATTGCATCAAGCCATCATAATGATGGTTCAGCAGATAAGTATTGATCTGTTGAACAGTATCCAGGATAACGCCAACCATGATCAACAATGATGTACCACCGAAAAACAGGGCAAATCTATCTGTCTGAACAAATGCTCCGTGCACTATGGCCGGAAGGACTGCAAAGATAGATAAAAAAATTGCACCTGGCAAGGTTATCTTGGATAAAATATCATCCAGATAATCAGCCGTTTCTTTCCCCGGTCTTACCTTAGGTATTAATCCACCATTACGCTTGAGATCATCAGCCATCTGATTCACCGGAATGGTAATCGCTGTATAGAAAAATGAGAAAATTATAATCAATAATGCAAACAGCACGTTGTACTGCCAGCTGAAAACATTTTTGAAACCTGCCAAAAATGTGTTGGATTCATCAACTTTAGTTAACAGTCCCGGCACAAACATCAAAGCCTGTGCGAAGATGATCGGCATTACACCGGCAGCATTGACCTTCAACGGGATCCACTGACGTGCACCTTCCATAAGGTTTCTGCTTACACCACCTCTTGCCTGAGCTCTGCTCACGTACTGGATTGGAATTTTTCTCACCGCTACGGAAAGAATAATTGCCAGCAATACGACTAATAACCAAAATACAATTTCAACCAGGATCATGATGCTTCCCAATCCGCCTTTACCATTCTGCGTCAGCACTTCCTGATAGAATGCAGTCGGAAGATCCGCAAGGATACCCACCATAATTAAGATTGAGATACCATTACCAATACCTTTGTCAGTAATCTTCTCACCCAGCCACATTGCAAATACGGAACCTGCTACCAGGATCACGATACTTGGCAGCCAGAACATGATAGATGCGGGATCTATGTAGTAAGCCGACTGGAACTGACCATATGGTAAGAAAAATTGTGTTACTGAGGTTAAGTACGATGGTGCCTGCACGAGACACACTCCTATAGTTAACCATCTGGTGATTTGGTTTAATGTATTTCTTCCACTCTCTCCGTCTTTCTGAAGTTTCTGCAAATAAGGAATAGCCATTCCCATAAGCTGAACGATGATGGAAGCGGAGATGTATGGCATAATTCCTAATGCCATGATGGATGCACGGCTAAATGCACCTCCTGTGAAAGAAGACAATAAACCCAAAAGGCCGGCCCCTTGTTGGTTCCCGCCTTGATTTTGGTAATGTTGTAGTAGGTTTCCTACTTCTGCCATGTTAATAGCCGGAAGAGAAACATACGAAGCGAATCTATACACCAGGACCAAAGAAAGTGTCAAGATGATCTTATTCCTCAACTCCTTCAGACTCCAAATGTTTTTTAGTGTTTGTATAAATTCTTTCATTGGTTATTAATTAAAGAGTAATTGCTTTACCTCCAGCTTTGTTGATTGCCTCTTCAGCAGACTTAGTAAATTTATCCGCAGAGATAGAAACACCAGATTTAAGGTCTCCTCTACCAAGGATTTTTACCAATTCATTTTTAGAAGCAAGACCGTTTTCTACCAATACGTCTCTGGTGATGTCACCAGTGATATTTTTGGTATCGATCAAAGTTTGGATGGTATCAAGATTGATTGCTCTAAACTCTTTTCTATTAATATTTTTGAAACCAAATTTAGGAAGTCTTCTTTGCAAAGGCATCTGTCCACCTTCGAAACCGATTTTCTGAGAATAACCAGCTCTCGCTTTCTGACCTTTATGTCCTTTTGTTGAAGTACCACCGTATCCACTTCCTTGGCCTCTACCAATTCTTTTTGTGCTGAATGTAGAGCCAGCTGATGGTTTTAAATTATTTAAATTCATTGTTGTATTGAGATTATAGATTAAAAGATAAGAGACAAGAGACTGCCGAAAACAAGTCTCTTTTCTCTATGTCTATTGTTCTTATTTCTGAACTTCTAATAAGTGACTTACAGAAGCAATCATTCCTAAAATGGAAGGCGTAGCTTCGTGTTCTACAACTTGCTGAAGTCTTTTGAATCCTAGTGCTTCAAGTGTTCTTTTCTGAGTTTTAGAACGATTAATAGCACTTCTAACTAATTTTACTTTGATTGTTGCCATTGTTATAATGATTAACCGTTAAACACTTTACTTAGAGAAACACCTCTCATTCTTGCAATCTCTTCCGGTCTTCTGATATCCAACAATGCGTTGAAAGTTGCCTTTACTACGTTATGCGGGTTAGAAGAACCTTTTGATTTTGACAATACATCATGTACACCTGCAGACTCCAGTACCGCTCTTACCGCACCACCGGCGATAAGTCCTGTACCGTGAGATGCCGGTCTTAGGAAGATATCAGCACCACCGTATCTTGCAGAAGTCTGGTGAGGAATGGTGTGGTTGATTACAGGAACTTTTACCAAGTTTTTCTTAGCATCTTCTACTGCCTTAGCAATAGCGGAAGCTACTTCCTTAGATTTTCCGAGTCCGTAACCGATAACACCATCTTCGTTCCCTACAACCACGATTGCAGAAAATCCGAATGCTCTACCACCCTTCGTTACTTTAGTTACTCTATTAACAGCAACCAGACGATCTTTTAATTCTAATCCTCCAGGTTTTACTCTTTCTATATTACTATCTAACATATGTTCTGAAATTAAAAATTAGAATTTAAGACCTGCTTCTCTAGCACCGTCAGCTAGAGCTTTCACTCTACCGTGGTATACAAAACCATTTCTATCAAATACAACATTCTCGATTCCTGCTGCTTTAGCCTTAGCTGCGATAGCTTTACCTACTGCTGCAGAAACTTCGATTTTAGTTCCTTTAGCATCTACACCCTTCTCTCTGGAAGAAGCAGATACCAAAGTTTTACCTTCTTTATCATCTACAAGCTGTGCGTAGATCTCTTTATTACTTTTGAATACAGATAATCTTGGTAATTCTGCTGATCCGGAGATCTTCCCTCTTACTCTTCTCTTGATTCTGATTCGTTTTTCAACTTTTGTTAATGCCATTTTCTTAAATTTTATGCAGATTTACCGGCTTTTCTTCTGATGATTTCACCCACGAATTTCACACCTTTTCCTTTATAAGGCTCAGGTTTTCTGAAAGATCTGATCTTCGCAGCCACCATTCCAAGAAGTTGTTTATCGTAAGAAGATAATGTAATGATCGGGTTTTTCCCTTTTTCAGTCAATGTATCTAATGTAATTTCTTTTGGAAGTTCCAATAGGATACCATGAGAGAATCCAAGTGCCAATTCTAATTTCTGGCCATTGTGTGATGCTCTGTAACCAACACCTACAAGTTCCAATTTCTTTTCGAAACCTGTATTCACCCCAACAATCATGTTGTTGATAAGCGCTCTGTACAGTCCGTGAAGCGCTTTGTGCTCTTTTGAGTCAGAAGGACGGGTAAAAGTTAATTTACCATCTTCCTGTGTGAAGCTGATTCCTCCTGTAAGCTCCTGAGATAATTCTCCCTTTGGACCTTTTACCGTCACCACACCGTTATTTTCAGTGATGGTAACACCAGCAGGAACTTCTATAATTGCTTTACCAATTCTTGACATTTTCCTTGTTTTAAAAAATTAATATACGTAGCAAATTACTTCACCTCCTACTTTCTCCTGTCTTGCTTTCTTATCAGTCATTACTCCTTTAGAAGTAGAGATGATCGCTACACCCAGTCCGTTCAATACTCTTGGAAGTTCTTCCGAACCTTTGTACTGACGCAGACCTGGTCTGGAAGCTCTCTGGATAGACTTGATGGCAGGCTTGTTGGTTTGCTTGTCATACTTCAAAGCGATCTTGATAGATCCTTGAACATTGCTCTCCTCGAACTTATAGTTCAAGATATAACCCTGGTCAAAAAGAATCTTCGTGATCTCTTTCTTGATTTTCGATGCAGGAATTTCCACCACTTTGTGGCCTGCGCTTTGTGCGTTCCTTACTCTTGTTAGGAAATCTGAAATTGGATCTGTTACCATTTCTTTATTTTAAATTATTGGTTAATGACAATCAGTATTGAAAAGACTTGAAGAAAGCGGACATCACACCAGGTCTGATGCCTTGCTTACCTTTAGTATCTCAACAACTTAACTGTCACGTTGATTTTATTAATTTTACTGTATTCTAATAAATATGGTCTCAATAAAAATTAGAATCTCAGAGAAATCAAGTTTTTCTGAGCGGCTGCAAAAGTACAAAAAAATAAATAATATTTAATCTTTTTTATTCTGCGCTTCTACCTCTACAATTTTTGCTGAGTATTTATTAAAATACAGCTGACTTATAAAATATAGAAGTCAGCTGTAAAAATTTTAATTGCTTACCAACTTGCTTTCTTAACTCCCGGGATAAGACCGTTGTTTGCCATTTCACGGAACGTTACTCTGGAGATACCGAATGTTCTCATGTATCCTCTTGGTCTTCCTGTCAGTTTACATCTGTTGTGAAGTCTCACTGGAGATGCATTCTTCGGAAGTTTTTGTAATGCTTCGTAATCTCCGGCTTCTTTAAGAGCCTTTCTTTTCTCAGCATATTTAGCTACAGTAGCTTCTCTTTTGCGCTCACGCGCTTTCATTGATTCTTTAGCCATTTCTTAGTTCTTTTTGAATGGTAAACCGAAGTGAGTTAATAGAGCCTTAGCTTCTTTGTCCGTTTTCGCAGTCGTTACGAAAGTGATGTCCATCCCCTGGATTTTCTTCACTTTGTCGATTACGATCTCAGGGAAGATGATCTGCTCAGTGATCCCCAAGTTGTAATTTCCTCTACCGTCGAATCCGTCTGCCTTGATTCCAGAGAAATCTCTGATCCTTGGCAATGCAGAAGAAGTTAATCTGTCCAAGAACTCATACATCTTATCAGCTCTTAGTGTTACTCTTGCTCCTACAGGCATACCCTTTCTCAATTTGAAGGCAGCTTCATCTTTTTTAGATAGCGTACCTACCGCTTTTTGTCCGGTAATTGCCGTCAGTTCTTCTACTGCATAGTCTACAATTTTCTTGTCAGCTGTAGCAGCACCCAAACCTTGGGATACAACGATTTTCTCTAACTTAGGTACCTGCATTACAGATTTGTACCCAAACTCTTCCATCATTGCAGGAACAATTTTCTCTTTATATTGTTGTTTTGGTCTTACTATATATTCCATTGTAGTTCTAAATTATAAAGTTTCACCGGTTGATTTTGCAACGCGTACTTTCTTGTCACCGTCTACTTTGTATCCAACTTTAGTTGCTTTACCGTTTTTATCGGCAAGAGCAACATTAGAAATATGTAGTGAAGCTTCCTTTTCAACGATTCCACCCTGAGGATTCTGTGCAGATGGCTTGGTATGTTTCTTAACGATATTAATACCAGCTACAATCACTCTAGGATCTTTACCTTCTTTCTTGATTACTTCAAGAACTTCACCTTTACTCCCTTTATTTTTTCCGGTAGTAACGATAACGTTATCTCCTCTTTTGATTTTAACTTTTGTCATTTTCTTAAAATTTTAAAATTAAAGTACTTCGGGAGCTAATGAAATAACCTTCATATATTCTTTGTCTCTCAACTCACGGGCAACCGGTCCGAAAACACGTGTTCCTCTCATTTCTCCGGCAGCGTTCAGAAGTACGCAAGCGTTGTCTTCGAATTTGATGTACGAGCCATCTTTTCTTCTCACCGCTTTTTTAGTTCTTACAACTACTGCTTTGGATACCTGTCCTTTTTTTGCATTTCCGGATGGTGTAGAATCTTTGATAGTAACAACGATTTTATCACCAACTGAAGCGTATCTTCTTCTGGTACCTCCCAGAACTCTAATAACCAGTACTTCTTTTGCACCTGTGTTATCAGCAACTTTTAATCTTGATTCTGTTTGTAACATTATTACTTAGCTTTTTCTATGATTCTTACTAATCTCCATCTCTTGCTCTTGCTCAAAGGTCTAGTTTCTGTGATCAGAACTGTATCTCCTTCGTTGCACTCGTTGTTCTCGTCGTGTGCGGTATATTTTTTCGTTTTCAGAACGAATTTACCGTACATCGGGTGCTTTACTCTTGTAGTCTCGCTAACAACAATAGTCTTTTCCATTTTATTGCTGGAAACCACTCCGATTCTTTCTTTTCTTAAATTTCTATCCATTGTAAAAAGGAATATTATTGTTTGTTAGTTAACTCCGTGTTTAGTCTAGCGATCGTCTTTCTCAAATCTCTGATCTGAATAGGATTTTCAACAGGGCTGATTCTGTGGGCCAATTTCATTTTGGAATAGTTAGCCTGAGCTTCTGCCAATTGAGTTTTGATATCCTCTACGCTTAAATTCTTGATGTCAGCTTTTTTCATTGTAATTGAGATTAAAGAGGTTTAACAAAATCGTTAGCTACTATAAATTTGGTCACTACAGGTAATTTCTGTGCTGCAAGTCTTAGGGCTTCTTTCGCTACTTCGTAAGGAACTCCACCGATCTCGAACATCACTTTTCCTGGCTTTACTACAGCAACCCAATATTCCACAGCACCTTTACCTTTACCCATCCTTACTTCGGCTGGTTTTTTGGTAATCGGCTTATCCGGGAAGATTTTGATCCATAGCTGACCTTCTCTTTTCATATATCTTGTAGCAGCGATACGAGCTGCCTCGATTTGTCTTGCCGTGATCCAAGCGCCTTCAATCGCTTTGATTCCGAAAGTTCCGTAAGCCAACTGAGCACCTCTGTTAGCATTACCTTTCATCTTCATCTTGTGAACGCGACGAAACTTGGTTCTTTTTGGTTGTAACATAATTTCTAAATTTTAGATTTTAGATTTTAGATTTTAGATTTTTCTATTTTAAAAAAGTAACGGTAATTTAAAATTCAAAATTTCTAATCTAAAATTTTAGTTATTGTTGTTATTATTTCTTCTAGGTCTTCTGTCGCCACCACGATCATTTCTGTCGTTTCTGTCGCCTCTGCCTCCTGCCGGTGCTTTCTTTTGTTGTCCCACTAGTGGAGAAAGTTCTCTCTTACCGTAAACTTCACCTTTCATGATCCAAACTTTTACACCAAGCTTACCGTACTGAGTCAATGCCTCACCAATGTGATAATCGATATCTGCACGGAAAGTAGACAATGGAATTCTTCCTTCTTTGAAAGACTCGCTTCTTGCCATCTCAGCACCGTTCAATCTTCCGGAGATCATTACTTTAATCCCTTCTGCACCCATTCTCATGGTAGAAGCGATCGCCATCTTCACAGCTCTTCTGTAAGAGATTCTGTTTTCGATTTGCTTGGCAATGCTGTCTGCAACTAATACGGCATCCAGTTCCGGTCTTTTGATTTCGAAGATATTGATCTGAACATCTTTTCCAGTCAATTTTTTTAGCTCTTCTTTCAGCTTATCAACCTCCTGGCCGCCTTTCCCGATGATAAGACCTGGTCTTGCAGTAGTGATTGTTACTGTTACTAATTTCAGTGTTCTTTCAATATAGATTCTTGAAATACCACCTTTAGATAATCTTGCTTCAAGGTATCTTCTGATTTTGTAATCTTCAGCGATTCTGTCACCGTAGTTTTTACCGCCAAACCAGTTAGAATCCCATCCTCTGATGATCCCTAATCTGTTACCGATTGGATTTGTCTTCTGTCCCATACCTTGAATTAATTTTTAGTACCTAAAATTAGTGTAATGTGGTTTGATCTTTTTCTGATTCTGTACCCTCTACCTTGTGGCGCTGGTCTCAGTCTCTTCAATTGTCTTGCACTGTCTACAAAGATTTCTTTAACGATAAGGTTAGCTTCCTCAATGTCAGCACCTTCGTTTTTAGCTTGCCAGTTTGCAATCGCAGAAAGCAATACTTTTTCTAACTTGTTAGAAGCATCTTTCTTAGAGTACTTAAGGATATATAAAGCTTTATCTACCTCTACTCCTCTGATGATATCAGCAACTAATCTCATCTTTCTAGGAGAAGACGGGCAATCGTTATGCAACGCTTTTGCCACATCTTGGTTTGCTATTTTACGTGCTAATGCACTTTCTCTTTTTCTTGATCCCATGATTATCTACCTCCTTTATTTTTGTTACCACCGTGACCTCTGAAAGATCTTGTTGGAGAAAATTCGCCTAACTTGTGACCTACCATATTTTCTGTTACATAAACAGGGATAAAAGATTTCCCGTTGTGCACAGCGATAGTCTGTCCTACGAAGTCCGGAGAAATCATTGATGCTCTAGACCAAGTTTTGATTACTGTCTTCTTACCAGACTCTACATTTGCCTGAACCTTCTTATCTAAAGTATGATGAATGAATGGTCCTTTTTTAAGTGATCTTGCCATAATTATTTTCTTTTAGATACGATGTAACGGTTAGACACTTTATTTTTCTTTCTGGTTTTGTAACCTTTAGCCGGCATACCGTTTCTAGATCTTGGGTGACCTCCGGAAGAACGTCCTTCACCACCTCCCATTGGGTGATCTACAGGGTTCATTACCACTGGTCTTGTTCTTGGTCTTCTTCCTAACCATCTGCTTCTACCAGCTTTACCGGAAACGGTCAACTGATGATCTCCGTTGGAAACAGATCCCACCATCGCCATACATTCAGTAAGGATCATTCTGGATTCTCCGGAAGGCAATTTGATGATAGCATATTTTCCGTCTCTGGAAGTTAACTGAGCAGAAGAACCTGCGCTTCTTGCAAGGATCGCTCCCTGACCAGGACGCATCTCTACACAAGAGATCACTGTACCCAATGGAATATTTTTCAATTTCATTGCGTTACCGATGTTCGGTTCTACAGTTTCTCCAGAAACAATTTTCTGATCTACTTTGATCCCGTTTGGAGCGATGATGTATCTCTTCTCTCCGTCTGCATACTCTACAAGAGCGATAAATGCAGTTCTGTTTGGATCATATTCTACAGTTTTTACCGTTGCTTCAACATCATGCTTGTTTCTTTTGAAGTCGATAATTCTGTATTTCTTTTTGTGTCCACCGCCGGTGTAACGCATGGTCATTTTACCAGTTTGGTTACGTCCACCTGACTTTTTAATACCAACGGTTAGAGATTTCTCTGGTTTGTTGGTAGTAATTTCCTCAAAGTTGTTTACAACTCTGAATCTCTGTCCCGGGGTGATAGGTTTTAATTTTCTAACAGACATTACTATTATTTATAATTAATTAATTAGTTGCGAAAATATCAATAACTTCTCCAGCAGCCAATGTAACAACTGCCTTCTTCAATTTGTTAGTTTTCCCAACTTGAAGTCCTTTTTTCGTGTACTTAGAAGAAACTTTAGGCGCATAAATCATGGTTCTAACGTTCGCTACTTTTACACCGTAAGCTGCCTCAATAGCACCTTTAATCTGGATCTTGTTAGCCTTTGGAGCTACCAAGAAAGAATAAGCACCTCTTAGATCTGTAAGATAGTTGGCTTTTTCTGAAATAATTGGTTTAATAATAAGTGACATGATTTATTTCTTTAAGTTGTCCTGAAATTTTTCTACTGCACCTTCTAAGAAAATGATCTCACCTGCATGCATCAAATCATAAGAAGAAATTTCGTTATAATTCAACACTCTGGTTTTAGGCAAGTTTCTTGAAGACAAATACACATTTTTATTAGCTTCAGGAAGTACGAATAATGATTTTTTACCTGTAAGTGTCAAAGCATCCAACAATGTGATGAAGTCTTTGGTCTTAGGCGCATCAAAACTCAAGTTTTCCAAAACTTTGATACTGTTATCTCTCATTTTCTGAGAAAGAACAGATTTCTTAGCCAATCTCTTAAGCGCTTTGTTCAATTTGAATCTGTAGTCTCTTGGTTTTGGACCAAAAACTCTACCTCCACCTTTGAAAGTTGGCGACTTGATATCACCATATCTCGCAGATCCTGAACCTTTTTGCTTCTTAAGCTTTCTGGTAGAAGCTGTAATCTCGCTTCTTTCTTTTGATTTATGAGTACCTTGTCTCTGAGCGGCAAGATATTGCTTAACCTCTAAGTAAACCGCGTGCTGATTTGGCTCAATTCCGAATACTGATTCGTCTAGAGTTACTTTTCTTCCGGTCTCTTTTCCTGATGTATTTAATACTACTAGTTCCATTTTCTGATAATTACATAAGAATTTTTAGCCCCCGGAACAGCACCTTTTACTACTAAAAGATTTTGTTCTTGATCCACTTTTAACACCTGAAGGTTCTGAACAGTTACCTGCTTACCTCCCATTCTTCCAGCCATTCTCATCCCTTTGAATACTCTTGAAGGGTCTGATCCAGCACCGATAGAACCTGGAGCTCTAAGTCTGTTGTGCTGACCATGAGTTGCCTGCATTACACCTCCAAAGCCGTGTCTTTTAACAACACCCTGGAAGCCTTTACCTTTTGAAGTACCTGTTACGTCAACGAATTCACCTTCTGCGAATAGATCAACCTTTACTTCATCTCCTACTTTTACTTCGTCTACGAATTCTCTGTAGAATTCTACCAACTTAGCTTTAGGAGCAGAACCAGCCTTTTTGAAATGGCCAGCTAACGCTTTACCAACGTTCTTCTCACTCTTGTCATCGAAACCTAACTGAACGGATTTATAACCGTCGTTCTCAATGGTTCTGACCTGTAAAACCGAGCATGGACCAGCTTGAATAACTGTACAAGGAATGTTTTTCCCAGCTTCGTCAAACAAAGATGTCATACCGATTTTTTTACCAATAATACCTGACATTATTTATATATATATATATCTATTATATTTTGTTTCAGCATTTTAGCGGTTTTCGTCATATTCTATGTCTGAAATAGGCATACTCCTTCCCTAAAATGAGTGTGCAAATGTAAGGATATTTTTTAATTTGACAAATATTAATTTAGAAATTATTTGATTTTTTGTGAGTTACGCTCGCAAGAGTAATTTTTAAATTTTTATTCATCATCATTATGATATTTCCTCGCATGATCTTTTTCAGCTTCGTCAATAGAGTAACATTTATGAATATTTTCCGTCTTTTTAGCCAGATCTGCAATCTTTACAAAATATTGATGAAGCCGATCCAGTTCTTTTTCTGTTAAGTCTTCTATGTCTACCATTCTATTGCTGGCCTTTTTATTGGCTGCCAGCAATTCATTCAGTTTGAGCTGTATCGCTTTTCCATCCTTGTTCTGGGCTTTCTGGATCAGGAACACCATGAGAAAAGTAATGATCGTAGTTCCTGTATTGATCACCAGTTGCCAAGTTTCGGAATATTTGAAGACCGGACCTGTAATCGCCCAAATCACCACGATGGCGGTCGCACCGATGAATGCCCAGGAACTGCCGGTGAATGCCGTGGCCCAGTTGGCAAAGCGCTCGAAGAGATTTTTGTTTTTCATTTTTTTCTTTAAAATTAACTAAATAAAAAAGACCTCTTTAAAAAAAGAGGCCTTACAAGCATTCAGTCAGAAATTAATCCTTGACAAATTTTGTTTTGATTTGAGTTCCGTTATCATCAACATTAATAAAGTAAACACCTTTCGGTAATTTATTAACGCTTACTTTGCCTGAGCCTAGGCCGCCTTTGGAAACCAACTGTCCGGCTGCGTTGTAGATCTCGTACTTAGCATTCACCATTACATTGGTTACGTTAAGAACGTCTTTCACCGGATTTGGATAAACCTGAACGGAGTTTGTTTTCAGATCACCTACAGCTAATGTCTCTACCGTAGCCGCTTTCACCGCGTAGAAAATATTACCGATAGCTGAAACCCGCACATGACCAGCTTTTCCGGATAAGGATTCCGGCACTGTAACGGTAGCGTTCCCTGAATTAGGAACAGACGCTGCCAACGTGGTCCAGGTAGCACCTGCATCCGATGTGAAATCGATCTTCACATTTTCTACACTGTAAGGAGCCGCCGTAGTTCCGGAAGGTACCCATGTAACAGTAGCGCTAGAGCCTACTGCCAGGGAAGCACCACTTACTGTAAATGCCGCTGCAGGACCCACATTGATACTCTGAGTGGTGTAGGCTGTTTGCGTATTAGCACCTTTGTTGTCCCTCACAGTTACACGGAACTTGGTTCTTGTAGTTGCGGTGTTTCGGGTTACAGAAGAAACCGCTTCAAAATCATCCACATTTTTTACTGCGCCACCAAGAACGGTAGACAACTTAGGGAAATATCTGGTCGGCGTACTTACCGGAGAATAAGAGCGGAAAGAGGCGCCTCTGGTGGTAGTGCCAATTGCAGCTGCACCGTCGCCAGTTCCGGCTGCCTTACCAATTCCGTCAGCTAGATTACTTGTGTCTACCTGCTCCCAGCAATATGTTAAAGCATCACCATCAGGATCTGTCGCAGATGCAGTCAATACAAATGGTGTGTTAAGCGGGATGGTGTAGGTAGTTGCCGTCATTGGCACCACTACCGGAGGATTATTGGTAATATCCGTTTCTACATCCACTGTTTTGGATGCAAGGTTAGTCTGAACCTGATCGATACTTACTGAGTGAAAATAAGGATCGGAATTGGCCTGAACATCGGTATTAGGACCGGTGATCCCGGCATAGCCCATGATGGTGGATCCTGAACCCGGCTCTACGTTTACACCAGTTCCTTCATTGAAACTGAAAGTATGGTTGTCACCCAGCTGGTGACCCATTTCGTGCGCCACGTAATCGATATCAAAGGTGTCGCCCTGTGGTGCTCCAATTCCAGGTGACGTGATACCGCTCCCTTTGTAGTTATTAGGAGAGATGTACGCATAGCCACACCCGCCATTAGCTGCGCTGTACGATGTCGTACTCACATCATTACTACCGATACAGCCGATACAGCCTGCATTACCGCCGCCACCGGTTCTTCCGAAAAGGTGACCGATATCAAAATCTGCATCCGTAACGCCGTAGTTTCCGCCGTGTAGCACATTCATTAGTTCATAATTCCACTTACACATCTGGCTGGCGCTGCTGTATGGATCTGTAGACGCTGTTGTGAAAATCAAATTGGGTGCATCAATCACATTAAGATGCAGGTTAAATTCTTGCTCGAAAACGCCGTTGACACGGGTCATTGTCGCATTAATCTGCGTCAGTGCTCCGGCCGCGCCGCCGAAATAGGCACCGTATTCTCCTGTCACGGAAACTGCTAAACGCAAAGTATGGAATTTCTTATTTCCGGCGCGCTCTGCTTCTCCATTTTTCAACAAGGCATTCATTTGCGCAATAGATTCTGCAGACTCGGTGGTACTGCAAAGGAATGCACCATCTTTGCTGGTTTTTCCGTGCACGGAATAAAAAGCTTTGTTTTCCGTAGCAGGTTCAATGAATTCGTATTTTCCATTGCTGATGATCATGGATTGGAAATCATTCGGTGCCACACTGAATCGGACGTACTTGGTAGGATCATCAATACCGACACCTACATACGAGCCCAGCTGATAACGATTGGCCAGGGCTTCATCCATCACCGGAAAACTATTGACGGCAAAACGCTCTATTTTTCCTTCCGCCGTTGGCAGATTGATGGTGACCCCGCCAGCTCCACTCGTAGATTTGTCGGCAGACAGCAACTTTCCGCGGATGGCGTCAATGTCTAATTTGTAATACACAGCGTTATCGCTGGTTCTGGTAATTGTAGCATTAGGCGTAGCCTTGCTCCATTGGGCGTATACCAACGGCAAGCTTCCTAATAATAGCAAACTAGTTAATGTTTTCTTCATTTTCTTAAATTAAGGGCGACAAATGTAATATTTTATTGTGATATTTACGATCATTCAAAAAAAATATTCGAACTTTAACAATTACATTTAACTTATCTATAAGAAATCCCATATTCGATTAATAAAGAAAATATTATGTTAACTCGAACACAAAAAAAACCACCCTCAAAATGAGGATGGTTCTTTATCATAGCAAAGTGCTAATTATCACACTTTAATTTCTACGTCAACTCCTGAAGGAAGTTCTAATTTCATTAGAGCATCTACAGTTTTGGAAGAAGAAGAGTAGATATCCATCAATCTCTTGTGAGCAGATAGTTGGAACTGTTCTCTGGCCTTCTTGTTTACGTGCGGAGATCTCAACACCGTGAAGATTCTCTTGTTCGTTGGCAATGGAATTGGTCCGTTTACAACAGCACCAGTCGCCTTTACCGTTTTTACGATCTTCTCTGCAGATTTATCTACCAAGTTGTAATCGTAAGATTTAAGTTTTATTCTGATTCTTTGTGACATTTTAATCTAATTTAATATTAACCTTTAGCCTTAGCGATTACATCTTCAGCAACGTTGTTCGGAGCAGCTTCGTATTTCTCGAATTCCATAGAAGATGTTGCTCTACCTGAAGATAAAGTTCTAAGAGAAGTTACATAACCAAACATTTCAGATAGTGGAACGAAAGCTTTGATCACTTTTGCGTTGTTTCTATCGTCCATACCGTTTACAGTACCTCTTCTTCTGTTAAGGTCACCTACGATATCACCCATATATTCTTCCGGAGTTACAACTTCCAGTTTCATAATTGGTTCCATGATCACCGCTTTAGCAGCTCTTCCGGATTCTTTGAAACCCATTTTAGCAGCCAATTCGAAAGATAACTGATCCGAGTCTACCGCGTGGAAAGATCCATCTTTCAATGTAACTTTCATCGCTTCAACTTCAAATCCGGCCAATGGACCATTTTTCATTGCCTCTTTGAATCCTTTTTCTACTGAAGGGATAAATTCTTTTGGAATGTTACCACCTTTAATTTCGTTGATGAATTCCAGACCAGTTTTACCTTCGTCAGCAGGACCAATGGTGAATACGATATCAGCGAACTTACCTCTACCACCGGATTGCTTTTTGTAAACTTCTCTGTGGTTAGCAGTTTGTGTAAGCGCTTCTTTGTATTCTACCTGAGGCTGACCTTGGTTAACTTCTACTTTGAACTCTCTTCTCATACGGTCTACGATGATATCCAAGTGAAGCTCACCCATACCGGAGATAATAGTTTGACCAGAAGCCTCGTCAGTCTTAACCTGGAAAGTAGGATCTTCTTCAGCTAATTTAGCTAGAGCGTTACCCATTTTATCCTGGTCAGCTTTCGTTTTAGGCTCAACAGCGATACCGATTACCGGATCTGGGAAGATCATTGATTCAAGAACGATTGGGTTCTTTTCATCAGATAATGTATCTCCTGTTTTGATATCTTTAAATCCTACAGCAGCACCAATATCTCCAGCTTCGATAAACTCAACCGGGTTTTGCTTGTTAGCGTGCATCTGATAGATTCTTGAGATTCTTTCTTTGTTACCAGATCTTGTGTTCAAAACATAAGAACCAGCATCCAGTCTACCTGAATAAGCTCTGAAGAATGCCAATCTACCTACGAAAGGGTCAGTAGCAATTTTGAAAGCTAACGCAGAAAAAGGTTCCTGAACAGATGGTTTTCTTTCGATTTCAGCGTCAGTTCTTGGGTCTGTACCTGTAATGTTATCCTTATCCAGTGGAGAAGGAAGATATTTACAAACAGCATCCAGCATAAACTGTACTCCTTTGTTTTTGAAAGAAGATCCACAAGTCATTGGGATGATAGAAAGATCGATAGTCGCTTTTCTAAGTGCTTCATTGATTTCCTCTTCAGAAATTGAATCCGGATCTTCGAAGAATTTCTCCATCAAAGTCTCATCATAATCGGCAACCGCTTCTACTAATTTCTCTCTATATTCAAGAACTTCATCCTTCATATCTTCCGGAATTGGAACTACTTCATAAGTAGCACCTTGTCCAGCCTCGTCCCAGATGATTGCTCTGTTTTTAATTAAGTCTACAACTCCTTTGAAATCCTCTTCAGCACCGATTGGCAAAACGATTGGAACGGCATTAGATCCTAACATTTCTTTTACTTGTTTTACAACGTTCAAGAAGTCAGCACCTTGACGGTCCATTTTGTTTACGAATCCCATTCTCGCCACTTTGTAGTTGTCAGCCAGTCTCCAGTTGGTTTCAGACTGAGGCTCTACTCCGTCTACGGCAGAGAAAAGGAATACCAATCCGTCCAATACTCTCAAAGATCTGTTTACTTCTACCGTGAAGTCAACGTGTCCCGGTGTATCGATAATGTTGAAGTGGTAAGGTTTTGTTTCAGGTAATTTTTTACCTTGATCTGTTGGGAAATTCCAGTTACAAGTTGTTGCAGCAGAAGTAATGGTAATACCTCTTTCTGCTTCCTGCTCCATCCAGTCCATTGTAGAAGCACCATCGTGAACCTCTCCAATTTTGTGGTTTACACCTGTATAGAATAAAATCCTTTCAGTCGTCGTAGTTTTACCGGCATCAATGTGCGCAGCAATACCAATATTTCTTGTAAATTTAAGATCTCTACTCATTTCTAATTAGAATTTAAAGTGTGAGAAAGCCTTGTTAGCTTCCGCCATTTTGTGAGTATCAGATTTCTTTTTGAAAGCAGCACCTTCTTCTCTGGAAGCAGCTACTACTTCG
Organism: Flavobacteriales bacterium UBA720; assembly: GCA_002297505.1. GTDB lineage: Bacteria > Bacteroidota > Bacteroidia > Flavobacteriales > Weeksellaceae > Epilithonimonas. The sequence continues at coordinate 64,238 of DBLQ01000081.1, forward strand.
TTAGCTAATTTCAAAGCCATAGACTTATCATTTCTAGCTTTAGAATATTTGATTAACCATTTCATTGCCATAGAAATTTTTCTATCCGCTCTGATTGGCATTGGAATCTGGAAGTTAGCACCACCTACTCTTCTGGAACGTACTTCTACGTGTGGCATAACGTTAGTTAATGCGTCTTTCCAGATTTCAAGGGCAGTTTTCTCAGTTTCTCCTTTTTTAGTTTCTACGATATCCAATGCATCATAGAAAATTTTGAATGCGATTGACTTCTTACCGTCAAGCATTAAGTTGTTTACGAATCTCGTTACCAATTGATCATTAAACTTTGGATCTGGTAACAACGGTCTTTTTTTCGCTTTCGTCTTTCTCATTGTTTCTGTACCTTATTTAATGATTATTTTTTCTTACCTTTTGCAGGCGCTGCAGCAGCTTGTCCTGGTTTAGGTCTCTTAGCACCGTACTTAGATCTTCTCTGAGTTCTTCCATTGACACCAGCTGTGTCCAATGCACCTCTTACGATGTGGTAACGTACTCCCGGTAGGTCTTTCACCCTTCCGCCTCTTACCAATACTATCGAGTGCTCTTGAAGATTATGTCCTTCGCCCGGGATATAAGCGTTGACTTCTTTACCGTTAGAAAGTCTTACCCTTGCTACTTTTCTAAGTGCAGAGTTAGGTTTCTTAGGAGTGGTAGTATATACTCTCGTACATACACCTCGTCTTTGTGGACAAGAATCAAGGGCAGCCGATTTGCTCTTCTTGGCAAGCGTGGCTCTTCCTTTTCTTACTAATTGTTGAATAGTAGGCATTTAATTGCTTTTTATTTTAGGGTGCAAAAATATAAATAATTTTTTAATCCACAAGCAGTTATGAAAAATTAATTAGGAATAGAATTTTTCGATAGCCATCTTCTCCAATTCCCATCAGGGAACTAAAAGCTTCCTGATCTTTGGAAGGATTCTTGATATTGCAAAAAATAAATAATCATTAAACGATACTTCACAATGAAAAATGCAGCCTTAATCGGACTACAGGAAGCCGATTGCAAAAAAATCGCCGACAAACTCAATGTTTTACTTGCCAATTATTCCGTGTTCTACCAAAACACGAGAGGTTCTCACTGGAACATCAAAGGTGAACAATTCTTTACCTTGCACCCGAAGTTTGAGGAGCTCTATAACAATCTTGTTCTTAAAATTGATGAGATCGCCGAAAGAATCCTGACACTGGGCGCCACGCCGGCTCATAACTATTCCGATTATCTCGCCGTCTCTACAATCAAGGAAAGCAAGGAGGTAACCGATGGCAATAAGAGCGTGGAAATTATCCTTAATTCTTTCAAAGTTGTTATCGATTTACAGAGAGAACTTCTGGACATGACCGACAAAGCCGGCGACGAAGGAACCAACTCCCAGATGAGCGACTACATCACGGAACAGGAAAAAGAAGTATGGATGTACAATTCGTTTCTTGGAAAATAATTCAATTCTGTATTGATAGAGTCAGGTCTTAGGCCTGACTTTTTTATTTAAGGCTGACGAATGGGAAAATCCCTTAATTTTGCATCCAAATCCGCCCATGAAAACAAAAGTCTATCTTTTGCTGCTCACGATCTACATCGGCATTATGAGCATTTATTTTTTTAAGAACCAATATTATAATGCAGATATGGAAGCCTACATGGGATTGGTTTACCAGACCAACATGCCGGCCATGAGCATGGAAGAGATTCATCATAAAGTATTTGAAGAACTTAAAGTCCAAAATCCTGCAGTTTTTGCCGAAACCGGAGAAAAGTCCGATGCCATTGGTGCAGAAGATTATTATCCCATCATGTCGCGTAACGTCCAGGTCTACAAGGAAGAACTGGGATTTTTCAGCGTCAAGCCTGTGTACAACCTTCTCAATTCAGCGTTTTTTCAGTTGGGTTTTCCGGCTTCTACTTCCACATTTCTGACTTCTATCCTGGCTTATATTGTTCTGATTTTTTCAATATTCTTCTATCTGAGTCGCCGCATTGCGAATATTGAGCTGTCCTTCATCATCACGATTTTGATTTCCTTATTCAAGCCGATTTTAGATGCTACCCGGCATGCTACGCCGGACATGCTTTCCTGCGTACTGCTTTTGTATGCGGTTTTTTTCTTTGCCGAGAAAAAGAATCTGATCTGGTCCGCGGCATTCGGCGTCCTGACGGTGCTTACAAGACCTGAGTATTTTATTTTCTTTACTTGTCTGATGATCTTGCTCGTGATGATGAGAAAACAATTAGCGATTGAAACATGGAAGCTGTCATCGGCGTATCTTGCGGTAGCCGGAGCATTTCTAGGCATCCAGTCTTTTTCACATATTCCTTGGAAAGTTCTGTTTATGAATCAGTTCACCAAGGTGCAGCTCTATCCGGTTTCTCATCCGGATCCGTTCAGTTATGCCGAGTATTTTCATTTTATTAAATCAAAAATATTTTTTGAGTTTAACAATTCCTATTTTTTGATCCTGATGCTTTTTACAGTGATGCTTTTAGGAAAACCCTTAATTCAGAATAGAGATCAGCGCACACGAAACACAGCCTTATTCATCGGAATCGTTTGCGTCAGTGTATTCATCAGGTTTCTCGCCTTTCCTATTTTGGTAAACAGGATGATGATAGGATTCTATCTTTTGATCATTCTTGCTTTGATTGCCTACATCTTTCCCAGGAAGATCATTAATTCAATTTAAAATTCTTAAAGCAATTGAATTATCAATTATATTTGCATCTTAATTTTGCACAGATTTGAAAAAATTTATATTCTTTTTACTGATTTCCAATCTCGCATTCTCTCAGTGGAGTATTTCCAATGCCGAGCGCAACGCTTTGGTGAGCATTTACAACGCAACGGGCGGAGAAAGCTGGAACCGCGGCTGGAATCTTGAAAGCGACCCAAAAAACTGGTTCGGCGTCGTAATAGAAAATGGCACAGTTACCGAACTGAATCTCGCAGGCAATGCGCTGAAGGGCAATTTCCCATCCACACTCCCGGGCCTGGCCAGACTTTCCAAATTAGATCTCAGTAACAATCAACTTGCCGGCGATGTTCCAACGGGAATAGCTTCATTAAGCATGCTCAAAAAACTGGATATCAGCAACAACCGACTTACCGGCAATCCTGGCAGTGCCATTGGCAGTCTTATTCAGCTGGAAGATTTGGGTTTAGGTGGCAATCAGTTTGCAGTCCCTGATGTCAACGTCCTGTTGCAGAACTACAGCAACATCAAGATGCTGAATCTTGCCGACCTTGGCCTGCAGAATATTCCTCCAAGAATCGCCGTATTTTCCAATCTCGAAGCGTTGATTCTCGACAACAACCCGATTCCTGCCAATGCGTTTGCGAATATTGCCAATCATCCGAAACTGACTAACCTATCACTTTCGGGAATGCAGCTGAGCCAGATCCCCAATCAGGTGGCACAATTGACCCAGTTGACCATTCTGAATCTGAGCAACAATACACTGACAGAACAGACAACATCCGGATTATCAACTTTAACCAACCTCACCTGGCTCTCTCTGGAAAATAATCAGTTGAATCAGATTCCTGCACTTATTGCACAGTTGAAAAAACTTCAGACGCTCAATCTTGGCAGAAACAAAATCACCGGCGGCATTTCAACTTTGACAGGACTCGCCAATCTTCAGCAGTTGTTTCTCAATAACAACGCACTGTCCGGCAGTTTTCCGTCAGAATTTCTCTCGATGCCAAAACTGATGATGCTAAACCTAAACAGCAATCAGCTTTCCGGCGACCTCAATGACAGGCTTCCTGAGATTACTTCTCTCAGCAATAACCGATTCAGCAAATCGCAATTATCCAACTATATTGTGGATTATAACATCCAGACCGATCTGGATTATTCTCCGCAGCGTTTTGACTATGAAAAACAGGTCCTCGGAGTCCTGGGCCAGCCTGCCAAATTGGATCAGTCTTTACCGGGAACAGACTATGCTTTTACATGGTTTAAAAACCTGGACCAGAAAACCAATGCTGCTACTGCAGAACTTAACTTCAACAGTGTGGAAGAATCGGATTACGCGACATATACCGTAGAGGCGTATTCGTCAGCAATTTTAGACAACAATGCGCATTTCGACCTGTCCCTTTTCAGAGAGCCGATAAGTTTGGTAAAAGTGCTGGGAACGGAGGAAACATCAAAATATTTCAACATTTTCCCGAATCCCACTTCAGATTATCTCAACATCATCAGCTCCAAATACGAGATTCAGAAAGTCTACATCTACGATTTGAGCGGCAAGCAAATGATATCCGAATCCCAATCGAGGATTGATGTTTCCAAACTTCCAAGCGGCGTTTATATGCTCGTCATCAAAACTCAGGATGGCAACAAAAATTTCAAATTCATCAAACAGTAATTTTAAGAACTTAGTTTATCCTGAGCTGGCTGAAGGACTAAATACTTTTACCCAATATCGATCCTCACAGGTTTTTTAAACCTGTGAGGTTTGTTCAAGAAAAAAAGCTCCTGCTCCCAAAAGTTTCAATAACATCATCTCTCAAACTCTCCAACGCTTTCCCATTTCCCAAAAAATATTATCTTTGGAAACTATCGATAATTAAGAAATGGAAACCCAAAAATATACTCCAAAAAATAAAGTCAGAATCGTGACCGCTGCATCATTGTTTGATGGTCATGATGCTGCAATCAATATCATGCGTCGTGTGATTCAGGGAACAGGATGCGAAGTTATCCACCTTGGTCATGACAAATCTGCTGAAGAAGTGGTAAATACAGCCATTCAGGAAGATGCCAACGCGATTGCCCTTACTTCTTATCAGGGCGGTCACAACGAATATTTCAAATACATCTACGATCTTTTAAGAGAAAAAAACTCTCCGCAAATCAAAATTTTCGGTGGCGGCGGTGGTGTAATTCTGCCCGAAGAAATTGAAGACATCATGTCTTACGGAATCGACAGAATTTATTCTCCGGACGACGGTCGTGAACTTGGTCTTCAGGGAATGATCGACGATTTGGTAAAAAGATCAGATTTCCCAACAGGGAAAGATGTGACCCCACAAGATTTAGATTCAATTTCATTTGAAAATTCAACAAGCATTGCAAAGATCATCTCAGCAGTTGAAAACTTCTCAGAAGAAAAACCTGAACTAATCGAAGAAATCAATAAGAGAGTTGCTCAGCTCCCCTCCTTTGGAGGGGTTGGGGGAGGAATTCCAATCATCGGTATCACAGGTACTGGTGGAGCAGGAAAATCTTCATTAACAGACGAATTGGTAAGACGTTTCATTCGTTCAAATCCAGATAAAAAAATTGCAATCATCTCTATCGACCCTTCTAAAAAGAAAACGGGAGGTGCGCTTTTGGGTGACAGAATCCGTATGAACGCGATCAATGATCCAAGAGTTTATATGCGTTCTATGGCTACGAGAGAAAACAACGTTTCGGTTTCTCCGTTCATTCATTCCGCTTTGAATGTTTTAAAATTGGCTCATCCTGACGTTATTATTTTGGAAACTTCAGGTATCGGACAATCCGGTTCGGAAGTTTCGGATTTTGCAGACGTTTCCATGTACGTAATGACTCCTGAATATGGAGCTTCCACACAGTTGGAAAAAATCGACATGTTGGATTACGCAGATTTGGTTGCTTTAAATAAATCTGACAAAAGAGGTGCTTTGGATGCACTTCAAGCCGTAAGAAAACAGTTCCAGAGAAACCATTTATTGTGGGAACAGCCATTGGATAAAATGCCGGTGTATGCCACAAAAGCATCTCAGTTCAATGATCACGGAACAACAGAATTATACAACAGATTAGTTTCTAAAGTCAACGATAAATTTGCTAATTTAAATTTAAAAACATTTGTTGAACAGGAAATCACAGACGAAGTAACGATTATTCCTCCAAAAAGAGTTCGTTACCTTTCTGAAATTGTTGAAAACAACAGACAATATGACGCCAACATTGAAAAGCAAGCTGAATTAGCCAGAACAATGTATCATATTGATGGTGTTAAAAAAATTATCTCCGATGAAGCTTTGGACGCCGAATATCAAAAAGCTGAAAAAGAACTTCAACAGGAAAATATCGACTTCCTAAGAACCTGGGACGATACGAAAAAGGCTTTCCACGAAGAGTTTTACTCCTATTTTGTAAGAGGAAAAGAAATTAAGGTGGAGACCTCAACAGAATCTTTATCCCATTTAAGAATTCCAAAAATTGCGTTACCAAAATACAACGATTGGGGCGATTTGATTAAATGGAAAGGTCAGGAAAATCTTCCGGGAGGATTCCCTTTCACAGCGGGAATTTATCCTTTCAAAAGAACAGGTGAAGATCCAACGAGAATGTTTGCCGGAGAAGGTGGGCCGGAAAGAACCAACAGAAGATTCCACTACGTTTCTGCGGAAATGCCTGCAAAACGTTTGTCTACGGCTTTCGACTCGGTGACATTGTACGGACAAGATCCCGCTTTACCACCGGATATTTATGGTAAAATCGGAAACGCAGGAGTTTCGATTGCAACTTTGGATGATGCTAAAAAGCTATACTCAGGTTTTGATTTGGTAAATGCATTGACTTCGGTTTCAATGACCATTAACGGACCAGCTCCGATGTTGTTGGCTTTCTTTATGAATGCGGCCATCGACCAGAATGTTGAAAAATATATTGCTGAGCATAAGCTTGAGGCTAAGGTTGAGGAAGTTTTAAAAGCGAAATTCGACGACAAAGGTTTAGCAAGACCAAAATATAACGGAGAATTACCCCCTTCCAATAATGGTTTAGGTTTAAAATTATTAGGAATCACGGGAGATGAAGTCATTCCTGCAGAAGTTTATGCTGAAATTAAAGCTAAAACCATCGCGACTGTTCGTGGAACCGTTCAGGCTGATATTTTAAAAGAAGACCAAGCTCAAAACACGTGTATTTTCTCTACTGAATTTGCCTTGAGATTAATGGGTGACGTTCAGGAATATTTCATTAAAGAAAAAGTAAGAAACTTCTACTCGGTTTCCATTTCAGGTTATCACATTGCTGAAGCTGGCGCAAATCCTGTTTCACAGTTGGCATTCACGTTGGCAAATGGTTTCACGTATGTGGAATATTATTTGTCAAGAGGAATGGACATCAACGATTTTGCACCGAATTTATCTTTCTTCTTCTCCAACGGTATCGATCCTGAATATTCAGTAATCGGGCGTGTGGCGAGAAGAATCTGGGCAAAAGCTATGAAGTTGAAATACGGTGCTGATGAAAGAAGCCAGATGTTGAAGTATCACATTCAAACTTCTGGTCGCTCTCTTCACGCTCAGGAAATTGATTTTAATGACATTAGAACAACCCTTCAGGCACTTTATGCAATTTACGATAACTGTAACTCATTGCACACCAATGCTTATGACGAAGCAATTACAACTCCGACTGAGCAATCCGTAAGAAGAGCAATGGCGATCCAGTTGATTATCAACAAAGAATTAGGATTGGCGAAAAATGAAAATCCGCTTCAGGGTTCATTTATTATTGAAGAATTGACAGATTTGGTGGAAGAAGCTGTTTATGCAGAATTCGACAGAATTACAGAAAGAGGCGGCGTTCTTGGAGCGATGGAAACAATGTATCAGCGTTCAAAAATCCAGGAAGAATCGATGCATTACGAATGGTTAAAACACACCGGAGAATATCCGATCATCGGAGTAAATACTTTCTTGGGAAAAGACGGTTCGCCGACAGTTCGTCCGGGAGAAGTTATCCGTTCGACTGAGGAAGAAAAGCAATTCCAGATCGAAATGCTTCATAATTTCCAGAATTCTAATCAGGATAAATCTGCAGAAGCTCTGAAAACTTTACAACACGCAGCAATCAACCAACAAAACTTATTTGAAGTGATGATGGATGCCGTGAAATATTGTTCTCTCGGACAGATTACCAATGCGCTTTTTGAAGTGGGTGGAAAGTATCGTAGGAATATGTAATACAAAACAAACCTTCAAGGTTTTGAAAACCTTGAAGGTTTAATTTTCTAGAATAAAACACACAAATGATTAAAAATGAACCACAAACCTCTTCTCGAAGCTGGCAAATATTACCACATTTACAATCGAGGAAATAATGGTCAAAATATTTTTTTCGACACAAAAAACTATACTTTTTTCCTCAATCGCTACGACCAGTACATTTCTCCGTTTTGCGATACAATTGCTTGGGTCTTATTAAGAAATCATTTTCATATTTTGGTGTATGTCAAACCATTTGAAGAAATTGATATCGGAAAATTAAAATATTCCGCAACGGAATTACCAAAGAAGATTGATATTCATCTACAGTTTGGTCATTTTTTTAATTCTTATGCAAAAGCGATTAACAAATATTACAATCGAACCGGAAGTCTGTTTGAGAAAAATTTCGAAAGAAAAGAAGTCCATTCTTTGGATTACTTTCAAAAACTTATTCATTATATTCATTACAATCCCATAAAACACCGATTTTCTGAATTTGTTTGGGATTATCCTTGGAGTTCTTATGGAAGCATTATTTCTCATAAACCCACAAAGTTAAATCGGAAATTTGTTATCGAACTATTTAAAAACCAAGAAGAATTTAAAATATATCACTCAGAATCTAAGAATTATGATGATATTAATGATCTGATTATCGAATTTTGACATTCTTTAAACCTTCAAGGTTTTGAAAACCTTGAAGGTTTGTAAATTCAAAAAAACAAGGACAGATATCAGGCACTCCGAGAAAATTATTCAAACCAAATCCTCATAATGAGAAGAGAATTACTGATTATCTTTACAATTAAATCCTGTCAATATTAATTTGATTTTTTATTCTAAATTTGAGTAAAACTTCAGAAGATGAAATCACTATTCGCCATCCTTTCCTTGATATTATTTCCGCAATTCTTCAACGCGCAAAATAAAGGATTTGACCAGAAACTCGCCGATTCACTTGGCGCTGACCAATACGGGATGAAAACCTATTATCTCGTCATTCTCAAAAAAGGAAAAGCTGAAATTACGGACAAAGCCAAAAAATCAGAATTGATGAAAGGTCATATGGAAAATATCGGCAAATTGGCAAAGGAAGGCAAACTGATTGTCGCCGGACCGATGTTGGAACAAAATGATAAAAATTACTCAGGAATTTTCATTATCAATGCTAAAACTAAAGAAGAAGCGGAAGGTCTGGTTTTGACGGATCCATCTGTTAAATCAGGAATTTTTGATGTCGAGATTTACAAATGGTACGGTTCCGCAGCACTTCCTCTCTATCTGAAATCTCACGATAAGGTGACTAAAACAAAATTCTGAACATGAAAGCCTGCAAAACCTTTGAAGATTACTTTGCTGATTTTGATAAAGATATTATTGAGAAATTGGAACAGATCCGGAATGAAATCAAAAATGAAATTCCGGAGGTTGAAGAATGCATCAAATATGCGATGCCTACTTTTACGTTTAAGAATAAGAACTTAATTCATTTTGCGGCTTACAAAAATCATATTGGGATTTATCCCGGTTCTGAAGCGATTGCTGTGTTTGAAAAGGAACTGGAAAATTACAAAACTTCGAAAGGTGCGATTCGGATTCCACTATCTTCAGGACTTCCGTTTGAATTAATTAAAAAAATTGCAAATTTTAACAAATCCAAAATTCTCCAACGCACAAAAACCACTACAAAATAGTGGTTTTTTGAAAAATTTAGTTTCTATGAATTTTGATTTGATTTTTTTCCGTGGCGTTGATGATTTTTGAGATGTCATCCGGCGTAAATTCCCCCTTCACATCTACGAAAACACTTTCGTCATGGTCATCATTCACCGCAATGATCATTCGCTTGATCAGGTCATTCGTCTGCTGTGCGCTGATGCTCACCACCTGACCTTGCTGCTTCACAGACATCCATTCCTGATAATTATTTTTAGTGAGGTATTTTTGAAATTCAGCTTTGATAGGAGTTTTGGATTTTTCAACGATCAAAACTTTCACATCACTGATTTTCTTGATCAGGTCAATCACTTCCTGGCTTTCGCCGTCTTCTTTCAAAGCTTGTTTTACGTAGGATTTGGCAAGGAAAGTCGGGACATTGATGCTTACAAAAGTCGAGTTGTTCCTGAATCCCGGGTTGTCAAAAAAGTCGGTGTGAACTTTATTTTGGGACACCATACACGACTGCAGAAAGAAACCGACAATCGTCAAAATAATAAGATATAAGAATCGTAGCATAATATTTTAGTTTACTGAGGTTATACTGGCGCCCGTTACTTCCTGGGCAGATTTGCTTACTTTGGACGGATTGCCTCTGTACTGTACAGATGCTGCCGAACTTGCACTGGCGGTGATGCTTTGCGTGGTGTTGATTTTCACGCTGGCTCCGGAAGATGCATCCACCACGGCGGTCTTCGTGATAAAATCACTGGCAGAAACCGAACTTCCGCTGCTGGCACTTACTGTGCTGGAATCCGCTTTTCCTGAAAGTTTGAGTGAGCTGCCGCTACTGGCATCCAGGGCCAGTGATTTGGTTTCAAGATTCATTTTTACGCTCACTCCGGAAGACACTTCCAAGGCCGTATTGGTCGAGATTTTGAAATCTCCGGAAACCTGCGATCCCGACGTACAATTGGCTGCAAAAGCCGTTTCGTTCACCGGCGTCACCGCTTTGAAGGAAGAGCCCGATTTGGTCACTAATCTTGACAGATTTGGTCCGGCAACCAAGACTTTCAGGTTATTAAAATTCAGATTTTTTCCGCCTCTGTTTCTGATGAATATTTTAAGGATGCCGTTTTCCACTTCGGTAATCACGTATTGCTGTTTTTCCGGTTCGGTTTTCACAGTTACGCTTTGCGTAGGATTTTGGCTGAATTCCACATCCACACCGGAAGACGTCTCGATCCCCGTGAAAGCCGGAACATTTCTTACACTTCCCACATTGACATTGTCCGATTTGATCGTAGACACCGGGTTGAGTGACGTTACGTTCTGGGTTTCCGACATCAGATTATTGACATCGTCCATGGATATCTTGCCATCCAGCATCATCAGTACGGAGCTGTCCTCGGACATAATATTGAGGATAAGATTGTCCAGAACATTGGCTTTCACGTCCTGTGCCATGAATTTGATTTTGGCGTCGCGGTTATTCACGGTTACCAATTCCTCGTACTTCATATTTTTTAGCGAGTTGGCAATATCTTTTTCAATTTTCCCTTCATTCACCACAGGGTTCTTAGAAGTTCCGGACTTTTCCAGAACCAGCATTTTCAGGCCATCCACTTTGCCGAGAAGTGGCTGAATCTTGCCGAGTTCTTCGTTATCAATTTTAAGATTGTTCAGCAGTTTGAACATGGGTTTGGCAATCTTGATAGAGGTCACACCTTCTGTGTCCTGGTATTTATCAAAGAGTTTGTTGAGTTCTTCTGTCTGTCCGAAAATATTCGTCGAGAGTAGAAATAATACGATTAATAATGCTATTTTTTTCATAAGTAATTTCTAATTGGTTTAAGGTATTATGCAATCGCAGAAGCGATTTCATAATGATTTAAGTTGTTAAGGTCTCTTGTAAAATCGTGATGTCATTTTAGTACTATTTCAGAATATTCATCAACAGCGATTTTATGGTTTAAAAATTCAGAATTCTGTAAAAATCAACCTGACTCTGTGCAGATTCTGCGTGGTTTATGGTTTGGGTAACGTTACTTGCAAAATAATTAAACGTGTCCTCGGTCACCGCAATGGCTTCCGCCTCACTGTAAACAGGCTTCCCGTTGATGATCACATAATTAGGATTATATTCGGAATCTGAAATTATCTTTGAGGATTGTTGATTCCCATTTTTTTTAATTTGATTTTCAGCATATTGCGTGTTTGTTTTTTGGAGTTGATGATGAACTTTGTTTTCTACTATAACTTTCGGTTGGGCAGGTTCCTTGGCTGCTAAAGTCGGCTGCTGATTCTGAGAATTATCCTCAGGAATAATCTTCGGCGACTCTGTTTTTACAGGTTTTGGATGATTCGCAATCTGAGGTTCTATCTGTTCCGGATTATTGAACATCCAGACACCGCTAATTCCCATCAGCAGTACTAAACTCGCTGCCATCCAGTATTGTGAGTAAGATTTTCTCTTTACAGCCGGTAGGGCAACGATTTTTGGCGCTTCAGCTTTCTTTAGGAAATCTTCAAAACTGATATTTAATTTTTCCTGTTTCTCTTCCTTTAGAAAAGAAAAATAAGGATTATCGCTTTCGTTTTTGAGAAAAAGATCTTCTTCCGGCGTCAGTTCCTCGCCTTCGAAGAATTTAGATTCCCAATCCTTGTATCTGTCGGTTTTCATACGCGTAAAGTTTGTTAATTGACTCTTTCACTTTTTGTCTCGCTCTCATCAGATTCACGCGGACTGCATTTTCCTCCATCTCCATAATCTGTGAAATCTCGGAAATCTCATATTCCTCAACATCTTTTAAGTGAATGACCATTTTTTGTTTTTCTGGCAGTTGGTTGATAAATCCCAAAATCTGCTCTTTCATATTATTCGTTTCGATCTGATAAAGTTCCGACTGATGTCTCGTCTGGCTCGCAAATCCAAGTTTGACCTCATGATGCTTCAGTCTGTTCAGACATTCATTCTTGACACTTCTCAGTGCAAAACTTTTCAGGTTTTCGATGACCAGCAGTTCCTCTTTCCGTTGCCAGAACTTCATCATCAGATCCATTACCACATCTTCGGCTTCATCAGCACTCATCAAAAACTTCTTCGCAAAGCGGAACATCTCATCCTTGAGAATATACACCGATTTTTGAAAGTAGTCTTGAGTCATAGATTCTGGTTTAATGTTTAAGGCTTAATCTTTTTTAATTTCAAAAACCTTGTGTTTCTTGGTCGTTTAAAAGTAAGACATTTTTGAATTACAAATTATTACATCAAAAATAAAAAAAGAACCTTAATAAATATTAAGATCCTGATAATCAATTTATTATTTTTAGAAATAATTTTATATTTCTTCCGCTATGTTGTGTGATTATTTATTCTCCAGAATTTATATTTGCAGAATCACTTTCCGCCACTGCACCCTTCGGATTCATAGTTTTGTTAAGCTTTTCCAATTCAAAAGGAAAATTTTCAAACAATCCTGAGAGTGACAAGGCGGAATAAACCCTTTGTGAATACTTGTTTCCAATGGCGATGATCGTCACTTTGGACTTCAGAAGATGTGCAAAAACCGAATTGGTGCCGTGCCACCAACCGTTATGATACGTGAGCTTTTCACCGTTGTCAAATTCTTTCATCCGGAAACCCAAACCATAATTGTTGATGCCTTTTTTCTCGTTGCTGTACGGCTCAAATATTTTACCCGCCAATTCAGGCTTTAGGAAATCTTTGGAGAATAATGCCACGGAAAAATTCAGCAAATCCTTCGGTGTTGTGTAGACATTTTTGTCGCCGTAAATCAAGTCCAAATTAGTCAATGGATACAGTTTGTAGCCGCTCAGGAAGGACTGGGAAGCTGTTGGAATATCCTTTTTCTGGAAGATGAAGGTATGATTCATTTTCAGCGGTTTGAAAACAATTTCCTGCATTGCTTCGGGGAAAGGTGTTGCAGTGACTTTCTCAACAATCAATGCCAACATTGCGAAATTGGTGTTGCAATACATAAAACCCGTGTTAGACATTCTTGCCAGAGCAGGTTTATATTTGATGAGCATATCCAAAACGTCTTGATTCGTAATGAAATCTTTTTTCAATTCTTTCGGAGCAGGCTTGATGCCTTGGTCAAAATGCTCGTATTTTGGCAATCCGCTTCTCTGGGAGAGCAGACTGAAAACGGTAATATCTTTGTATGGAAACTGTGGGAAAAATTTGGTGACATCATCCTCCAACTTCAGTTTTCCGCCTTCAACCAGTTTTAAAACGGCCATGGCAGTCATCGTCTTGCTGACCGAAGCCACGTGAAGCGGCGTATTTTCATCAATTGGCATCTGCTTACCTTCTCTCCCAAAACCTCTGTATTTTTCGAAGATAATATGATCACCTTTGGCGACAAGTATTCCACCGCTCAGGTCGCCCTGTTCCCAGACTTTGTGGTAATAATTGTTGATGAGCGGGACAATTTTCGATTCGTTTTCAAGAGCAGATTCCTCCGGCGTAAAAACTTTTGACAAATTGACATTGCCGTAATTGGGAAGCTTGGATTGGTAGGTTTCTGCAGTTTCCTCTTTCTCTTTTTTACTGCAGGAATAACTGCATAAAACGGCTATGGAAACCGCAACTAATTTTCTAAGATTCATTTTTACCAACTTCTAAGGAAGCGCAATTTAATATAAAATGATTCCTTAGTCGACAGCAATTTTCTTAAGAAATGTTAAATGTGGAGAAAAAAAATCCTCTCAAAAAAATTTGAAAGGATTGTAGTTTTATAATTGAAATCTTAGAAATCGTAGCCAATTTTGAAACTTATATCTGGAATGACTTGAGTAGTATATCCTTTTTTCAAAATTTTCCCGATTCCCAGACCAGCCTTGAATTCGTAATTAAAACTTTTTGCAAAATTCCGTCTCAATCCCCAAGTTGGAACAATGGAAATGGTTTCGCTCACGTGTATATCTTTCGTGTTAGAAATCACAAACCAATCAGGAATATATTCTACTTTAAGGGAAACATAATTCCCAGAATTATTAGAAGTATTTCTTCCTAAGTCTTTTCTTTTTTGAAGATTATAATAGAATTTGGGTGTTAATGAAAACGCTGGTGTCAAAGCGAAGCCTGTTTTGCTGTACATATCGCCACCCCAAATGGAAGGATACAATTCCATCTGGCTTCTGAAAGAAAATTTTTCAGACAATCTAGCTTCATTATAAAATTCTGCACCGAAAAGTCCTATTTGGATGCCTATTAAAGATTTTTTGAGACTTGCATTTTCTTGTGAGAAAGATTGAAATCCCATAATTAACGACAATATAAATAGTAGTTTTCTCATTTTATTTTTTTTTAATTTTAAAAGTTCCGTTTGATGTCTCGCTTCCGCTTTTTTTAGTCCAATTACCAGTCGAGTTTGCAAAATTTGTTATTTGACAATTAAAAACAAAACCACCTCTTGTATTAGCGCTTAACTTTCCATCAGACTGAACATAACCTGAAAATTCTTCAGAAAAAGAAAATCGTGTAGATTCTATATTCCCAGTGAAATTACCGGCGCTTGTAACCTTAAAAGTAATATTACCTTTATCATCACCATCAAAAGAGCCAATCCAATCCCCTTCAAAACGAGAGGCATCTTGTCTTTGCAAGTCCTCATCTGAGGGATAACAAGAAATTACAATTCCAAAAAATATTAAGAATTTTAAAAATTTCATTCCGTTATTAGCTTTATACCGTGCCATCCACCATTCTTTTTAGCAATACCATACATATTGACTTTCGTTGCAGTGGGATGATTAAAATCAAACTGATAGCTTGTGATGTTTGCTCCATTGCCAACTCCACCTCCAAAGGTATAAGTTACCTGTGGTGTTGCTACTCCCCAATCAAAAACTCTTTCGATTACATCTTGATTATCTTCAACTTGGCTAAAATCAAAATACTGAACATATGTTAGAGTACCTGTATCTACGACGAATGCAACTTTATTATACTTTTTATTATAGGCTTGTCCAATTTTTACAGCTTGCTTCCAAGCTTGCTCATAAAATAATTTTCGTAATTGTTCTGGAGTTAAAGATGTAGCATTAACAACCCATTCTATAACGCCATCAATTTTCTTTTCAAATGGTAAACTTGGCATTTTTGCAGGTCCCATATTCACATAATTATAATATTGATCCAATGATGTAAATACTTTATCTTCAAAAAAATATCGTTGTCCTGGTAAACCTTGAGCAAAATGAACAGGATGGGTAAATGACCAAGCAATTGCGTTAACCCCAATCCCTAATTTATCTGCATTTTCTTTTCTCCAAGTACCCGTCCACCCTTTGTATTGATGTTTAACTTTACAGCCAATGGCATAAACCAACCATAAATCTTGCGAATAAAATTTCACTTTAACTCTTCTTCCGTCCTCATACTGATCATCTGTTACCCAAGTTGTTCCAAAGATATTTCCTAATTTAGGCTTCCTTATTTCTCCTATTCTTAAACCTTCCACAATCTGCTCTATACTTGGATCTGCAGGAGGATAACCCGTGCTTGGCAAGAATTTAAACTTAAAAGCATACCGCATGCAAATAAGAATCTCGAAAATGTAATTTTCATAATAGTGTTATTAAATTATTGATTAGATGGCAAAGAAAAAAAAAAGAAAAAGACTGTGAAAATTTTTCTTTTAATTTATTTCAATCAATATTATAATAATCTGTTTTTCAATATATTTCATTTCATTATGCAAAATTCATTATAGAAAAAAAACCTAAAAATGTTAAAAAAATAAACATAATATACAATTTATAGAAATAATCACCTTAAAATTCCCAAAACTCTGACTATTTACAAAAATAATACAATATCTTTTTCACAATTACCTGCGCCAGTTTTTCTTTGCTTTGATGTGTCCAGCCAGCAATATGTGGCGTAACAATCACTTTTTCAGAATCTAATAAATATTTTAAATCCTGATTTTCTGTTTCCAAATTTTCAAAAGATGACTTTTCGTATTCCAAAACATCCAGACAGGCGCCTAAAACCTTACCTGATTCAACGGCTTGCACTAAAGCTTTAGTTTTTAAATTTTTTCCTCTGGCTGTATTGACGAAATAAAATTTCTTTTCCATTTTAGAAATGAATTCTTCATCAATCAGATAATGAGTTTCGTCCGTCAAAGGAATATGAAGACTCAAAACATCAGCTCTTTTTTGAATTTCTTCCAAAGAAACCTGCGTTGCAAATTCATCCGACAGATTGGGCAAAATATCGAAGAAAATTACCTCCACACCAAAGCCCGAAAGCCTTTTCGCCGTGGCTTTTCCCATATTGCCGTAGCCAATGATGCCGAAGGTTTTCCCCAACAGTTCATCACCACGGTTTTCCTCACGCTTCCAGATGCCGTTCTTAACTTCGTTCGATGCAATAAATAACCGGTTCATTAGAATTAACAACATTCCAACAACATGCTCTGCCACAGAATCCCGGTTTCCTTCCGGCGAGTTAATCAATTTAATTCCAAGATTCTCTGCCGTTTGAACATCAATATTTTCCATTCCGGCACCTACTCTCGCGATAAATTTGAGATGAGAAGATTTGGTCAGAAAGTTTTTATCTAATGGAATCCGGCTTCGGATAATGATACCATCGTAATTATGGATTTTCTCCAAAACCTCATCATATCCGGAAATATAATCGGCCTCCAGAACAAAACCTTTTTCAGATAGTTGCTTTTCTATCAACGGATGATTGGTGTCTAATAGTAGGATTCTCATAATTGATTATAAATGATAATTCATAATTGATAAATGATAAAAAAGAAACGGAAGAAAAATCTTCCGTCATCCATTATATTTCGATTTCTCCTGCAAATAGTTTTTTCAATTCTACAGAATCTGTAGGCTTCATTCTACCGGAAAGAATCAGTGAGAGTTCTTTTCTTCGGAGTGCAGCATCAAAACGTTTCACCTCTTCTGGGGTTTCCGGCTCTATGGCAGGAATAGGAATCGGGCGATTGAACTCATCTACAGCGACAAAAGTATAAATCCCTTCATTCGTATGAGTTTTTGTTTGGTTGATCGGATCATCGAGCCAGACATCGACGTACACTTCCATGGATGTAGAAAATGCTCTGGAAACTTTGGACTCCAAAACCACAATGCCACCTTCAGGAATCGGATGATTGAAGGAAACATGATTGACAGACGCCGTCACTACTCTTCTCTCGCAATGTCTGGTTGCAGAAATGGAAGCTGCCCTGTCCATTCTTGACAACAGTTCGCCGCCAAAAAGATTTCTCAGAGAATTGGTTTCGTTTGGCAAAACGATGTTTGTCATTACAGTGAGGCTATCGTCCGGTTTTTTTGATTTTTGCATTGATTGTAGGTTTTATACTGTCTGATTTTAATGAGTCCTGCTTGGTAATTATCACTGCTCTTTTAGGCTGAGCTTTTTTGACGCTTGGTCTTGAAGGGATTTTGGACGATTTGCCAAAGATAAGATCCGGATTTTTAAATCCAAACAATATTGCCGATCCAACAGCGATGACTGCCACAAAAGTCCAGATCACACTCTTACTTAAACTATAGGTTTCGGTGGACTGCGGCTCCGCTTTTTTACTTTTAAGCTGATTCAGATTGATGGCTTCAAACCCAAAGTCCTCATGGTCCGAAACCTTGACAACCTTCTGTGCATCGTCCATCTTAAATTCGCCAATATTCCGCAGCTGCAAAGACTTTCCGGATTTAAGCTGACTCAGCCATCCGGATACTTCTGCTTTGAGATTTTGATCAACCTCACTCAAATCGCTCTGTGATTGCACTGCTACAAACTCCGGAAAATCGGTGTTTTGAATGGAAGGATCCAATTCAAACGTTATCGATTCCTTGGGCGGGATGATGACAGAATTTTCAGCATCAATTTTGGCAGACTCGCGGATGAGCAAAAACACGCCAAAATCAGTGATCTCCGCTTTCTGATGCTTCAGAAGATATTGGTATAAGAAGTACTCAAAATTCATTGCCGCAAAACTACGTAATTTTTGATATTGTGGAAAATATAAAAGGTTGCTTTTGCAAGCAACCTTTTGATTTGATTTGAATTAATAAAAATTAGTTGGAAAACTTCACCGTTTCTGCGATGTTGCTTCCGGAAATTGTCATCAGGTACATTCCTTTTTGAGAAAGTCCCAAGTCAATAGGTGTTCCGCTGGCATTCACTTTCAGGTTTTTGATTACTTTTCCGCTAAAATCATAGATGGTAACATCCAGATTACCTTTAGCTGTCGTAAACAATTTGCCTGAAGCCACCTGAGATTTTGCTTTGGAAACAGCTTCGGAAACAGCCATCATAGCAATAGTCACCGGCGACCAGCCTGTGGCATTGGTAGAAGCCTTAAGATCCGCTGTCTGCGTTCCACTGCCGTTATTATAAATAAAATTAATTTCATTAACGGTAGTTCCGGCAGCATAAAGTGTGGATAGATCTACGCTGGCTGTATAATTCCCACTTCCATCCGGACCTGTCATCAGTTTGCCTGGCCAGCTCCCGAAAAGTTCTTTGAAGGTTCCTGCAGTATTATCTCCCGTGTTGCTCCATGAATAGAGATTAACTGGTGTGGAGCTAAAACCGTCCGTTGGGAATTTTGTGGTAAATGTTACGGTGTTTCCGGTAACTGCAATGCTCGTTTGAGCAGACATACTAATAACGGTCGCTGCCGTTAAAAGCAAAGAATAGATTTTTTTCATAGATGTAAATTTTTAAGGTCTATATGGCTTTTCACTGATTTTTTTCGAAATCAACAAATACCTCTGTAAATCTAATATTAATTTTATATTAAGCGTGAAAAAAAATGAATACAGACCTCAAAAATTTACAATAAACTGATTTTCAGAAATAAAAATTTTATTTCAGGTTCAAAGAAACACCAAAAAGGAAGTTAATTCCGGCCTGTGCGAAGTAGTACGGACCACTAAAACCGTTGTTGACATACTTGGTATCGGTGAAATTATTTAACAGGAACCTCAGCATCACTTCCTGTTTTTGGAACGGAAGTTTATAGGATACATTAAAATCCGGAACAAAGTAGGAATCCAGCTGATTGTCCTTATTCCCTGTATTGTCCAAAAACTGTTTCCCTACAAACTGACCTGTAAGACCAAGGTTTAAATGACGAACCGGTGAATACTGAATGTTGGCATTCGCAATAACACCCGGTGAAAAAGAGATTTCGGTATTTCCAAAGTTCTGAACGCCGGCTTCTGTCTCCGAATAAAAATTCTTATTTCTATTTTCACTGAAAGTCGCATTGGCAGAGACCTGAAGCTGCTGTGTGATCTTGGATAAAATCCCTAACTCCAATCCCAGACGGTAACTTCTGCCGCTGTTGGTCCGGATGAATTCTCCGACATTGTTGATCTGACCGTTAAGAACCAATTGATTTTTGTAATGCATATAATAAGCATTGGCAGTCAGTGAAACTTTACCAAGCTGCTGCTCCCATCCGGCTTCGAAGTCATATAGCGTTTCCGGCTTCACATCTGGGTTTGCAAACAAGTCGTCCCGATTTGGCTCGCGGTGCGCATTGGCATAGGAAATAAAAATTTTTCCTTTTGCAAGATTAAAATTCACACCTGCTTTGGGATTGAAAAAAGTCCATTTCCGGTAGAGATCCACGCCCTCATTATCACCTTGCTGTACAATCTTAGTATCATAATTAATATTCCGGAGTTGTAAATCGCCAAAAAATTCAAACTGGTTTAATTGATAGATGGCCTTGGCAAAACCCGAAACTTCATTCTTAACGGAATTGTTGCGGTAATACTCATGTTCGCTGATCTCTGGCAGAAAAACGCCTGTCACATTCCCGAAATGCCTCCCGTAATACTGGTTGGCCACTGCGCCAAAATTAAGGTCAAGATGACCCAAATTGCCGTACAATGTAGAAATCACACCATAAAAATCGTTGTCCAGCCATTTCTTCCTGATGAAGTCGGAAGTTTTGATTTCCGTCCCGTTATCAATGATGTTGGGCAAATTGTATTTGGAAAATTTGGCATCTTGCTTATAGTTTTCGTAAAAACCTTTTCCTTTGGTGTAGTGCGCGGTAGTCTCGAGTTTCCATTCATTAGAAAACTTCTGGTTCCATAACAATTGATAATGATTCTGACGGTAATTATCGGTTTCGTTGTCATAAAATCCTACGATATTCTCCCAGTTGGCATCATAAATTGCGCCGGAATAATTGAATTTCGGATTGGTTTCCCACGTGGCTTTATCAATACCATTCCAGGCTTGGTAAGTTTTTTCCTTGCCTCCAAATGCTAAGAATCGCAATTCCGTACGGTCCTCCTGAAATAGAGCGGAGAAATTGTAGGATTGTAGTTTTGAAAAGGCGCGGTCAATATAACCGTCTGAATTGATGTAGGTGTACCGTCCCATCACGGCCATTTTGTTGTTCCAGAATTTTCCGGAATTGACTTCCGCCGAATATTTGTATGTATTGAACGACCCGTAAGAATCATCAGACCGCACCGAGAATGTATCTGCAGGATCCCTGGAAATTACGTTAACACTGGCTCCAAAGGCCGAGACACCATTGGACGATGTTCCCACACCACGCTGAATCACGATCTGGGAAGCCGAACTCGTGAGATCCGGAACATTGACAAAGAAAGTTCCCTGCGATTCGGAATCATTATAAGGAACACCATTCAGCATGACATTGATGCTGGTGCCTGCAGTGCCACGGATCCTGAGACCTGTATAGCCCACACCATTCCCGGCATCTGAGGTAGACACCACAGACATCTGGTTTTTGAGCAGAATCGGCAGATCCTGACCGAGATTTTTGTCGGCCAAATCTTTCCCGACATTAATGATGGACTTGGCCACCGGCGTTCTTTTGGTAAATTCGACGGCAGGAATGGATGTAATGTTGGCTGAATCCTGCACCGTCTGCGAAAGATAGAAAGGAGCAATCAATACTCCTAAAAAAATAAATCCTTTCATTCTCTAAAATTTTGTTGTTAAAATTTATAGGAATAAAAGGGGCGACTATGGGTATAAATGATCAATTATGATTGATAAATGATTTTTTATAACGTTATTATTAATCAATTATCCTGTATCATCCATCATTTATAAAATGAATGTTTCCCTAAACTCGTTACAAGTTCCAGGTTCATTGGGTATAATCTCAGCTTTTTACGGCACCCCTTAAATTTCTGACTGCGAAATTACAATATTATTTCTTTGTGTACGTAGTATAGGCATGATTATTTCGATTAATGTAAAAATAATCGTTGCCATCCAGCGAAACTTCGAACAGGCCGGCCGTTTTCCAGCTGAGGTTACACTTGATATCATCGTAAATAAAAGGAATGATGACTTCATTCTTTTTATTGATAACACCAAACTTATCACCCTTAACTGCAATGATCATTGGATTTTCCGGATCGCCATCCATAATGCTCAGCTGCTGGTATTGTGGCGCAATCACGAAATCATCAAAGATCTTGGACTCCACATTTTTTTTGCTGATAATGCCATAGCGTCCATCCATAACATAGGCATTGTACTGCGGTGCATGGTATTCGTAGAAGCAGCGTCCCAGATCCTTTTGTTGATATTCGTACACGCGGCGCCCTTTTTTGTCTATGCGATAAGACTTTTCATTTTTCTCGACAGTTGCATAATCGGATGAACCAAACTTCCTTACAGCTGTGTTAGGCGAATTGAGAAGATTGCAATCCTCCGCAAAAAACATGGCAATATGATATTCCGGAACAATCACTGTTTTTCCGGACTGGTCTATGTAACCACTTTTTTCGTTGATTTTTATGGGAATAAGTGTCGGGATATTATCAGCCATCTGTGAGTAGGCCAATAAACCGAAGCTTACTGCAAATAAGCTTAGTAATTTTTTCATCGCGTGTAATGTGTTTATCAGTCTTAGAAAATTGCCTGGTAAACGGCTGTATTTCTAAAAAGCGAAAATACTAAAATTATTACGATTAATACAAATGTAATTGCACGACCAAAAAAGATGCCATACCAATTACGCATTACCGGATGTTTTCTGAAAATTATGATGATGAGATAAAATAAGGAAACTGGCAGCAATAGTACAAAAAGTGGATTTAGAGCCCATGCTGCACGCCAGTTGCCGTGGAGAATTGCATGGAGGGCACGCTGTACACCACAGCCGGCACAGTCATAGCCTGTTAAGGTCTTGAGAGGACAGCTTGGGAAGAAGGATTTTTCCGAGGGATCGAAATAATAATATACAGCTACAAATAACGAGAGCAGTCCCAGAACGGCAACCATTTTCCAATTTATTTTCTGTAAAAATTTGATTTTTAGATCCATAACAATGTTAAACGCGCGGAGTAAAATAAAAATTATTCTTGTAAAATATGGATAAATAGATAAAAGAAATACAATTTATTTTTAATCTAAATTATTCTATTCTTAAAAAAGTTTAGAATTTCGTAAATTTGGGCGAATTTAACAATAATATAATCACCTTTTTGCAAGAAGCTGATTGGATTGTTAAATAACATCTGAGGTCAGCATTCGCTAAGCCTTGAGTTAAAACAAGAAGAAAAGAGTTCTAATATTATGAGTATTTATCAGGATTATATCCAAGAAATCGAAGAAAGAAAAACACTGGGACTTCACCCAAAACCAATCGACAGCGCAGAATTACTGAGCGCAATCATTGATCAGATTAAAGATCCGGCTAATGAACACAGAGCCGACTCACTTAATTTTTTCATCTACAATACTTTACCTGGCACCACCAGCGCAGCCGGCGTAAAGGCTCAATTTCTCAAAGAAATCATCCTAGGAGAATCTGAATTACTGGAAATATCTCCAGCCTACGCTTTCGAACTGTTATCTCACATGAAAGGTGGTCCTTCAATTCAAGTTCTTCTTGATTTGGCTTTGGGGAATGATGAAGCTATCGCAAGACAGGCTGCTGAAGTTCTTAAAACTCAGGTTTACTTGTATGACGCTGATACAGCACGTTTAAAAGAAGCTTACGAATTAGGAAGCAAAATCGCTAAAGATATTTTGGAAAGCTATGCAAAAGCAGAATTTTTCACCAAACTTCCTGAAGTTGCAGAAGAAATCAAGGTGGTGACTTATATTGCTGCGGAAGGTGATATTTCAACCGACTTATTGTCTCCGGGAAACCAAGCACACTCACGTTCTGACCGTGAACTGCACGGCCAGTGTATGATGTCACCTGCTCAACAGGAAGAAATAAAAGCGCTTCAGGCTCAACATCCTGATGCAAGCGTGATGTTGATTGCAGAAAAAGGAACAATGGGCGTTGGTTCTTCTCGTATGTCCGGTGTAAACAACGTTGCTCTTTGGACAGGGAAACAGGCAAGTCCTTACGTACCATTCGTAAACATTGCTCCGATTGTAGCCGGAACCAATGGTATTTCTCCAATTTTCTTGACAACCGTTGACGTAACCGGAGGTATCGGAATCGACCTACAAAACTGGGTTAAGAAAACGGACGAAAACGGAAATCCTGTCCGTAATGAAAATGGAGACATTGTTTTGGAAGAAAAATATTCTGTTGCTACAGGAACTGTTTTGACCATCAATACGAAAGAGAAAAAATTATACAACGGAGAAACTGAATTGAAAGACATTTCAAAATCATTCACGCCTCAGAAATTAGAATTTATCAGAGCGGGTGGTTCTTATGCCATCGTTTTTGGTAAAAAAATTCAGACGTTTGCGGCTAAAACTTTAGGAATTACAGCTCCTGCAGTTTTTGCGCCTTCTAAAGAAATTTCTATTGAAGGACAAGGTTTGACTGCGGTTGAAAAAATCTTCAACAGAAATGCGGTTGGCGTTACTGAAGGCAAATTATTACACGCAGGTTCAGACGTTAGAGTTGAAGTTAATATCGTTGGATCTCAGGATACAACAGGTTTGATGACGGCTCAGGAATTGGAATCGATGGCTGCAACGGTAATTTCTCCGATTGTGGACGGCGCTTACCAGTCAGGATGTCACACGGCTTCGGTTTGGGATAAAAAAGCGCAGGCTAATATTCCTAAATTAATGAAATTTATGAACGATTTCGGGGTAATCACAGCTCGTGACCCGAAAGGTGAATACCACGCAATGACAGACGTTATTCACAAAGTTCTTAACGATATTACGGTTGACGAATGGGCCATCATCATCGGAGGTGACTCTCACACAAGGATGTCTAAAGGGGTTGCTTTCGGAGCTGACTCCGGAACAGTAGCTTTAGCTTTGGCAACAGGTGAAGCATCAATGCCGATTCCTGAATCGGTAAAAGTGACTTTCAAAGGCGAAATGAAGGAGCATATGGATTTCCGTGATGTCGTTCACGCGACTCAGGCTCAGATGTTGAAGCAATTCGACGGAGAAAATGTTTTCCAGGGAAGAATTATCGAGGTTCACATCGGAACTCTTCCGGCTGACCAGGCATTTACATTCACAGACTGGACTGCAGAGATGAAAGCTAAAGCTTCTATCTGTATTTCTGAAGACGATACTTTGATCCAATCATTGGAAATTGCAAAAAGCAGAATCCAGATTATGATCGACAAAGGAATGGATAATCACAACCACGTTCTTCAGGGTCTTATCAACAAAGCAAACAAGAGAATCGAGGAAATCAGAACTGGTGACAAACCTGCCTTGACTCCGGATGCTAATGCAAAATATTATGCTGAAGTAGTTGTTGACCTCGATCAAATTGTGGAGCCAATGATTGCCGATCCGGACGTCAACAACGAAGATGTTTCTAAAAGATACACACACGATACCATCAGAGACCTTACTTTCTACGGCGGCGAGAAAAAAGTGGATCTTGGTTTTGTAGGATCTTGTATGGTTCACAAAGGTGACTTGAAGATTGTTTCTCAAATGTTGAGAAATCTTGAACAGAAGAACGGTAAAGTAGAATTCCAGGCTCCATTAGTAGTTGCGGCTCCAACTTATAATATCATTGACGAATTAAAGGCTGAAGGTGACTGGGAATTATTAGAGAAATATTCCGGTTTCGAATTCAACGATGCTGCTCCGAAAGGTGAGGCCCGTACTCAGTATGAAAACATGATGTACCTTGAGCGCCCAGGTTGTAACCTGTGCATGGGTAACCAGGAAAAAGCGGAGAAAGGAGATACAGTTTTGGCAACTTCTACGCGTCTTTTTCAGGGAAGAGTTGTTGAGGATTCTGAACGTAAAAAAGGAGAATCCTTATTGGCTTCTACTCCAGTGGTTGTTTTATCAGCCATCAAAGGAAGAATTCCAAGCATCGAAGAATACAAAGAAGCGGTGGAAGGAATTGATTTAACGACTTTTGTTCCATCAATTAAAGAATTGGTAACTGTTGGTCATTAATAGATTTTGAATTAAAGTCGGAAGGCTTTTTCAATATAAAAGGAAGATTTCCAAGAGAAATCTTCCTTTTTTTATTTTTAATTCTTTCTATTGACAATCCAATTTTTATGTCGTGGTTATTTTAATTGTTGGCTATTTATAAATTCTGCAAAATCTTCAATTGTGTAATTATCTTCTTTTAATTTTAGAATTGTAGTTTCATCGTTATTGGTAAGTTCAAGAATTTTTTTTGTGTCAACCAGATATGCATTATTATCTTTAGGTCTAGATTTTTCAATATTTGGGTTTTGAAAATCAATCAATAATATTTTAAAATAATTACCTTCTTTATTCTTCCAATGACTTCTTGGTTTTATATTTAATACAGTTCCTAATACTCCTCCGCCATATGGAGCGCCTGTTCCTATTGCTTTTTTATCTGTTTTTTCATTGAGAAAAATTACCCAATATTTTTTTCCAGTTATATCAACCTTCACAAAATAGTCACTATAAATATAAGCAGCATATAGCATATTGAAGTAAAAGTCATTCTGATATTTTATTGCCCAAGTAAAATTTTCCTGTTTAGCGTTTTTATCAGTTTCTTTGTATTTAAATCTGCCTGCTTTAAAAATTTTCGGTGAGATATCTTTTAAATCAGCTTTGACACTGGATTTTACAGGTTTATCTTCTAAATAATCTTTATAGCCATAATAAAATTCAAAATCATCTATATTTTTTGATGATTGACTAAGTCCAAAAACAGAAAGTGAAACAGTTACAATAATTAATATTTTTCTCATAGTCGAAATTTCGTTATAACACAAAGTTAGAGATATTATTGAATCTTAATTAGATCTCTTTTTGAAGTCTTCCATTTTTTGTTTAGAATCTTTCCAATTTAAATGCTTTAATATTATTTTAACTAAGGTCAAGATCATCAACTTTATTTTTTCCTTAACTTCATACTTCTGAAAAATCATGGTCTATCATCACATTTACGCATCACACGGGCGTATAGGAATAGAATTTGATAAACTGAAGTGGTTCAATTTTCCGCCTTACCATCAAAAAGCGGAATTCATCAAAAAGAATAAAAAATATCGAGATATGACTTTTGACTTGGATATGATCAAAAAAGTTTACGCTGATTTCGAAACCAGGGTAAATGATGCAAGAGCTTACATGGGAAGACCTCTTACTTATTCAGAAAAAATCCTTTGCGCACACCTTTTCCCTTCGCAAACCAAGGAAACCTTCAAACGTGGCGAATCTTATGTAGATTTTGCGCCGGACAGAGTGGCGATGCAGGATGCGACGGCACAAATGGCACTTTTGCAATTCATGCAGGCTGGGAAGAAAAAAGTCGCGGTTCCTTCAACCGTTCACGCCGATCACCTGATCCAGGCAAGAGTGGGCGCGGCTAAAGATTTAATTGAAGCTGAAAATAAGAATAATGA
Source organism: Flavobacteriales bacterium UBA720 (assembly GCA_002297505.1). Classification (GTDB taxonomy): domain Bacteria; phylum Bacteroidota; class Bacteroidia; order Flavobacteriales; family Weeksellaceae; genus Epilithonimonas. Next base: position 91,731 of record DBLQ01000081.1, read on the forward strand.
AGTTTACCAGTTCCTACAATCGGTTTCTAATAAATATGGAATCGGCTTCTGGAAAGCCGGAGCCGGAATTATTCACCAAGTCGTTTTAGAAAATTATGCTTTCCCAGGCGGAATGATGATTGGAACCGATTCTCACACTGTAAATGCCGGCGGACTTGGAATGGTGGCCATCGGTGTCGGTGGCGCTGATGCTGTAGATGTAATGGCAGGAATGGCCTGGGAACTTAAGTTCCCTAAAATGATTGGTGTTAAATTAACTGGAAAACTAAACGGCTGGACCGCTCCAAAAGATATTATTTTAAAAGTGGCCGGAATTCTTACTGTAAAAGGTGGAACTGGTGCCATTGTAGAATATTTCGGTGAAGGTGCTAATTCACTATCATGTACAGGAAAAGGTACGATTTGTAATATGGGTGCGGAAATCGGAGCCACAACTTCTATTTTCGAGTACGACCAGAATATGAGCAAATATCTTCGTTCTACTGACAGAGCAGATTTGGCAGACGCAGCGGATGCAATTGCCCACGTTCTGAAAGCCGACCCGGAAGTGCACGCCAATCCTGAAAAATATTATGACGAAGTGATTGAGATTAACCTTGACACTTTGGAGCCTTATCTCAACGGACCTTTCACACCGGATTTAGCAACACCAATTTCACAGATGAAAGAAATTGCTGAGAAAAACGGATGGCCAACAAAAATCGAAGTTGGTTTAATTGGTTCTTGCACCAATTCATCGTACGAAGACATTGCCAGAGCAGCTTCTGTGGCCAAACAAGCCAAAGAAAAAAATCTTGAAGTTAAAGCTGAATATACGATTACGCCAGGTTCTGAGCAAGTAAGATTTACCGTAGAAAGAGACGGTTTCCTGAAAACTTTTGACGAAATCGGCGGTAAAGTTTTCGCCAATGCCTGCGGACCTTGTATCGGGCAATGGGCGCGTGAGGGTGCTGACAAACAGGAAAAAAACACGATCGTCCATTCCTTCAACAGAAACTTTTCCAAAAGAGCAGATGGAAACCCGAATACCTACGCCTTCGTAGGCTCGCCGGAACTGGTGACCGCCATGGCTATTGCCGGAGATTTGAGATTCAATCCATTGACTGATAAGTTAAAAAATAAAGACGGACAGGAAGTCATGCTGGATGAACCAAGTGGCGACGACTTGCCAAGATTGGGGTTTGATGTAGAAGATCCCGGCTACATCGCGCCTGCCGAAGACGGCTCTGCTGTAGAAGTGATCGTCTCACCAACGTCTGACAGGCTGCAGATTCTGGAAGCTTTTCCTGCTTGGGACGGATTGAACATTACCGGCGCGAGATTATTAATCAAAGCTTACGGAAAATGTACGACTGACCACATCTCTATGGCCGGACCTTGGTTGAAGTACAGAGGACACCTCGACAATATTTCCAACAATATGCTGATTGGTGCCGTGAATGCCTTCAGCATGGAGACCAATAAAGTAAAAAATGAACTGGACGGGCAATACAAACCTGTTCCAGATTCTGCAAGACAGTACAAAGCGGCAGAAATCCCAACTATTGTGGTCGGTGATGAAAATTATGGTGAAGGTTCTTCAAGAGAGCATGCCGCCATGGAGCCGAGACATCTCGGCGTGAGAGCGGTTTTGGTGAAGTCCTTTGCCCGAATCCATGAAACGAATCTTAAGAAACAGGGCATGCTGGCACTGACCTTTGATGACAAAGAAGATTATGACAAAATCCAGGAGGAAGACACCATTAATTTCCTGGATTTGGACCAATTTGCCCCTGGAAAGCAGCTGACACTGGAGTTTGTTCATGCCGATGGGACTAAAGATATCGTCAAGACCAACCATACTTATAATGCAGGACAGATTGGCTGGTTCAAGGCGGGATCTGCACTGAACCTCATCAAAAGAATGGAAAAAGAGAGTTAATCAAACGCTGTTATCTCACGAATATCAAAATCGCCTGAAATCTTATCAGGCGATTTTTTTTTGTTGAATATTAGTGATAACCGAATGTATCCGTTAAGTCAAGACCAGCGAACTTATACAAATTACAGATGAGCTTATTCCAGTCAAAGGTGTGCCTACCCAAATCATAGGCGTGCCTAGTAAAATGATATGCGCACCTACCAAAATGATAGGCCAACCTACCAAAATGATAGGCCAACCTACCAAAAATGTAGGCGAGCCTATTAAAATCGTAGGCGAGCTTACTAAAATCGTAGGCGAGCCTACCAAAACGATAAGCGAACCTACCAAAAATGTAGGCGAACTTACCTAAAACTTAGGCGAGCTCATTATAATCAAAAGGCAAGGTTCCTAAAAAACGATGATCTGAAAAATCTGTAACCGCAGCTGCCAATTCTAAAAGTGAATCTACTTTGAAAGAGGGTTGCGCCTGCATTAACATTTACTTTTAAATAAAATCAATGCCTCAATAAACCATTGTGCAGTTTTGATCAAACTTTACATCCCAAAAAAAAGCCGGCTGCAAAAATGCGGGCCGGCTTATCAATATACTTAACTTTTATGTTCAGACAAAGGTCCGTCTGATTTGCAGAATCGGGATTCGAACCGCTGCTTCCACATTTCCTTAAACTTTTCCCGTTCTTCCTCGCTGCCGCAGAATTGGGTTTCGAGTTTCTGCTTCCAGTTTTCCTTCATCTCCGGATTGTCGAAGTGGTGACGTCTTCCAAATTTTTTCTTACCGCCGAATCCACCAAACAAAATCTTCGAAAGGACCAAAATCCCTAGCGACTGCCAGTAATTGATCGCCTTAACCCCTAAAATGTCCGGCAGAAGAATGTTCCATAGCCACTGAAAAAACCATACAAACAGGCCAATCGCCGCAATGATGCAAGGGATCGCCAACCAAAATTTCTTTTTATTTCTGTTCATCTTTTTAATATTAACCGTTTAAATCGTCATAAAGATTTTGCAATCTTTTTCGGAGATGTTTCACCGCGTAGGATTTTCTGCTGATGATCGTTTTGATGTTTTCGCCTTCTTCGTTTGCGATTTCCTGAAGCGTTTTGTCTTCCAGCTCGTTTAGGATATAGACGCGCTTCTGCTTTTCCGGCAGTTCGTCCAGGGCTTTCATCAGCTCGTTCCAGAACATTTCTTTGAAGACTGCAATTTCGGGGCTATTGGTATCGTCGGCCAGCAAGATATCTTTGACATTCAGTTCACCGTCTTCGTCCTGATAGACAAAGTCTTCCAGAGATTCCGTTTTCTTTTTTCTGTAACTATCGATGATTTTGTTCCGGGTCACCGAATACAGCCAGGCGCCGACGTTTTCCAATTCGTTCAAATTCGTTAATCGGCTGGTCTGGAACCAGACTTCCTGCAGGATATCTTCTGCATCTTCCGTCTTTGCCACTTTAGAATTGATAAAGCGCAAAAGCTGGGCGCCGTAATTTTTAACGACTTCCGTGATTGATGCAGATTTTTTATCGGCCATTTGCTGTAAAGATAGCGACTCCATATGAATATGACGACGGTTTGTTTTTTTTACTTTAAAAGTTTATGAAATTATTTTGTGAGGCGTGATGTGGGATTGTGTCGCTCCTACGGAGCTTTGATTGTAAGGATTTTCGGAGGCTACTAACGTGTCGCTCCTAAGGGAGATTTCCAAGTTATGTGAGATTCTTAGCTATTAACAGTTCGCTCCTACGGAGCTTTGATTGTAAGCATTATTCGGAGGCTACAAACGTATCGCTCCTAATGGAGCTTTTCAAGTTATGTGAGATTCTTAGTTATTAACAGTTCGCTCCTACGGAGCTTTTTGGGTCGTGTTCAATTGCTTCCTACACACATATCGCTTCTACGAAGCTTTGAATCAACAAAAACTATATTGTGCAATCTAATAGCAAAAGCCAACTGCTATCAGCTAACTGCTATCAGCCAATTGCCACCAGCAACTACCTCAATGGCAACCGCATCAATTCGTGTTTGCCGAAGATGATGGAATTGGGCGGCACATTTCTGGAAATTACACAGTTCGCACCGATGATGCAATTATCGCCGATAGTAACACCCTTCAGGACGGTGACATTGCTGTAGATCTTTACGTTTTTGCCGATGATAATCGGCGCGGTGTTGAATTTCGTTTTGTGCCAGACGTATTCTGGTTGGGTATCGAAAGCGTGGTCGTGGTCATAAAATTTGCAACCTTCCGCAACACAGGTATCATCGCCCAATTCTATTTTATCCAGACAATTGATGGAAATATAATGGCTGAGATCCACATTATTTCCGAAAATCAGCGTGCCACCATTCCTGATTCTGATCGCGTTATGATCTCTCCAAATCACGTTTTTCCCAATCTCAAATTTGGCATTGTCATCCAATTCAAAAGTAGTGGCTTTCCCGATCCTCAAATCAGAATGAAGATGAACGCCGGAATGCGAATTGAGAATACTGTACGAATAAAGTTTCTCAATTTTTGCAATCGTTTTTGGAATGATATTCAGTGCTTTGTAAATTAGATTGATCATAGTCTTGCGTTTTATAAGGTTCCGGAATCCACGAAAATCTCTTGTCCAGTAATCGATTTTGCTTTCTCACCGGACAGAAACAGGACGGTTTCGGCTACAGACTGCATATCGGTTTCCTGCTTCAAGGCAGTTCTTTTGAAGATTCGGTTTTTGTGATCTTGTGTCAGTTTGGCATTCATCGCGGTTTCCATATAGCCCGGAACGACGATGTTGGAGCGGATTCCTCGCTCGCCCCATTCTCTGGAAATATTTTTGGAAAAAGACTGCAAAGCACCTTTGGAAGCCGCATACATTGACAATCCTTTGTAACCGGTGTGCGCACTGATGGAAGATATATGAATGATACTGCCGGCAACGCGATTATAAATCATATTCCGGATCGCATATTTTGTCAGGAACATTGGCGAATAAAGATTGACATCGAACATTGATTTCAAATCTTCATAGTTGAGATTCGTGACAATATCATCATAAGCCATTGCCGCATTATTGATCAGGACGTGAACTGGAATTTGATTGTTGACAAAATCTTTAAAAACTTCCTGATGGATATTTTCCGGATTGGATAAATCGAATGTTTTGAAGAATAGATTCTCCGGATGTTCCTTTTTCAGAGTTTTTAATTCATCAGATTCTGTCCTGCTGATGCCGTAAACTGTGTGGCCGTTCTCCAGAAAGAGTTTGGCAATTTCAAAACCTACACCTCGGGAAATGCCTGTGATTAATACATTCATACAATTTTCTTTTTTCCGGTCCTGGTCAATTCGATTTTGTCAACAAAGTTTATTTTTCTCGGGATTTTGAAGTTCTGAATTTTTCCATTTAAGAAAAATCTGACGTCTTCTTCTTTCATTGCTTTGCCGGGATGCAACTCGATATCGCAGCAGATAATATTTCCTAAAACCGCATTGGCTTTTCCGTACACTCGCACATTCCGGATATTGTCGTGTTGCGTCAGCTCCTCTTCCACTTCATAGGGATTCACCTTGTAACCACCAACATTGATCAGCTCATTTTTTCTGGACGTGAAGCGGAATCGCCTTTGGACATCATCAAGCCATTCAATCAAGTCTCCGGTTGGGTAGAAATCATCAATCAAATTCAGCTGTGCATTTTTGCCAAATAAATCTTTATGAATGTACAATTCGTCATCCACCACTTTGATCCGTCCAACGTGTTTTTCCTGAACCAGAAATTCATCATTCTGAGAAGAAAACAACGGTCCGGTTTCTGTGGAGCCGTACACATTGTTGATTCTGGCATTGGGAAAAGCTTTTTCAACTGCAGTAATCAGGTGTGCATCAGACTTTTCGCCACCTACAGTAATTTTCCTGACCGAACCAAAAGATTGTTCTAAAGGCAAAAGCAACCGATAAAAAGTAGGTGTGGACGAGAGGTTTGTGATTTGATAGGTCTTAATGGAATCGACAATAAAATCCTTGGGCGCCATAAAAACATTGACCAAAAGATTCCGATTCAGAATCGCCTGGAAGAACACCTGAACGCCGGCAACGTGTGTCGGATTGAATGCAAAACCCCAAACATCATCTTTACGCGCATCAGAAACATTGATTTTCCGGATCAGATTTTTCAGAGGATGGGTGAATTTTCTTGTAAAACCAGTGGTTCCGGATGTGAAAAGCGTAATCTCGGATTGAGAATTTCTGATTGAATCAATTAACTCTTGAATAGAATTTAATTTCCTTGTATGATTAATTTTAATCCGTTGATTGATATGCAAATTGTTGGACGTGATTTCCTTTTCAGAAATGTCAGAATCCATCAAAGCTATATTTTTGTCATTGACCAGGGCGAAAATCCAATTCAGAAAAAAGGATTTCAAATCCGGATAGATAAAACAATCTGTGTACGAATCAGACGTATTGGCGTGTTTCAGAATCTCTTCGTAGGACAAAGAAAAATTCTGATCGATCAAGAAAAGCATTGCAGCTTGGAATAGATTTCGCCAACAGTATTTACCAGACCGTCTTCGAAAATATCGATTTGAAAATCCTCTTCAATTTTCACAGTAAGCTCGGCCAGGTCAAAAGAATCGAAATTGAGGTCTTCCCGCAGTCTGAGCTCGGGCGAGAGATCCGAAATGGCATCTTCGTATTTATTCCTCTTGATAGAATTAACTATTTCCAGTAGTTGTGCTTGCATCATCGTGTTTTGGACAAAATTAATAATATTTTTTTCTCTATCACAATGGTGGCGCAAAAAATTTTGAAAATAGCAGTAATAAGCTGTTATTTATTTAATTTCAGAAAGAATTCCGATTTGTAAGTCTCGCCAATCGGGATGTGGATTTCAGCAGCTACGGAGACATTTTTGACATCCATTTTCTCGATTTTATCGATGTTGACGATGAAGGATTTATGCACCCGCGCGAAGTTCTCCGGCAATTGATGCTCCAGAGACTTCAGGGTTTCCAACACGATATATTCCTGATTTTGCGTTTTGATGTTCACATAATCCTTGATGCTTTCCACAAAGAGGATGTCATCAAACTTAATTTTGTGCTGCTGCCCGGATGATTTGACAAAAAAATGCGTGTTGCCCTTGGTTTCATTCACCATCAATCTTTCGCGCGCTTTTTGGGTACTTTTTTCGAACCGGCTGAAGGAGATCGGTTTCAGAAGATAATCGATCACGTTGTGTTCATAGCCTTCCAACGCATATTCTGAGTAGGCAGTAGTCAGAATATATTTCAGCTTGTTGCCAACGATTTTCATAAAATTGATTCCGGAAAGTTCGGGCATCTGGATATCGAGGAAAATCAGATCGGCAGCATTGGTCTTGATAAATTCCATCACTTCAATCGGATTTTCAGTGGAGAACACCAGTTCCAGGAAAGGAATTTTCTGAACATAACTTGCCAGCAGGGAAACTGCAAGCGGCTCGTCATCTACAATAATGCATTTAAGTTTATCCATTTCTCAAATCGATCTTCAAATCTACGGTAAAATCAGTTTCTGTTTCGGTAATATGGAGTTGGTGCTGATTCGGATAAAGAATTTCCAATCTTTTTTTCACATTGCCGATGCCAATTCCGGAAACAGAATCTTTGGATCTTGATTTTTTAAAATTATGCAAATGAAACCCAAGTTTTTGGTTATCATCCGTAATGGTGAGCGTAAAGCCTTTGCCCGAAAAATCGCCGTGTTTGAAAGCATTTTCAACGAATGGAACCAACAGCATTGGCGAAATGTTCAGGGTTGGGAAATTGATTTTTTTATCAATGACCAACAGTTCCGGGTTTCTGATCCGGAGTTTTTCCAGTTCTATCAGACTTTCCAGATAGCCGACTTCCTTCTCGAGCGGAATAAAATCCTTCTCCAGATCCTTGGTGCTGTAACGGAGCAGCTGGCTCAGTTCCTCAATCGCAGGCAGCGCTTTTTCGGAATTCTGATAAACCAAAGCATAAATATTATTCAACGTATTGAAAATAAAATGGGGATTGATCTGCGTTTTCAGAGCCTGCATATTGGCCTGATTCCTTTCCTTCTCCAGCTTTTGCCGTTCGTTTTCGATTACGCCAAATTTTTCCAATAACCACATAATGCCAGCGATGAAAACGTTGATGCATCCATAATAAATGTTGTCAAAGTAGTAAAACAGCAAACCGGTTTTCTGGTCGTAATTCCTGAATCCAAAAATAGCCGGCGACAAAATTTCTTCCAGCGAGTAACGAATGGTGGCAAAGCAAACAATAGAAAGGAAAAACGAAAGAATCACCGTGTAAATTTTCTCCGGCCGGAAGACTTTCGGAATGATGAAAAGATAACAGATGTAAAATGTCAGAATGCCGCTAAGGAAAAAAGTGGTTCTCAGAACCGCGCTTTGCAGATCTCTTTCTTCCGCAAAAAAGAAAATAGGTGTAATGACAGTTCCAAAAAAATTGAGACTCCAATAGATGACTTGAAGCCAGATGATCTGTTGTTTTCTCATCGCAGTTCTTTATTGTTAATCATAATCGGTTTATTGGACGAATAATGCAAATGTAAAGAAACAGATTTCGCGTTCGAATTGACCAAAATCAAACGACTTTTCTTCGGCAATCTGTAACTGAAATCTGACATGGCTTCTATTTTTTTCGGCGTAGATAACTCCGAAGCCAATTTTACTTTTTCGTCGGAGAGATTTTTTATGGATATTGTGGCGGGTGCTTTTAATTGATTAATAATAATGCTGTCGCCAGATGCAATGCTCATTGTTTTCCAGACCTCCACGCGATGTGATCCGATGCAGGAAACAAGTGATATTAGAATTGAAATTATTATTAATTTTTTCATACTCCAAAAATAGGAACTACAGAATAGAAATCTGTCCAATTTCTATGAACGCCCGTTTTTTATCGATGAAAATTTGTTGGTCGGATTAAAATCGTGAGTAGTCTAAACGCTGTTTTCAAATGTTATTTTCGAAAATACATTTGCATCAACAAAACTACGTTATGACTACCAAATATCTAATCATCGCCACCTTATTTTCAGCAATGACTTTTGCCCAGACTCAGACAGACAGTCTGAAAGAAATCGAACAAGTCAATATATTAGTTAAGAAAAAACTGCTGGAAAGAAAAGCAGACCGGCTCATCTTTAATGTGGATGCATCCATCGCTTCCCAAGGAATGGACGCCGGCGAAACGCTTGCGAATGTGCCAATGCTGAAAGTGGATGAAAATCTTGGAACCGTCTCTATCATCGGGAAAAGTTCTGTCAACGTGATGGTGAATGGCCGAATGCTGAATCTTTCCGGAACTGCACTTTTGAATTATTTAAAATCCATCCGTTCTGAAAATATTGCGAAAATTGAGGTGATCACGACTCCGCCTTCAAAATACGAAGCGCAGGGCAACAGCGGACTCATCAATATTATTCTCAAGAAAAATCCGAATCTTGGCTTCAGTGGGAACATCAGCTCGGGATTGACGCAACGGACTTACCACAACGGCAGCACGAACGGGACTTTGAATTATCAAACCGAAAAGCTTAGTTTAAGTTTTAAAATGAGTTATATAGAAGGTGCGAAGCGGGCGAATGAGCGGTATAACATTATCGGTGCCTCACAGAACTTCAGCGAGTCAACACGGAAAGATATGTGGCGAAATCTGACTCCTAGCCTGAATGCATCCTATAAAATCAATAAAAATTCGGAAATCGGGATGGAATACATTTACGGCGGCGACAAAAACGGAATGAATATCCTCAACACAACCAGGAATATCAGTCCTGATTTAAAGGAAACCAGTCTTATCACGAACACTTTTCACAGGGAACAATCGCCGACGCATACGTTCAGTACTTATTACGATCAGAAGCTGGATTCACTTGGGAAAAAGTTGAGTCTCGCCGGCAATTTCTTTAAAAATGATAATGATACGGAAGTTAACTTTTCAACTTTGACATTTCCGGAAAACACCGTTCAGGATGTAAAAACCTTGTCCAAAGTTCAGCCTCAGATTTTCTCTGTGCAGGCGGATCTGGAGTTGCCTTTTCGATTTGGAACGGTGGAGACCGGCGCGAAATTCAATCAATTCAGAAATTCTGCTGATTTGAAATATTTGAATCTCGAAAACGGTGAATTTATCATTGACGAAACCAAGGGCAATCAATTCCAATATCAGGAAGAAAATTATGCGGTCTACGGAAGTTTTGCGAAGAATTTCGGGGAACACTGGGAAACGAAAGCAGGGCTGCGTTATGAAAATACTGTGGTAAAAAGTTCTGTCAATAACTTCAGTTACGGACAATGGTTTCCTTCCGCTTTTGTGTCTTATAAAAACGAAAAAAATGTGTTCAGCCTTTCTTACTCCAGAAGAATTAACAGGCCAAGTATGAGCAACCTGAATCCGTTCCGATGGTATGAAAATCCATATTCTTATTCCACTGGAAATCCTTTGTTGAAGCCTTCTTACATCAATAATTATGAATTGGGATACACCTTTGCCAATAAATTCTCTACCAGCATCTATTATCTTAAACTAAAAAATGCGTTTGGACAGATATCTGACCTGAACGACAAAGCGCAGATCGGCGGTTATCTGAACTATTACAACAACGATTTTTATGGAATGAACGTCTCCTACACCGATACTTTTTTCAAATTCTGGGAAGCCAGTCTGACTCTCAATGCGACCTTGCAGACATCTGAAATTTTCGAGATCCAAGCCGATGCAAAGAAGGGAAAGTCGCTGAGTTATTCTTTCAACAATACCTTTATGTTGAACACGAAGAAAACCGTTGCGATATTCCTCAACTATGATCAAAATCTGCCCAATTACAATGTGAATTCATACTTTCATAATTTTTCGAATCTGAACGCCGGCGTGAAAGTTTCTTTGATGGAAAAGCAGCTCCAGATCAACGCCACCGTGACGAACATTTTTGCACAGCGATTTCTTGGCGATATGTACTATAAGGATAACAGCCAGTATTTCAATAATTATTGGGATGGCAGAAGTCTGAGACTGAGTGTGAATTATACTTTCGGGAACAAGAAGAAGTTCAGCAAGAAGAATATCAATTTTGAGGAAAAGGACCGGGCGAATTAAGGTTTGGCTGTAACAAACAGGCAGATTCTAAGTCTAATCATTCATAAACTAAACTATGAAGATAAAATCTATCCTTCCAATATCTGCCTTGTTTCTCAGTCCATTCTATATTGCGCAGCAAACTCAGAAAAACGACAAGGAAAAGCAGATCGAAGCGGTCACCATTACCAAAACTAAAAAAGCTATTGAGCAAAAAGCGGACAGAACCATTTATGATTTTTCTGAGCAGCCACATCTCAATTCTGGTAACACTTTAGAAGGTTTACAAAAAATTCCTGGTTTGGTTGTTTCCGAAACTGTTGGAATGGTTTATCAAGGAAAATCTCTGGATGTTTATATGGACGGAAGGCCATTGAATATCTACAGTACACAATTAACGGCTTATCTGGAAGGACTTCCTGCAAACAGCATCGAAAAGATTGAAATTATTACGCAACCTGGTGCCGAATTTCCTGCAACTTCGGGTGGTGCAATCATTAACATTATTACCAGCAGAAATGCTAAATCTTATTTATCTGCGACTTATGCCGGAGGTTACCGTTTCAGTAATTATGACCATTATAGAAGTAAATTCAATAATAGTTTAACGCTTAATTCAAAAAACAAATGGTTTGGATGGCAGTTAAACGTTGGGCAAAATTACAACGAAAGCGAAACCAAATCGACTATTGATGAGATTTCCAGATTGTACAATGATAATGTTAACAGAAATCAATATTTGAGAAGTGCTTTCACATTTGATATTGGGCAAGATCGATTGTTAATGAACTATAACCTTTCTCTTGGATCTTCGGATCGTTATGTAGATGGCTATTCTTTGTACGAGGGAACGGAATCTTTTGATAAAGATAAAATTGACCAAAGCAATACGAGAAATGAAGTAACTGCGACTTATCAGAAGAAATTTGTTGATAAAAACAAAAAATTAGAATTTAAAGGTTCTTATACCAATTTCAATAATGATTTTGCGCAAGCAAGTCAAATTATAAAACCAGATCCAAATGCTTCAGAAAATGGTTCTAATCAAAATATTTATAACTTCAGAATCGATTATGCACAGCCGATCAAAATTTTGGACGAAGGTAAATTGAGCTTAGGCGCTTATTATGATCAATTAGAATTTTCTGCAGATCTTTTTGGAATAGAAAATCTGGATTATAAAAGTAAAACTACTGCTTTCTACTCCGAAGCTAGTGCAACAAAGGGAAAAATGGATTTTGTTTTGGGACTTCGAGGAGAATATTACGACATTAATGGAATTAGTTTAGATTTTGAAAATGGGACTTATGATAAGTTGAGGCCTTTTGAAAAATTCAAAGTGTTTCCTAATGCTAGTATTCAGTACAATGTTATTCCAAAAATGGCTTTCTTTAATATTAATTATAACAAGAAAATTACATTACCGAATGTTGCGAATCTTAATCCAAATAATACAAGATATGGAAACGAAAACATCGATTTTTCAGGAAACCCAAATCTTCAGCCCACGATTTTCGATAATTTCGAGATTAAGTTAAGCGCTTTGAATTATGCATTTATCGGATACAATTTTACCAATGCGAAAAATCAAGTGGTACAAAAAGTTGCCAGAGAAGGAGATCGCATTTTGCAAACAAGTGACAATCTTGACCGTATGAAAACGCATAATTTCAACATTGGATTCCCTGTTCCTTTAGCCATTTTCAACACACCTTTCAAAGATATTATGAAAATGGATATGAATCCTGACCAAGTGAGTTTCATCTTCCTCTATGGTTCGTATCAATTACAACAAATCGATGCCATTGTAAATCCGAAAGGTTACTGGACTTACAATGTAACAGGGCAATTCATTTTACCTTTCAAAACAAAATTCATTGCCAATTACACTTACTTAACCAAAGGAAATGAGTTCTTTTTCTATCCAAACAAATCGTTTTACAACACTTTGAATTTATCATTATCAAGGAAATTCAATAAAGATAGAATGACGCTGACTTTATTTGCCAATGATGTTTTCAACACCAACGAAACGAATCTGAGAACAACGAACGCGTTTCCAAATGTTTATATCAGAAATAAGAATGACACAAGAAACTTTGGACTTTCTTTCAATTATAAAATCCCGACCAAAAATAAGTTGGCGAAAGAAGCTCCGAATATGCTGAATCAAGAGAAGAAAGAAGAAACCTCTACTTTATAAAAATGAAAACCGAAAGAATTTCTTTCGGTTTTTTTGTTAATTTATTCTTCACACGCTTTCCAAACCGCATCATTCTGCGGAACTGGTGCTGTGATTTCTATATTCTCTTTTGTAACTGGATGAATCAATTCCAGTTTTCTGGCGTGCAGGGAAATCCCACCATCAGAGTTGGATCGCGGCGCGCCATATTTCAGATCACCTTTGATCGGGATTCCGATTTTTGACAACTGAGCACGAATCTGATGATGCCTTCCTGTTTCCAAATCGATTTCTAACAGTTGATAATTGTCCAAAGTCTTAATCAAATGATAAGTCAGTATCGCTTCTTTCGCGCCTGCGGTTGGTTTTGTATAAACGACGGCCTTATTATTTTTCTCATTTTTCTGGAGATAGTGAACCAATCTCTGCGAATGCGGAATCATCTCTTTGCCGACGACTGCCCAATATGTTTTCTTCACTTCGCGGTCTTTCACCATTACCGTCAAGCGGGATAGAGCTTTGGAAGTTTTGGCATAAATCACCAATCCGGATGTCGGCCGGTCTATCCGATGAACCAAACCGAGGAACACGTTGCCCGGTTTCTGATCTCTATTTTTGATAAAATCTTTGATCAATTCCAGCAAAGACAAATCGCCGGTTTTATCGCCCTGAACCAATTGTCCGGCTTTTTTATTAATGACGAACAGGTGATTGTCCTCATAGACGATCTGAGAATTGTCAAAGTTTTGACTCATTTCTTATATAATGTATGGCTTCCTCTAGCTGTGTAGTGATTTCGGTATCAATTACGCCATTGCTTCTGTTGTATGCTATCAATTCCAGCATGTCATCGTACATGTCATCAGGAACCTTAAAGGCTGGCGATTTTTTCTCAAGCTCAGGCCGCAAGACTTCCAATTTTGCTTTCATTTTTTCTATCAGATTACATATTTCCTGTTCTCTGACGAGCTTGTCGAAGATCAGATTTTCTATGTGTTCTGTAGCTTCACTCAGTTCATCTTCCAGGGCCTGAACAGTCTCAAAGTCACCTTCATCTATCAAAAACTTCTGCATGTGGATTTTGAACTCGTGAATCAGAGCAGGACTTTCGGTCAGTGGATAATTACTGAGCCATTCCTTCAAAGTCATCGTATCGTGATCCAACAAAATTTGTAGTTCTGCGCGGTAGTCCATCATTTTTTTGTGTTTTGATTATTGAATCAAAATTAAAAAAAAATTTGAAACTAACGATGCTGCCGCATAAGCCATTTCGGAATTTTTTCTAAAAGCTTTTCAGACAAGATGTTATTATGATACTTGTTCTTATATTCCCAGAGAAAGACTTGTCCCTTGTACTTCATTTCATCAAAAAATCTGAAATTGCTTTGAGGGAAATTATCGGTGTCAAGACTCCCGTGGACAATCCAAATTGGCATGGTCAGCAATTCACTTATTTTATTGAACTGAGAAATTCCCGAAATGTTCACAGCGGCAGCAAACAGATCGGGCCTTTTGGAAATTGCATTCATGGTGGTAGCACCACCCATCGAGAATCCCATGACGTAAATCCTGTCCCGGTCGATATTTTCTTTGACGATCAAGGAATCAATTGACTCTAAAACCAAATCCAAATATTCATTAGACTCAGAAACCTTTACATTTCTACTTTCATCGAGATGATAATTGGATGACCGAACCGGAAACTGAGGCGACAAAACATAAGCCTGATATTTTTCGCGATTCTCCGGGAGTAGCCACATTTTGGACAAAACTCCCATCTGAGACGTGTTGTCCTTGCCCACCGCGCCTGAACCGTGAAACACCAAAATGAGAGGATATTTTTTGGCTGGATTTATATTTTTCGGCTTCAAAAAACGATAATTGACAACAATTTTTCCGTCATCGAATTTTCCAGCTTTGAAATCAGAAAAATCAAGATTCTTAATCTCCTTAATTCTCGAAAGCGATTTCAGTGAATCTTTTTGATCCGTTATTTCTGTCCTTGTTCCGAACTGGGTTGGGTGACCAGCGCAGGAAACAACTGATACTATTAATATTGAAAAAGATAAAAATCTAATGAATTTCCGAAGCATGGTGAATGTGTTATAATTAAAACCCTTTCAGATTTGGAGGTCTGAAAGGGCCAAATTTATTTAACTGATAGACTAGTAACTCTCCTTATCATTAGGAAAATCGGAGCTTTTCACATCTTGAACATACTGTGAAACGGCGCCCGTAATCTCTGTGTACAGATCCAGATATCTTCTCAGGAACTTAGGCGAAAAACCTTTGTTCATGCCCACCAAATCATGATACACCAAAACCTGACCGTCACAATCCGGTCCTGCGCCAATACCAATCGTCGGAATCGAAATACTTTCGGAAGCTTTTTTTGCCAACGCAGCAGGAATTTTTTCCAAAACTACAGCAAAACAGCCTAACTCTTCCAACAGTTTGCAGTCAGAAATCAACTTTTCCGCTTCCGCATCTTCTTTGGCCCGCACTTTATAAGTTCCGAATTGATAGATGCTCTGAGGCGTGAGACCAAGATGTCCGCAAACCGGAATTCCTGCATTCACAATTTTTCTAATCGATTCTTCAATTTCTTTCCCACCTTCGATTTTAATCGCGTGAGCACCGCCTTCCTTCATCATCCGTACGGCTGAATCCAAAGCTTTCTCGGGATTACTCTGATACGTTCCAAAAGGTAAATCGGCAACCACCAAAGCTCTTTCTACACCACGGACGACACATTGTGTATGATAAATCATTTGGTCCAATGTAATTGGCAATGTAGTTTCGTGACCAGCCATTACGTTTGCTGCAGAATCTCCGATTAAGATAGAATCCACGCCACCTGCGTCCACCATTTTAGCTGTTGTAAAATCGTAAGCCGTCAGCATTGTAATCTTTTCCTTATCGAATTTCATTTTTCGTAAGGTTTCCGTTGTGATTTTTTTTATTTCAGAATGTACAGACATTTTCTTAATTATAAATTATTTAGAAAAGAGAATTTAAATTGTTCATCTATGAAACAAATTCCTTTTCTGCTATTTTTATCTCCTCGATATTTTTAAAACACTTTCTTCCGTTGTTTTCCATTCCAAACTCTGCTAAATGTAATTTTTGGGCATTTTGCTTATTTTCAATTATCAATAGTTCATCGGTCAATTCAGTATTTACTTTACCAAAATTAACTTCTATCGAAGAGAATAGTATATAATCTGATTGTGTTTCAAAAACAATTTCTATTGGAACAAAATAATTTCCTACAAATGCTTTATGCCAAAAAATTTTAGCATCAATTATTTTAGATTTAAGTATTTTTGATGGATAGTGCTTAGGAATTTTACTATCTACAAATTCATAATCAGTTAAATTACCTTTGATAAGGTTAAGTCCATTATAATGTGTACTGAAAAAATAATTTCCTAAATAATACTTTTCTTGATTTAAAATTAATTCAACACCACTCAATAAACTTTTACCATAAGCATTTTCTTGTTCATTAAAATCCAAGTCCTCAACATCTAAATAGAAAAGTATTTCATCAATTTCTTTTCCGATGAAGTTTCGTACATTATTAAAAAGAGTTTGATATTCAACTATCTCCTCTTCTGTCCAAGACTTATCCATCTTTTATATAACGACGTGACCCAATTTGATTAATTTTTCTCTGTTAAGAATTTTAATATTTCTACCTTCCACGGAAATCAAATCATCTTGTTTGAATTCGGAGATCAGTCGGATGGCACTTTCCGTTGCGGTTCCGATCAGGTTCGCAATTTCTTCTCTGGTCAAGGAAATTTTGATAAAACCTTCCGGGTCGGTGCCCAATTTTTGTTCCAGCAAAACCAGGATTTCTGCCAATCTTTCTCTCACTGTTTTCTGAGCCAGGAACGTCACCGTGTTGGCAGACTCGCCCAACTCATATGCAATTTTCTGAAGCATGGCGTAGGATAGTTTGGGATCTACTTCCAGCAGTCTGAGAAAAATATCACCTGGCAGAAACTGAACCGTCATCGGCGTCATTGCCTCGGCCTTGGCCTGGAAATTCTCGCCGCAAAGCAGCGATCTGTAGCCTATCAAATCATTTTCCTTACAGAATCTCAAAATCTGATCCTTACCATAAACACCGGATTTCGAAAGCTTTGCAGTGCCTTTTTCGATAAAATAAACACCCTTCGGCGACTCACCATCGTCGAAGACGACATCGCCTTTTGAAAATTCCAGAACTTTGAGGGCATTGTTATAAACTTCAAAATCCTCCGGAGTAAGACTTACACGCAGCGATTCTTTGTTAAATGCTTTCGAGAAGTTTTCCTCTATAACCAATTGTTGTTCAAGTGACATACCTATGACATTTGTCAGCAAAAATACGACTTTTTAGCACCATTACCCAAGATTTTTGGCGTAATTTTGTCTTCCAAATATCTGAGAGTTTTTTAATGGAAGAACAATGCTTTCACTGCGGCCAGAACATCGACAACGAAAGACTTCTATTCGACGATAAAATGTTTTGCTGCAACGGCTGTCAGTCGGTTTACGAAATCCTGAACGTCCACAATCTCGACAATTTTTATAACATCAACAAAAGATCCGGCATCCGCCCGAGCATTGAGAATAATTCTCAGTTTGATTACCTGGATACGCCTGAAGTTTTCAACCGCATCGTCGATTTTTCCGAAGGAGGCACCACGCTGGTGACCTTCAAAATTCCTGTAATCCACTGTTCATCCTGCATCTGGCTATTGGAAAGCCTTCATACCATTAACAAAAAAATCAATTATTCTCAGGTCAATTTCACAAGGAAAACGCTTCAGGTTTCTTTCAAAAATGAAGAGCTGACACTGAGCGAACTGGCCAAGTTCCTGACCAATCTGGGATACAAACCGGTCATCAATCTGGAAACCGCAGAGAAAAAACACGAAAAGCTGGATAAAAGTCTGCTGACCAAACTGGCCGTTGCAGGATTTGCATTCGGAAACGGGATGTTTTTCAGCTTCCCGGAATATGTTTCCGGCGATGATGTTTGGTTTCATTCCTACAAGCATCTGTTCCGCATCATCTTATTTTTGCTGGCCACCGCCGTGGTATTCTACTCGGCTTCAGATTACTACAAATCAGCATGGTATGGTCTTAAAAATAAGATCATCAATATTGATATTCCGATTGTCTTGGGCATCTTTGTACTCTATGGCAGAAGTATCTACGAGGCCGTCACGGATTACGGACCAGGTTATTTCGATACACTTTGTGGCTTATTGTTCTTTATGCTGCTGGGCAAAACCTTTCAGAAAAGGACTTATAACTCCTTATCCTACGACAGAGATTACAAATCCTTCTACCCGATTGCCGTGACCAGAGTGGATTTCAATGGCAAGCAGGAGAATATTTTGCTGTCGGAACTTGGTGTTGGTGACAGAATCATGGTCCGGAACCAGGAGATCATTCCGGTAGATTCTATTTTGATCAAAGGCGAAGGCAATATTGACAACAGCTTTATTACCGGCGAATCGGCTCACATTTCTAAAAAACCTGGCGACAAGATTTTTGCAGGCGGAAAACAGTCCGGCTCCGTACTGGAGCTTGAAGTTATTAAAAGTGTGGATCAAAGTTACCTGACGCAACTTTGGAACAAGGAAGCGTTTAAAAAATTCGAAACCGGTCTTGATACGATGACCAACACTATCAGTAAATACTTCACAATCATTATTTTAGCAATTACGCTGATTGCAGGAATTTATTGGTCTACGGTGGATTTGGAAAAGATGTTTCAGGTGGTTTCTGCCATTCTGATTGTAGCTTGTCCGTGCGCTCTGGCCTTGTCGGCGCCGTTTACATTTGGGCATATCATGAGAATCCTGGGTCGCAACAAATTTTATGTAAAGGACACCTTGACCATCGAAAGACTGGCGAAAGTGAACACATTGGTCTTTGACAAAACCGGCACCATTACCGAAAATAAAAAAACCAATATCACATTTTCCGGAACCGAGATCAGCGAATTTGATTTGAAAAACATCAAGTCCCTGCTCAAAAACTCGAACCATCCTTTGTCCAAATCTCTCTACGATTTTCTGAAGGTGAATGACGATTATTTTGAAGCCGAACAATTCCAGGAAATATCAGGAAAGGGTTATACCGGAACAGTTCGCGGCACCAATTACAAAATTGGCTCAGCCAGCTTTACCGGACAGGAAAGTCAAAACCTGGAAACGGCAGTTTACATCAGCAAAAACAATGAATTTCTCGGCAAATTTATTTTCAAGAATGAATACCGGAACAATCTCTCCCAGCTTTTCCAGCATTTGAAAAATTACAGAATCAACATTTTGAGTGGCGATAACTCATCAGAAAAACCCATTTTGGAAAAGCTCATTCCATCGATTTCGGAAATGAAATTCAATCAAAACCCTGAAAACAAACTGGACTTTATCAAGGAACTTCAGGACAGAGGCGAGAAAGTGGCAATGCTGGGCGACGGCCTGAATGATGCCGGCGCACTGAAGCAGAGCAACGTGGGCATTGCGATTTCCGATGACAGCAACTCGTTCACTCCATCTTCCGACGTGATCATGAACGGTGAAAAAATCACAGAACTGGATAAATTCCTGAACCTATCGAAAGACGCCATTAGAATTGTAAAATTCACATTCATAATCAGTTTATGTTACAATGTTATCGGAGTAAGCTTTGCTGTATCGGGTCATATGCATCCGCTTTTTGCCGCCATTTTCATGCCTCTCAGCTCGGTGACGGTGGTTACATTTACCACACTTTCTACATGGCTCAGGAGCATGAAATATTTCAAAATACGCTTTTAGAGGGCGCTTATTTAGAGTTATTATAAATTATCCCAATTTCCAAGGTTGTGACCAAAGTCAGTAATTTTAACTAAATTTGGCGACTGTTTTATTGTAAATTTGTAGCTGATATGGAGATTCTCTATTTGATGATCATCTGCAGCGTCTCACTGGCTGTAATTTTTCTGGTTATTTTCATAATCGGCGCCAGAAAAGGCCAGTTTGAAGATGATGAATCACCGGCCGTTAGAATCCTTTTCGATGACGAGGTTAAAACAGAAGAGGAGACAGAAACTCCTGAAAAAAATGATAAAGAATAATTGCTATTTGTAGATATGGAAACACAAAAGTTTAGTTACGACAACGGGATCGTACGCGCTTTTCTAATCGCAACGGTCGTTTTCGGTTTAGTAGGTTTTTTATTGGGACTTACGGCCGCGTTGTTGCTTTTTTACCCAGAATTACCGGAATTTTTCCTAGGAACTGACGATCCTACGATCCGTACATTGAGAGATGGCGGACTTCAAGGTCTGGTTAATTCCCAGGGAGCATTCGGCTTCGGACGTCTGAGAATGATGCACACCAGCATGGTGATCTTCGCATTCGTCGGAAACAGTTTTTTCTCCGGGTTTTACTACTCCGTCCAGAGATTACTTAAAACGAGAATGTGGAGCGACACGCTTTCCTGGATGCACTTCTGGGGCTGGCAACTGGTTTTGGTAAGTACCATCATCACGTTCTTCATGGGTCTTAACACATCCAAAGAATACGCTGAGCACGAGTGGCCCATCGACATTTTGATTACAGTCGTCTGGGTTCTGTTCGGGATCAACATGTTTGCAACTGTAGCAGTAAGACGTGTAAGACACCTCTATGTCGCCATTTGGTTCTACATCGGAACGTGGGTGGCGGTAGCAATGCTTCACATCTTCAACAACTTAGAAATTCCATTATCATTCACAACCTGGAAATCTTACTCCGCTTATGCCGGTGTAAAAGATGCCCTCGTACAGTGGTGGTACGGTCATAACGCAGTAGCATTTTTCCTTACAACGCCAGTTCTTGGGATGATGTATTACTTTGTACCAAAAGCTGCGGACAGACCTGTGTTTTCCTATAAATTATCCATTATCCACTTCTGGTCTTTGATTTTCGTTTACATCTGGGCTGGTCCACACCACTTGCAATATACAGCGTTACCGGCTTGGGCACAGGCGGTGGGAACAGGCTTCTCGATTATGCTGATTGCACCATCCTGGGGAGGTATGCTGAACGGACTTCTGACGCTAAGAGGTGCCTGGGATAAAGTAAGAGAAAATCCGGTTCTGAAATTCTTCGTGGTCGCTGTAACTTGTTATGGTATGGCGACGTTCGAAGGACCCTTATTGGCAACTAAAACTGTTAACAAAGTGGGTCACTTTACAGACTGGGTTATTGGTCACGTTCACTTAGGTGCATTAGGCTGGAACGGTTTTATGGCGTTTGGTGTCATTTATTATATGGTTCCTATCCTTTGGAGAACCAAATTGTGGTCAGTCAAATTGGCTAACTGGCACTTCTGGCTGGGAACAATGGGGATTATTTTCTACGCTGTCCCTATGTATATCTCCGGATTTACACAAGGTCTAATGTGGAAGCAATTCAACCCGGATGGAACATTGGTTTACAAAAACTGGTTGGATACCGTAACTGCGATTCTTCCTTACTTCAAAATGAGATTCGTCGGTGGTTTATTCTATTTCTCCGGTGCGATTCTGATGGTCGTAAACCTTATTGCTACAGCAAGAAAAGGATCTTTCCAAAAAGAAGTACCTGCCGAAGCTCCTGCTTTGGCTAACGTGAAAAAAGGCAGAAAAGAAGGTGAAACATTCCACCTTTGGTTGGAGAGAACACCGCTTTATTTGTCAATCTTATCATTCGTGGTGATTGCGATTGGTGGTTCACTGGAAATCCTTCCAACAATATTCATTAAAGAAAACGTTCCCACGATTTCCGCGGTTAAGCCATATTCTCCGCTTGAACTGGAAGGTAGAGATATTTACATCAGAGAAGGCTGTAACGCTTGTCACTCACAGATGATTAGACCATTCCGTGACGAAGTTGTAAGATTCAACGGTAAAAATGGACAATATTCTAAAGCTGGTGAGTTTATCTATGACAGACCATTCCTTTGGGGTTCTAAAAGAACCGGTCCGGATTTGCAGAGAGAAGGTGGCGCCAGACCAGATTCTTGGCACTTCAAGCACATGTACAACCCTCGTTCTACATCTGCAGGATCCATCATGCCTAGATATCCTTGGTTAGTAGAAAACACCCTGGACAGAAGCAAAACGAAAGCGAAGCTGGAACTGATGAAGAATTCTTTCGATGTTCCTTACACCAAGGCACAGATTGACAGTATTGATTCCTGGATGAACAATCAGGCCAACGGTATTGTGAAGAATGTCTTTTCAGAAGCAGCTGACGTTAAGCAGTCCTTTGACGAATCCAAAGCAGCAAAAGCCAAAGCTGGCGAGCAATTTGTACCATTGGAAAAAAGAGAAATCGTAGCGTTGATATCTTATCTGCAAAGATTAGGAACAGACATCAAGACTACCGAAATCAAAACTGCCAGTAATTAAACTTAAAAATAAATGATACCGCAAAGTTTCAAAGACATCGTCTCCAATGTGGAAAACGCAGGCTTCTTCCAGACTTTGGCAATGATTATCTTTATCCTGTTCTTTATCGTGATGGTCTACGTGGTCATCAACAGACCGAAGAAATATTACAGTGAGGAAGAAAATGCGCCTCTGGAAAAAGATGATGATGACAATGAGATTTTGTAATTTAAAAGATAACTAACTATGAGAAGAAGAACGCCCGCGTACATTAATATTCTGATTGTATTGGGATTATTACTGGTCGTGTTTTATATGTTTGCTCAGAGCTCTGATTTCCTCACGTCCAAGTATTTCCTTGGAACAGCAGTCATCAGTATCATCGTCGTTTTCATCCAGTCTGCCATTGGTGATTTAATTGAAAACGAGAAATTCAAGAAGATGACGGACGAGGAAAAAGCGGCTTATCTTAAAGCTACGAAAGTTCCTTATTTCCAATATCTGTGGAATGGTGCTTTCAAGAGCCAGTCTGAGAAGGAAGAAAAAGATATGCTTATCGATCATGGATTCGATGGGATTATGGAGCTTGACAATCAGCTTCCGAAATGGTGGTTGGGTCTTTTCTACTTCGGCGTAGCGTATTGTGTTCTGTACGTATCATCTTACTTCCTGACGGATTTTGCACATCCTTATAAGGAGTACGATCAGGAATACAAAGAGCAGATTGCTGCTGTGGAAGAATATATGAAGAATGTACCTCAGGCGACCATCGAAACGGCAAAATTCTCCGAAGATAATGTGGAGGATGGGAAAGTCATTTTCGAGACCAACTGTGTGACATGTCACGGTGCTGGCGGTAAAGGCGGAATCGGGCCTAACCTGACTGATAATTTCTGGATTAATCAACCTGAGAAAACGCTTTACAAAAATGTTTTCTATATGGTAGAAAATGGTAGTAAGAACAACCCAACCATGCAGGCATGGGGTAAAAATGGAATCCTGACTGGTAATGATATTGAAAAAGTAGCGGCATACGTCTACCACATCAACCAGGAACAGGCGCCTATTACGCCGGCTCAGGGTGGTGCAGCTCCTCAGGGAACGGAAGCACACTGGGAGAAATCAAACTGATTTACATACAAAAGAGATTGTCAAAAAGTACTGTTCTCAGTGGAACGGTATTTGGAAATTGAATCACAAAAGCATTCGATTTTCGGACAATCTCTTTTTTTATCTGATAAAATATGAGTACAACAGAAAAAAAATACAACGAGGCAGAAAGCTGGGTGGTAGAAGCTGAAACATTCAGGGACTCTGTTGGAACAATGGACAACACCGGCAAAAGACGCTGGGTATATCCCCGAAAACCGAAAGGAAAATATACCAATTACAGAGTGTTGGTCAGCATTTTACTGCTGTTTATTTACTTCTCGGTTCCTTTTCTTAAAATCAATGGCAATCCGGTACTGCTTGTGAATATTATTGAGCGGCAGTTCTTCATTCTCGGACAGCCATTCTATCCTCAGGACTTTTTTATTCTGGCTTTAGGAGCCATCACTTCTTTGGTTTGTATCATTTTGTTTACGGTAGCTTTCGGAAGAATATTTTGTGGATGGATTTGTCCGCAGACCATTTTTCTCGAAATGATCTTCCGTAAGGTGGAATATGCCATTGAAGGCGACAGAAATAAACAGATCAGGCTGGACAACCAGCCTTGGGA
The DNA here is from genome assembly GCA_002297505.1 of Flavobacteriales bacterium UBA720. Classification (GTDB taxonomy): domain Bacteria; phylum Bacteroidota; class Bacteroidia; order Flavobacteriales; family Weeksellaceae; genus Epilithonimonas. The sequence continues at coordinate 116,062 of DBLQ01000081.1, forward strand.
TTCCGAAAAGATCTGGAAGCGATCTCTCAAATGGTCTGTTTTCATCCTGATTTCCCTCATCATCACCCACATCATGTTTATGTATGTGGTCGGTTACGAGGAAGTTTTCAGAATCATGCAGGAAGGACCTTTTGCGAAGCCTACCAATTTTTTGGTGATGATTCTTTTTACCGCAGCCTTTTACTTTGTCTTTGCATGGTTCAGAGAGCAGGTTTGTACCATGGTCTGCCCATACGGTAGGTTGCAGGGTGTTTTGATTGATAAGGAAACCATCAATGTTTTTTACGATTACAAGCGTGGTGAGAACCGTTCCAAATGGAAAAAAGGTGAAGACCGCGCCGCACAGGGCAAAGGAGATTGTATCGATTGTAAGCAGTGCGTGGTGGTTTGTCCTACGGGAATTGACATCCGGGACGGCCTGCAGATGGAATGTGTCAACTGTACTGCCTGTATCGATGCTTGTGACGAGGTGATGGTGAAAGTAGGGCTTCCGACAGGACTGATCCGCTATGCTTCCGAAAAGGAAATCGAAGAACAGTCGCGGTTCAAGTTTACCAATAAAATGAAAATCTATTCCGTGGTGCTTGCATTGCTCACAGGATTCTTAGGATTTTTACTTTATAACCGTGGTGAGATGGAAGCTAAGTTCCTCAAACCTCCGGGTTCCACCTTCTTCGTCCGCGATGGTAAAATTACGAATACGTATAATTATACCTTCCTCAATAAATCCAATGAAACCAAAGCGGTTACCATCAGGATCATTGAGCCTGCCAATGGTGAGATATCATCCAGTGCATCCGGCAAGATTATCATGAAGCGGGATGCCATGATCAAAGGAACCATTAACGTCAGCTTTCCGCAGAGCCAGATGAAACTGTCTAAGCAAAATCTGACGCTGGGTGTGTACGATATGAACGGAGAGCTTCTGGATTCATACACCACGTACTTCGAAGGACCTTTTAAATTTCAATTCTAAAATCTGATGAAGAACTTAAACTGGGGACATGGACTGATGATAGCATTAGGCTGCTTCATCTTGTTCATCCTCACCATGATATTCACCTTTCCTACAGGCAGTGAAAACTCTGACCTGGTATCCGACAACTACTACGAAGAAGAGCTGGAATATCAGAAAATCATTGATGCCAAGGAAAATGCCGCGGCACTCGCGCAGCTGCCTACGTATAAAGCAACACCTGCCGGCATTGAGATCACCTTCCCGGAGGAGATTCTGCCGGATGGAAACAAAGTGAACTTTGTGCTCTTCCGCACCGAAGATTCTAACCTGGATGTTAAAAAAGAGGTGACGCTCAGCAACCATCGCTTCAATATTCCAAAGCAGGTGATTTCCAAAGGCTCTTATACCCTGAAGCTGAAATGGACCGAGAATAAAAAACTCTACCAGGTAGATTACGACATCGTATGGAAATGACCTTCGTGATATCGGCAATAGGATTGGGATTCGCGTCCGGATTCCATTGTATCGGTATGTGCGGACCTATCGCCCTTTCCATGGGCCTTACCAAAAACCAGAGAACCAACTTCTATCTGCAGAACCTCACCTATCAGTTCGGCAGAATCCTCACCTATGGCTTTCTGGGTGCTGTTCTGGGAATTTTGGGTGAGAGCTTTCAGCTGGCAGGCTTCCAGAATTATCTCACCATCCTCGTCGGGATTTTACTGATCGTGATGGCACTGTTCTCTTTTGGCGGAAAAGACTTTGCCACGAGGATTCCCTGGATTTCCAAAGGACTGCTTCGGGTCAAAATGCAGCTCGGCAAGATTCTCCAGCGTCCGGATTATAAATCAAGATTTGCAACCGGCATCCTGAATGGCTTTCTCCCGTGCGGCATGGTTTACATGGCGCTCACGGCATCACTGGCGGCAGGCGGCATATGGCAGGGTTCTGTATTTATGCTGCTGTTCGGGCTGGGCACTTTCCCATTCATGTTCGCTGTGGTCTTTCTCGGAAACTTTATGACGGCTGCACTGCGCACCAGAATCCTGAGAATCATTCCGGTTCTGATGATCCTGCTCGGCAGCCTGTTCATCCTCCGAGGTCTGGAACTTGGCATTCCTTACATCTCTCCCAACGGAGATGCACTCAAGGTCAATCACACTATGGACGGCTTTCACATGGATCATACGAATTGCCATTGACCGGAGTAGGCTCGGATTTTTTTGTTAATTTTAAAGTCATGATTATAATGGCTATTAACATGAAACAATCTAACATTCTCAAGACTCTCCTCCTCTTCCTCTCAGGAATCTTTGCGCTGCACTCCTGCTCCATTGCCACCACCAATCACTATTATCCGGATAAGCGAATGAGCTTTGCGGCAGACATGGATATGTCCCAGGCACTGGACATGATGAAGGGCATGATGCCCGACTCCCTGAAGCAGGAAGGCGACTTTATGAAGATGCAGAACTACCCGCGCGAATGGCGAACGCTCTATGACATCCAGAAAGAAGAAGGTAAATCCATGACCAATCCGGACAGCATCAGGCTGATGAAAAAAGTGCAGATGAAAGGTAACTTTAAGGCCGATCAGTTTTCTGGATTTTCCGTAAAATCCGAACCACTGAGCCAGACAGAACTGGGCGCCCTGGGTGCACTGATGGGTAAGGACGCTGCCATGATGAACAATACAGCCTTTAATGACTGGGACGGGAAGACTCTGAAAATCGATACCGGAAAGCTTATGATGTCTGAGGAAGATATGCAGAACATCTTCAAAATAGGTGACAAAGCGGAAGGCGCGGATAAAGCGCAGATCCAATCCATGCTTGGGATGTTCCAGATCGACTTCGATAATAAGTTAACCTTCGACAAAAAAATAAAGTCCATCAAAGGCCAGCACGACTGGGTGACCAAGGTGGATGACAAGACGGTGAACGTCCGGATCAATCTCCAGGAGATGATGGATCAGGATCACCAGTTCAAACATCAGGATAAAGAGATCCTCATCGAAACAGAATAGACCACCACGGCTGATCTGCTGCGCCAGCTCCAACATCGGCCTCTCCCCATATTATTCATTAGACCATCACATCCGCCAGGGCATTGCTATGAATGCGATTCCGATGAGCCTTAATCCGCTAAAAAACTGTGCGTGGAAACGCCCTGTGGCAAAGGTTTTCCACAGACCTGCCACGGGACCGCCCCCGCGAATTCACGGGGGCGGTCCCGTCTGATCACGGGGGCGGTCTCGTCTGGTCACGGGGGCGGTCCCGTGACATCGCCGGGGCGGACGCATCTTATGACGCAGGCAGTCTTCGCGGAAAATTGGGGCACACCCCATGCGATGACCGACCTCATCAACACATCCATATACCGGGACTTAGCGCCATAAAAAAGCCTGCAAAATTGCAGGCTTAATTGTTCAATTATCGAAGATCAAACGATCCCGGTGGGCAGATTCGATTGTTTAGAAACTGATCTCTGCGGTTTCTTTACCTTTCTGGAAATTCACCGTTTTCAGATTGCCCTTGTAGGTAACATTCATAATATTAACCTGTTTTGGAAACTGACCGATGAGGATACTGTTTCTTACCTTAAGATCAGAGATATCCGATACGTTGGCAATTTCATAATACACCCAAACGGACTCACCGTTCACCTGGCTTCCGGTGAAGGTCAGCGCCTTAGGACTTCCATTCACGGCAACGTCCATATTATTGTTCACATACTTCTTAACCTCTGCTTCAAAGCCTGCCGTGTTCGGATCAATCTTGACCGCTTGGGAGATATGCGTGGTGTTGAGTTTGGTAGTGAATTTCAGGGTCTTGCTTCCGTCGATATAGTCCACCTTAGTCATGGACGAAAAGAAGTCGAAAGCCTGGAAGCTTAATAAGCTGATCAGCATAACGCCGAGGCTTAAGATCAATATTGATTTTTTCATTTTTGCAATGTTTGATAACTTTTGTTATAAATATGGGGTCAAATTATATGCCACGGCCTAGAAATTGACACTCACGGAATATTTATCATAGAATGCCTTGATGTGTGCCACTGCATCCTCCGCCGTATCCACCACGCGGAATAGGGAGAGATCCTGCTCGGCAATGAGACCTTCCTTCAGCAATGTCCCTTTGAACCAGTCCAGCAGGCCGCTCCAGAACTCGCTACCAACCAAGACTATCGGAAACTTCCCAATTTTATTGGTCTGGATCAATGTCAAAGCTTCGGACAGCTCGTCCAGTGTTCCGAAACCGCCGGGCATCACCACGAAGCCCTGAGAATACTTGACGAACATTACTTTCCTAACGAAGAAATAATCAAAATTGATATTATAACCTTTGTCTATATAAGGATTAAAGTGCTGCTCAAAAGGCAGTTCGATATTCAGGCCGATGGATTTCCCGCTGCCGCTGGCACCCTTGTTACCCGCCTCCATAATGCCGGGACCGCCCCCCGTAATAACGCCGAATCCTATTTCTGTAATTTTCTTGGCAATGTCCGACGCCATTTTGTAATAATAACTTTCCGGCTTCAGCCTGGCGGAGCCGAATATGGAAACACACGGTCCTATACGCGCCATTTTCTCGTAGCCGTCTACAAATTCGGACATAATCCGGAAAACCATCCAGCTATCTTTGGTAATGGTTTCGTCCCATGTTTTCTGCCGCAGACTGTCATGCAGCCTCAGCTCGTCGTCTTGATTCATCATTTGAATAATTTTTCTGCTTCTAGGATAGATTCGGGCCTGCCCACGTCTATCAGGTTGGAGGTATGTTGGTAGCCGATGATCAGGTCTTCTTTCATCAGGTCCAGATACTCATCCATGATGGAGAACTTTCCGGTTCTCGTTATTTTGTTAAAGAGGTCTGCATTCACACAATGCACACCGCTGAAGGCCAGCTCTCTCAGTTTGAAGATGCCGCCTACCACGGTTTTCTTATTCGTAGTCAGATTTCGCCAGCCTTTGAGATACATCTTGTCATTGAACATCAGCTTGCGGGAGCTGTCCCGGTCCGATACGGCCAGGGTGACCAGGCCACCTTTCAGCTCGTGGATTTTGACAAAATTAGTAATGTTGAGATCTGTAAGGATGTCCACATTCATGATGATGAAGGTCTTCTCGTTCTCCAGGAATCGTTTGGCAAACACAAGCCCGCCGCCGGTTTCCAGAAGTTCCTCCGACTCGTTGGAGATCTCGATATTCGCCCCGAAGTAATCATGCTCTGCGAGGAAAGCCAGAATCTGCCCGCCAAAATGGTGAATGTTAATGACAAAATCGTTGATCCCATAGCTCTGGAGGTATTTGATATTTCTTTCCAACAGTGCCACACCGTTGACCTGCGCCAGCGCTTTCGGATGATGGTCTGTAAAAGGCTTCAGCCGCGTTCCCATGCCCGCAGCAAAGAGTAATGCTTTCATATGATAAATGATAATGGATAAATGATGAGTGATGGATCCTTCTATTACCGGTCACTTACCGATGAAAGATTGAGATGCAATTGCTCATCATGATGGATCTGCACGCTGGCCTGCGGGAATTGTTCCCGGATGAACGCCGCAGTCTTGATGGCAGAATATACCGAACGGTGCTGTCCTCCGGTGCAGCCAAAGCTGATCTGAAGATTCTCAAAGCCACGCTCCAGATAGTTTTCTATGCTGATGGACAACATTGATTTCACTGCCTCAAAGAATTTTGGGAATTCTGTTTTGGTTTCCAGATAATCCTGTACACCGATGTCATTGCCTGTCTGGGCCTTAAACTCTTCGATTCTTCCCGGGTTCAGAATACCGCGGCAATCGAAAACGAAGCCGCCGCCATTTCCGGAGTGATCTTGGGGAATACCTTTCTTTTTGTACGAGAAACTGTGAATGTCAATCACCAACTTATTCTGCATGAACTGTAATTTTCTGTAAAGTTACTTTTTTTAAATCTTTTTTCGAAATTTAGAAGCTATTAGCATGGTCAACACACCTGCCAGGCGAAGCGTAAATTTTTCACCTGGTTATGTTCGTCCTTTGTATATCCTATATTCGTCCTTCGTTCATCCAAGCCCTATCTGCAAATAATTCCTGAAAAATCCTTACATCAATTAAAATAAAAAACCAATTATTTTATTTTTAAGAATAATCTACAATCTCAAATCTGCAGAACACCATGCTATCCGGAAGCATTAAAAAATATAAACGATCATAGAGATGGTATGAATTTTAAATTTAATTTTGCATCAAAGGAAATTGAGTCCTGTTATTAAAACTTATTTCTTATTTTTAAAGATAAATCCAACTGACAATGAAGTATATCAAATATGCCTTTTTAGCAATCCTGCTGATCATCAGCGTGAGCTGCAAAAAAACCAGCGTGGACGGCAGCAGCCGGAAAAACTTTCAGGAAAGTATCAATGATATGGCTTCCAGCCTTCCGACACTGAAACAAGTCAAATTCAATGAAGCGCTATACATCCTCAAGACCTTCGGCGTAGACGCGGAAGGCGACGTGGCCGAAATTGCGGCACTGGGAAAACTGCTGGATGGCAAAAAGATCAACGAAATCTTCGCTATGGCAGACGAGGTAGCCAAGAAAAATAACATTGCCTGGAGCAGCACGGCGCCGCCGAGCCTTGGCGAGATGAACATCTTCGGCAACGAGGTAGCCTCGGAAAAAGATCCTAACGATATCGACGCAGCCAGCCTTGGTGTCGTGGTGAGAAACATCGCCGGTGACAGCCTTACAGGTTCCAAAGGTCTGGTGATCATCCCACAGCTGTTGGACAGCAGAGGTAACAAAGTAGAGTTTGAAGGTGCAGCTCTCGAAACGATAATGGAGATCTCCAGCGGTGGTAATGCCATCTCGACTTCCAAAAACCTGATGCAGGATCCGGCTTTCCGCGGATTCACGATCATGTACTCCAAGTTGCCAAAAGAAAAAATATTTGAAGATAAAATTGACATCAAGCTGAGCGTTAAAACCACCAAAAAAGTGCTGCAGATGATCAAAACAGGCATTCCCGTGAATGGCGCTGCGCTCTACACACCTCCGCCAGCTACCGTTTCGGACTCCCTGCAGACGCCACCGCCGATAGTGGATCCGCAGACGGGTGAAACCCTGACGCCTCCGGCACCACCGAAAGCCACTGCCGCAGACCCAAAAGCTACAGTCACCAAATTCCTTGGTAACCTGTCTTCACAAAACTTTAAAGCTGCTTATGAGTCTGCGGACAATCCGAACTGGGGTTCTTATGACAAATTTGCCAACCCGAACTCGGGATTTGGATCCGTTAAGAACATCAATGTCAAGAGCATCTCGGTGCCTTACAATAAGGATAATTCAGCCAATGTGAATGTGACCTATGATGTGACCGACAAAAACGGGAAGACCACCGCTCTTAATGTCACCTATGGTCTGAAGGCTGTCAACAACACCTGGAAGATCACAACTTACAAAATCAACAATTAAAAATAGAAAATGGCGTCAGCAGAACTGATCAGAAAACTGGAAGCAACAATTGAAAATGTACCCGATTTCCCGATTCCCGGGATTCAGTTCAAGGACATCTGCCCTGTTTTTCTGCAACCGAAATTGTATGAAGAAGTCATTGCAGACCTTGCGCACTTCAGCCGCGGCAAGGTAGACGTGGTCTGCGGGATAGAAAGCAGGGGTTATCTTTTCGGGATGACGATAGCAGTGGCGCTGGATGTGCCTTTCGTCTTGATCCGAAAAGCCGGAAAACTGCCGCCGCCTTTCATCGGCGAAAGTTACGATCTGGAATACGGATCTGCCACCATAGAAATGAAAACCGGCCATCTGAAGGAGGGACAGCGCGTTCTGATCCATGACGATTTACTGGCAACCGGCGGCACTACAGAGGCTGCAGCGAAATTAGTTTCAAAACAAGGAGCTATTCCTGTGCAATTCAGTTTCCTTATAGATCTGAAAGAGCTGAACGGACGGGAAAGACTGAAAAAATTTGATGCAGAGGTCTATTCGATACTGGAATATTAAATTATTTTAACCGGCAGATTAAGAACTTTTTGCATATCAGCAGGAAAAGATTAAATTTGCAATCTATTTACTAAAAAATTATGGCAAACCAGCATAACAAAAATCACGAGCAGGAAGGAAAGGAAACTGTAGAGTTTTTCAAGGACCTTGACAAAGAAGCACTTAACATCGAAACTTTCTTAGAAAAAAACGCACGCGCACTGAGCATTGGCTTTGGTGTTTTGATTCTTGCCGTTTTGGGATGGTTCGGGTATCAGCAGTTTATCCTGGGACCAAAGAATGAAGAGGCGACAAGAAGCTATCTGGCTGCGCAGAAAAATCTTGCAGACGGCAAGGAGGACATTGCATTGGGCGGAAAATCCGTGGCTAATCCAGGTTTCATCGGAACTTACGATGAATATGGCAGCACCAAAGTAGGAAAACTTTCTGCTTACAACGCGGGTCTTATCGAATTTAAAAAAGGAAACTATCAAAAGGCCTATGACTTACTGGACAAATTCAGCTCCGGGAATAAAGTTTTGGTAGCCCTTAAGTACGGTGCAATGGCAGACTGTCTTTCTAACCTGAATAAAGCGGATGATGCACTGGCGATGGCAGACAAAGCCTCTTCTGCATCAGACGACCCTTACACTTCTTATTACTTCACCAAGAAAGCGGGAATGCTGGCTTTGGCACTTAAGAAAAATGCAGATGCTAAAAAGTACTTCTCAACAATTGACGAAAAATATCAGGACTATGACAACGGACAATCCGATGCCTTCATAGAAATGACCAAATATTACTAAACAATGGCAACCACTAATCTATCCGATTACAAGCCACTCCATATAACCAATGCCGATGAATATTCTATCGGCATTGTTGTTTCTGAGTGGAATGATTTTGTAACCTATAACCTTCGCAACGGCGCCATCGATACGCTGAAAGCTGAAGGCATCAAAGAAGAAAATATTCATATCTACTATGTTCCCGGCGCGTTTGAGCTCAGTTTTGCAGCGATGAAACTCTGCCGCTCTAACAAGTTTGCTGCGGTGATAGCCATTGGCAATGTGATCCGTGGCGAGACACCTCATTTTGAATATGTCTGCTCAGGCGTGACTCAAGGCATCAAGGATTGTAATGTGATGACCGATACCCCTGCGATTTTCTGCGTGCTGACCGATGATACCAAGGAGCAGTCAGTTGCAAGAAGTGGCGGTAACCTCGGAAACAAAGGCGTAGAAGCAGCCGTAACGGCTTTGAAAATGATAGACTTCAATACACGGTTTACTTTTTAATCGGCTAACCCGGTAAATAATAACAATGTTAATGAAACACCAATGTGTTGGAATGCTTTTCCAGCACATTTTTTATCGTGCGAGAGGAGAGGTGTAAGATAGTTATCGTGCGAAATGAAACACTGCGGCATAATTTTTCGTTGTTGCAACCAAAGAAATTCCTAATTTTAAAACACAAAATATAAACTATGAAATGGACAAACGACAGAAGCGACAATGTTGACGACAGACGCGGCTCAGGCGGCGGCGGAATGCTTGTTGGCGGCGGCCTGGGAACCATCATTATCGCAGCAATAGTTTTCTTTCTTGGCGGCGACCCTTCGGCAATTCTCAATAATGGAAGTAATTCTGCGCCACAACAGACCGAACAGAGACAACTTACTAAAGAAGAGCTCAACATCAGAGAATTTGTAAGGATGCTGACTAAGGAAAATGAAAAGACGTGGACAAATATTTTTAACCAAAACGGAATCCAGTTCAGACCGGCAAAAGTGGCTTTGTTTGAAAGCGTAACCCGGTCAGGATGTGGAACCGCCCAATCAGAAATGGGTCCTTTCTATTGTCCTAATGATCAAACGATCTATATGGACATGAGCTTTTTCAATGAGCTTCAGCAGAAGTTTGGTGCCCAGGTGGGTCAGTTTACTGTTGCTTATGTTCTGGGACATGAATATGGGCACCACATTCAGAACCTTCTTGGCACACTGAGCAAAATTGACCAGCTGAGACAGAGTGGCAGATACTCTGAAACCGAAATGAATAAAGTTTCCGTAGCCAACGAACTGCAAGCCGACTTCTATGCTGGTGTATGGGCCAAGCAGACGGACAGCAGGGAAAAAATCCTGGAACCTGGTGACATCCAGGAAGCGATGAGCGCCGCCGCGGCGGTGGGTGATGATAATATCCAGAAACGCGCACAAGGCTACGTAAACCAGGAAAGCTTTACCCACGGCTCATCTGCGCAGCGTGAAGAATGGTTTATGAAAGGTTATACTACTGGTGACATCAGACAAGGCGATACATTTAATACGCTCTTGAAATAAGAATTACTAATTTCTGGAAAATCCAGAGTTACTGAGAGCCCGAGTTATTTGGGCTCTTTTTTATTTTTTTATTCTTAAAAAAATTGTTTGTAATATCAATATATTTTTATATTTGCAAAAGAAATGTTGTGTCGCAAAGACTGATGAAAGTCCGGCGAGCAACAAAAAGCAAAAAAACACGAAAGAATGAAAAAGAACTACTTAGGAAAGGCCATTTCTTTGGGCCAAAACAGAATCAGCCGATTCTTCACTTTATACAATCCATACGCGATATTATCTTTCAATTGATATAATTATTGAAAGTCTATCTTATAAAACAACACAAAATACCAAAATGATGAATCACTACTACCTAAAGCCTATCCTACTTTTAGGCTAATGCCAAAAAGCGAAGCTTAGAAACTTGTTCGATCCCTGCCGGATTGTAGTTCTTTTCTAACAATAGTCGCCACCCTCCATTTTTAATCACTTCCTTAACCTTAGAAAACGGATCAATCCGTCCCATCCTTTGGATTGATAACGTGATATTGAGATAGAAAAGACCAGATTTCCCGGTCCCAAACGTATAAATTAAAAAACACAGAAAAATATGAAAATCCTAAATTTACGATTTAAGCATTATTTCTCCACGAAAGTTCTGATGGTGGTCCTGTCATTGTTAATAGGACTTTTTTCTAAGGCGCAGTCCGATATACCACCCGGATATTTTGTAGGCCATACCTTTGCGCAGTACACCACGCCATCTACTTCGGGTGCAGCATCGCAAACTCAGGGACCCATTCAAGGGAATCTGGCTGGAAATAATTTCAGTATAACATTTACGCAACCCGCCTATCTCACTAATTATTATGCTGTAAACAAAGCTCCTAATGGCGCTGCAATCTATCCCGGATATCAGCCGGCCAATATGCCGGCGGGTAATAACTGGTGTCCACTTCCGAGTACAGTAGATCTTGATTGGAATTATCAATCTGTAGGTACAACTTTAGGCGCGCCAACTCCACCCAATTCTAGTGCTACAACCACATTTAGTAATAACCTAAAGATCGGGGATCATCTTAACATAATAGATGTGGATACTAGTGAAACAATAGAAATTGAATTTCTCAATAGCTCTGGTACACCGTTGCCAATTTCGAGCAATATCAGAGTTCTACATCTATCAACTTACAGCTACACTGGAAATATTTACCCTATATCATATCCTTCCAGCACAAAAATAAGAATCAACGATTATGTGGCTGCCGGCATTAATGGTGATTTGACTTATGCAAATGATGAGGGATGGGCATTTCGTATGTTATCCAATAATGTGCGCTCCATTCGAATAACTCAAACCTACACTTTGGGAACACCAGATGCACATACTTGGGATTTTACCTTTTCGCATCCAGATGGTTTAGATTCCGACGGCGATGGTATATGGGACATTGATGATCTGGATGATGACAACGATGGGATTATGGACATCATCGAAAATCCTAATCTAGGCTCTTGTACAGCTAACAGCGCCGTAAGTGATATAGATGGCGATAGCATACCTAATCATCTGGATCTCGACTCAGACAATGACGGTTGTGTAGATGCTGTGGAAGGTAGTGAAAATGTTTTAACATCACAATTGGTTACTGCCGGCGGAAGCGTAGCGGTGGGACTAGGCTCAAGTGCGCAGAGACAAAACCTGTGTAACTCCGGGGCGTGCATCAATTCTGTTGGGGTACCAAATATTGTCAATCCCGGAGGAGCGGCTGACACGGGTAATAACCAAGGACAGGGGATAGGCAATTCGCAAAATTTTTCGATTAATGATTGTAATTCCTGTCCAACATTCATCACCAATCTTACTGCCGGCTCGGAAACGGTATGTCAAAATACGACTGCCACCACTTTATCCGTAGCTGCAAGCAACGTC
>DBLQ01000017.1 GCA_002297505.1 Flavobacteriales bacterium UBA720
CAAAACAACCAACGAGCGAATTTTTCCACCAAGCCGGAAGTTACACCTTTATTTGCTGCAATGATTCGCTCGTTGGTTGTTTTGATTCCAGATTTGTTCTGAAGTTTTTTCTTGTCAATATACGATTCCATTTCAGGATCGTTGGACTTGAACTTATCCATGTTGAATGTCGCACCAGCCGTAGCCGCTTTGTCTGCACTATAGATATCTTTGGCCAAAATACCCTGGTTCATCAAAGCCTTTTCGTTGGCACGCTCCGTTAACCAGTCACAATATTTGGTTGCCTGAAGCCAGGATACCCCAACTACAGGATAGTAATCATACTCAGGAGAGCGGAAATAGGTCTCAGCATAATCGTTACGGGATAGTCTGTTGTTCCACACCAATGTATCAGGCAATGCACCAACATAGATATTTTTGAAATTAGGATCGGTAGACGGGAATACGAACTTAAGCCAAGTGGTATATTCGCGGTATTCTGAGTTCGTAATTTCTGTATCACCCAGGAAAAATGAGCTTACCTGCATTCTTCTAGGTGTATTGTTCCAGTCATGCATCACGTTGTCATCCACCAGACCCATAGTGAAGGTCCCGCCTTCTACATATACCATTCCCGGCCAAGCTTTTGGCCTCTGTTGTTTCCCAGAAAAGAACCAACCGTCTTTGCTATTGGGTTTCCATCCGGTCTTACTAACGAATCCACTTCCGCCAGGTTTAGCACCCTTGGTGTTTCCTCCTCCTCCACAGCTCACCAGTAGCATTGTAGCACCTAAGGATAATAATGAAAACAGCTTGATTTTTTTCATGATATGTATAGAAATTTTCAAAGTACAAAGAAAAAATAAATTCTTTAATTAATCAAATATTGAATGTCTTTTTTTGATAAAACGCGATTAAATTAATTTTATTATATACCATTTCTTTAAAAAAATCGTTTATTTTGTAATCTTAAATAAAATATCATTGATGAAATTCAAATTCTATAATCTGATCCTCTGTCTTGTAGTAATAATGGGTTATTCCCAAAAAATCACCATCAACTGGGAAGGTCTCAGACCTTTGGACCGTGGAGAAATGGAGAAACCCAACTATCCTTATTTCAGCAATCCTGCTTATCAGTTTTTTAATAACAGTATCTATGCCAGTCTTAATTTTCAGACCACTGGCGAGATTGGCATCAGCCAGATGGAATGGAGGGAATTGGCACCCAATGAGAAAGGCGATCTTTCCGCCAGTGTGCTTCCTGTGGAGCCTGAGACCAGCATTTCTTACTTTACTAACGCCGAAGACCAGAAAAGGTATGCCAATATTTTTATTGAGACCCTAAAGCAGGATAAGGGTAAAATTTTTAAATTAATTTCTTTCTCTATCAATCCTTCCGCTTCAAAGGGCCAAACTTTACCGGCTCCGACACCGATTCGTTATGGAACCACAGACAATCCGCTGAAATCCGGTACTTTTTATAAAATCAAGGTTGACAAAAGCGGAATTTTCAAGATTACAAGACAGTTTTTGCAGCAAAATGGAATTAATCCGGGCAGTATAGATCCACGGAATTTCCGCATCTATGGAAACGGCGGCGTTGCTCTTCCGGAATACAATATCGACGGCCGTTACAGTGCATTGCAGCAGGACGCCATTCAGGTAGTGGGCGAGGAAGACGGTGTGTGGAATGATAATGATTATGCATTATTTTACGCACAGGGTCCTAACGCGTATAACATTTACAATAAAAGCAATGGCAAGGGATACAAACGTGTCGATCACCGTAACGACCCTTCCAATAATTTTATCAATATCTACGATGACTATTCGTATTATTTCATCAATTTTGATATCGGTCCAGGTCTGCGTGTTGCGGCGGTGGACAACAATGTTCCTACCACACTTATCACCAGATTCGATGATTACCAGTTTCTAAACGAGGAAAAATTTAACCTTGTCAAATTAGGACGTATATGGGTAGGTGATGCAATTACCGGCAGCAGAGAAGTCAACTTTACGACCAGGAGTCCTATGCGCACGGGCGATCTCATTACTTTCCGTGCTCAGGCCGTGGCTTTCAATGCACAATCTACAAAAATAAACATTGACTTTAATGGTCAGTCTGCCACACCTAGTACAGGAAGCAGTTCGGATATATTTTACCAGCTGATGACGTTTGCTTCCACTGCAACCAATCAGAGCGGGAATGCTTTAAAATTCAAATTCACTCCAGACACGGCAGGAAACCCGAATGGAGCCTATTATTTTGATTACGCCGAAGTTCAGTACAAGGAAGACCTGGTTTTCAATGGCACACAGATGAACTTCCGGGATTTCAGCATTACCGAGGGACAAAACGGACTCTATGGCTTTTCCGTAAGTAACGCTTCTGACATGGAACAAATCTGGGATGTATCGGACATCACCAGAGCCAAACGTGTGACTAATAAAAATGCTCAGCCTTCCACTTTCAATTTTGGTTACCTTGCCAGCAGCCCATATTTTAACAATGAGTTTGTAGCATTCAAAAATTCGGCAGCTTATTCTCCCACTTTTGTGGGGAGAATTGACAATCAGGATTTGGCAGCACTCTCAGGAATTGATTATCTGATTGTAGCACAGCCGTCCTATTTTCCGCAGGCGCAGCGTCTGGCTGACTATCATAAAGCCAAAAATAATTATAATGTAGCGGTTGTAGATGTGAACAAAATCTATAACGAGTATAGCAGTGGAGGCAAAGATATTACCGCAATCCGGGATTTTGTGACTAAACTCTACAGTTCCGGCAGCTTAAAATATGTTTTTCTCCTGGGAGATACTTCCTACGATTACAAAAACAGAATTGCCAATAACACAGACGTTTTGCCAAGTTATCAGAGTGAAACGAGCTCGGACTATGCCAATTCATTTGTAACGGACGACTACTTTGTCCTGGCAAAACCGCAGGATGTGAAAACCGGCAATGTTAATATTTATCAGTTTTTGCCGGATCTGCCGATTGGGCGACTGCCT
>DBLQ01000016.1 GCA_002297505.1 Flavobacteriales bacterium UBA720
AACGCCATTAAACTCTATTCTTCTCTTGTCAAGATTAATGGCGGAAAATCCGGACGGCAATCTGAACGATGGGCAAATCGAATCTGCAAAGGTGATCCAGAGTTCCGGGACAAGTTTATTAACCTTGATTGATGAGATTCTGGATCTGGCCAAGATAGAGTCCGGTAAAATGAAACTTGAATTTGAGCAGATCTTCCTGGAAGATGTCACTAAAGATATTAAAAATCTGTTCATGCCTATCGTTATGGAAAAGGGTGTTAAGTTTAATGTTGAGGTCGATGCTTCTCTTGATAAATATCTCAAAACCGACAGGCTGAGGCTGGATCAGGTCCTCAGAAATCTACTGTCCAATGCCTTTAAGTTTACCAAGGAAGGTTCGGTTTCTCTCAGAATATTCAGCTACCCCGAGAATTCTGACTTCATCGTATTTTCTGTGAAGGATACCGGAATGGGCATTCCAAAGGACAAGCAGAGGCTGATTTTCGAAGCGTTCCAGCAGGCTGACGGTTCTACCCAGAGAAAATTCGGAGGTACAGGCCTTGGATTATCCATCAGCCGGGAAATTGCCAAATTATTGGGTGGCAAAATCACATTGCAGAGTGAGCTGGGCGAGGGCAGTGAATTTAGCCTTGTGATTCCTAAACAACCTGAGTATCACACGGAACTTGAAAATACGGATAAAAATCTTTCGGAAATTATTTCTGATGATCTTCAGGACATCAAAACGCTGGTAGAGCAGGATGAGCAGGAAATTATCACTCATAATAAGATCGAAATCCCAGAAGATGTTCCCGATGACCGAGACAATATATTGGAGGACGATAGGGTGATCCTCATCGTAGAAGACGATACCCATTTTGCTAAGGCCATACTGAAATATGCACAGTCCAACGGCTACAAGGGTGTGGTGGTAGTGCGCGGTGACTATGCACTCTCCGCAGCTCTGGAGTATAGACCAGTTGCTATATTGCTGGATATCCAGCTTCCGGTAAAGGACGGATGGCAGGTGATGCAGGAGCTGAAAGGAAACCACCAGACCAGGCCGATTCCGGTTCACATGATGTCTTCTCTGCAAGCCAAGCGGGAAAGTCTCATGAGCGGTGCCATTGATTTTATTAATAAGCCGATGGCGCTGGATCAGATGGATGGCATGTTTAAGAAGATTGAAGACGCGCTGAAACGTTCGCCACGTAAAGTCTTAATTGTCGAAGAAAATGCACAGCACGCTAAGGCTTTGGCTTATTTCCTCAGCAACTTTAACATTGTGCTTTCCGTGGAAGTGAATGTGGAAGATAGCGTAAAAGCTTTCCAGCAGGATAATGTGGATTGTGTGATTGTGGATGTGGGAAAGGCGCGCGGCAAAAGTCACGAGATCGTCGAGAGAATCAAGAGCAACGAAGGTCTGGAGGATTTGCCGGTGATTATCTTCACCGAGCACAGTCTCTCCCAGTCGGAAGAAATGAAAATCAAGCAATATGCAGACTCCATTGTGGTGAAGACAGCACATTCTTACCAGAGGATTTTGGATGAGATCAGCCTGTTCCTGCATCTGGTGGAAGTTAATAAGCAAAATGACGACGCCTCAAAAAGTAAAACGCTGGGCTCACTAACCGAGACGCTGAACGGCAAAAAAGTTTTGATCACGGATGATGATGCACGCAACATTTTTTCGCTCTCCAAAGCCTTGGAGAAGTACAAAGTGGAAGTTGTTCTGGCGATGGATGGCAAGCAGGCGCTGGAGAAAATGAATGAACATCCTGATATTGACATTATCTTAATGGACATGATGATGCCGGAGATGGATGGCTACGATACCATCCGAACCATCAGAAAAATGCCGGAACACAAAAGTCTACCAATCATTGCCGTTACAGCAAAATCCATGGTGGGAGACCGCGACAAGTGCATCCAGGCCGGTGCCTCCGATTATATCACAAAACCGGTAGATATCGATCAGCTGCTGTCGCTGCTCAGAGTATGGTTATACGAAAGTTAAAAAGATGGAAGGAAAGATTTTAATTGTTGATGATGATCCGAGGAACATCTTTGCGCTAGAACTGACACTTAAAGCCAAGCGTTATGCTGTAATCTCGGCCATGAGTGCCGGCGAAGCTTTGCAAAAACTGAAGGACGACGAGACCATCTGTCTGGTACTGATGGATATGATGATGCCGGATATAGACGGTTATCAGGCAATCGGCATGATGAAAACCATGGAACGCATTTCCGAAATTCCCGTGGTGGCCGTTACGGCGCAGGCTATGGAGCAGGACCGCCAGAAGTGTCTGGATGCAGGTGCAGTAGATTATATCAAAAAACCTATCGATGTCGATCGGTTATTACGTGTTATAGAAAGTGTTGCGGCATGTTAGAACCCAATATCATAAAGGACGATGAGCTGGATTTCCTGGTGAGAGATATCTACGAGCTGTATGGCTATGATTTTTCAATGTACAGCAAAGCATCTTTCAAGAGAAGGATCAATAGGATCTGTGTGATCGATAAATTTGCCAGCTTTGCGGAGCTGCGGTATACCATTGTCAATGAACCGGATTATCTGAAAAGATTTATCGAGGAAGTGACGGTCAACGTCACGGAAATGTTTCGTGATCCCGAGTTTTTCCTTGAGTTGAGAAACAACATCCTGCCACAGCTGGGCACTTATCCACTCATCAGAATTTGGGTTGCGGGCTGCTCTACAGGCGAGGAGGCTTACTCTATAGCCATACTTCTGAAGGAACTTGGCCTCTATGACAAGTCGCTCATTTACGCTACGGATATCAATCCTTCGGTTTTGGAGACCGCACGGGCAGGCGTTTTTCCGCTGCACCAGATGAAGCTGTATTCTGAGAATTATCAGATGTCCGGCGGCAAGGAAGATTTTTCTAAATACTATACGGCCAATTATGACGCCGCAAAGTTTGAACAGTCCTTAAAAAAGAAAATGATCATCTCCACGCACAATCTGGTTTCGGACAGTTCATTCAACAGTTTTCAGCTCATCATATGCCGTAATGTATTGATTTATTTTGACCGTGCATTGCAGGAACGCGTGTTCAGATTATTCGACAGCAGTCTGGAAAATCTGGGCTATCTGGCTCTGGGCTCCAAAGAGACTCTGCGCTTTTCGGATGTGGAAAAAAAATATAACAGGATAGGCGATCAGCGCATCTGGAAAAAGAATTGACATGGAGATAGACAGAAGACTTTTGATCATCGGAGGTTCGGCAGGCAGCCTGTCTGTGATTCTGGATCTGCTGAAGAATCTGGAGAAGCCGCTGAAATTAGTAATTGTGATTGTGGTGCACAGAAAAGCATCCACGTCCAATATTCTGCCGACATTGCTCAAGCAATTTGCTCCGGTAGATCTTTTGGAGATTGATGACAAGATGGAGCTGGAGGACAATAAAATTTACCTGGCACCCGCTGATTTTCATCTTTTATTTGAAGATGGCAATTTTATGGCGCTGGACCGGTCGGAGAAGTTCAATTATTCAAGGCCGTCTATTGATGTAACATTCCGGTCGGCAGCCGAGACCTTCCGTGAGAACCTAACAGGTGTTCTCCTGTCGGGAGCCAATTCGGACGGTGTGGAAGGCCTGATGTACATCAAACGCTATGGCGGCAAGGTGTGGATCCAGGATCCGGAAACCGCTGAGGTTGGTTATATGCCAAGAGTGGCTATGGAAAATGTGGATTACGATCTCATCGTATCACCAAAAGACCTTGCCAAAAGAATTAATGAATTATAATTAAAAAAGCAATATTAAGATATGAATAAGAAAAGAGTTTTAATCTTTGATGACGAGAAATCCATCCTTGAAGTGATTTTCATCGTTTTGAATGACCTTGGTTACGAT
Organism: Flavobacteriales bacterium UBA720; assembly: GCA_002297505.1. Lineage (GTDB taxonomy): Bacteria > Bacteroidota > Bacteroidia > Flavobacteriales > Weeksellaceae > Epilithonimonas. The sequence goes on from DBLQ01000016.1 coordinate 3,861, forward strand.
GTAGAAGTTTCTGAAACAGCGGACGATATTATCCAAAAGACTACGGAATTCCAGCCCGATGTGATCATTATGGATAATTGGATTCCTGTGATTGGCGGTGTAGAAGCGACCAAATTACTGAAGAATCACCCCGATTTTAAGCATATTCCGGTGATCTACATCACGGCGAATAATGATATTGCATCTTTGGCGAGGGAAGCGCTTGCAGATGACTATGTCGGAAAGCCTTTTGATTTGGAAGACTTGGAATCCAAAGTTTTGAAATGGATCAATCACTCAGAAAATCAATAATTTGAATCATATAATGATGGAGCCTGGATTTCAAAAAATTCAGGTTTTCTTTTTTTATTAATATGATTTTTATGCATACCTAAAGTATTTTGTCCAAAACCAAAGATCTGCTGTCATTAATAATGTTATCTTTGGCATAAGTATTTTTTAAGCTTTTTCGTTCATAGATTCAGCTAAAAATACTTTATCATCCATTATAAACGGATCGTCAAAAATTTATATTACTCAACTATGAATGCATCAGCATCGGAGCTGGCCGCCGTTCCTTACCAGGAATTTCTCAGCAATTTTAATAATGCTTTAACAGCATTGTTTAAAAAAGAAAATATCGATCAGCTCAGTCTGTCGCGAGGTCTTCCGCCGAATATCTGGAAAGAAATCATGAATATGAAGCCGCTTTCTGTCGCCATTCCCTCGGAATATGGCGGTAGAGGCGCAAAGGTAAAGGAATGTCTGGGGATTTTATCCGCCGCATCCTATGAGTCATTGCCACTGTCATTGACATTCGGGATTAATATTGCGCTGTTCCTGGAACCGCTGGCTAAGTATGGAAATGAGATCATCAAAGGTGATATTTTCAAACATTTTCTGGATTTCGGAGCCATGGGCGGACTGATGATTACGGAGCCTGACTTCGGAAGTGATGCACTCAATATGAAAACGCAGAATGAATTCAGGAATCATCAGTATCATATCAAAGGCACCAAGCATTGGCAGGGACTTACAGGATTGGCAAACTACTGGCTCATTACCTCCAGAAACAGCAGTGCAGAAGGCAATCTTTCACGCGATGTAGATTTCTTTGTCGCCGACACACATAAGCCGGAGCAGAACATCGAAGTTCAGGAATATTACGATAATGCCGGACTTTACATGATTCCCTACGGACTTAATAAAATTGACATCACCGTCCCGGAACATAACAAGCTGATTCCGGAATCGACCGGATTGAAAATGATGCTGGACATCCTTCACAGAAGCCGTTTCCAGTTTCCCGGTATGGGCATGGGTTTTCTGAAAAGGATGATGGACGAGGCTACCACCCATTGCAAGGAAAGAATCGTGGGCAACTCTAATTTATTTGCACTGGACCAAGTGCAGTTTCAGCTGAGCAAGCTGCAGTCGTTCTTCGCACTGTCATCTGCCATGTGTGCCAAGAGTACGCAGGTGAGCGGTATCGACCAGGATGTATCATCCAGCGGCGTGCATGCCAACAGCATGAAGGCTTTTGTGACCGATATGATGCAGGAAGCGGCACAAATTCTGGTTCAGCTATCCGGCGCCAAAGGTTACAGAATCAGCCACATCGGTGGGCGCGCCATCATGGACAGCCGTCCGTTTCAGATTTTTGAAGGTTCTAATGAAATGCTTTACACCCAGATTTCGGAAGGTATTCTGAAGGATATGAAAAAGAAAAAAACAGAAAATCTGGGAGAATATCTGGTACTCAACGCTATAACTCACGATGCTGCAGAGATCTATGCCAATGAACTTAATGTCACTATCAGCGCGCCGATAGCTCAGCGTAAAATGGTAGACCTTGGGAAGATTATTTCCAGAGTCGTGACTGTGAATGACCTGATAGAACTCAACAATGCAGGCTACAGCCGGGAGCTTACGGATAATGCCATTGCAATAGTGAGGCAGGAGCTCGTTTCTTTGCTCGCATCTATGGAGCATCATAAAGATATTAAAGCCATCTGTGACATCGGCGAAACCGACAGTAACTGGATGAATTTTTTCTAAAATATCATTACAATAGATAAATCAAATGCCTCTAATTTAAGAGGCATTTTATATTATTGATAATTTTTCCATATCTTTGTATCAAAGTTTACAAGCAGTCCTCTGTAATTGCCGATACAATTTTCCCCCAATTGTATTCTCCAACTACTCCCGATTCAAGTTTTATTATGCCAACTCCGATCTTCGGATGGCAGCACAGAACGGCTTCAGACTTAATGTCAAACAGATTTATGGTGAGGTTTATTAGGAACTAAACCAGATCTCAGGGCTTCATTTTTACAATAATTTTAAAACAACAATACATTATTTATGGCAGATTCTTTCTCAAAAAAAGAAAATTTCAAGAAAAAACTACAAAAACAAAAAGAAAAAGCACAACGTCGCGAAGAGCGTAAAACCAACAATGACAAAGGTAAAGAAGTAGAGTTCATGTACGTGGATGCTTACGGAAGACTGACCTCTACGCCGCCCGAAGAGCGTGTAGAAGTGGAATTGGAAAATATCCAGCTGGGTGCAGCGCCAATTGAAGCCGAAGAAACGGTGAAAAAAGGTATCGTAACTTTTGTAAGTGACAAAGGCTACGGCTTCATCACGGAGGATAACAACAAGGAAAACGTATTTTTCCACAGCAACAATGCAGACCAGATCCTGAAAAAAGGAAACCGCGTGGCATTCGAAAAGGAAAAGTCGCCGAAAGGTTTTTCTGCAGTCAATATTACTTTGATTAAATAAACTTTCATTTCGACCTGAAATATCTTAAGCTCCCGTCCGGAGCTTATTTTTTTTGGCTTCATTTTAGTTTGGAGTTAGGTATGGCTACCAAAATAAAATACGATCCGGGCTTCGATGCTTTGAGTTCCGATGAATCAAAACTTCTCGAGGAAGCCTGCGAAGCCATCAGCACATTTCTTTCCAGGTCGGATGTCATCAATAACGTTCCATTCAAAACCAGAGATGCTCACGTCACAGCATATTCTACTTTGAAGGGAACTTTTACGGTCAGTGAAAATTTTGAGGAACAGTCGGTTTTTCCGCAGAAAAATATGGACTGCCTTATCAGGATTTCCAATGCCCACATGAAGGTGATGCCGCAGAAGAGGACGATTCCAGCCTACGGATTTTCATTGCAATTATCGCATAACCATCATACTATCGCTAATTTTCCAATGGTCAATTTTCCTTTATTCCCGATTAACAATGTTTCGCGATTCTTAAAAATTTTCATTGCTGTCAATCAATTTTTTTCTGGCAGTTTTTTCTCTAAAATTTTTAATTCATTCCGCATCACGAAATATTCTCTGATGACGCTTCCGGCGTTCCTGAAACCTGACTTTGTTAAGGAAGTTTTTAGATTGGTCCGGAAACGTAAGAATTTTATCCTGTCATTTGATTATCATTCGATTGGTGTCTATCGGCTGGGAGATCATTTGGTTAAGTTGAAATTAGTACCTAAAAATGTTTCGTCTAAACCGGATACGGATCGTATTGACTGGTCTATTCAAAATTATATCAAGGAGCATAAGTACGAACTGGATTTAATGGTTCAGTATTGTTATGATCTCCAAAAACATCCTGTCAATCAGTTAAATACCTTGTGGCAAAATTCCCCATTCGTGTCCATTGGTACGATTACAACTTCGGAAATAATTGACAAGAATAATATGGATATTGAAAATCTGTCTTTTAATCCATTCGAAAATATCAAAGAACTTCAACCTGTCGGCAGACTGCAAAAACTAAGAGATAAAGCTTATAAAACCTCGTATAAAATCAGAAAAAATAAATTGTTATGAATGCAGAAATACTCGGTTTGATCGCCGGAGGTCTAACCTCTGTGGCTATGATGCCTCAGCTCATCAAAGTTATTAAACAGAAAAATGCAGAAGACATATCCATGGTCACGCTGCTGGTGCTGATTACAGGACTTTCGCTGTGGGTGTGGTACGGTTTTTTGAATGATGAACTGCCGATTATATTGTCTAATGCTTTTGCAGTTTTGGTAAATATTACGCTGCTGATCTGCAGTTTTATTTACAAGAAAAAAGATTAAATCTCATAAATCTCCGCATCCGTAAAAACATAGAATCTTCCTTTTTTAGGGAGATTTTTTGTGTCCAGACCTGTAAATTCGCTGAAAGCCGGAAGCAGCAGCTGGTTTTCCGACACCACGAAACACGGCAGTTTGATATTTTTCACCGACGAATTGATGACAAGACCCGGATGAATATGTCCGGTAATCTGAAATTTCTCATTCTTTTTCTGAAAATCGTGAACAAAAATAAATTCTTCAATTTCGAGAAATTCATCTCTGAAATTCAGGCAAAGTTTGGCTTCCAGTTTTTTTGAAATTCTGTCGTGATTGCCTTCTATCAGATGAAATTCAAGGTTTGGAAATTGGTTTTTCCATTCGCAGAATTTGTCGACACCTGAATTATCTCCGGCGTGCAGTAAATCACCAACCACAAGGAATTTTTCGGGTCTAAAATATTCGATGAGAACAGATAATCTTTGTAAATCGTTTTCGAAAACCTGATCGGAGAGAGCAATCCCGTTTTTGCGGAAATGAGCCGTTTTTCCGATGTGCAAGTCGGAGAGAATCAAAGCTTTTTCTTTCTTCCAGAACAATGCCCGCTGATTGGTTAAGGTGAAAACTTCGTTTTGGATATTGATATTTTTAGTTACTATTTTCATTTTAATTCTGTTGCCAGTCAGATTTTGTTTCTGTTGACCAATTTTGTTTTATATCAAACTTCGCAGCCCGACCTGAGTGGAGCTCTTTTTGTGTAGCGAAGCGGAACAAAAAAGCGGGAACGGAGGGCGGA
>DBLQ01000015.1 GCA_002297505.1 Flavobacteriales bacterium UBA720
CGGCCATTTTATCGCAACTGTCTCTAGGCCTTATCAAAAAGTGGTATTATATGACAGGAATTCGAAAATTCTGATGACCATTTCTAAAGATGCACAAATACTATGGAAGGAAGAGAATATCAGCAAATATCATTTGAATGATCAATCCGGTCAATTGATCTATATTTCGGATCATCAATTGGGCATAATAGATCTAAAGGATCAGAAGTTGAGATCTATAAGACTCGATAAAAACGTTCAATGGATATCGAGTAAAGGAAATGATATTCACTGTGCAGATATCCAAAAATCAGTGATAACGCTTTACCGTGTGGATAGGTCATTCAATAAGCTGACTCAACAGCTCATCACAAGTCCGGAAGGTTTTGAATTTGTACCGACCTTAGGTGGTTATTTTGAGATAAGAGAAGATGAGCATTTCCTGCTTCCAATGTACTTAAAAAGTGAGGTCACTGATAAGGTAGATTCAGAGTTAATGATCACATATTCTGATAAAAACAGCATGAATAAGAGCTTAAATCGATATTTGGGCATCTACAATATTAAGGAAAAGCAGTGGGAATATGTACCGGATGTTGGGATTCAACTTCCGGTTTACCGATTTCTGAATGATAAAGGTGATTTTATTGTATACGATCAGGGCACTGACATAGTTGAAGCGGATCCCAATGCAGTTCTTGATTTGAAATTGGTATTGGACTACGGAAAAAAATCTCATCGTCTACCTGAGAAAAGATCGGATCAGGGAAATTATTTTTGGGATCGCGAAAGGAATCAATTCATCTACTTTGATCAGAAAAAATGGATGAGCTATAATCTGACGAGAGGAAATGTAAAAGAACTTATGCCATCCCATACGACGGGATGGGAGAGCGGCGGACATAACGGCTTGGGCAATAGTCCTGAAACCACACCCATTCGAGTGAAAAATCAACCCATCATTCTGCTTTCCAATCAATTTGACTATTTTACCCTTGACCTCCGAACACATGAAGTAAAAAGAATTACGAAAGGAGAGGAGGATAGTATAAAATATAAATTAATGAATGTAAAAGATCAAAATCCACCGTCTTCCTGGAGTGTAAAATACATTGAAATTGATCTGCAAAAAGATCTGATTTTTAAGATGTTCAACGAGGTAAATTATCGTTCAGGATTTGCAACGTATTCTGCAAAGAATGATGAAACCATAATTTATAAGCAAAAAAATTATAAAGAAATGATACCCTATGAAAAAGGACTGTTGTTTACTTCTGATTTTGCAATAGAACCTTTCAAATTGACAAGATTTGAAAATGGTAAATACAAGGTTATTTACGAAGCACTTCGGGCAGAAAGTGAAGATTTAAAAAAGATGAAATACAAAATTTTCCAGTATAGAACATCTTATGGTTTGTCCAATGCAGCTGTACTTTTTCCGTTGGGATATGATAAAAATAAAAAATACCCTATGATCGTCAACATTTATGAAAAACAGTCACGTGATCTGCTTTATTTTCTGCCACCCTATTTAACGTCAACCGTAGGATTCAATTACCTGCATTACCTGTTAAATGGGTATATCGTCCTTCTCCCAGATCTACAGTATGAAACCGGTAATGTTAAAAACAGCATGCTTACATCTCTGGAAAAAAGTATTGATTCCGTCAAAATATTAGCCTCCGTTGATGATCATAATATTGGTGTTTCGGGGTTGTCATACGGCGGTTATGAAACGGGTCTTGCCTTAGGCAATTCCAAATATTTTAAAACCGGGGTTGCTGGCGTTATGGTTTCAGATCTGGTCAGTCTGGCTTTAAGCAATTCAGAAATCAATCCTACGCCCAATTACATGAGGGTGGAGAATCAGCAGTTCAGAATGAACAGTAACGTTTTCGATGATTGGAAAAACCATTGGGAACATTCACCGATCTATTATTTAAAAAGTGTGGAAGCCCCGGTGTTGATATGGACTGGTTTAAAAGATAAAAATGTTCCGCCTTTGCAGTCCAAAATGTTTTTTCTCGGGCTGAAAAGACTGCAGAAAAAAGCAGTGTTGCTTGAGTATGAAAATGAAACGCATAATATGATGAACCCTGCGAACCAATTGGATCTCAATGTTAAAATATGGCAATGGTTCGATTATCACTTAAAAAATAAATCTCCGGCAGCCTGGATTACTCCTTTATAAAACAAGAAAAGCTCCCTCGCGGGAGCTCTTTTTTAATTACCTAATTTGTATAATTCAACATTGGCCGTTTCCGGATGGTCGACTTCCTCACCAGCGGTTCCAAAAACCTGCTGGCCTGTTGGCAGGCCATTGAGTGTACAGATGACATCAAAGTCATCACTGCACATGATGCTTCTGTCCCATTGGTTGGTTGCGCTATTAAAAATATAGCCTTGTCTGGCAGCTAATTTGTTGCTGCTGCTTTTCGCTTCCTGGGTAGCGAATGCAGTTCCTGTTCCTATCAGAATTAAAACTGCGGGTAAAATGAAATTTTTCATTGTAATAAAATTTGATGTTATGCCTACTCTAGATCAACAGGTTTTCGGCATTCCCTGTTCTGTCGGCCAACAGATATCATTTGAATGTATATCTTGTAATTTTGTTACTAGAAAGTACATAGAAATAATGTTTTGTAGATAAAATCCCTCTGATCTTGTCATGCTCAGTATTGCTGATATAAAAACTGTAGAGATATTGTTTCGATGGATTATTATAGACGTCGATGATATAATTGTTTCTGGACACTTTCCTTGATTCATTTCTGCCCCTCATAATGGACACATTGTAAAACTTATTGTCATATATAGCCTGGACCTTGTTTATGACGCTAGGAGATCTGACTAATTTTTGTTGTCCGTTCTTGAGGTTTTGGGTTTCTATTGCCATATGAGACAGCGAATCAATCATTCTTTTCCTTTCAATATTTCGGAAATTAAAATCCGCTGTCATCATCTCGCTACGGTAGTAATGGGTATAGACAATTTTTCTG
>DBLQ01000018.1:0-11755 GCA_002297505.1 Flavobacteriales bacterium UBA720
CAAAATGGGCTCCGGTCCGAGCTTGCTGGAACGTAGGGACAAAGCGCCTTCCATCAAGGTCAAATCCAAGGTGGTGGGCCGTCCTGTGGGCGATGTGGCCAATGAGTGGGCTGCGATGTTTATGAACAATGAAAAAACCAAACCCGCCGGTGTAGAATACATCTGGAGCGGCGATATGGAAAACCAGACCGAAGGTTTCGGTACTTTGGGAATCGCGCTATTGGCAGCTATTGTTTTGGTATACCTCGTAATGGTTTCGCTTTATGACAGTTTTGTGTATCCTTTCGTGGTATTGTTCTCTATTCCGCTGGCTTTGATCGGAGTTATGCTGATTCTGGCATTAACAGGCAACTCTCTGAATATCTTTACGATGCTCGGTATGATTATGCTGATTGGTCTTGTTGCGAAGAATGCGATTTTGATTGTCGATTTTACCAATATGCGGAAAGCGGCCGGCGCTACCACCCACGATGCATTGATTCAGGCCAATCACGCGCGTCTCCGTCCGATTTTGATGACCACGATTGCAATGATTTTCGGGATGTTGCCGATTGCACTTGCAAGTGGAGCAGGAGCGGAGATGAACAAAGGTCTCGCGTGGGTAGTGATTGGTGGTCTTACATCATCATTATTCCTGACCCTGATTATCGTTCCAGTAGTTTATTCATTGTTTGATTCCATTTTGAGAAGAATGGGCAAGCATGAAAAGGTAGATTATGAAGCCGAAATGAGAGCTGATTACGAACACAAGGAACTTAGCGAAGACGGATTTACTCCGAAGCACGTAGAATAATCTCAATTTATTTATACACTTTAGGCAGCCTTCGGGCTGTCTTTTTTTATGTTCTTTACAAAAAAAGACCTTCAGAAAATCTGAAAGTCTCAATATACTTTAAAATAGAAAAATTATTCTGCCATTGCCTCGCCGGATTTTCTGTAAACAAAATTGCCGTAGATGTGTCTTCTTGCAAAACGGCTTGGCGAGTCGGAGTTCACCATTTTGATGTATGTGTTTCTGGGAACGCCGATATATTCGAACATTTGCCCGTTCAGATGTTCAACTTTCAGAATCGATTTTTCCAGGTAGAAATCGGTAATGATCGAATTGGAAATCGTATCCGTGTATTCCTCTTTATATTTTTCCTGAGTTTCCTCATTGATGCTCACCAGAAAATGATACGCTTCGATTACAGATTTGCTTTTTTCCTCCGCTTCCAGCTTGCCGGCTTCGTCATTGATGAATTTGTCCGGATGCGTTTCCTTCATCACATTTCTGTAGATATTTTTCAGATCTTTCAGACTTGCACTTTTGTCCACTTCCAGCAGTTTTCTGTATTCAGCTATTTTTTTCATAAGACTATAATTTCGGGTGGCAAAATTAACGTTTTAAAAATTAAGGCGGCTAATTTATTCATTGTGATTATGTTAATTAACATTTTCCAAATCCTTCTCGTCCAATTGTAATTGAAATCGAATGACTATCCCTATAATGAATAAGATGATGTTAAAAAGAAAATCTTATCTTTGAAACGTAATTTATTAGCAATGAAAAAACTTTTTTATACATCCATATTGGCATTAACCATCGTTTCTTGTACCACCAGAGTGGGAAATGCTTCTAAGTTAGGGAAAAATCAGGCGCCGATTACCGGCACGCAGTGGGTCCTGGCGGATGATGTCGCCAATAAGCCAACGCTGGTTATCGAGCAGAACAGAATCTCCGGAAATGCCGGCTGCAACAGTTATTTCTCTGATGTTACCATCGATACCTCAGCAGGAAATTTCTCTGCAAAAGCTGTAGGTTCTACCAGAAAAATGTGTAATAATATGACCACGGAAACGGCTTATCTGGAAGTGCTTCCCCAAGTCAATAAATACGTGGTGACGGAAAACACGCTGGAGCTCTATAAAGATAATCTGCTGTTACTGAAATTCAATAAGCAATAAAATACCATTACAGGCATAAAAAAAAAGGAACTCCAACCGGAGTTCCTTTTTTTATTATTCTTCGTCTTCTTCGTCGTCATATTTTGCGAGTTCTTCGTCGCACCATTTGAAGGCTTCTTCTACTACTTTTGTAGCTTCCGTAGCCACGGTTTCTTCGTCATCGCCCTCCAAGTCGTCCAGCCATTCTACATCCTCTTCTTCTACGTTAAGGATGAAACGCGGATACTCTGTGTGTACTACAAATAGATCTTCTGGAAAATCAGAATTATCGGCCAATAAAAACTTAGGTAATTTCATATGCAATATATTAATGTTTCTAAATAACTCAGAGCGTATTTTGTGATCGCTCTTATTGGTTCAAAGATAGAAAAATTCCCCGAAAAGAATTATTGATAATTATTTTTTTTGATAACGGTCAGAACCTGAGTTCTTAAATTTTTAACCGGATTATTTCAGGAACATCTTCGAGACTTTCTCTGCTTTTTTGCTGTCAGAATAATCGTAAAAACCTTCCCCGGATTTTACGCCTTTTTTGCCGGCCATCACCATGTTCACAAGGAGCGGATTGGGCGCGTATTTAGGATTTTTGAAGCCGTCATGCATCACATTGAGGATGGCAAGACACACATCCAGCCCTATAAAATCTGCCAGTTGCAGCGGTCCCATCGGATGCGCCATGCCCAGCTTCATTACAGTGTCTATTTCCTCTACGCCCGCCACGCCGTTATAAAGCGTTTCTATGGCTTCGTTGATCATTGGCATCAGGATTCTGTTGGCTACAAATCCGGGATAATCATTAACTTCTACAGGAACCTTCCCCAGGTTTTTAGACATCTCAAAAATAGCGTCAAAGGTGTCTTTGGAAGTAGAATAGCCTTTGATGATTTCCACCAGTTTCATGATTGGCACCGGATTCATAAAGTGCATGCCGATGACTTTTTCGGGACGTTGCGTGGCCGCTGCAATCTGCGTGATGGAAATGGATGAGGTGTTGGTCGCCAGAATGCATCGTTCCGGAGCCAGCTCATCGATCTGCTGAAAAATTTTAAGTTTAAGTTCCAGATTCTCTGTAGCTGCTTCTACGATAAGGTCTGCATCCGTGGCGGCATCCGCAATGTTGGTAAATGTTCTGATATTACCCAGAGTTTCCTTTTTTTCATCATCAGTAAGGTTTCCCTTGGCAATGATGCGGTCCAGATTATTGGTGATCGTTTTCAGAGCGAGATCCAGGTTGTCCTGCTTTACATCCACCAGACTTACGGAGAAGCCGCTCTGTGCAAAGGTGTGGGCAATCCCGTTTCCCATCGTTCCGGCACCTATTACTACAATGTTTTTCATTATATTTTGTTTATTGTTTGAATGATCTTAAGGTCGTAAATATATTATAATTTATCATATCCCAAAATCAAACCTTCCGAATCAGTCTCATGATTTCCAGAGCCACTTTCAGAGCTTCCGTACCGTCTTCAAGTGAAACTTCCACCGGTGTATTGTTTTCGATAGCGTTGGCAAAGCTTTCGAGTTCGTCCAGGATCGCATTGTTAGGCTGGATGTTCGGATATTCGAACAGGATCTGATTTTTTTCGCCTTCTGCATTTTCAATGATCATATCAAAGTCAGACGGATTTTCCGGCGCAGGTTTCATGCGGATGACTTCCGATTTTTTCTCCAGGAAATCTACGGAAACGTAAGCGTCCTGCTGGAAAAATCTGGATTTCCGCATGGCTTTCATTGAGATTCTGGAAGTGGTAAGATTCGCCACACAGCCATTCTCGAACTCGATTCTCGCATTGCAGATGTCCGGTGTTTTGCTCACTACGGAAACGCCACTGGCGTGGATTTGCTTCACCCTGGATTTAACCAAACTCAGCAAAATATCCAGATCGTGAATCATCAGATCCAAAACCACAGAAACGTCGGTTCCTCTCGGATTGAATTCTGCCAATCTGTGAATCTCGATAAACATTGGATTCTGGATGTAATCCTTAGCCCCGATAAAAGCGGGATTGTACCTTTCCACATGACCAACCTGCGCTTTGATACCAAATTCGCGACATTGCGTCAGTATTTCCTCAGCTTGCTCCAGGGTTTGCGTGACAGGCTTTTCGATGAAAAAATGGATGCTTTTTTCAATGGCCTTCAGCGCATAATCATAATGGTACAGCGTGGGTGTCACGATGTCCAGCATCTCAATTTCATTCAGCAGATCTTCGAAACTTTCAAAATATCTGTAGCCCAATTCGGCTTCCAGCTTCCGTCCGTTTTCCACATCTTTATCGTGAAAACCGATAAGCTCATATTTTTCGGATTGATTCAGTAATTTCAAATGGATTTTTCCAAGGTGTCCCGCGCCCACCAGACCTGCTTTGATCATAAAATTAAAATTATTCAAGCCGTAAATTTAAGAATTATCAAAGACCAACATCAGAAATGATCTTAAAAAATTTATCAATGATTTTTTGATAAGACACAAGCAGGACTGATAGAAGATTGTCAAAATTAATTCAATATCTCAAATTCATTATTAATGATATAGATATATCTACATTTGATATTTAAGATTAATAAAATATTAGTAAAAATTAAATATTTTAAGAATTATTTTATTATTATTTTTGAATTTAAATAATATTTTTAAATTTGTGTTGAAAAATAGATGGCTCAGTTAAGGACTTCAATCCATCGAAAAAACACAACAAACATGAAAAAAATCAGTCTCTCGCTTGTTCTGGCTGCTGCCGGACAGGCTTATTCTCAGGTCGGGATTAATACCGACGCACCTAAAACAACTTTCGACGTCAATGCCAAACGTGATGCTACCGGCGTTATCACAGACCAGTCACAATTCATTGGAATGCAAGCGCCGCGTCTTACACGTACCGAGCTGACGGCCAATACCGCTAATTACGGAACAGATCAGACCGCCGCACTGATCTATGTAACTGATGTCAGTGGTGGTGATACCAATTCGCCTCGGACGCTTGTAGACGCGCCGGGCTATTATTATTTTGATGGGACGCTCTGGCAAAAATTCAAAGGCAATGGTTCTGCTGGGACAGAGCCTTGGTACGTGAGAAATACCGCAACCGAAGCCACACAGAATACCCAAGATATTTACCAGAAAGGTAATGTGGCTGTCGGCACCAATCAAGGCATCGGAGCGTTCCATGTAGACGCTGCGAAGGACAATTCAGCAACAGGAGCGCCTACATCTACGCAGGTTTTGGATGATGTCATTGTAACGTCCAAAGGTAGGATAGGTGTAGGTTATACGCCGTCGGATCTTCTGGTTCTGGGCCGCCAGGTGGATGACAAAGTCACTTTTCAGGCGAATGATGATTTAGATGTTAATTATAGCTTGGCTACCACGAATAATGCGCAGGCTATTGTCCACCGGAATATCATCTCATCCGGAACTATCGGTGCCAGAACAGCACGACCCAACGGTACCTCGATCACCGCCTTCGAAGGACATACATCTACCTCCAGCGCCAATTATGGACTGACCACAGCGGTGACACAGCAGCGGGCAGGCATCGTTCTGCGTACCGGAAAATACACTTCAGTGGGCGGCGAGATTTGGCTGGGAACATCGGGAGCGAACAGTGATGGCTCTGCCGCATCTTCCGCTGCCAACAATTACAGAGCTATCATGGACGAACGCGGCAACTGGTCACTGGGTGCAGACCCCAATGTTGACGCTTTTTACAGAAATCCTACGCAGCGCCTCGATCTGATCCTTGGCGGAGTCAGGATCGATGCTTTGGGTTACGGCACACTTGCCGCGTGGCAAACCTTGCAGGCGGCACAGCGGACCAATTATATCAGTACCAATCCAAGTGACCGCATTGTGGTAGCCGACGCCAATGGTGTCCTGAAAACCATCAGCCGCGCAGATCTCGGCCTGAAACCAGGGAATCAGCAGGTCGGGTCCCAGTTGCACGTCATCAAAAATTCGGCGGACATCACGCCGGCCATTATTCAGGGTTGCCCGGTTTATGATAGTGAGGCCATGGCGCAGCAAGATACTGCTCTGCCGGAAGGTGGACTTTACAGGATCAAAGGCAGTGGCGTTCTCATGATCAAGTACTAGGTTTGAGATGATATTTCTTTTTTTGCCAAATGACAAAAATTGAAATATCAACTTTGATTAACTTGCATCTATGAAAGAACTCTTCGATTTTATTTTGAGATTTGGAAACCTGAACCAACAGCAGATTGATTTTATCTGGAGCAAAGCCACGGAAATTGAAATTCCGAAGGACAGTTATTTCTCGGAAGCGGGGAAAATCGCCCGCCGCGTCGGCTTTATCAAAGAAGGAATTATCCGTGTAGTGTATTATGATAAAGATGGTGAAGAGGTGACGAAATATTTTATCGAAGAACATAATCTGGTGGTGGATTTGGAAAGTTTTGATAACGAAATCCCGTCCAGTTCGTATGTTCAGGCCATCACGGACTGCAAAGTGATTGTATTTTCCAGGAAAGACTGGCTGGAGCTTTTGCAGACCATTGTCGGCTGGGAAACGATTGTCGGCAAAATAATTTCCCGGGCACTGCTGATGAAAGTCGAGCGAAGAAGTCCGCTGGTTTCCGAAGATGCCACCACGCGCTACCTTAAGTTTCTGGAAATCTATCCCACAGTGGTCAACAGAATTCCTTTGTCCTATATCGCTTCGTATCTGGGTGTGACCCAGTCTTCTCTCAGCAGAATCAGAAAAAATATCAAATAAAAATCGCTTTTTGTCAAATGGCAAATGTTTTATTTTTTAATTGATGGAATTTTGCATCATTAATTAAAACCATTTAAAAATGAAATCAGTTTTAATAACCGGCGCCAACAGAAGCATTGGCTTAGAAACCGCAAAACAGCTTTCAAAAAAAGGATTATTCGTCTATCTCGGAAGCAGAACATTGTCCAACGGCGAAAATGTTGTCAAAGAACTTAGCGAAAACGGCTTCCAAAATATCAAGGCCATCGAAATCGATGTCACCAATTCCGCATCGATCCTTTCGGCTAAAAATCAAATCGAGAACGAACAGGGAAAATTGGATATTCTGATTAACAATGCAGGAATCTTGGGGACGCAGCCACAAACAGCTTCAGAAACTTCAGTCGATGATATTAGAGAAGTTTTTGAAACCAATTTTTTCGGAGTCATCAATGTGACACAGGTTTTCTTGGATTTGTTGAAAAAATCGGACAGTCCAAGAATCAGCAATATCACGTCCGGTTTAGGTTCATTGACTCTGCACAGCGACCCGACGTGGAAATACTATGCGGTCAAAAATTCGGCGTACGGCCCGTCGAAAACCGCTTTGAATGCGTATACGATTGTTTTGGCGTATGAGTTAAAGGATTTGAATTTTAAAGTCAATGCGATTGATCCAGGCTATACGGCAACAGATTTCAACCATCACAGCGGACCGGGTTCCGTAGAAAGCGCCGCTGATTTTATCGTTAAGCATACGCTGACCGATGAGGACGCCCCAACGGGACAGTTTTTCAGCAACGATATTGAAGACGAAACCGGCATCAGCCCTTGGTAACCATAAAAGAGAAACTTAAAAAAGTTTCTCTTTTGTTTTATAACTCAACAACTTTCCCATTTTCAGAACTTTCCTTCGCCGCCTCAATCACTTTCATCGTATGAAAAGCCTGTTTCGCCGTTACCGGAACTTTTTTGTCATTGGCAATCGCGTTGTAAAGATCATCGTAGAAATCCAGATAATTGCCTTGCAAAGTCGGGAAGTTCACCACTCTGTCGTTGTAGGCCAAAATTCCGGTTTTGTCTTCCGGTTCTGTTCCCCAATTTTCACGATTCGGAACTTTTCCCAATTTCAATTCATCTTCCTGGATGTCTGCTCTGTGTTTCAGGAAACTTCCTTTCTTGCCGTGGAGGACAAATGCGGGCGTCATTTCTTTCACAAAATAACTGGATTTTAACCGCACTCTTTTGTCAGGATAATAAAGCAAAATATCAAAATAATCATCGATCTGTGTGTTTTCACGGGTTCTTCGGATATCCGCAAAAACCTTTTCCGGATGTCCGAATAAGGTCAATGCCTGGTCAATCACGTGTGAGCCGAGATCCATCAAAATACTGGCGCCGGGATTACCGTTTTCTTTCCAGGCTTTTGGACTTAAATCTGGATTAAATCTTTCGAAACGGATTTCAGCTTCCACAATGTCGCCGAGATAATTTTCTTCCAAAACCTTTTTCACGGTTCGGAAATCACTGTCATAGCGTCGGTTTTGGTACACGCAGAGTTTCAGATTTTTCTCTTTGGCGAGTCTGTTCAATTCGTCAGCTTCTTCGGAAGTTGTAGTGAAAGCTTTTTCTACCAAAGCGTGTTTGCCGGCTTCCAGAACTTTTTTCGTGAATTCAAAATGGGTGTCGATTGGTGTGTTGACTACAATTAATTCCGCATCGCTTTCCAGAACTGCTTCCAGAGAATCAAAACTAATAACATCGGGATAATCGGGCTGTATATTTTTGGTGCTTCGTTCGTAAGCTCCGATGAGTTCAAATCCTTCATTCACCTCCAGAAATGGTGCGTGAAACAATTTCCCGGAACCACCATACGCCAGCAAAGCTGTTTTTATCTGTCTCATAAATTTTAAAATAATTTTGATGATGCAATTTAACCAAATAAAAATTCAAGCCACAAAACTTGCAGCTTGAATCTTGATTAAAGTTTCTAACAGATTTGGGAAAATAGCGTAATTTTTTATAAAAAATAATCTGACAAAGCAGCACAATCTGCGAGATGTTTTAATTTAAAAACTTCGAGAGCCTCAGCCTGACATTGTTGAAAATAAACTGATTATTCTGGATTTGCATAAACTCTCAAACTCTCAAACTCTCCAACCTAAATCATCCCATAATGTGAAACCCACCATCCACGTGCCGAATTTCTCCGGTAATTCTGGTTTCCTTGCGGAAAAGATGAACAATCTCGTGCGCCAAATCTTCCGGCGTAGCGTTCCCCAACGGACTGATTCTATTCGCTCTTTCTACGTCTTCAACCTTCAATGTTGCATTTCCGGCTTTACTTCCCATATAAGGTGAGAATCTGATGGCGTTGGCTCGGATTCCGTATTTTTTTCCGAGTTCATAAGCCATTTCAATCGTCAATCTTTCGAGTGCCGCTTTGGCAATACTCATGTTGATATAAGGAAAAAACGAAACTTTCTCGGCAGCAATATAACTCAATGAAACAATCGAGGCACCATTTTGTAAAACACCATTGGACATCAAAGCGTGGCAAAGCGTCACCAACGAAAACGCCGAAACATTCATCGTATCATTGAATTCCTCTGCGGTGACTTCCAGCATCGGCTTCACAGATTTGTTCCTGATGGTTTTGTCCATCGCGATGGCGTGAAGAAAGCCATTCACTGCGATATTTTTTGATTTTAAATCATCAGCAAAATGACTGAGACTTTCTGGCAAAGTCACATCCAAAGGCGCTGTGTAAACATCCTCGCCTAAAACTTTTTTACAGGCATTTTCAAAATCTTCGTAGTTTTTATTGAGGAAAGATGCTGCTTTTTCAGAAAGATTTTGATGAAACGGTGTGACGCCTAAACCCGTGCAAACCACTTTTCCGTTGTTTTTCAAGATTTTTTCAGCGGTTTTCATCGCCAAAGAATTTTCGTCAGCAATTCCGGTGATGAGGAAAGTTTGATGATCTAACATTTTATTTAGTTGATAGTTATTGGTTGACAGTTGTTGGTTTTTTATTGATATTGATGCGAATTTTTCCCAGCAACTATCAACTGACAACCAACAACCAAATTAAGCCTTGTATAGCGCGGTTCCCCAGGTCCAGCCGGAGCCAACTGCCGCGAATAATAATAAATTTCCCGGTTGGATTTTTCCGCTTTTGTAAGTTTCGTCCAGCACAATGGGGATTGTTCCGCCGGACGTGTTGGCGTACTTGTCCATATTCGTCATTACTTTTTCGAACGGGATATTGGTTTTTCTCGCCGTTTCTTTCAAAATATTAATGCTGGGCTGATGCGGAATGACCCAGTCTACGTCATCAGAAGTGAGTTGATTCGCATCCAAAATTTCATTGATTGTTTCCGGCAAAACTCTGGTTGCGGTTTGGAATACTTCTTTTCCGTTCATCTGGAAATAATGAAGGCCTTGCTTCAAAGTTTCCTCGGAAGCCGGCATTTCCGAACCGCCGGCCGGAATGTTGAAATGGTATTTCCCGGTGCCGTCTGCGTGCAGTTTGAAATCGAAAAAGCCTTTGTCTTCAGTCGTAGCAGATAACAAAATCGCACCAGCGCCGTCTCCAAAAAATACCGAATCTTTTCTTTCCCAGTCGGTAATCGTGGAAAAAGTATCGGCTCCGATGACTAGAACATTTCTGTACATTCCGGTCTCGATGAATTGGCAACCGATGGCAATGCCGTAAAGTCCGCCCGAACAAACGGCGGAAATGTCAAAAGCAACAGCTTGTGGTGCTTCCATTTTTTCCTGAACGAAACAAGCTGTTGACGGAGCTTGTCTATCGGGCGTAGAAGTTGCGACAATAATGAGGTCAATGTCTTTCGGCGAAACGTCTGTATTTTCCAAAGCTTTCAATCCTGCTTTGTAAGCCAGGTCGCTCGTCACTTCGCCTTCCGCAATCCGACGTTCTCTGATTCCCAGGTTCTTAAAAATCCATTCGTCGGACGAACCTACCTTTTCGAAAAATTCATTATTTAAAATCTTTGGGGGAACATAGGAACCGGTTCCTTTGATATAAGCTCTTAATTTCGGCATAATCGTCATTCTGTCATTTAATGAAGTAAGAATTTTGTTGAGTTTTTAGTAAAAAAAACAATCAAAGCTATGAACTTTATCTTAAATCAATGTTAATTGATTGATAACTTTTAAATTTATGTAGAATGCTTGCTTTTTAAAAATTTCCTTCCGAAATTGCAGTTTTATTAATAGTAAATTATATATCAGCAAAGGCTTCGACTCCGCTCAGCCTGACAATAAAGATTGTTTTGATTGTCACACTGAGCGGAGTCGAAGTGTTCCTCAAATAAATTTGTAAATGAGAGACACGTACGTTCACAAAGGCAAAAGGAAACAATTAATCGATTATCTGCATCAGAAAATCGGGATTACGGATTCTTTTGTTCTCAATGCAATGAACGAAGTGCCCAGACATCTCTTTATGGAAAGCGTTTTCGAGGATTATGCCTATGAAGACCGTGCATTCCCGATTGCGGCCAAGCAGACCATTTCTCATCCTTCCACCGTTGCAGAACAAACTGAATTGCTGGAAGTGAATGAAGGCGAAAAAGTATTGGAAATCGGTACAGGATGTGGTTATCAAACGGCGGTTCTGATTCAGATGAAAGCTTTGGTTTACACGGTTGAACGCCAGAAAGATTTATATAATTTCTCTTCCAGGATTTTCAGGGAATTGCATCTCAGACCCAAGTTCCAGAGTTTTGGCGACGGATTTGCCGGTTTGCCTACCTTTGCGCCGTTTGACAAAGTCTTGGTGACTTGCGGTGCAGAAGTTCTCCCAACAGAATTATTGAAACAACTGAAAGTCGGCGGGAAAATGGTGATTCCGTTGGGTAAAATAGACGAGCAGATTCTGTACAGATTCACGAAAATTTCCGAGACGCAGTTTGAGAAGGAAGAATTTGGGGTTTACAAATTTGTGCCGATGCTGCAGAATAAATCGCATTAATTTGGTTGATAGTCTTCGGTTGATAGTTGTTGGAAAATTGATTTTTAATGACGAATGTTGAAACTAGGCGAAGCGCGCCCCGGCCTGAGTGGAGCTC
>DBLQ01000018.1:11851-21082 GCA_002297505.1 Flavobacteriales bacterium UBA720
GCTCTTTTTCTGGCATTGCGGGTAAATTTCTGATGATTGCTTCGCGTCGTTCGCAATGACAGAAAAAAGCGGGAACGGAGGACGGATCAAGGCGCCCAAATAAAGATAAAAACAAAATTAGAATCATTCATCCTTTATGAATACACGACAAGAAAAAATGGAAGCTTTTGGAAGGCTTCTCGACATCATGGATGATCTTCGGGAAAAGTGCCCGTGGGACCGGAAACAGACGTTTGATACGTTGCGTCACCTGACTTTGGAAGAAACTTACGAATTGTCTGATGCGCTTCTGAAGGAGGATTTGCAGGAAATCAAAAAAGAATTAGGCGATGTGTTGCTACATTTGGTTTTTTATGCGAAAATCGGGTCCGAAAAAAAGAGTTTTGATATTGCTGATGTGATTAATGCATTGAATGAAAAACTGATTTTCCGTCATCCGCACATTTATGGCGATACGGTGGCGGAAGATGAAGAAACGGTGAAACAAAACTGGGAAAAACTGAAACTGAAGGAAGGTAACAAATCTATTCTTTCCGGTGTACCTAAAGGTTTACCTCCCATAATCAAAGCGTACAGGATCCAGGATAAGGTGAAAGGCATTGGCTTCGAATTTGATTCTGCTGAGGATGCCTGGGCAAAAGTCCGGGAAGAGTTGCAGGAATTTCACCAGGAAACCGACCGTGATAAAAAAGAAGTAGAGTTAGGCGACGTATTTTTTTCATTGATTAATTATGCCAGAATTTCGGGTTTGAATGCCGACACAGCTTTGGAAAAAACGAATGCTAAATTCATTTCAAGATTTCGGAAAATGGAAGAATTAGCCTCAAATAAAAACTTGGTCTTAGCTGACCTGAATCTTGTTGAAATGGACCAACTCTGGGAAGAATCCAAGCTTTCCGAAAAATAAATTCCTTGGATTATTTTAATTTGTATATTTGATTGAATTAAAAATTTAAAACACATCAAAACTATGAAAGGTAAAGGTTGTATCGTATTAGTTGTCATTGCCGTAATCTTGGCAGTTATTGGTTTTTCCGTATCAGGAAGGTATAATTCGATGGTTGTTGCCAACAATGAAGTCCTGAAAAAATGGGCCAACGTGGAAACAGTTTATCAGAAAAGAGCGAATCTGATTCCCAATCTGGAAAGAACCGTAAAATCCTATGCCAAGTATGAGCAGGAAACGCTCACTCAAGTCGTTGAAGCAAGGGCAAAAGCCTCTTCTGTCAACATTGACCCGACCAATATGACCGAAGCTGATATGGCCAAATTCCAGCAGGCACAGTCCCAGCTGAGCGGCGCTTTGGGAAGATTATTGGTGGTCGTGGAAAAATATCCTGATCTGAAGGCAGACCAGCAGTACATCAATTTCCAGAGAGAATATACGGCTATCGAAAACAGCATCCGCTCGGAAACGGTTTATTACAATGATTCTGTAGAGAAATTTAACAATCTTGTAGAGCAGTTCCCGGGAAATATCGTCGCGGCGTTCTTCCCTAAGTTCAAGTCAAAACCAACATTCAAGGCAGACGCAGGCGCAGAAAAAGCACCAAGCGTATTCTCAGAATAATGAATCACTTCCTCACAGATACAGAAATGGCTTCCCTTGTGGAGGCCATTAAAATAGCGGAAGACCACTCTTCCGGCGAGATCCGTGTGCATATCGATTCCACAGCCGAAGACGATTTTGCCAAAAAAGCGTTCGGGATTTTCCGCTCGCTGGAGATGCATCAGACCAAAGAAAGAAACGGCGTTCTGTTCTATGTCAATTTCGAACAACATTATCTCACGATTATCGGCGACGAGGGCATTCACAAAAAAGTACAACAACAGTTTTGGGACCATCTTCACGACGAGATTACTGCTGAATTTGCGAAAGAAAATTATTATAAAGGACTGAAGGACGCGATTCTGAAAACCGGCCTCGAACTGAAAAAATATTTCCCCTTAGTTGGAGAAAATATCAATGAATTATCCAATGATATCACGTTTTCTTAAACGACATACCGATTTGAATCAAAATTTGGGCAGCTATTCCGCCCTCCGTTCCCGCTATCCCAAAAGCCGGGGCTATTGCTACCGCTATTTTGGGATGAGCTCCACTCAGGTCGGGCTGCAAGACGCCGCGGCTTCGGAATCGCGTTTCGGGATGGTTACAAAATTGGTCTTTGCAGTACTGCTGATTTTCGGATTGATGGCGAAAGCACAGTTGGTGCCGGAAAAACCAGCCGTTCTTTATCCGGTTTATGACAAAGTAGGATTGTTATCAGAGTCCGAAAAAGATGCGCTGAATCAAAAATTGATCAAATTCTCCGATTCCACTTCCACAGAAATCGAGGTCATTATCCTTCCAACCACAGGCGGTGAAGATGTCAATTACCTCGCCACGATGTATGGCGAAAAGTGGGGAATCGGACAAAAAGGTGTTGACAACGGCGTCGTTTTCCTTATTGCGACCGAAGACCATACAATGTCTATCCAACAAGGTCGTGCAGTGGAGCAGTATCTCACCGCTTCGGTGTCAGGACAGATTCTGGATTATCTGGTGACGCCGGCTTTTAAAAAAGGAGAATTCTATAACGGAATTGATCGTGGAACCTCGGCCATTATGGAAGCGGTGCAGGGAAAATTCAAGCCCATCGTCAAGAAACATAAAAGTGAAGGTGGTCTTGATATTGGTGCAGTTGTGCTCATCGTGATTATTATCATTGTGCTCTTCAGCATCATCAACAAAAATGGCGGTGGCGGCTGGGGAAATTATGATGACGATGATTACACGCTTTCAAGAAAAGGAAATCGACGTTATCGTGGCGGATTTTTCCCATTTCCGGGAAGTTTCGGTGGCGGTGGTTTTGGCGGCGGAAGTTCCGGCGGTGGCGGCGGCTTTGGTGGCTTCGGCGGTGGCGGAAGTTTCGGCGGTGGTGGCGCTTCTGGTGGATGGTAAATTGCGAATTGCAAATGGCTTTTTGCTATTAGCCTCAAACAATAGGTAATAAAACCCGGATTTTTGTTCGGGTTTTAATTCTAATCATTTACAATTTCGCAATACTGTATAGCTTCTTTACATTTTATATCAATAAAATCTTCCATTTCAAAATATCTGTTATCAATTTTCCAAACAAAACGAAACTCATTTTGTGTCTGATATTTTATTTCTTTTAAAAACATCAAATCCATTCCATTTCCAATAGTTTCCTGTACTCTTGCATTGAAATTTGGACCACCTATTGTTACGGTTCCTCTATCACTTAAATCATCTAAATCAGAAAAAGGTGAAATAATCTTACTTATAACTCTGTAATCTTTATAATTGCAAAATCCTAAAAAAGCTTCATTTGTGCCAGGTATTGCATTTAAAATTGCATTCACAAATGAGATAGGATCTTTAATTCTTACACAAGAATCAACTTTAAATTCGTTCATTAAATCGTTACTAAAATGTAAACTTGAACAAAGCATATAGGCATTTTGACTGGTATTTGTCATTATCAAATTTTGAGTTCCTTCATTTGAAAATGTCTCGTAAATACCTCCTCCCTCATTTGTATCTCCTCTTATTTCGTCAGGATATTTTCTGAATCTATCGAAAGAACTAATTCTAATAATTCCATGTTCAAAAAATAAATCAGAATATTTCTTGTCCATATATCTATATAGACTAGGCAATGAGATATTAATTAACTTAGTTGATTGAAGATTAAACATATTATTAAATTTAATTTCCCAAATATCCCAAAATAATCCTCATCCACAAAATTATTCTCAATTCCTTAATGGTCTGAATCTTGATTCTAAAGCAGAAAATCCCTATATTTACGAAAATCGAGATTCTTGAAGAAAACACTGGTTCTTTTTGCGCATCCTTATTTCGAACATTCTACAACCAATGTGAGATTGCTGGAATGCTATGATTCTATGGATCATGTAACGCTCAGAGATCTTTACGAAGATTATCCCGATTTTCATATTCAGCCATTTCGCGAGAGGAAAAGAATCGTGGATTATGACAGGATAATTTTCCATTTTCCGATTATCTGGTTTGGATTACCGCCTTTGCTTAAACTTTGGATTGATGAGGTTTTTGACATGCGCTGGATTTCCGAGACAGGCCTCAATATTCTTTCCGGCAAGGATGCGCTGATTGTCACCAGTGTTGGTGGCAGGGAATTGAATTATTCCAAAGATGGGAAATTCGGAGCAACGGTCAGTGATCTCTTAACGGGATTGCGCGTCTCATTGGAAGTCAACAATATTGAGCTGAAAGGCATTCACGTTATTTACAATGCCGATAATCTTTCCGAAGAGGAGCTGGAGCAGGCGTGTGGTGAGTTGTCAAAAATCTTAAAAGTAGAATAGATGCAGAATTCCATTGCCATGACCATTCTGATTTTCCTGGGTGCGGCCATCATTATGGTTCCGCTTGGGAAAAAGCTGGGCCTGAGCTCTGTAATCGGCTATATTCTCGGCGGAATTCTGATTGGTCCGTTTTGTCTGCAATTGACAGGAAGGGATGCCGAGGACATTATGCATGCGTCGGAACTGGGCGTGGTGATGCTGTTGTTTTTGGTAGGTCTGGAACTGGAACCTCATAAACTCTGGCAGATCAGGAAGCGCATCATGGGACTTGGTCTCAGCCAGATGTTGCTCAGCATTGTCGGGATTTTCATCGTGTTTTACGTTGCAGGGTTTGGACCCAAGAAGTCCCTGATTATCGCGCTGTGTTTCGCCATGTCATCTACGGCAATTGTCCTGCAGACGCTTAAGGAGAAAAATCTTTTCCGCACGGTAAGCGGCGAATCATCATTTTCAATTTTATTATTTCAGGATATTGCTGTCATCCCGATTTTAGCGTTGCTGCCGTTTTTGTCTAAATCTGATAACGCTGTAAAACAATCGGAGCATCAGGAAATTCTTCTGCAATATGTGCCGGATTGGATGCAGCCTTTTACCGTTATTTTTGGCGTGCTGGCATTGATACTTTTGGGCCGTTATATTTTCATTCCATTTCTCAGATTCGTCTCAAAATCAGGGCTGAATGAATTGCTGACTGCAGCCTCATTATTCCTGGTCATCGGTGTTTCCGAGCTGATGATTTCGGTTGGATTGAGTCCTGCCTTAGGTGCCTTTATTGCCGGTATGATGCTCGCCAACAGCGAGTTTCGTCACGAGCTGGAAAGTGATATCGACCCTTTCAAAGGATTGTTACTGGCAGTATTCTTCGTGAGTGTGGGCGCTACCATTAACTTTAATGTCATTGGTGAAAAGCCGTTTTTCATTTTCTCGGCGGCTCTGATTGTCCTTGTTATCAAGGCGGTCGTTCTTTTTGGGATCGGGAAATATTACAAGATGAATAACGAGCAGAGTTTCTTCCTGGCCTTCGCGCTGTCACAGGTCGGTGAGTTCGCTTTTGTTCTCGTCAATTTTGCAGCAAGTCTCTATCTCATCGATTATCAGGCGAATTCCGAATTGATGGCTATTGTTGCGATCACGATGTGCATCTCACCATTGTTACTGATAATCAAAGAAAGGATTCTGGATCATCGTCTTATCCGCCAGAAAAGTGAAGAGAATGTTGAGCTGGGAATCATTAAACAGCGTAATATCATCATTGTCGGGTTCGGCTTTTTCGGGAGTACGGTGGGCCGGCTACTGAAAGCCAACGGCATCCGTTCTACGGTTTTGGATAATGACCCCGATAGAGTAGCGCTCCTGCGTTCCAATGGTTTTAATGTATATTATGGCGACGCTACCAAGCCTGCGTTGCTGCGGGCAGCCGGCATCGAGGAAGCGGAATTGCTGGTGCTGTGCCTGGATGATATCGAAAAGAACAAATTCCTTGTGGATTACTGCAAAGAAAATTATCCCAACCTGAAAATTTTTGTAAGAGCCAAAAACCGCCTCGATGCCTATGATTTCCTCAATAAAAATGTAGATAATATCTACAGGGAAACACTAGGCACCGCGGTAGACATGGCCGTCGATATTCTTCAGGAAAACGGCATGCGAAAATATACAGCACGCCGCATGGGCAAGCGCTTTATGCTCATCGACAAAGCCATGACCAAACGACTCGCCAAAGAGAAAGATAAGGATATGATCACATTTACCCTGCGCGAATCACTGGAGCGCGAGGCCGAACTCCTGACGCTCGACAGTATCTCCTTCGAGGAAAATCACTGGAGTGGCGATGAAGATGAAGATAATTAAGCAGCTCCTTCACCATATTCCGACACTTTTTCTTACTTTTAGTCCTCAAATATTTGATTAATGAAGAATATCAAAATGTCCTTACTCGTCACGTTCATGGCTTTTCATGCCGGCAACGTAATGACTACCGCACAGCAAAAAAAAGCTGCTGCCACTACAGAACAGTCTATGAAAAATAATCCTTTCCTCAGAAAAAGTCCGCTGCAATACCAGGCACCGGAATTTGATAAAATCAAAGATGAACATTTTAAGCCTGCTTTCGATTACGGATTGAAGGAACAGCTCGCAAATATTGATAAAATTGTCAGCAATCCAGCTGCGCCAACTTTTGAAAACACGGTGCTGGCGTTGGAAAACAGTGGGGAAGTCCTGGGAAGAGCGACGATCATCTTTTACAATCTCACAGGTTCTAATACGAATGATACTCTTCAGAAAATAGAAGAAACCTATGCGCCTATCTTTGCTGCCCATTCCGATAAAATCAATCTCAACGAGAAACTTTACAAAAGAATCAAGGCTGTAAAAACTGACAAGCTGGACGCTGAAAGCAAAAGACTGGTAGAATATTATATCCAGAATTTTGAGCTGGCAGGTGCAAACCTCTCGTCAGAAAATAAAGAAAAACTCAAAGCCATCAATCAGCAGCTCGCGACCTTATCCACTCAGTTCAGTAACAAATTGCTGGAAGCACGGAAGAAAGGAGCTGTCCTCATTTCTGATGTCAAGGAGCTGGACGGGCTTTCTGCCGATGAGCTGGCCGCAGCCGCAACTGATGCCGAGCAGGCTGGCGAGAAAGGCAAGTACCTACTTGCTTTGCAGAATACCACACAGCAGCCGCTGCTGCAAAACCTTAAAAACCGGAACACCAGAGAAAAACTTTTCCGCGCATCCTGGACCAGAGCCGAAAAAGGTGATGCCAACGACACGCGCGAGACAGTTGAAAAATTAGCAAAACTAAGATTGCAAAAAGCGCAACTCTTTGGCAAGAAAAACTATGCCGAGTGGAGTCTCCAGGATCAGATGGCCAAGACACCGGAAGCAGCGATGGGACTGCTTGCCAAACTGGCGGAACCCGCTGTAGAAACGGCGTTCCGCGAGACCAATGAGATTCAGGAAGTGATTGATGCTCAGAAAGGGGGCTTCGGAGTGCAGGCGTGGGACTGGAATTTCTATTCCGAGCAGGTACGGAAAGCCAAGTACGACCTTGATGAAAATCAGATCAAACCTTATTTTGAAGTGACTACGGTCCTGGAAAAGGGCGTTTTCTACGCTGCGGAGAAGTTCTACGGTATTACTTTTAAGGAAAGAAAAGACCTGCCGGTCTATCATCCGGACGTGGTGGCTTATGAAGTCTTTGACCGGGATGGCAAGTCGCTGGCGCTCTACTACCTGGATTTCTATACCAGAAGCAACAAAAATGGCGGCGCGTGGATGAACAATTTTGTACCACAGTCGCATCTGCTGGGTCAGAAACCGGTGATCGTGAATGTATTTAATTATCAGAAACCGGCCGCCGGAAAGCCATCGCTGATCTCTTATGACGATGTGGAAACCATGTTCCATGAATTCGGCCATACCCTTCACGGCCTCTTTGCAGATCAGAAATACGTTTCGATCTCGGGCACCAATACGCCGCGGGATTTTGTGGAGTTCCCATCGCAGATCAATGAGCATTTTGCGCTGGAGCCGGAGGTTCTGAAAAATTACGCGTTGCACTACGAAACCAAGCAGCCCATGCCGCAGGCGCTGATTGATAAAATTAAAAAAGCGGCTAACTTTAACCAAGGCTATGCCACCACAGAACTGGTGGCCGCTGCCACGCTGGACATGAGCTGGCACACGGTAACCGATGAAAAACAGCTGATTCCTGTTCTGGATTTTGAGAAAGAAGCTCTGAACAAATACGGACTCTTGGTGCCGCAAGTACCGCCAAGATACCATACACCATATTTCGCGCACATCTGGGGCGGCGGTTACTCGGCGGGATATTACGCGTATCTGTGGTCCGAGACTCTGGATTCGGATGCCTGGGAATGGATCAAAGCACACGGTGGACTGACGAGGGAGAATGGCGACCGTTTCCGGAAATACATTCTCTCCGTGGGCAACAGTGTAGATCTGAACAAGGCTTTTGAAGAATTTGCCGGTCATCAGGCGGACATTCAGCCGCTATTGAGAAGCAGAGGATTCATCAAATAAATGATATTGCGAAAGCGTTTCCCTCCCGGAAGCGCTTTTGTTTTTATATCAATTATCAATTTAAAATAATCGATCTGATGAACAGAATTCTACAGACTTCCGGTTTGTTCCTGTTGGTATTGCTGTCGGGCTGCGACCAAAAGCAGGAGGCATTGCCCGTGGCCCATCCACAAAATCAACCTAAAAGTGATTCCATAGCGGTTTCCGAAATCGGTGCTGATGCAATGCCTCCATCTGTTTCTTATGAAGGCATGCTCACCAAAGCGGTTCGCTGGCGCGATGATCTGGGTGATAACATCGTGATTCTTTCGGCAAGCGGCCTGCAGCGCAGCGACAGATTCCGCCACGAGTTTGATGACAGCAGCGATGCCGAGCTGTTTGCTTACCATTATACCGTCCGTCCGGAGCAGGCACAGCAGGTGTGGAAGATGTACGACTTTGTGGCAGACTGTCCGGTGGATATCGTAGCTGAGTTTAATCCGGACTTCCCCAGGATTACAGACCTGGACCACAATGGCGTTGCAGAAGTCTGGGTAATGTACAAGGCCGATTGCCATGGCGATGTAAGTCCTGTGACCATGAAACTCATCATGTACGAAGGCAATAAAAAATACGCGATGCGTGGCGACAGCAGGGTTCAGGTAGGTGGCGATGAGTATGCGGGTGGAGCGTATAACCTGGATAAAGCCTTCCGGTCTGCGCCACCTTCATTCAGAAATTATGCTGTCCGGATGTGGAAGGAGCAGCTGAGATAAAGTCTTTAAAAGGCCTTCTGCAGTGCCCATGAACAGGGCGTTTGCAGAGGCACTTAAAAAGGTGCGCAGC
>DBLQ01000018.1:21231-43318 GCA_002297505.1 Flavobacteriales bacterium UBA720
CGTGAGTCCGTCGATGCGCACCCGTGACCCCGCGGGTGCGCACCCATTGAAGTAAACCTGCGCACCTTTTGATCAGAAGCTGCGCACCTTTGGAGGTAAACCTGCGCACCTTTTGACTAAAAGCTGCGCAGGTTTTGTCTAAGATCTGCGGAGATGTTTTTCAACCATCAGTGTCTTCAGCCAATAAAAGTCCACAGATCTTTCCGGAGGATCGGCAGGAATTTTATTCCCCGATTTCCAGTCTGGTGCTCAGTGCGATTCTGTTCCAGGCATTGATGGTGATGATGGCCATGATGAGTTCGGCAATCTGCTTGTCGGAAAAATGTGATTGTGCTTTTTGGTAAGTGTCATCGGTCAGTCCGTTTTGGCTGATGAGTGTAATTTCTTCTGTCATTTTTAAGGCGATTTGCTCTTCTGCGGAGAAGAATTTTTCCGCTTCGTGCCATGCGCTGATGAGGAAGATGCGTTCTGCCGTCTCGCCATACTTCATGGCATCTTTGGTGTGCATGGCCAGACAGTAGGCACATCCGTTGATCTGGGATGCCCGGATTTTAATGAGTTCTTTGATGGTTTTAGAAATTTCAGAATTTGCCAAATAACCTTCCAGTCCAAGCATTGCTTTGTAAGCCTGAGCGTCTGTTTTGCTGATGTTGATGCGTTTGTCCATTGTTTTTAATTGTTTTAATTGGTTGATACAAAGGTGGCCAATTGAACAGTGGAAAAACTTAAACTGGTTTAAGAAAACTAATAAACCACAAAAGACACAAAAGATTTGTTTTGAATTTTAAATCCTTCGACTCCGCTCAGGATGACAATTGTAAGTTTAATTGATGAGATGTCAGGTTGGTTGGCTTGAAGACTTAATAAAGTATGTGTGTTCTAAGTCTGAGAAGTACTTTTCTTACGAATCTCGCTCAGATATTCCGGCGTGAAGCCGAGAAAGGAGGCGATGAGATACTGCGGCACGCGCTGGACAAAATCGGGATACTGCCTGATCAGGGAGAAGTAGAAATCTTCTTTCGAATACGTGAAAATGTACTTCACACGACGCTGATTGGCCGCAAAAGCCCGCTGATAAATAATGCGGAAATACTTTTCCATGATTGGGAAATCCTTCAGAAGTTGTTCCTGAGACGTGGCGGAAATCGTCAGGACCTCGGACTTCTCCACGGTTTGAATGCTGAAATCGGCCGGCACCTGCCTTTCGAATGAAAAGTTATCCGTCATCCACCATGTTTCCAGCGCAAAGTCCGTGGTTTGCTCCACACCTTTTTCATTGATGAAAAACTTTCTCAGAAGACCTTTCATGACAAAATAGTTGTGGCGGCAGACCTGGCCTTCTTCCAAAAGGTTTTCCTTTTTTCGAAAGGTCCGGACCTCGAAATAATTCATAATCCCAGCAAACTCTTCATCAGTTATGGTGATGAATTTCTTGAGATGCGCTTTGAATAGTTCGGACATTTTTTTGTTAATTAAAAGTTTCTTCGAAGGAGAACAGGACTATCTCATCCAATCAATTGTATCGATCAGCCAGCCACAGAAACATTCCCGACTTGTCATCAAGCAATAAATGTAGATGATGAAAATACCGAATGGAATCAGGAAAGGCACATTGATAAGAGCCACTTTGTAGTCTCTCTTTTTTAATTGAGAAATCAAATCGATGGTAAAACCAATGAACATTGCTGTCAGAATGAAGGCCAATAAACCACAATTCCCATTCCCACATCGGTCGGATGCTCTTTTTCACGATTCGCTTTGAATGCGATCTGAGCATACATATAAAGTAGCAGAAGCGGAATGGTGACAAACGATAATTTGATGGCGAGGGCTTTGAGTGACTTCATTCTAAGATGATTACATTCTGTTGAGGATTTCCTTCTTTTTCATTTCGTAATCTTCGAGAGAAATAAGATCGTTGTCCAGAAAAGCTTTTAGTTTCATCAAGGTTTCCATTGGATCTTCGGCAGGCATTTCCGGTTGTGATTGCGGTTTTTGTTCTTCTGGTTTTTCGTTTTGTGTGTTGATGGTGAAGCCGCCGGCCGTTGCTCTTTTTTCTTCCAGTTCTTTTTCCCGGCGGTATTCTATCATTTCTTCCTCCTTGGCCTGCGCATATTGGTAGAGTTTTCTGGCCTGGGATTTTGGAATGTAATCGATGGTCTCAATGAAACCGGAAATCGCGGTCATCGTGAAAGTAGAACCGAGAATAGCTTCGCTGATGTGACTTTCCGCAACATCTTTCCAAAGATAATCGTTAAAATCCGTCACCAATCCAAACGATTTGGAGCGGAAAAACAGGATTCTTTTATTCGTAAGCACTATGGAATCCGGCGAGATATTAATGGCAGGTTTGTTCTGGACCGCAATGTATTCCACCGTTTCGCCGTTGGTCAAGAGGTCATTGACTTTCTCCGTGATTTTCTCCACGGCTTTGGGGTCTTGGTCTTCGTTCAGGAATTTCTTTATATCGTTGATCATTGTTTGAATTTTATGGTTTGTGTAGTGTGAAATTACGAAAAGAAATTAATTATTAAGCCAATCCTGCAATGTTTACCAATTCTATTTTTCCTGTTGTAAGATTTATTCGAATGTAAACATTGCAATTTCCTCCATCCATCATTCCAATCTTATAGAATTGAAAACTATCTAATAAATCTTTGCTCTTACAATAGAAATGAATACCGATTATGTTTTCATTCTTTTCATTTTTAAGTGAAGTCACTTGTTTCAAATAGTCAGTATATTTTCTTAAACGTTCATTTTTATTGAATTCTATTTTTAAAATTTCTTCAATTTTCTTTAAATCATCTGTTGTTAAGTCAAAACTTTTATTCTTAATGTCTCTTTTAAATTTTTTATAATCTGTGAAAACAGCATAGTCTTTAAAGTTTTTAAAATCAATTCGATTGTCAACTTTTAAAGATGTTTTTTCGATTTTCATTCTATCAGGTTCTTCACCGTCAATAAATTCTAAAAAACCATTTTTTAAAACCGCAGTTTCAGCTTTGTTGTAATCCAATTCAAAAGGAGCAAATTTAATTGTATCGTTTTTGATTTTTAATCTTCCCTCGAAATTTTCTTCTTTACTGCGATTCACATCTTTTAAAATATCTTTAAAAGAGTAAGTGCTGTCAGAAAAAATTGTGAAAGTGCGCTTGATTTTTCTAAAACCATCAAAATTTTGTTTGGCAATTAGTAAAGTGTCTTTTTGAATGATTTTACTAGATTGGTTTTGAGATTTATTGCAACTTAAAAATAGAATTGCAATGAGAAATAAACTGATTTTCATTGGTTTTATTAATAAATCAAATATCCGAAATTATTCTTTGGCAACAAAAAACTGCATCAGAAATTCCAATGCAGTTGAT
Source organism: Flavobacteriales bacterium UBA720 (assembly GCA_002297505.1). GTDB lineage: Bacteria > Bacteroidota > Bacteroidia > Flavobacteriales > Weeksellaceae > Epilithonimonas. The sequence continues at coordinate 24,600 of DBLQ01000018.1, forward strand.
GTTTTATTTTAAAGTTTAAAAATCTTAACCTTCCAATTGACTTCCAAGATATTCCCATTCCTGCAATGTCAAATCTAATTCTTCTTTGGTTTTGTTATAGGTTTCCGAAACGGATTCAGAAGGATTTTCCTTGGCAAAAGACTTTTCAAATTCTTCTATTTTTAATTCGAGCTCAGAGATTTTTTCTTCTACTTTTTTCAGTTTGTTTTGGATGTTTTTTTGTTCTTTGCTTACGATGGTTGTCGGTTGATGGCTGCTGGTTGCTGGTTTTGGTTCCTGAGTTTTGACTTCTTTAATTTCCTGCTCCTGATGCAATTTTGACCGTTCTGCAGAGATCTCGCGGATGCTTTCCTTTTGTCTGTATTCCAAGTATTCATCGATGTTGCCGAGGAATTCTTTCATTTTACCATCACGGAATTCGAAAATTTTGTCCGATAAACCTTGCAGGAATTCACGGTCGTGAGAAATCACGATCAGTGTGCCTTCATATTTCTGAAGCGCCAATTTGATAATCTCTTTAGACTGAATATCCAGGTGGTTCGTAGGCTCATCCATAATCAGCGTGTTGAACGGACGAAGTAGCAATTTACAAAGCGCCAGACGGTTTCTTTCACCTCCGGAAAGGACTTTGGTTTTTTTCGTTACATCCTCGCCCTGGAACAGGAAAGATCCCAAAAGGTCACGCACTCTTGGTCTGGTTTCTTCCGTTGCAGAATCTTCTGCTTCCTGTAGAACCGTTTTATCTGGTGTCAAAACTTCTTCCTGATTTTGCGCAAAATAACCGATGCTCACGTTGTGTCCAAGATTCCATTCTCCGGAATAATCTGTAATGTCGCCGGCAAGAATTTTTGCCAAAGTCGTTTTTCCCTGGCCGTTTTGACCCAAGAGGGAAATCCTGTCGCCACGTTCTACAAAGAAATCGACATTGTCAAAAATCTGCTTTTTGCCGTAAGCTTTCCCTAAGTTTTTAGCTTCGAAAATGACTTTTCCGGGCGTCACAGATGGTTGAAAACGAATATTGAATTTGGATACATCCTCATTATCGATCTCGATTCTTTCAATTTTGTCCAATTTTTTAATGAGTGACTGGGCAAAGGAAGCTTTGGTCGCGCTGGCGCGGAACTTGTTGATGTTGTCTTCCATCTGTTTGATTTCCGCATCCTGATTTTTCTTGGCCTGAGCCAGTTTTTCGCGGCGTTCCTTTCTCAGTTCCAGGTATTTGGAATAGTTGGCTTTGTAATCCTCAATCTTCTTATTGTTGACATCAAAAGTTCTGTTACAGATTGATGTCATAAACTGTTTATCGTGGCTTACCAGGACGATTGAGCCGGGATAATCTTTCAGGAAATTTTCCAGCCAGATGATGGATTCCATATCCAGGTGGTTGGTAGGCTCATCCAGAAGCATTAGGTCGTTTTTCTGAAGCAGCAGTTTGGCAAGCTCAATTCTCATTCTCCAGCCTCCGGAAAACTCGTCCGTGATTTTTTGGAAATCATCGGCTTTGAAACCTAAACCAAATAATACTTTTTCCACGTCACCTTCCAGATTGTAGGCGTCGTGATTCATCAGAAGATCATTCAGTTCCGTCATCCGGACAATCAGATCAGAGTAGGCATCGCTTTCGTAATCGGTTCTGGTGGCCAGTTGGTGGTTGACGTCTTCCAATTCATTTTTCATAGCGTTGATCTGCTCATAAGCCTGCATCGTCTCGTCCCAGACCGTTCTGCCTTTCACAAAATCAAGATCCTGCTTCAGGAATCCAATGGTGATGTTGCCTTCGGGAACTACGGTACCTTCGTAGAAGTTGATTTCACCGGAAAGGATTTTGAGAAGCGTGGATTTTCCTGCTCCATTCTTACCGACCAAGCCGATTTTATCGTCTTTTTTGATGGTAAAATTGACGTCTCTGAAGAGATAATTTCCCGCGTGATGCAAGCCTAAACCCTGTGCCGAAATCATTGTGATGTATGTTTGAATTTGAATGTGCAAAAGTAGTGAAATATGTTGGATGATGGAAGTGGGAAGAAGGAAGTCTCGATTTTGGAATGCTATCATCATAAAATGGTCGATTTGGTCTCTGCGCCAGAAATGGCTGGTGTGCCGCTCCTACGGAGCTCCGCTCTGATTAATTTCTTTCCTACAAGCCTTTCGCTTCTTCGAAGTTATACCTGAATACATGCATTTAAAACTATTTTATTATTCTTAAAAATGTTTGCTTTTTTGTAGATGTATCAGTAATTGCTATTTATTGTCTCATTTCAATCAAAAAAATTATCTTTGCCGCCATCAAAAACTTTAACTCAATAAAAATTATGCTTAAAAAACTAGTAACAATGGCCGTAGTTGCCGTTTCTGCCATGTCATTTGCCCAGTCCAAAATTTCAATTATTCCGGCAATAGGCTACGGATGGCGCACTGCCGAGAATCCGGATGGACTCTCCAGACAAGAAGAGGACTATATCAAAGGTTTAAAAAGTGGTTTGACGGTAGATGTCTCTGCATATTACAACCTGAAAGAAAATATGGGGCTGGGACTTAAATTTTCAAACTTCAGTGCCTCAAGTTCGGGAATGTTCACCGCTACGGATTCTCAGGGTCAGACAATCTCTGCAAATCTTAGTACAGATGACACCATTACTTTTTTTGGTCCGGCCTTTATGTTTGCTAACTTCAGTGAAAACACGCCTCACAAGCTTTTAATAGATATAGCGCTTGGAGTGATCACTTACACTTCAAAAACTGCAGGCATTACAGGCAAAGGATCCAACCTGGGCGCAGAAATGAATATCGCTTATCAATATGAAATCACAAAACACATCTATCTGGGTCCGAAACTTGGATTAACTGGCGGAACCCTGAGTAAGATGACCGTCAATGGACAGACGGTAAATTTGGGCGACAATAAAGAAGGTTTGAGCAGAGTTAATCTCAGTGCTGCTGCAACATTCCGTTTTTAATTTTATCTTTGCACAAATTCTTATATAATGAGCAAACCGATTTCGGAATTTATAGAAAAGTATTATCTGCACTTCAATGCAGCTGCATTAGTTGATGCTTCCAAAGGTTATGTAGCCCACCTGAAAGATGGTGGTAAAATGATGGTAACCCTTGCCGGTGCAATGTCTACTGCAGAACTAGGAAAAATCTTCGCTGAGATGATCCGTCAGGACAAAGTGGATTTTATCTCTTGTACCGGCGCTAACCTGGAGGAAGACCTTATGAACCTTGTGGCGCACTCGCACTACGAGAGGGTTCCGCATTACAGGGATCTTACGCCGCAGGAAGAATGGGCACTTCTGGAACGAGGCCTGAACAGAGTTACTGACACTTGTATCCCGGAAGAAGAAGCGTTCAGAAGATTGCAGAAACATATTTACGAAATCTGGAAAGATGCCGATGATAAAGGTGAAAGATATTTCCCGCACGAGTATATGTACAAGATGATTCTTTCCGGTGTTCTGGAACAGTATTACGAGATCCCGAGGGAAAACTCCTGGATGATTGCTGCGGCTGAAAAGAATTTGCCAATTGTAGTTCCGGGATGGGAAGATTCTACAATGGGTAATATTTTCGCTTCATATTGTATCAAAGGCGATTTGAAATTCTCTACAATGAAATCCGGTATCGAGTATATGGCATATTTGGCAGACTGGTACACGAAAAACTCAGGTGGAAAAGGCGTTGGATTCTTCCAGATCGGAGGAGGAATTGCCGGCGATTTCCCTATCTGTGTGGTGCCAATGTTGTATCAGGATATGGAAATGCATGATATTCCGTTCTGGTCTTATTTCTGTCAGATCTCGGATTCCACTACATCTTATGGTTCTTACTCCGGAGCGGTCCCGAATGAGAAAATCACCTGGGGAAAACTGGACATCACAACACCAAAGTTTATTGTTGAAAGTGATGCTACAATCTGCGCACCATTGATGTTCAGCTATATTTTGGAGAATTCTTAATCCAAAGATTTCAAAGAATAAAAGGTAAGCAGATTGTTTACCAAATATGGCGTCCAGTTGTTCTGGACGCTTTTTTGTGTGAAAAAAAACAAATATGCGTGAAGTTGGAAGGTCTCTTCTTATAAAAAAAATCGTTCAGGAATGCTTGAACGATTTTTGGCTATGTTAAGTGGTATTAATCTAAGGAATGTATCAGCACAAAATATCTGTAGGCGAAAATGCCTTTTTGGATTTTATTCAATTTGGTGAAATCTCTTTTGCTGTACTTTGGCAGAAGTTTCACATTGATTTTATTGAGCAATCGAAAAAATGCCTTCTTCATAACTTTGATTTTAGTCATTACGGTGCAAGGATCAAACCAATTTTACAGCATCATCACACCCTCAATCTCTGCCACTTTTTTATAGATGGTAATCACCTGATCGGCGTCCAGTACAAAGCAGTCAATGGAGACTGAAGTGTATTTTCCGGCGGAACTTTCCTTGTTGGAGAGTGTGTATTTCAGGTTGTCAAAAACACGCAGGATTTCGGTCACTTTTTCCGAATCGCTGGTGATGATGAATTTGAATAGATATTCTTCCGGAAAGTTATGCTGCTCTTCTAGTTTTTGCTTCAGAGAAATGTAAAAGTCTTCCGGACTGGCGTGGTTGCTTTGTATAATGTCGGCCATTGTAATTGTTGTTAAATTAAAAAAAGGTCTCCGCAAATAAACGGAGACCAAAGGTAGTAATATTTATCTTTTGCTATGACGGATTTTCAGCACTGGCTTCCTGAGGCAGGGATACCTCGTCCGAAGCTTCTTCCAGCGCCTTGTCCAGGGTAAAGAGGCTCTCGTCCGAAGCTCTGTCGCCACCCGCAATCTTCAATTTGTCGATCAGTTCCAACGCCAGTTTTTCTTCTTCAATTTGCTCTTTTACAAACCATTGCATGAAATTCCAAGTCGCCCAGTCTTTTTCCTGAAAAGCCAGATCTACTAATGAATAAATAGAAGTTGTGTTGTCCACTTCATGCTGGAATACTTTATTGAAGCAGTCTGTAAGGTTTTGCGGATTTTCCGGCGGAGCAGGAATGGCCTCTACACGCGCCTCACCCCCACGGTCCAGGATGTAACGCATAAATTTGATCATATGATTTCTTTCTTCCTGAGAATGGCGATAAAGGAAATTGGCGATGCCACCGTAACCTTTGACATCTGCCCAGCAGCCATAAGAAAGAAAGATCTGGGAAGCATGGGCCTCTTTGGTCATTTGTTTAATCAATGCATTCTGCATGTCATTCGAAAGTCGGTTGGTATTCATAATTTATTAATTGGGATTGAACATGATTAATCACTCACAATGAGTATGTAAATTTTATATTATGTTAAATACACAAATATTAAGCCAATTTTTGGTGATTTGATAATGCTGAATGGTTACGTTATAAATGTTAAAACTGAAATTTTAACATTTGGAAATCAATAAGTTATAATGCTGTTAATTTGAGTTAATATAGTGTTAATAAATTTATTTATATTCGTGTGATAAGAAAATAATACATAAGAATATTATGAGAAAAAATTATGTTAAATTACCATTGCTGATTGCCGCATTGTACTTCGGTGGCGATCTGCATGCACAGTCCACACAGGATACCACAGCGAAAGAAAGCAAAATCGAGGAAGTGGTGGTGATTGGATATGGTACTAGAAAGAAAGTGGACAACACGAGTGCAGTAAGTTCAATCGGATCCGAGGAGATTCTTAAGACTAAAGTATTAAATGCTTCTCAGGCAATTCAAGGAAAGGCTGCTGGCGTACAAGTCACGGCTTCTGACTTACCAGGTTCAACTCCAACAGTTTTAATACGAGGTCTCGGAACTGTGACGGGAGGAAGAACTCCGCTATACGTCGTGGACGGAATGTTCATGGACAACATTAATAATATTAACTCTAACGATATCCTGTCATATGATATCTTGAAAGATGCATCTGCTTTAGCTATATATGGTAATAGAGCTGCAAATGGAGTTATAATTATCACTACGAAATCAGGCAGAGGTAAACTAACTGTGGAGTATGATGGACTGATAGGGGTAAGATCGCCATTGAAAAAAGTAAAAATGGCCAACTCTCAGGAGTTTGTAAACTATAATAATATTGCCAATAATTATCTAACTCCACCTGGAAGAAATTTTTCTACAAATCAACCATACAATACGGATTGGTTTAAAGAAATTACAAGGACAGGCCTCTATAATCAGCATAATATTTCTGTATCCGGTTCGTCCGAAAATGCTAAATATTTTTTAAGCTTAGGTAACTATGATGAACAGTCAATCCTTAAAGGTACAGATTATAATAGAACAACGGTGAGAACGAATAATGAGTTTAAGATTTCGAAGAGAATAACTTTGGCTCAAAATCTGAGTATAGCGTTCACTAATATTACACCTAAGCCTTTGAGTGCCTTCACCAATGCTTATAAACAATCACCCATAGTACCTGTGCGCTATCCGTCCGGTCAGTATGGTATTCCATTTATTGATGCAAACGGTAATTATTCAACATCAGGATCTAGATTTAATAATGTGGGAAATCCTGTCAGTCAATTAGATTTCAATGACGAAAAGAATAAAACTATGTTAATGCAGGGTGGGTTAAGATTAGATGTAGAAATTATGAAAGGTCTCAAGTTTACATCTAACTTTAATGGAGAATATTCAAATTTCAAATCCTATAACTATAACAATGCTCTTGCAATTTTCTTAGCAGGAGATCCTAATAGAGTAGCTTCAGATTTTACGGATAGTGCTAAAACTCTATTAACTAACACAAAGGAGGATTATTACAACTGGTTGTTATCGAATGTTTTAAGTTATAATAGAACATTTGGAGATCATAATATTGATGCTATCATTGGAACTGAATCTTCTGTAAGAAATGGTGTTGATAGAACGGTTTTAGTTAGACAAAATCTGAAAGGTGGATCAAATTATTGGAATCTGGACGGCACTAATTATAATAATGATGTGACACAAGTAACATCTATTTATTTTAATAAAAACACCACACTGTCCTATTTTGCAAGAGCTCAATATAAGTTTATGAATCGCTATCTCTTAAGTGCTACCGTAAGACGAGATGGTTCTTCTCAATTTTCAAATGGAAATAAATGGGGAACTTTTCCCTCATTTGGAGCTGGATGGATAATATCAGAGGAATCGTTTATGAAAGATGGATTCTTTGATCTCTTAAAATTGAGAGGAGGTTGGGGCAGGCTGGGAAATCAAAATGTTCCACTTAATTTCTTGCCAATTTCTTCTGGTGTGAGTTATAATTACGCTTTTGGTCCTAATCCGGTGAGCAATGGTTATACAGTCAATAAGGGGCTGGATTCAAATCTCGGTTGGGAAATCACAGAGGAGTCTTCATTAGGTTTAGATTTTGGTGTACTTAATAATAGGCTTACAGGTACATTCGATATTTATGATAGACAGACGAAAAACCTGATTCTGTTTGTTAGAAACTACACAGCATCAGGACAAAATCTTCAATTCCCTTCACATGTTGGGTCGGTCTCTAATAAGGGTTTTGAAGCATCCTTTAACTGGGCAGATAAAGTAGGACAAGACTTCTCATATTCAATAGGAGCAAATTATTCACTAAATAAAAATGAATTAACAAGAGTTAGTGACGCTAATATTTCTCCGATAAGAGGTGGCAGTTTAGGAAATGGGCAGATTACAAAATTATTTGACAATAGTTCTGTAGGACATGCGCTAGGAAGCTTCTACCTTTGGGAGTTCGATGGATATGATGCGAACGGAAATATGAAGTATAAAGATATCAATGGGAATGGTGTTACAGGTGCCGCTGATGAAGCTGGCGACAGAAGATATTTTGATTCATATATTCCTAAATCGACATTAGGTGTAAATATCTCGATGGCTTACAAAAATTTTGATTTTAATTTAAGTGGTTATGGAGCTTTCGGTTTCAGCGTGTATAATGGTAAAAAGGCACAACGTATTTCTGGAGAAAACATTGAAGCTTCAGTAGCAAACGACTTCTGGACAGCATCAAATACCAATGCTAGTAATCCAAGACCGTATACAACTATTCCAATCGCATCTACGTTCTTTTTGGAGAAGGGAGATTTCTTCAGAGTTAACAATATTTCGCTCGGATATACTTTCAAAGATGTAGTTGAAAATGTAAACTCTATAAGACTATATGTGAGTGCAATTAATCCTTTTATAATCACTAAATATTCTGGATTCAATTCTGAACTTAACGCAGATGGAGATCCATATGCATTGACTGGTGTCGAGCTGGATTCATATCCATCTCTTAGAACTTTTGTCTTTGGTCTAAATGTAAATTTTTAAGAAAATGAAAAAGAAAAATATAATAATCTCAGCTCTCGTTTTAACTGGGTTGTTGAGCTATAGCTGTAGCGACGAATTTATTGATGTGGCACCAACAGAACAAGTTAGTGCCCAAGACTTGTCAGTTTATAACGATAATGCAGGAGCAACAGGATTTGTAAATTCTATCTATGCCAAATTTTTAGATTGGGATATGAGTACATTTTCGTGGATCGGGGTAACTTCAATTACATCTGACGATGCTGATAAGGGTAGTACACCAGGAGATACAGGGAGTGATAAAGATATTTTGGATGCTCTGACCTTTACGCCTTCAACACCTTCTTTCGAAAGTTTATTTTCATCAAATTATCAAGGTATAAACAGAGCTAATCAAGCTTTGCAATATTTGCCACAACTCAATAATGCAGACCAAGCCCTTAGAGCTAGACTTGCAGGTGAAGCTAAGTTTTTACGCGCTTTCATGTATTTTACCCTTGTTCGATCGTTTGGAGATGTTCCTTTAGTCGATCATGTGCCTACGTCAAGTGCGGAAGATGTAGACATGCAGTTAACTAGAAGAAATAAGGAAGATGTTTATGCTTTTATTGAAAAAGATCTCCTGGAGGCGTCTAGTGTTCTTCCTAATAAGTCAGAATACGCTGCAACTGATGTTGGACGAGCAACTAAGGGCGCTGCTCACGCATTGCTAGCAAAAGTATATCTTTATCAAAAAAAATGGCAACAAGCTATTGATCAATGCAACTTGGTTACTGGATACTCTTTAACACCTAGTTTTATAGAAATTTATAAGGTTACCGGCGAGAATAATGCAGAGTCTATTTTTGAAATCCAAGGATCTGGTATAGCTACAGGAAAAGGTATTCAACAGTATACCCAAGTTCAAGGTGCTCGAGGCACCGGCGGATGGGGCTGGGGTTTCAATACACCTACTCAAAACTTATTTGATGCTTACACTAGCGAGGGTGATACTGAAAGGAGAGATGCTACAATTATACGTAGGGGTATGACTTTATATGATGGAAGAGTCGTAGGTGCAGATGCTGATAATCCATATTATAATTATAAAGCATATTCCTCAGCGTATACAACACAATCTTCTACTGACACTAATATCCGTTATCTTCGCTATGCAGAAATACTCTTAATCAAAGCGGAAGCTCTTAATGAATTAGGACAAACATCTTCAGCAATTCCATTACTAAATCAAGTGAGACAGCGAGCAAAGATCAGCAATACTACTGCTTCATCACAAGCTGATGTGCGATTAGCTATTTGGAAAGAAAGAAGGTTAGAGCTTGCTTTTGAGCACGATAGATGGTTTGATATTGTACGTACTGGACAAGCAAAATCGGCAATGGCTGCTAATGGTAAAAATTTCATTGTTGGAAAACATGAACTTTTTCCATTACCACAAAGCTTCATTAATGAAGCAAAAGGTCGATCTGTACAAAATCCTAATTACTAAAAGATGTAAATATTGCAAAAGAGGAGAATTTTTATTCTCCTCTTTTTTTTATACTTTTATCAGGTAAATCAATTTTTTATGAAAACCCTGCTCACGATATCTTTTATTTCACTGGCAGCGCTCACGGCTTGCAAACCTCAGAAAACCTCAGTTTCAAAAGTACAAGGATCCGTCCCGGCAAAAATGACTGACAATCAACTGATGGATAAAGTCCAGAGCGATGCACTTAAGTATTTCTGGGATTTTGCAGAGCCCAATTCCTTGCTGACGAGGGAACGCTACCATGAAGACAATATCTATCCTGATAATGATAAGCACGTGATCACCACCGGCGGATCCGGATTTGGATTAATGACCATCCTTGTAGGTGTCGACAGGAAATTTATCCCAAGAAAAGACGCCGTAAAACGTCTTACCCATATAGCAGATTTTCTTGCAAAAGCAGACCGTTTCCACGGCGCTTGGCCACATTGGATGAATGGCGAAACAGGAAAGGTAGTGCCTTTCGGAAAAAAAGATAATGGTGGCGATTTGGTGGAGACCGCTTTTCTCGCTCAAGGCATACTATGCGTCCGTGAATACTTCAAAAATGGAAATGCCGAAGAAAAAGCCCTCGCCGCAAAAATGGACCAGCTTTGGAAAGGCATAGAGTGGAACTGGTATACCAAAGGTGGCCAGAAAGTGCTCTACTGGCACTGGTCGCCCACTTACGGCTGGGAAATGAATTTTCCGCTGGAAGGCTATAACGAATGTCTGATCACCTACGTCATGGCTGCCGCGTCGCCCAATTATTCGATTGATTACGATACCTATAACAAAGGCTGGACCCGCAACGGGACTTATACCACGGACCGCACAAAGTACGGATTGCCACTTTTCGTGAAGCATAATTATGCCGAGGAATATGGCGGCCCGCTCTTCTGGTCACAATATTCCTACCTCGGATTGGACCCTCGCGGCCTTTCCGACAAATATGTCAAAAGCTACTGGGATCTGAATAGAAACCAGGTTCTGATTGACTACAAATATTGCCTGGAAAATCCATTAAAGTTCAAAGGTTACTCAGAAAAATATTGGGGCCTTACCGCAGGCTACACACGGAACAAGGATGGATCCGTAGGCTACGCAGCCCACCAGCCTCTCAAGGAAGATTTCGGTGTCATTGTTCCTACAGCAGCCCTCAGCTCTATGCCTTATACGCCTAAAGAATCTCTGGATTTCCTCCGCTTTCTGTACACGGAAAAACCGGAATTCATTGGTCAGGCAGGCCCATACGATGCTACATCCATTCATTATGACAACTGGTTCACGCCACGCTATCTGGCAATCGATCAGGGCACCATCGCCCCCATGATCGAAAACTACCGTACAGGATTGCTTTGGAACCTTTTTATGAACGCACCGGAAATCCGGAGCGGTCTGGAAAAAATAGGATTCCAATCCCAGAAGCACGGCATAAAATAATAAAAAGTCATATCTTTAGCCAATGATTATTATTGTCTCAGAATGATGAAATAATATCAATTAGGAGCCGGGAACCTGCTGTCCACTATATCTTTTTTGTCATGGCGTAAGACGTGATCGAAAATGTAGGAAGGACTGGCGCCATGACAAAAAAGGATGCCGTTCCCATCAGGGCTAGGGATGGCAGTTCCGAATACCACTGACTCAAAAGAAGAAGGTTTAAAAACATCAGAACATGAACTTAAAAATAAAACTGCTGCCTTTTCTCATCTTGGGAATTTCCGCTTGCATAGGCGCACAGGAAATCAAAGCAGAATTCAATAAAGAAGTTAAAATACAGAAAAAGCTGGCTTACCTGCTGGATATTCCGAAAGATGCCAAGTCTAAGCTGCCGCTCATCGTGTTTCTTCATGGTTCGGGCGAGCGTGGCAGTGATCTGGAAAAGGTGAAGCTGAACGGCGTGCTTCAGCATAAAGATTTGATCAAGGAGTCAGTAGCCATCCTGGCACCGCAATGCCCGGCAGATACTTGGTGGGACACAGATGCGGTTTATTTTCTGATAAGGGAAATTTCGGAAAAATATAAAATTGATAAGGATAGAATCTACCTAACAGGCCTGTCTATGGGCGGCTGGGGAACTCTCAAATTGGCAGGCGAGCATCCCGAAATGTTTGCTGCAGTGGCCGCCGTATGCGCACCCACCGACAGGGTGATGCAGGCCAATATCCATCAGTACAAGAATCTGAACATCAAACTTTTCCACGGCGGGATGGATGATGTGGTCTTGCCGGAAAATGCGTTCAACTTCTATCAAAAGCTGCATCCGGTGAATCCAAAGGCAGAATTGACCATCTTCCCGAATGACAATCATAATTCTTGGGATTCTACCTACTCGGACCCAAAATTATACGAGTGGATGTTATCCTTGAAAAAATAAAAAACCTTAAAAAAATTAAAATTTATATATGAAAAAGTTTGTAATCCTGGCAGCCATGGCGCTTTCACCATTTTTCCTGGCGCAGGATATCGTTACCAAACCGGTTCAGTCCTTTCAGTCGGCGCAATACCAGACGAAGAAAAAAGCATTTGTAGATAATCTGATTTCCAAAATGACTTTGGAAGAAAAGATCGGTCAGCTCAATCTACCATCATCCGGCGACTTTACGACAGGTCAGGCTCAGAGTTCTGACATTGGAAAAAAAGTGGAGCAGGGTCTTGTAGGTGGTTTGTTCAATATCAAAGGCGTTGATAAAATCCGAGACGTCCAAAAAGTTGCTGTAGAAAAAAGCCGTCTAAAAATTCCTATGATCTTCGGGATGGACGTGATACATGGTTACGAAACCACCTTCCCGATTCCGCTGGGATTGGCATCGTCATGGGATATGAATTTGATCCAGCGCTCTGCACAGATTGCCGCTCAGGAATCTACGGCAGATGGCATTAACTGGACATTCTCACCAATGACAGACATCTCCAGAGATCCAAGATGGGGAAGGGTTTCCGAAGGTTCTGGCGAAGATCCGTATTTGGGAAGTGAAATTGCAAAAGCTATGGTTTTCGGCTATCAGGGAAATGACCTTTCCAAAAACAATACGATGCTGGCGTGCCTCAAACATTTTGCATTATATGGTGCGCCGGAAGCCGGCCGCGATTACAATACCGTGGATATGAGCCACGTTTCTATGTATAATAACTATTTTCCACCATACAAAGCTGCTGTGGAGGCTGGGGTAGGTTCTGTGATGGCTTCTTTCAATGAAGTGGACGGCATACCTGCAACTGGCAACAAGTGGCTGATGACCGACGTCCTGAGAGACCAATGGAAATTCAAAGGTTTCGTGGTGACAGATTACACGGGCATCAACGAAATGGTAGACCACGGGATGGGAGATCTGCAACAGGTTTCTGCACTGGCGATGAATGCCGGCATCGACATGGATATGGTGGGCGAAGGTTTCCTCAAAACATTGAAAAAATCAGTAGAGGAGGGTAAAGTCAAAGAACAAACGGTGACAGACGCTGCCAGAAGAATTCTTGAAGCCAAATATGATCTCGGTCTTTTCGACGATCCTTATAAATACACCGACTCCAAAAGGGCACAGAAAGAAGTTTTCAGTCCCAAACATCTGGAAGCTGCTAGAACAATCTCTGCCAACTCCATGGTGCTGCTGAAAAATAACAACCAGGTTCTCCCACTCAAAAAATCAGGAACCGTAGCAGTGATCGGTCCATTGGCAGACAATGCGCTGAACATGACAGGAACCTGGAGTGTAGCCGCAAAACATGCCAATTCTATTTCTCTGCTGAGAGGTCTGAAAGAAACAGTCGGCAAGGATGTCAATTTTGTTTTTGCAAAAGGCAGTAATGTTTACGATTCCGAAGTGATGGAAGAGCGAGCGTCCATGTTCGGGAAAAATACAGATCGGGACAGTCGTCCTGCCGATCAGATCAGAAAAGAAGCCATAGATATCGCCAGCAAAGCAGACGTGATCCTATTGGCTTTGGGCGAGAGCGCCGAAATGAGCGGCGAGTCCAGCTCCAGAACAGACATCGGAATTCCGGAAACACAGAAGGAACTTCTTCGCGAACTTAAGAAAACAGGAAAGCCTATTGTGGTGGTACTTTTCACAGGTCGTCCGCTGGCTCTCACCGAAGAGTCTGAGCTGGCCGATGCCATGCTGAACGTGTGGTTCCCGGGAAGTATGGCCGGATATGCTATTTCAGACTTGCTGTATGGTAAAGTTAATCCTTCCGCCAAATTGCCGATGACATTCCCGAGAAGTGTTGGCCAGGTGCCGATTTATTACAACGCGAAGAACACCGGTCGCCCGCTCAGCGCCGAGAATAGCGAAAAATGTAAATTCGAAAAATTCCGTTCCAATTATCTGGATGAGTGCAACACACCACTTTATCCATTCGGCTACGGTTTGAGTTATTCCAATTTTGGTTATTCGGATATCGCCGTAAGCAATGCAAAACCTGCTGGTAATACATCTATCGAAGCAACCGTAACACTGACTAACAATGGAAAGTATGATGGTGCCGAAGTGGTTCAGCTTTACATAAGGGATTTAGTGGGAAGTATCACCAGACCGGTGAAGGAACTTAAAGGTTTCCAGAAAGTCTATCTGAAAGCCGGAGAGAGTAAGAAAGTTACATTCAGGATTTCCCCGGAAGATTTGAAATTTTACAACAGTCAGCTGAAATATGATTGGGAACCGGGTGATTTTGATATCATGATCGGAACCAATTCCAGCAACGTAAAATCATCCAGAATCAACTGGAGTAAATAATAATAGTAACCATACAAAAAAGCCTTTCAGATTCGATTTGAAAGGCTTTTCTATTGTGAATTTCCAAGAATATCTTGTCTTTACAATTGTCAATACCGATGCTCGGTTCCAGAAAAGAGAAGAATATATAGCTTGAAGTGAAACATCAGAAACCTCTTAAATGCGACAATTAATTCTTAATAATTTTCTGGGAGATGAATCGGATGTCATCCTTCCTCAAAACCAGAATGTAGTCGCCAGCACTCAGACTGGAGATGTCTACACGTTTGTCATTTTCAGAGACTTTGGATTCCAGAATTATCCTTCCTGACTGATCCAGGATTTCCGCTGTCACATTTTTCTCTGTCAGATTGTTAATATAGATAAAATCGTGAGCCGGAACCGGTGAGATCACCAATGCGCTTCGGTCTATATCCGTTACCGCTAGATTATCAGTGGTTACCTTGTAAATTCTGCCATTGGAGGCGGCCACATAAAGCTGTTTCTGATTGTCCTCACCAAACGTGGTGAAATTATTCCCAGCCGAAGGTGTGCTCCATGTAATGGTGTTATTGTTCAGAACTCCAATCTGTCCGGAGCAATAGTCAGCGAAAACATATTTGCCAATAAGGTCGGCATAGAGACTTCCACGGTAAACATAGCCACCCGTGATAGAACATTTGCCGGCAGAGTGGTCATATTGCGCCACCGGAAAGGTCATCGTACTGGCGCTGGCACAGTTGGCCGTGTTGTAAGGATTATTGCCCTCGTAGCATCGCCAGCCATAGTTAACACCAGATGCAGTGGCCGGCACAGTGTTGATTTCTTCCAGAACTTCCTGTCCCACGTCGGCAATCCAAACCTGATTGGTCAATCTGTCAAACGAGAACTTCCATGCATTACGCAGGCCGTAAGCCCAGATTTCATCCGCTCCGTCGGTACCTACAAAAGGATTGTCTGGCGGGATGCTATAAGTGTCGCCGGAATTGACATCAATTCTCAGCAACTTACCGAGCAGTGAATTTTTATTTTGCGAATTATTATTGGGATCGCCGCCATTGCCGCCATCGCCCGTAGAAATCCAGAGATATCCATCTGCACCGAAGTGAAGGCTTCCGCCATTATGATTGGTAAAAGGCTTTGGAATGGTGAGAAGAATCTTTTCCGAATTGACGTCTGCAGTGTTGGGATTGGAGGCATTTGCAGTAAAACGTGATACCGTTAAGGCACCTTGGAGATTATTATAAAAAACAAAAAAGTAACGGTTGGTGGTAAACTGCGGATGGAAGGCCATTCCCAGCAAACCACGCTCACCGCCAAAGGTAATCCTTGTAGAGATGTTGATGAAATTTTCCGGTACCACCGACCCGTCAGCGTTTACAATTTTGACAGTTCCCGACTGCTGCACTACAAAAATCCTGTTATCCTGTGTGGGAGCACTCACGATTTCCACAGGATTTGTAATTCCGGTGGCAAAACTTTCTAATCCGATATTTTGGGCTTCCATTAAACCCGCCACGATGATGCCAAGACCTAGTATAATTTTTTTCATAACGTTGATTTTGTGGTGATAAGCAAACTTCTCCAAATAATATGCCTTTTGCAAAAACTATCATTTATTGTATTGATGTCTCTAATTTTTGAGCGATATTATTTTTAAATTCTCAAGGAAATGGAAACGGCAATCATTGATATTCATATTTCTCATTCTCAAATTCTTATTTAAGCCAGAAATCATTATATTTGCCGACTAAAATTATATATATCGTAAGAAAATGCAAGGAAAAGGACTCGTTACACTAGTTGCCATCGTTCTTGGACTGATTTGTCTCAATGAGCTTCTGCCTTCGTTCTATGCCAATAAAATAGAAAAGGAAGCCAGAGCTATTGCAGGAGACAATCAGGTAAAATACCAAGCCGAACTCGACCGACTTTCTAAAGACACGCTTAATCTTGGTTTTACCAAATTGGATTATGCGTCTGCCAAACAAAAGGAAATGAAGCTGGGGTTGGACCTTAAAGGTGGTATCAACGTATTATTGGAAATCAATCAGAGAGATCTGGTGAATGATCTCAGCAATTATTCAACCAATCCGATTTTGATAGAAGCGCTTAACAGAACAGATCAGGCTCAGAAAAGCTCAAGCAAGCAATACATTGAGGATTTCTTTAGCCAGTTTGAGGCGGTTAACAAAGAAAAAGGAACGAACCTTAAGCTGGCAGATCCGGAAATTTTCGGCAATACCAATCTTACTGAAATCAAATTCAATACGCCTGATGACCAGGTCAAAAATATTGTCCGAAGAAAAATCGAAGCTTCCGTAGGAACAGCTTACGAAGTGCTGAGAACCCGTATCGACAAGATGGGTGTTACACAGCCTAACGTACAGCGTGTGCCTGGTACAGGAAGAATCCTGGTAGAGATGCCTGGTATAAAGGATATCGACAGGGTTAAAAAAATGCTGGCCACCTCTGCCAAACTTCAGTTCTGGGAAGTGCAGATGGCACCGGAAGTATACCCTTACTTTTCTGAACTGGATCAGTTGATTAGAGTTAAGGGAGATTCTATTGGCGTTGCAAAAAATACCAATCTCATCTCAAAACTTCAGTCCGGTTCTGCGCCTGGAAGTGGTATCGCGAATGTTAAACTGGCAGATACTGCAATAGTAAACAAAGTTTTGAACAGCCCTTTGGCCATCAAGAACAGACCGGTCAATCTGAAGTACACCCAGTTTATGTGGGGTTACAAACCGGAATCCACAACTTCTAACAGCCTTGTATTGTATGCCATCCGTGGTAATATCAACCAGAAAGCACCTGTAGATGGTGCTGTAGAATCTGCAAACATCAGCTATGACCAGCTGGGAAGAATTGTAGTAGACATGCAGATGGACTCCAATGGCGCCCGCGACTGGAAAGCCATGACCGAAAAAAATAAAGGTAAAGTGGTAGCCGTAACGCTGGATAACAGAGTTTATACAGCACCGGTGGTTAATGAAGTAATTCCTAACGGAAGAACACAGATCTCCGGAAACTTTACGCAAGAAGAAGCAAAAGATCTAGTGGATGTTTTAGGTGCAGGTAAATTGCCTGCCGGAGCCAAAATCGTTCAGGCGGATGTAGTAGGTCCGTCATTAGGAGCAGAGTCTATCCAGGATGGTGTGATGTCTTTCCTGATCGCCTTTGCAGTTATTATTGTTTACATCATCTTCTACTATGGTGGTGCCGGTGTGTACGCGGTAATCGCGATGATCATCAACTTGTTCTACATCTTTGGAATCATGGATTCAATCGATGCGACACTAACATTGCCTGGTATTGCGGGTATCGTACTGTCCATGGCGATGGCCGTGGACGCGAACGTGATCATCTACGAAAGAACCAAAGAAGAGTTATTCCGCGGGAAAAGCATTCTCGAAGCTTATAAAGATGGTTTCAAACACGCCATTTCTGCAATTATCGATGGACACCTTACGACCCTGATTACAGCGATCATCCTTTATGTTTTCGGTACAGGACCTATCAAAGGTTTTGCCGTTACATTGATTATCGGTTTGATCATGACTTTGTTCACATCCGTATTGTTGTCAAGAGTAATGATTTTCAACAGGCTGAACAAAGGGAAATCGCTTTCTGTATGGACAGCACCCACTAAAAATCTTTTCAGAAATACATGGATTGATTTCATCGGGAAAAGAAGATGGTCTTATATCGTTTCTGCCATCCTCATGGTAATTTCTATTGCCTCTATCGCCATTAACGGTTTCAAATACGGTATCGACTTTACCGGTGGACGTAACTATGTGGTACGATTTGAAAAGCCTGTAGATGCTGAAAAAATCGAAGGTAATATTGCCAGGTTAATGAAAACGACAGACGGGAAAAACGAGTCTGTGGAAGTGAAAACTTTTGGTAATGCATCACAATTGAAAATTACTACAGATTATCTGATTGATGACGAATCTCTTGCAGCCGACCAGACTGTGGAGCAGAAAATCTACGAAGGTCTGAAGCAGGATCTTCCGGCGAATATGTCTCTTGCAGATTTTAAATCCGCAGATAAAGGTCATGCGGGCGTGGTTTCTTCTACCAAAGTAGGACCTACGGTGGCAGATGATATCACCACACACGGTATTTTAGCAGTGGTTGCATCGCTTATTGGTATCTTCATCTATATCCTGGTAAGGT
>DBLQ01000018.1:43564-53079 GCA_002297505.1 Flavobacteriales bacterium UBA720
TGATTGGTTACTCGATTAACGATACCGTTATCATCTTCGACAGGATCAGAGAATACTTGAGAGAGAAGAAAGCGCTGACGCTGGCCGGATTGTTCGATGATTCCATCTCCAGTACGATTGGTAGAACCTTCAACACCTCATTCACTACGATCCTGGTGATCCTTGCGATCTTCATCTTTGGAGGTGATAACCTGAGAGGCTTTATGTTCTGCTTGTTGATTGGTATTGCTTTCGGTACGTACTCATCCATCTTCATCGCATCGGCTACGGCTTATGACTTCCTGAGAGGAAGAAAGAAGGAGGACAAAGTCACCGGAAAATCTTCCATCGACGCGGAAATTGTGAAATAATTCTTTTCGAATATATAATGAAAGCTCTCAAGTTATTGAGAGCTTTTTTTGTGATCAAATAGTTAAGCCGGATCGATAACCTCCTCATAAAAAATAATTTAAGATCAAAAGTTAAGCTCCGGGGGCGCGACCTGTAAATACCATAAAAAATCCTGCAGAGAATGACTCTGCAGGAAGGGTGAATTGAGAGTTAACAAAACTACACAAATGATGAGAGCTCAATTCATAAAGTTTAGATCACCGGCGGCGGCGTATTCTCTGGCAGGCCGCTTGGGGTATCATAGATGATGTAGTCGTTGTACTTTGCCTCGTCGGTTTCCAGGAAGATATCCTGTCCGATGCCGGCATATTTGGTTATCAGCCTGTAAAGAGTGTTCAGCACTTCGATGCGGTCTTCCGTGGCCACATCCCGGTCCGATACGCCTTTGGCCTGAGCGTCCAGTGCCAGATCCAGCGTGTCGCGTTGCGCTATCAGCGTGTTGATTTTTTCGGTGGTCAGGCCTTCACTTTTCAGCGCGTCAAGATATTTCTCTGCAGCCGCAGACATAATTCTTGCGTTGCGAACCAGCTCCGCATCGGGCTGGCGGCTTACATCAGAAGCGCCAAATTCCCTGTGCTTGGCACTCCCGAAGCCGAAGGTGTTCTCCGCCATATTCAGGATGGTGCGCATACTTTTTTCCAGCGCATCCCGGGCTTGGTCCTTCTGCTCCGTGAGTTGTACCTTTATGGCCTCCAGCTGTTCATCTGAAGGGAAGGACTCCACGGCGTTGCGAGCATCAAGCAGTTCGGCCTTCTTTTCAGGAGAGTAACCCCGATCCGTAAATTCTGCAATATCACGGTCTAGCAAGTTGATAAATTCATCCGCCTTTTGTTTCAAGACGGCGTCAGGGAATAGGTAATCCCTGGTTACAGGATTTTTTTTCATAGGAATGATCATTCATGTTAATAATTCTAAGTTATCACTTTTTTTTAATCGGACAAGCATTATTCTAAAATTTCTTCGAATTTAATTATAATGTATTGATTGATAGTGAATTTGTCTCAACTAAATGGCTCAACGGCTCAACTAAATGCTTCAACGGCTCAACTAAGTGAATCAAAGGCATAACTAAATGAATCAATGGCTCAACTTAATGCTTCAGCAGGTTAACTAATAGGATCAACGGCATAGCTAAATGCGTCAAAGGCATGACTAAATGCATCCTTACTTCAACCAAATGAATCAGTAAATCAACTAAGAAAATCATAGCCTTAACTCACTGGATCGATGATTACCTAAACTCATTATCGGCACGTGATAGTGCGTTAGCGACAGATTTTAATTTTAATTCATTGTAGCGAGATGATAAAATTCTTTGAAGGTCGCTCCTACGGAGCTTTGCGCTGCCAGAGCGGTTTATCTATTAACAGAAAACTTCTAACGGAGTAATTATTTTACCAACTTTTAAATGTGAGCATGCCATTTCGATTCTGGCGGATGACCGCTCCTACGGAGCTTTGCGCTGCCAGAGCGGTTTATCTATTAACAGAAAACTCCTAACGGAGTAATTATTTTGCTAACTTTTAAATGTTAGCATGCTATTTTGATTCTGGCGGATGACCGCTCCTACGGAGCTTTGCGCTGCCAGAGCGGTTTATCTATTAACAACAAGCTCCTAACAGAGCATTCATTCTGCCAATTTTAAAATGCTAGCGTAATATTTCAATTCTGGCGCAAGGTCGCTCCTACGGAGCTTTGCGCTGCTTGAGCGATTAATCTATTAACAGAAACTCCTAAGGCAGTATTCATTCTGGCTATTAGCAGAAAACTCCTAACTGAGCATTCATTCTGCCAATTGTTAAATGCTAACGTGATATTTCAATTCTGGCGCAAGGTCGCGCCAATTATAATGATAAAAATGCTTGATGCCGCTGCATTGATCCCATCGGGATCTACTGTTAATAGCAAAGATGCAACGCACCCAAGCTAAGCTCCGTAGGAGCGACCTTTATTTACACAAGTATCGTGCTCATGGCTTTTATTGTGAAGCACAAGCGTGACGCTCGCGCTAGCGGGGGGGGTGCGCCGTTAAAGCGGTTTACCTATTAACAGTAAGCTCCTAACGGAGCATTCATTCTGCCAATTTTTAATGCTAGCGTGATATTTCGATCTTCGGATGTCCTCATGTTATAATGAAAAAAAGGCTTGATGACGCTGCATTGATCCCATCGGGATCTACTGTTAATAGCAAAGATGCAATGCGCCCAAGGAAAGCTCCGTAGGAGCGACCTGTCAAACTTTTGATTTAAAAACAATTATTTATTTGAGAATGAAACCGTCAAATGTATTGGAATAAAATCCGGCCTTTCTTTCGAAAATATTATTGTAAAATGACTTTATCGCTTTGTTTTTTTACTAAATATTTTGGCCTGATTTCGGTAAAAATGCGGTGAGAAGAGCAGGATAGACAGAATTGCAATTTTTGTTTTCATTATCATTTGTTTGATGTAATATTAATTAATTTTCTCAATACAAAAAAATATTAACTTCGCATTCTATGAAACAGAATCAGAAATCAGCGGCTATTGGCTTTATATTCATCACCTTGTTGATAGATATTACAGGTTGGGGCATCATTATTCCTGTGGTTCCGAAACTGATTGAAGAACTGATCCACGCGGATATCAGTGAGGCGGCCAAATATGGCGGCTGGCTGAGCTTTGCCTATGCTTTCATACAGTTTGTGTTCTCGCCACTGGTGGGAAATCTGAGTGACAAGTATGGGCGGCGACCGGTCATCCTGCTATCGCTCTTCGGGTTTTCTGTGGATTATATTTTCCTGGCATTGTCACCTAACATCTGGTGGCTTTTTGCGGGACGAATCATTGCGGGCATCACGGGTGCGAGCGTAACCACGGCCAGCGCCTACATTGCGGATATCTCTACGGACAGCGACCGTGCCAAGAACTTCGGGCTGATTGGTGCGGCGTTCGGGATAGGCTTTATCGTGGGGCCGGTGCTGGGCGGTGTGCTGGGGCATTACGGATCGCGGGTGCCGTTTTATGCTGCGGCTGCTCTGTGTATGATCAACTTTATATACGGTTATTTCATCCTGCCGGAAAGCCTGCCGAAGGAGAACCGCCGCGACCTGGACTGGAAGCGCGCCAATCCTGTCGGATCCTTCAAATTCCTGAAAAAACATCCCGAAATTTCTGCGCTCACCACGGCTTTGATCCTGATTTACACCGGCGGACACGCCGTGCAGAGCAACTGGAGTTTCTACACCATGTACCGCTTCAGCTGGGACGAAAGGATGGTGGGTATTTCGCTGGGCGTCGTAGGTCTGATGGTAGGCCTGGTGCAGGGCGTTCTGATCCGCTGGATCAATCCTAAACTGGGTGATGAGAAAAGTGTGCTGTATGGTTTGCTATTATATGCCATCGGGATGCTCCTTTACGCCTTTGCCACCGAAGGTTGGATGATGCTGGCCTTCACCATTCCTTACTGTCTGGGTGGGATCTGTGGTCCTGCATTGCAGTCCATCATTACCAAAAACATTCCGTCTAACGAGCAGGGTGAGCTACAAGGTGCGCTTACGAGCCTGATGAGTGCCACCTCCATCATAGGACCGCCGATGATGACGCAGCTGTTCTATTATTTCACTCACAAGAACGCACCTTTTCTGTTTCCCGGTGCGCCATTTTTCCTGGCATTCATACTGTTTGCGGTGAGTATTTATTTTGTGTATATCAGTTTTAAGGCGAAAAAATTATAGGTTTTAATTGTAAAGTTTTTTCTAGTCCAAAAGGCGTAAAATTAATTGTAAATTTTATCAAAACCTTAACCGTCAAGATTGGGCAAGTACGCTTGATGAAGTTTAAGCTTTCGGGACGTAAGTATAAACATTGTAAGGGATCATTTTCTGCGCTGTGGTCTTTGCCATTAAACTTCCGGCAAGAAGTGGGAAAAACAATCCGAAACCGTTGGGTACCAGTGTACATGTCAGGACGAGTGCGGTGAATGGTGCCGATATGGCGGCCGAAAGCGTAGCGGCAATGCCTATCAAAGCAAAGTTGAGGTAAATCAAAGAGGTTCCGAAAAAGCTGTTGCAAACCATTGCAAAGCCTAAACCCAGATAGGCGCCTGCCACAATGCTGGGCGCAAAGACGCCACCGTCGCCGCCCGCACCAAGGGTAAGTGACGAGGCTAGTGGTTTTAAGAGGATCAAAGCTAAAATCAAAAGCACCGAATAACCCTGAGGGTGAGCGAGTAATTCGTTAAGAGAATGATAGCTGTCGCTATACAGAAAGGGGAAGAGGCAAATCAAAATTCCAACGGATAATGCACCTAAGTTAACCCTCATAAAATTATTGTTGATGCCGGAAAAGTAGTCCTTAATCCTGATCACCAATAATGTAAAGTAAACCGACAAGGTTCCGCCAAGTATGCTAAGCATCAGCATGAATGGCAGCGCCGCCCAATTCCAGTGTGTTACCGGAAAATGGATCAATGGTTCCGAAGGAAAATAATGAAGAAAAGCCCAGGCTACCAGCGCTGCGCCGGCACAGCTCAGGAGCAAAGTCCGGGTGATCCTCCTTGCGATGACTTCCAATGCAAACAGAACACCTACCAGCGGATTGCCGAATAACACCGCCACGCCGGCTGCTACGCCCGCACAGATAAGTTCCAGTTTATACAGTTTGGCAGCCATCTGCTTTTCGTACACCGCATTGCCAACAGTCGCCGTGGCAACCACAGTGGAGACCTCGATACCTGTGGATCCTCCGAAGATGACGGTGAGAAATCCATTGACATAATGAGACGGAATCTTAAAAAAGGGAAGGTGGTCTTTCCTCTGGTCCACCGTTTTATAGATTTCTGTGATGCCTTTATTTTTGCGGTTTTTGAATAGATATTTTCTGAGAAAATAAATTGCTGTGATCCCGATTGTCGGTAAAATGATGAACACTAATGGACTGCCTTTTTGCGCTGTACTGAAAATATGTTCCTGAACAATCTCTGTGATTGTCTTCAGTGTCAGTCCCAGAATGGATGAAATTATGCCGATGAATACGGATGAAACTAGTAATCTGAAATAGTGGTGTGCCTTTACGCTCTGTCTTGTCATATGCCCAATCCTTTAAGAGCCACAAATTTACGGCAAAAAAGTGAGAGCGCCTGAGCTGGAGATTTATGAAAAAATTATCAGTCTCATGGCAGTGAGTTCAGGTTTTGTTTCTTAATTTTGTGGCATGGAATTGAGTCTTGGAGAAATGCTGGTAATTGCACTGGCGATTGTCGTATTGTTCGGTCCGGATAAGCTGCCGGAGATTGCCCGCGGACTGGGTCAGGGTGTGCGCAAGATGCGCGGCGCCGTGGAAGACATCAAAACCGAAATTATGAAAGAAGCGGACAATCCTGTTTCTGAAATCAAACGCGAAATCGAAAAGGTGAAGCAGTCCGCACAGGATTATAATCCATTGGCTGAAAAGCAGAAAATAGATTATCAAAACGATACAACACCAAAAATTGACCTTTCCGAAGATGACGCGCACGAAGGTCCTGTAAGCAGATAGTATGAACGGGCTGATAGAAAAAGACCAGGAACTTCTGCTGTTTCTCAATGGACTTGGCAGCACAACGTTTGATCCTTTTTGGCTTCTGGTCACCGGTAAATGGTTCTGGATTCCGTTTTATGTGATATTGCTTTACCTGGTTTATAAAAGTGTTCCGCTTAGAAAGCTCATTTTCGTTTTAATTTTTATTGCAATTGGCATTACCATTTCTGACCAACTGGCCAGCGTTTTCAAACATGGTGTGGAGCGTCTGAGGCCATGCCAGGAGACCGCCGTTCTGGCGAAAATGCGTTTTGTAATCTGTGGCGGCAAATATGGATTTTATTCTGCTCACGCGTCCAGTGCCTTTTTCCTTTTCAGTTTTCTTTCGATTCTGATTGGGAAGCATTACAAATATCTGTCAGCCATTTTACTGGTTTGGGCGCTTATCGTTTCATACAGCCGCATCTACGTTGGCGTGCATTATCCGGGCGACGTGCTTTTCGGAGCAGGTGTAGGGTTTCTCTTAGGCGGCTTTATGGCCAATCTTGCCAAGAAAGTTTTGGCGCGGAAATGAGCTCTGAGCGATAAGGTTTGAGGTTTAAGGTTCAAGGTCTGAGATTCGAGGTTGGAGATTCAAAACAGTTTGATGAAAAACAAAGGGTCTAAAAATCGCAGGACTCCACACTGGTCATTTTCACCTAACATCCAACATCTTACTTACTCAATCATTATGATAAGGCTTGCCCTGCAGGATTGTGGCAGCACGGTAGATTTGCTCTACAAAAAACAGACGTATCATCTGGTGTGTGAAGGTCATCTTGGATAAAGACATTTTTTCGTTGGCTCTCTGATAAATCTCATCGGAGAAGCCGTAAGCACCGCCAATAAGAATATTCACTTTTTTAACAGAACTTCCCATCCAATGATCAATTTTTTCTGAGAATTCTCGGCTTGTGAACTGTTTGCCCTTCTCGTCCAGGAGGATCACCAGGTCAGAACTCTCGATGTGGTTTTGGAACAATTTGGCTTCCTCTTTTTTCAGCTGTTCCGGCGTAAGATTTTTAGCGTTCTTAATATCAGGAATTTCCAGCATTTCGAAGTTCCAATGCTTGGGAATCCTGGGTATGTAGTATCTGATGAGAGAGACCATCTCTTTATCATCCGTTTTCCCGATGCAGATTAAATTAATACGCATTTACTATATTTGTGGGGCAAAGATAAATGAATGGCAAAAAAAATAAAGCGTTTTTTCCTCAATATCAAGAACTTTTTCGATGGCATCCATATTCCCGTTCTCGGGATTTCGTTATGGAAAATGTTTTCGATCTATTCGGATGCTATTTTTAAGAATCCTTTGGGGCGCCAGGCTGCCAGTATCTCGTGGAGTTTTTTTCTCAGCCTTTTCCCTATGATTCTCTTTTTCCTTTCAGTCTTGCCTTTTATGCCGCATTATGACAAGCTTCAGTTCTATATTTTTGAAGTGCTGATGCCTAATATTCTGCCGTCTCATATGCAGAGTGATGTAATCGGCTACATCCAGGCGAGTCTAATTCCGAACATGAAGTCCATCAGCAACCTCACCATTCTATTGTCCTTTATATTTGCCACCAACGGCTGTTTTTCATTGATCAATGGATTCAACCGCAATACAGAACTGCAGCGGACTTTTGTTAAGGAATACCTCCTGGCGATGCTCATTACCATCTGTTTCCTATCCTTGGTTTGTCTTTCGATTTTCGGGATTTATTACAGCGAGGTGGTTTTAAAATTATTCAAACCCGCTTACGATATCGGCTGGTTTACAAAAAACCTGACCAAGATTATCGGATTCATCTCATTTCCGCTATTTTATTTTATTTTGCTCACGCTGTTTTATTGGGTAGGATGCATCAAAATAACAAGAATCCGCGAAGCTTTTCCCGGCGCTGTACTTACGACTGTCCTGTTTGTGATTCTCACATACTTTTTTGCGATTTATGTTGCCAATATTGCCAGGTACAACGTGCTATACGGCTCCATTGGCTCCATCATTCTTGTCATGATTTGGGTCAACGTGAATGTTTTTTTGGTTTTGATGGGAAATGAGCTGAATCTTGCCATCAAAAAAGTAAAGCTGGAAAAGCTGATCCGTGAAGAATTGACAGCCAGTTCTGTTGAATTATAAATCTAGGCAAAAATTTTTACCTAATACTTTTTTTCATCTTCAAAATAAAAAATCCTACTGCGCCGGAAAATACCGATGCAAAGAGAATGCTGATTTTGGAAATGCCCTGATATTCCGTCTGATCCGGAAAAGCGAGGAGCGACACGAAGATAGACATGGTGAAACCAATGCCTGCTAAAAATCCGACACCCATCATATCTTTCCACGTGGAAAATGCCGGGAGTTCTGCCATCCCGAGTCTGATGGCTAAGAATGACAGGAAGTTGATGCCTAAAACTTTCCCTGCAAACAGACCTAGGATAATGCCCAAACTGAGCGGACTCACAAAATGTTCCAGTATCTGGCTCTGGATCGTAATGTTCGTGTTGGCTAAAGCAAAAATCGGCATGATGATGAAACTAACAGGAATATGAAGCTTCTGCTCCAGTTTTTCCAATGGCGAGATCTCGGTCGTAGATACATTTGTGGGAATTGTAAAGGCTAGGATGACGCCTGCAATGGTAGCATGAATTCCGGAATGGTGCATAAAATACCACAGAAAAATTCCCGGAATCAGGTAGAACCAAATCCTTGTAACGCCTGCTTTGTTCAGAATGATAAGCAGTGCTGTGATTCCGCCGCAGATTGCCAATGAAAGCCAGTCGATCGAATCGGTGTAAAACAAAGCAATCACTATTATTGCTCCGAGATCATCTACTATGGCCAGTGCGCTCAAAAATATTTTTAATGAGCTTGGAACGCTTTTTCCCAGCAAAGATATAATCGCGAGCGAGAAAGCAATGTCTGTTGCCATGGGAATGGCCCAGCCATCTTTGTAAACGGTGCTATGATTAAACGCAACAAATATCAATGCCGGAATTACCATGCCTCCAAGTGCAGCAAATATCGGTAATGCCGCCTTCTTGATGTCGGATAGTTCACCTTCCACCAATTCCCGCTTGATTTCCAAACCTACCAGCAGAAAAAATATCGACATCAAGCCGTCATTGATCCATACAGATAAAGTATAATTAAGGTGAAAAACTTCAGTTCCCATTCTGGTATCCAGAAGTGCCTGGAAACCTTTCCCTAAATTACTGTTTGCAATGATTAAAGACGCAATAACACATAGCATCAGGATAACTCCTGAAGTCTTACTACTATGGAAAAATTTCTGAAAATATTGACTTAACTCCATAAGAACACAAAGATACAGCTTTCAGAGGAACGATGCAGTTCCGGAACGCTAAACGCGTTTTACTTTGGACACACCGTTAATTCCTTTCAGTTGCTTGAAAGTTTCTTCCAGCTGGCTTTTGTTTTTCACTTCCAGATTGATGCTGCCGGTGAAAATTCCGTCATTGGAAGCAATACTCATACTCTTCATATCCATGCTCATATTGTTACTGATGACTGCAGTAATATCGTTGATCATTCCCATGCGGTCCAGACCTTCAATCTCGATTTTGATTCGGTTTTTAAAA
>DBLQ01000018.1:53284-53516 GCA_002297505.1 Flavobacteriales bacterium UBA720
TTGTCATTATGAACTTTGATACCGTCGGAAATCGTAATAAAACCAAAGATCTTATCACCCGGGATTACGGTACAGCATTTGGCAAAAGAATAATTCATTTTCTCCTCGTCCTTACCAAAGACAATCATATCTAGGTTAGAATCGACTTTCTCAATGTACTCTTCCTTGTTGGATGTCTTTCGGAAACGGTTCAGAAGGTTGCTGAGAATTCCTTTTTTATCCGAATATCTTT
>DBLQ01000018.1:53711-53999 GCA_002297505.1 Flavobacteriales bacterium UBA720
TTTTTATCCGAATATCTTTTGATATCGCCGATGTCAAAAGTGCCGTTCTGAAATCCTAAAAACAGATCCTGCGAAGTTTTCAGGTTAAGGAACCTTTGCAAACCGTTGATCTCATCATCATTAAAATTGAGTTTGGCATGGCGCATTTTCCGCTGAAGAATTTCCTTACCTTCTGCCGTATTCTGATTTTTTTCGGAGTTCAGAATGTTTTTGATCTTTGATTTGGCCTTAGATGTGACCACAAATTCCAGCCAGTCTGCCTTAGGTTTCTGGTTTTGCGAAGAAAGG
>DBLQ01000038.1:0-17812 GCA_002297505.1 Flavobacteriales bacterium UBA720
AGTGCTGCGGCGGTTCTACGTGATATTCGACTATACTGGCGGAAAGGTTTATTTCCGTGCCAACAAACATCTGAATGATCCGTTTCTCATCGATGGCAGCGGGCTGGAGATTAAGCAGGAAGGATTGATCTGGGAGAAAGAAGAAGTGCGTGTGGAAACTGCGAAGAGGAACTCCTCGGGCAACGAAATCAATGTGGTGGACAACAGTCCGGACAAATTTCAGTACAAATTCAGCCTGAAGCCGGTTTTCAAAGTTTCCGGAACGCGGAAAGATTCCCCGGCTCAGAAGTCGAGCATTTTGAAAGGCGATGAAATCATTAATGTAGATGGTAAAAAAGCCAATGACCTGACGCTCAGCAAAATTCATGAAATCCTGAAAACAGATGAGGCAAGAAAAATCAGCATAGAAATCAAGCGGAACAACATCCTTCAGAAAATAAACCTGCTGCTGGAAGACCCGATTCCTTACATCGAGGAATAAAAATTGCTCACCGATAATCCATTAAACTCATGAAAGACACGCTCAATCATATCAGGAACCGCCCGAGATTCAAACTCTATACCGATCTTTCGCCAGAAGATTACGAAAAGAATCTGCGTTTCTATCTGGACAGTCATAGAGATGAATTCTACGGAAACATCAACAGTGAGGTGGCGACGATTTTCGTGAGAACCGAAGACGAAAATTACTGGAAACCCAATCTGGCATTGCGCATTGAGAAGGAAGATGATCTCACGGTCATCCGCGGAATTTTCGGGCCAAGCTCTGCGGTGTGGACGTTTTTTATGTTTCTTTATTTCTTATTCGTGGTGAGCTGGATGACCTGTTTTACCTTATATTACGTAGAAAAACAAATCAAAACCGAGAACTATCCCTGGGCATTGCCATGCTCATTTGTGGTTCTTCTGCTGATTGCACTGACCTACGCCGCAGCGAGATTCGGGCAGTATAAGGGAAAAGATGAAATGCTGAAACTGCGTTTATTCGCAGAAGAATCTACGCTGCCCCACGAAAAAGCTTAAGGATTAATTTTGCGGGCTTCCATAAAATGTTTGACTTTCAGGCCGATTTTCATCAGCACAAACTGAAAAGGTTTCTGTTTACGGTAATATTTGTCAATAAAGATTTCCATTGCTCCAAAAAAACGCTCCAGATACACCTTATCGCGCACAGTACTCTCACCTTTATGATGGAGGATCGCGTACTTTCCGTAGTAGAAATTCCTGTAGCCGTGTTGTAAGATTGTATAACAGAGATCGATATCCTCGCCGTACATGAAATACCGCTCATCAAAGCCACCAACTTCCTGATAAACTGATTTTTTCATGAGAAGATTGGCGCCGGTCATCACCTCTACCTCAGCAATATCAGTCTCACCGACATCATTGCGGTAGTAAGATTTGGCATTATCACTAAACTTTGTAAAAAGTTTTTCGAATGAGTTGACGAGTGCAGGCACAGAGCGCTTGCTTTCGGGAAGAAATTCATTTCTGGCGTTATGCATCCGGAGACCAATGGCGCCAACGGTTTTTTGCTCATCGGCAAAATCAAGAACTTCTTTAAAGTAAGGACCTTCAATTTCCGTGTCCGGATTTAGAATATAAACATATTCGCCTTGTGCTTCCTGCACGCCTAAATTATTAGCTTTGGAAAATCCAAAATTTTGGTCGAGAGCGATAAAGTAAACCTGCGGAAACTCTTCCACCAATTCCTTCCATTCGGGATTCGGCGAATGATTATCCACCACAATAATCTCATACTGAAAACCTTGAAAATACCTGTCTACAGAACGCAGACAATTCCGGAGCAGATCCTTCACCTGGTAATGAACAATGATGACACTAACCTTCATCAGCCCGCTTCGTTATAGGTGATTCTGTTGGTAATGGACCGGCCGAGTGAGATTTCGTCTGCATATTCCAGTTCATCGCCAACAGCAATTCCGCGTGCAATGCTGGAAAAGAGCACGCCCGCAGCCTTGAATTTTTTGTAAATGTAATAGGCCGTGGTATCGCCTTCCATGGTAGCGCTGAGTGCAAAAATCAATTCCTTCACAACGCCTTCGTTCAGTTTTTTCTCAATGCTTCCGATCCTGAGCTGGCTGGGACCAATGCCTTCCATTGGCGAAATCTTACCGCCAAGTACGAGATATTTACCTCTGTATTTTCCTGTATTTTCAATAGCCATTACATCGCGCACATCCTCCACCACACAGAGGAGTTCATCATTACGCTTCGGGTCACTGCAGATGTCGCAGATGTCCGAATCGGAAAAATTATGGCATTCTTTGCAGTATTTGATATCCGTCACAAGTGTCTGGATGGCCGCTCCCAGCGTGATACCCTGCGATGCCGGCTGACGCAGCAGATGGAGTGCCAGGCGCAGTGCCGAACGCTTCCCAATGCCCGGAAGGCCGGAAATCTCCTCCACTGCTTTCGATAAAACTTTACTTGGATAATCCATTATTGAAACAGGATCTGCAAATGAGAATCCGGGGTAGGAAATTAGTTTTTATTAATTTTCTCGAAGGTCTGGAAACAATAGTCGTAAGCGTGCTTTTCATCTTTCTGATGACATTGCTCATCGATCTTAGACCAGATTTTTGGGTCGATTTTCGGAAAGAAGGTATCCGCATCAAAATCGCCATCCACCTGAGTGATTTCCAGTCGGTCTGCTGCTTCCAGGGTTTGCTTGTAAATCTCTCCGCCGCCGATGACAAAAATATTTTCGTCGATTTTCTTGGCAAATTTCAAAGCTTCCTTTAGCGTGGAAACAATCAGGATGCCTTCCTGAAACCAGTTTTCCTTCCTGCTGACCACAATATTTGTACGGTTGGGCAACGCTTTTCCGATGCTTTCAAACGTCTTGCGTCCCATCACCACGGGATGATTTTCTGTAATGGCTTTAAAATGTCTGAGGTCGTTCGGAAGTTTCCAGAGCAATTGGTTATCCTTGCCCAACGCATTATTGTTTCCTATGGCTGCTACAATCGTGATCATAATAGCTACAAATCTACATTATTATGTTTAAATTAAGAAAACTTTATGAGACTTTAATTTTGATTATTTTGTATTTTTGGGCATCAAATCGAGAAAAAAATTCTTGATTACTGATGACATTGAAATCCATCTAACTCATGAAAAAACTATTTGTAGCAGCGGCATTTTCACTCTTGCTGCTGGCGAGCTGTAATAAAGACAAGGAAATCCTGAATACGCTGAATGATTATAACATCGGCCAGCAGAATAAAGGTTATCATTTCGGCGACAAACTTCAGATTCCGCAGGATGTTCTGGATTATGCCGAGGCCATTTCGATTACTTATAATGACAAGGAAACCAGCAATCTGACCATTGACCCAAAATTTTTCTCACTGGGCGAGAATGACGTCACCTTTAACATCAAAACCAAAAGCGGCGAAGTGCTGCAGCAAGACGCGACCATCAACGTTTTTGCGAAAACAGCACCTGTCAAATTAGCCTACGAAATAGTGAATCAATTTCCGCATGATACCGACCACTTTACCGAAGGCTTCGAAGCTCATGACGATGTAATCTATGAAAGTGTAGGTCTGGACGGCAAGTCGAAGATCATCAAATACCGTCTTGGAAGTACAACACCGATACAGGAAGTACCTCAGGACAGCAATATTTTTTCCGA
The DNA here is from genome assembly GCA_002297505.1 of Flavobacteriales bacterium UBA720. GTDB lineage: Bacteria > Bacteroidota > Bacteroidia > Flavobacteriales > Weeksellaceae > Epilithonimonas. Next base: position 3,662 of record DBLQ01000038.1, read on the forward strand.
AGGTCTGACTGTTTTCGGAGATAAAATCTATCAATTGACCTATAAATCCCGGATTGGTTTTATTTACGATTCCAACATTAAACTGATTAAAGAATTCAAATATCCTGATGAAATTGCAGAAGGCTGGGGCATGACCAACGACGGCAAAAACCTCATCGTTTCGGACGGTACCAAATTTATTTATTTCCTGAATCCTGAAAACCCATCCCAGGTGTTGAGAACCATTGCTGTGGCAAGCAATACGGAAGGTTATGATCAGATTAATGAACTGGAATACCACAATGGTTCTATCTATGCTAATGTTTGGCAGAAGCCTATCATCCTTCAGATCAATCCGGCCAATGGTGAGGTCACAGGCATTATGGATCTTACCAATATCGCCAAACAAAATACCGCGGGTAATGATGATGTCCTGAACGGCATTGCTTTCAAAGGCGATAATATGCTGGTGACCGGCAAAAACTGGAGCAAAATCTATGAACTCCGCGTGAAATAGAAATCCTGATATTAAAAAATCAAAAAACCTTTCTGAAAATTTCGGAAAGGTTTTTTTATACTTTTCTAAAACGCTTTTGTCAATGCAGTTGAATCGCTGAAAGGGATGTATTGATATTTGATATTCAGCTGTGTATTTTCCGTGAATTTGCGGGAGGTTTTGTAAGGTGCCTCGCAGACCTGAGAATTGAGTTGGTAATTGCCATGCTCCAGGATTATACTTTCGGAATGCTTTGCAGAAATGGGCAAACTGTAGGTTCTTGACCCAAAAATATCCATTACCAAATCACATTCTGAGTGGTTATTGATAATCAAAATCATATTCCTGTTGGAAATATCGGAGTTAAATAACTGGTTGAGCAGCGCGACAGTTCTGTCTCGCAGATCCAGAGGCTTTCGGTAGTTAGCCATATGACTGGAGTTGAGGATCACCTCTTTTTTTCCGGAACCTGCTACCGGCATTACAGTACCGGAAGCGCAGCTGAGCAATGATGCTGCTGCCAGCGACATCAGCAGTTTATTCATCCTTCAGCTGGAATTTGATATAGGTTATGGTTTTACCTTTGGACGAGAACAGCTCTTCATAATAGGTTCTGATGTCTTTCAGCAATGGCGTGTCCGGCATATATTCTGCGGCGCCGTAAATATCGTGGTGCGCGGTAAGAACCTTGTGTCCGGAACCCTGAAGCAGACCCAGCGTGTAGCCATGCAAAAACTCGGAGTCGGTTTTCAGGTGGATGATGCCATCTTTTTTCAGAATATGCCTGTATTTGGAAAGAAATTCAGGATTAGTAAGCCTGTGCTTGGTTCTTCTGTATTTGATCTGAGGATCGGGAAAGGTGATCCATATTTCGGAAACCTCGTTCTCTGCGAAGAGATTTTCTATCAGCTCGATCTGTGTTCTCAGGAACGCTACGTTCTTTAAACCATCTTCGATCGCTTCTTTGGCACCAAACCAGAATCTAGCGCCTTTGATGTCAATGCCAATAAAATTTTTATCCGGAAAAGACTTGGCCAGCCCTACCGAATATTCACCTTTGCCACAGCCCAGTTCGAGGACAATTGGGTTATCGTTACCAAAAAATTCCGTCCACTTTCCTTTGTGTTCAAAGCTGTTGATGGCTTCTTCGCGCGTAGGCTGGATGACATTGGGTAATGTTTTGTTTTCTTCGAATCTGGCAATTTTGTTCTTCCCCATGGTTTGGTAATCTTAATTATACAATCGGCTGCAAAAATAGGATAATACCAATTTAAATCAAGCATAATCTGCTATCTTTTACATCCGCCAAATGATAATCAGTTATTGGATGGAGAACCGGTCACCTGCATCAGGCTGGAATTTTGCAGTCGCCTCATGTAGATCGGCAGGTATTTTTCCATATAAGGCTTGGCTGCCTCGTAATTGCCTTCTTCCAGAAACGTGGTGATATTGTCCGAACTGTAGACAAACTGGAGGAAATTGGGAATCAGCTCTTTAGGAATCTTGAGGCGGATGAAATAATCATCGCCAAAATAATCCTGCAGATTCTTGATGTTTTTACTCATCCGTTCGTATTGGTAATAGCGCTCTTTCTTTTTCTTCTCGCCGGAAATCAGATCAAAAATACTGTCTATGCTGAAACTTAAGCCCTGATTAAATGAGAGTACCGGAATCTCTGGTGAAGTTCCGTCGCCTTTCGGTTCTGGAAGGCCAATCATCTTTCTCAGCTCAAAAGCTTTCTCCGAGCCTTTCAGCATGGACACATCTTTTCGGAGGTTTCCTGTAGGCTTAAAAGAACTGAGAATCACTTCCTGGATTTCGTAATACGCAATTTGCAATTCGACAAAAGTTTTAGTTCTTGCCAGCATTTCCGGTGTCACTTCTACGTCTTTACGATCCGTAGCGATAGATGTAAACCGGATGATGTCTCCTGCCCTGGCTGCGATGCTGAACTCGCCGTTATAGTTGGCCACTACGCTCTTGTGCGCATTCACGTTGGTGACATACACCTGATTGAGGTAGAGACTGGACTTGTCCCGTATATATATTTCGCCACTGAAATTCTGACCGTAGAAAATGGCCGTAATTAACACCAGTGAAAGGGTAAAAAATTTCTTCATATATCAAGGGCAAATTTATAGAGAAATGCCCTGAAAATGATTACAAAAAGAAAACCGACAAGGTTAAAATTGTATTAAACTTGCCGGTAATATGTTAAGTAATCCACAGATTCTGTTAATTTCTGTTTTTGAGCAGAATCCAGCCGCTCAGCGCGTCGGGATCTGCACCTTCGTAATCCTGCCAGTTCATTTGATACCAATAGGTCCCGGTAGGCAGCGGTATCCCGTTAAGTTTTCCATCCCAGATAAAATTATTAGACAAAGAACCGTCGAATAGCCTGACGCCATTTCTATTGAATATTTGGAAATTGGGATTGATAGTCCGCATGAGTAGTGACATATCTATGGTATCATTGATCCCATCATTGTTGGGTGTGATAAGATTCGGAATAGCAATGACAACAAAAGTTTGAGTGGTAGGGTTACACTGATCTGCAGATCTCACATAGGCCGTATAGCTCCCGTTACCATCAAGAATAGGAAGGACATTGGACGCAGAGTACTCGGAATCCAGAGGAAGATATTTGAGATTACCATTTTTTTTGATGAAATATCCGTAGGGTGCAGTTCCATTCTTAACTTCGATAAGAACTGACGATGAATTCCTGACATCAATACTCTGTATAACAGGCAATTCAAATGTGCTTAATAAGATTTCTGACGGGTCCGCTGCATTATTACAGCCAAAACTATTGGTAGCAACTGCATAGATTTTTTTCCCGGATACAGACTGATAATATGGGAAAGCGAGTGATGAATCCGGAACTTTGATCGAAAGATTTTCATCTTCATAATAAGCATAGCTATAACCGGGGTTGGCTGTCTCGAAATTTGATTTCAGATCATAATAAGCATTCCCATCAAAATCTAAACATTCTTTAATTTCAACATCCTTCACTACAATCTGTTCTATATTAATGGTCAATGTAACCTCTTCGGAATAGGGAAAAGCACCTTCGCCTTCAAAATAATATTTAAGAACAACCTGAGACAACTTGGTATCATTCGCATTAAAACGGATATAAATTTTACCCGTAGAAGGATCCTTATAAGGAGGAGAAACCACACCCTCAGCTGGCTGCTGGGTCACAGCTACACTATTGAAATTGATAATTTTTAAGGGATCAGAAGTAAACTCCACCAAAATATCTGACTGTATACAATTGCCCGTGGTAATAGACTTAGATATAAATACTGGGCATTTATTGTACGGAAACACGTCTGTCATAAAATCGCCACAGGCTGTTTTGTTAATTTTGCAATGGTAATTTCCTGCTCCGTATAACTCCGGATTTATGGAGAAAAGTTTTTTTCCTGATGCAACCAATTGGCCATCAAGATACCACTCGTAAAAATCATAGCCGTCATCGACCTGCAGTTTTACTCCCGAGGTGCAAGACCCTATCTTGGTAATTTGTGGTATTGAGCTGAAGCCGCCAAAAAAACCGCCATAGCCCACCGCTCGATCACCGCCTGCCAAGCCTGCCGTAACTGCAGCGGTAGAATAAATTGAAAGATTACCCTTGACGTTCATCTTGGTAAAAAGTACCCATTCGGATGTGCCGTAAACAGCGTACGGACCATACAGACCGTTGAGCAATTCCCCATTCATAGTGACCTGAGCTCCAACTTTTGTTATGATATTGACGCGGGTTATAAAATCCGCCTTCGCGCCGATCTGATTGACCTCCGGCAGTTCTACAATTTGGTTTGGTAAAAGGCAGTTTAATGGCGGGATCATATTCATAGCTCCCGAGGCGGAATCATAGGTGTCACTTCCGGCTAAAAGCTGGTAAACATATATGTTTTCCGTACTTTTTATATACACACTGTATACGTCAGGAGCATGGAGTTTATAGGATTCCGAAGCATATATAATTTTATACTGTCCTTTATTGAGAGTGTAGACGGTCGGATTATCATTGATGGTCAATTGGGTATTGTCCTTCGTAGCTACGACGATGACCCTCTCGGAATCCACACCTCCCATATTAGTTCCTCGGATTGGTCCGTTACCCTTGGCGATTACAAACTCTTTTCCCAATCGGTTGACAGGTGTGGATTGATCCATCAATATATCCATTCCTGATTTCAAATTCGTGTAGGTGCCGGTGAAACTGCCTGTGGTTACATTAATGGGTCTGTCTGCCTGGATACTGGCTCCTATCAAACCATAAGCGTTGACATCGGGATCGCCATTGCCAGTAGAATCTACTGCAAATGGCGGTCTGTTTGGTACAGAAACAATGTAGGATTCCCCTTGGTTTAATTTCAAATTTATTTCAGGAGAAATTGTTTGATTTTGAAAGAGGACATCCGGCTTGTAGCCGCTAATTTTTATTGAAGTATTATTCTCAGTAGCTAATACACTTATCTGCGAGGTCATAGTTTTATATTGCAATGAGATTGGTGTATTGACAGCAAAAAATTCGTTCCCTAAACTGGCAAAACCTTTTGAATTGATGATCTCTGCATGCGCACCCCGCAGTACTCTTAAGTTAGCAAAAAATTTCCGGCTCCCGACAATATGAAGCCCGCGCTTTGCTACTAAGAATGTATCCGAAGGATCGGTAGATGTAATAATTTTGGGAGGAAGTTTTATAGATTTCGGACTTCCTCTTTTAATGGATACTTTGTCAATTTGGACCTCACCTGCATAGATGATAACTTCAAACTCGTCTGCAGAATCAGTTGATAAATAAAGAAAGTCTCCATTCAAAGAATTATCGTACTCGGTATTAAAATCAGTATAGGTATCATACATCGGTGCAAACCAATGTTCGGTATCCATCTGAGCGAATGACTTTATTGAAATTATAAAAATAAACAATAATTGTAAAATTTTTCTCATCTGACTAATCTGGTTATTAGTACAAATGTAGAAAAAAGGATTTTATTATAAATCCTGATTAATTTCTGTTTTTCAATAAAATCCAGCCGGTGTTCTGCACACGCTTTGGATTACCGGTCTCATTCCATTCCAAAATGTACCAATAAGACGATGAAGGTAGCGCTTTACCATTGAGTTTACCGTTCCAGATGTAGTGATTGCCGGTATCACCCTTGAACACCAGAACACCGTTCCTGTCGTAAACTTCAAAACGGGGATCTGATTTTGTGAGAAGGTCGGAATAGTCCGCAACGTCATTAACACCATCGTCATTAGGTGTGATGACATTTTTGATTCCGATTATTGTGAAGGTATCCGCCACAGTTCCGCAAGCATCGAGGACGGTAATGGTATGTTGTCCCTTGGGAACATTGTCATACACATTGCCGGATTGATAATAGTACCCATCCAGACTGTATTGGTAAGGTGGAATTCCGTTTGCGGCGAGAACCGTCACTTTACCGCCTTCTATCAAAACATTATTGATCATTAAATCCTGAGGCTCTGAAATCTTGATAGGCTGCTTGTACAGGCAACCGTTGAATCCCAGCTCCACCACATAATCTCCGGGAGAAAGATTCGAAGCATAACGGCTGGAGCTGATAGCCTGAGAAGGGTCGGAAGCCTTGTACCACTTGTAGGAACTGAAACCCATGCCTAAAGCTGCATCGTAGCCGTCGCCGGCATCCAGATCAATCGTGGTGCCTTTGCAGATGATGGTATCGCTTATTGTTGTAGATCTTTTGGGTTGTTTAAATCTTAATGTGAAAACAGAATAATTATCGCAGAAATTTCCAGGCTTACTAACTCTTATATAAAAGGTCTTTTCTGTCTGAGAAGCGGTTAAGGTTTGTGATTTATCAATCTGAGATTGGGTATTTATTAAATCTGTCTCTTTGCTGTAAAACTTCACATCGCTCGGATTGGGTGCCTCATTGGTCATAAGCCCAATATAATCATCGAGATTCGTGGTTTGAGTTCCGTCCAGTTCATTATCACAAACATCAAAAACCGGAATTGTCGCAGGCTGCTGCGGATAATCCATCTGTAGCTGAGAGCCGTGATAGAATCGTAAAGTGTAAGTATCCGCGGCGCAGTTGATCGGGCCAACATTTACTGTAATGTCCTGAGGATTTTGTGTAAATTCGAAATCATTATCAGGATTAATTTGTGTGCCTGCCTGTGTGAAATATTCAACTTTGAAATCTCTGCTAAAATTGGTGACAATCTGATTCGTAAAAGTGGACAGTTTCTCAATATATTTTCCATCAAAGTCATTATCACAGATCATTATTGGTGTATTGTCTATGATGGCGACGGGAGCTTTTTCTATTTTTACTTGCCCTTCCAATTTGCAACCGGTTCCGAGAACAACGTTTACAGTAAAAACACCTTCCTCATTCAGAACATCATAATAAGATGTAGTAATAGGTAGACCAGATGCATCTACTAAAGGCTGCCCGTCTTTCAACCAAGAATATTGTGCTGAAGTGTCACTTATCACTGGATTAGGCTGAATTTTGTAAAGAGTATTTTTACAAAGTGGATTTGCATTATCAATTGTCAAGTCATTACCTATATCAATATTACCAACGAAACTCCCGGTTTTTAAAAATACGGCAGAGTCATGACCTGTAGTTCCTTCATCAGCAATCACTAATTTGATGTGATAAGGAATCCCTACCTGCACATTTGCAATTGCAGTCAAAACTTTGGTCTGCCCGTTAAAATTTGTAGGAGAAGTTGAAGTTGCAGATTCTATATTAAACGCACCGAAATAATTTTCGTTTTTCGCGGGGCAATTTCCTCCAGAACCGCGGACATTTATTACTGAAACCGGATCAGTTGTATTCGGCACAAGGGCTATATTTGTATAAGGATCAGAAGTTGTTGCAGGCTTAATCAAAAAAGCAAAAGCATCCGAATAATCGCAGCCAGAAGAAGATTTATATTTATCATACTCTTCGGACAAAAACATATACTGAAAACTAACAACATTACTTTCAGTAGATACAAAATCAAATTCAAGAGATGTTGCATTTTTGTAATTTCCTACTGAAGCCCCAAAAGCATCGGCCAGATCCGAGTCACCTGACCACGAAGAACTCCCATTATCCTGTCTATATGTGTTAGGACCCTCGGCTGCTTTAGCAATTCCCGTAGAGAGAATAATCCCTTCATCCATCTCAAATAAACTACCATTTTTGGTAAAGTAACCATAACTTGGATTACTTCCTCCATTGCTTGAGCCATTAATAAAAACATTGGAAACTGTAATGCAGTTTTGGGTGCCTATAAATTTATTGACCAAAGCGATATCGCTTAAGCTGGTATCCACACTAATAAATTGTCCATCAGCAATACCAAATATCAGCAGCAGTACAATTAAGTATTTGTGTGAAGTGAAAAAATATTTCATTTAAAATGATAAAAATGGATTGCAAATCTACTCCGAAAATCCCAAAGAAAAAATCCCGCTAAACAATTTAACGGGATTTAATTTATTTTGACGTCAAGGCTGGATTAGGCAAGAGCAACTCTCACGAAACCAGTTACTTTAAGATCACCATTCACAGACTTTACATAGTCAGCTACAGATACGGAGCTGTCTTTGATGAAATCCTGGTGTACCAAAGTGTTGTCTTTGTAGAATCTCTGCATCTTACCTTTCAGGATATTATCGATGATGTTGGCAGGCTTTCCTTCCTCTACCAGTTTATGTCTCTCGATTTCCAATTCTTTGTCAATCGTTTCCTGAGAAACAGCATTCTCATCCAAAGCGATTGGGTTCATCGCAGCTACCTGCATAGACACCGCTTTCGCAGCCTCGTCAGCACCTTCTACTTTTGCAGAAACGGCAGTGATGGCAGCAATTTTGTTTCCCGCGTGGATGTAAGCACCTAAATAAGGACCTTCAATTCTTTCGAATGCACCGATCTCAATTTTCTCGCCAATAACACCGGTCTGCTCGATCAGTTTATCCGCAACAGTTTGTCCGTGGAAATCCGTAGCCAGCAATTCTTCTTTAGTTGCAGAGAAAATTGCCATTTCAGCCAATTCGTAAGCCAACTCGATGAAAGCCTCATTTTTAGCAACGAAATCAGTTTCACAGTTCAGGGAAATAATAACGCCTAAAGTGTTGTCTTCGTTCACTCTTGCGATTACCGCACCTTCTGCAGATTCTCTGTCCGCTCTGTTAGCAGCCACTTTCTGACCTTTTTTTCTAAGGATGTCGATTGCTTTTTCGAAATCGCCTTCAGCTTCTACCAAAGCTTTCTTGCAGTCCATCATTCCTGCACCTGTTGTGTTTCTTAGTTTTGCTACGTCTGCAGCTACTGGTGTATAAGACATAATATAGATTGTTTTTTATTTGATTAATGATTTTTTCGCTTCATGTTTTTCAGCGTGCAAATATAGTGATTTTTATAAAAAAAAGATGAGAACGCTGTAATCTTAATAAAAAGTATGATATGCTCCGGCCGGAAGTTAGAAATTGTATAAGTTTCAGAATTTTTAACGTTATTTTCTCATCCTTTTACAAGATTTGATTTATTTTTACGTTCCATTATAAAGATTCCTTTCCCGAATGAAGAAGATAATTTTACTCACCTTTTTATTAGCTTCCGTTAGCATATTTTCGCAAGTGAGCGTTTTCGAAGCCAAGAAAACCACAGACCGCGCCGTTGTAGAACAGTTTATCCGCACCAATCCAAATCATCCCGCTGTGCCGGAACTTAAGCAACGTGCACTGTCTTTACGATACGGTGGAAATGCTTCCGTAGCGAAGCCTTCCATTACCAAGATGACGGAAAACAAAATTGAACGTACTGCCAAGGTAGGAACCACCGCCGCCAAAGGCCAGCCCTCGGAGCAGGCAAGAAACACCGCGGCCGTCCTTACAAGTCTTTTTAACAATGATCCCAATAAAAAAGAAGCCATCGTGCAATTTGTCAACAAATCCAAGTGCAACCTGGTCATCCGCATCAGTGGTAAAAAGTTTTATAACCTTACCGTTCCTGCAAACAACCAAAACTACATCCTGGTAGACAAAGGCAGTTACAATGTAACCACTGCCATCTGCGATGCCGCTTACAATCAGAATAAAGCTTTTACCAAGGATGTCATCATAACACTCAATGCCAGGTAATCTCATCCGGAATATTTTACTGGCAGCGTGTCTAATTTCTTCCACGCTGGCATGGTCTCAAAAGAAGCTGGCCATAGATTCTATGCAGCTGAAAGGTGTGGAGGAGGTTCTGGGAGATGATTATGGCAATGTGTATCTTTACCAGAAAAAAGATTTCAGCCTGATCAAGCTGGATTCTTCAGGTACGCAGCTGGCTAAGGTCATGCTCCCGTTTCCGTACAAAATTCAGAGCGTGGTGAATCCGCTGAACATCGTGATGTTTTCTGAAAACGCACAGGAAATCAAATTTCTGGATCAGAATCTTAATGACATCCAGAAAATCAACCTGGGAAATACTTTTGGCTTTGTGAAGTGCATCTACGCCGAGGATCTGCAGTTTGCATGGCTTATTGATGACAGCAACAAGACTTTGGTGCAATACAATTTCCGAAGCAACACCATCATCAATTCTTTTCCTTTTAATATAGATCTTCAAGGATTGAGAGATTTCCTGGTGTACAACAACCGTGTTTATATCCTTCAGGACAGCAGCTTCAGAGTCTACTCTACCCAATCCAAACTTCTTTTTTCCGGCGATTTTCCACAGGCCAGAAAGTTGGCCAGACGCAATGAAGATATCCTTATTTTCGGTGCTAATGCCGTAACGCAATTGGACGGAACAGCCCTTTCCGAAATTTTCCGTAATGCGGATGCCAAAATTGTGGATAAAAACAGTCAAGGTTTTTTGGCGCTCATCCGGGACAAACTTTATCTTTACAAAAAATAAATGACAGTCAGGAAGTGCTACTTGGTTAATACTTTCTTCCATCATTCATAATTACCATTCATCAACTATAATTAAAGATGCACATTGCTGTTACAGGAAATATCGGCGCCGGCAAGACCACGCTCACTACGATGCTGGCCAAGCATTACGGCTGGGAAGCACAGTTCGAAGATGTAGATCACAATCCCTATCTGGATGATTTTTACGGTGATATGTCCAAATGGAGTTTCGCCCTGCAGATTTACTTTTTGGGAAGCCGTTTCCGCCAGGTAAAAGAAATCCGGGAGAGCGGCAAAAACGTGATCCAGGACAGGACGATCTATGAGGATGCGCATATCTTTGCCGAGAATCTTGCGGAGATGAACCTGCTTTCCGAGAGAGATTTTAAAAATTATCTTTCAGTATTTCAGCTGATGAAGGACTTCGTTTCGGCACCGGATTTGCTGATCTACCTGCGAGCAGATATTCCTACTCTGGTGAAGCAGATAGCTAAAAGAGGACGGGAATACGAAGCCGGAATAAGCATTGATTACCTTTCCAAGCTTAATAACAAGTACCAGAACTGGATCGAAAACTACAAGGAAGGCAAACTTCTTATCATCGATGTAGATCACCTTGATTTTGTAGAAAAACCGGAAGACTTCGGTTTTATCCTGGAAAGAATTGATGCGGAGCTGAACGGTTTGTTTTAGATCATTCCGGCGATAATGAAAACCCATCAGTTATCCGTCGAATCCTGAAACTACAGTGCCATGATCAAAGTTATCCATAACAATAAGTGTCCAAAATCAAAAGCCATCCTGGAATATCTGGATGAGAATGACATCAAATTTCAGATTATTGATATTGAGAGAGATCCGCTGAGTATGTTCGAGCTGAGAACCCTTTTCAAAAAACTCAATAAGAGTCCTAGCCGTATTTTGAGAAAGTCCAAAGAGATCTATGCCCAATATTTCGGAAGCTCTGAATCCGTGAACGAAGAGGAAGCCCTGAAAGTAATCTCACAAAATCCTGAAATCATACAATGCCCGATACTGATCAAAGGTAAAGTGGCAATGCCCGGAAATCCATTGGAAAATGTTAAATTCTTCATCGAAAATTAATCCAACACAATTATAAATACGGAGCGCGCGTGAATTATTGATTATGAGTAATTCATGCGTTCTTTTTTATAGAATTATTTCAAATTAATTTGTCTATCCGGAAAATTATTCTTTATTTTGCACTCTCAAATATTTTATTGATAAAAGAACATCGAGATATGTCAAGAATTTGCCAAATAACAGGTAAGCGTGCAATGGTTGGAAACAACGTATCCCACGCTAATAACAAAACGAAAAGACGTTTTGAAATTAATCTATTAGAGAAGAAATTTTATCTTCCTGAGCAAGAGAAACACGTTACCCTAAAGGTATCTGCTCACGGACTGAGAGTGATCAACAAGATTGGTATTGAAGAGGCTATTGAAAGAGCAGCTAGAAACGGTTTCATTAAAAACACTACGAAGTAATGGCTAAAAAAGGTAACAGAGTTCAGGTAATCCTAGAATGTACTGAGCATAAAGAAAGCGGTGTAGCAGGAATGTCTAGATACATTACTACTAAAAACAAAAAGAACACCACAGAAAGATTGGAGCTAAAGAAGTTCAATCCGGTTCTTAAAAAGTACACGGTTCATAAAGAAATTAAGTAATTTATAAAAATAATTTACAATGGCAAAGAAGGTAGTAGCAACACTTCAAGGTGGTGCTGGTTCAAAAAAAATGACTAAAGTAATCAAAATGGTAAAATCATCTAAATCTGATGCTTACGTATTTGAAGAAAAAGTAATGAACGCTGACGAAGTTGACGGTTATTTGAAAAAATAATCCATCGACCCGATACAATATAAAAACTACTCTATTCATTAGGGTAGTTTTTTTGTTATCTTTGTTTTCGGTTCAAAAAACAGAATGACCCAGGCATTGGGATCATTCATCAATTATCATCTATCATCTATATCAAGAATGAGTTGGTTTAAAAAAATTTTCAAAAAAGAAGATAAGGAAACATTAGACAAGGGCCTGGAAAAATCCAGCCAGGGATTTTTTGACAAGATCTCCAGAGCTGTTGTCGGAAAAAGCACTGTGGACGATGAAGTCTTGGATGATCTGGAAGAAGTGCTTATTGCTTCCGACGTAGGCGCAGAAACCACCATCAAAGTGATCAAGCGTATCGAAGAGCGTGTGGCACGCGATAAATATGTCAATGTTTCTGAGCTTGACCAGATCCTGAGAGAGGAGATCTCCAGCCTGCTTCTGGACAATCCTCATCTTAAAACAGATAACATTGACACCAGCAAAAAGCCTTACGTTATCATGGTTGTTGGCGTGAATGGTGTGGGAAAGACAACTACAATCGGAAAACTGGCCAATCAATTCAAATCACAAGGACTTAAGGTAGTTCTTGGCGCGGCAGATACGTTTCGTGCAGCGGCTGTAGATCAGTTGGTTATCTGGAGCGAGCGTGTAGGCGTGCCTATCGTAAAACAGGAAATGGGTTCTGATCCGGCATCCGTAGCTTTTGACACCGTACAGTCTGCCGTTGCGCAGGGAGCAGACGTTGTGATCATCGATACCGCCGGAAGACTTCACAATAAGATCAACCTTATGAATGAACTTTCGAAAATCAAACGCGTGATGCAGAAAGTCATTCCGGATGCACCGCATGAGGTGCTTTTGGTACTGGACGGCTCTACGGGGCAGAATGCTTTTGAGCAGGCCAAACAGTTTACCGCAGCTACGGAAGTTACTGCACTGGCTGTAACAAAGTTGGACGGAACGGCTAAAGGTGGCGTGGTTATCGGCATCTCGGACCAGTTTCAGATTCCTGTAAAATACATTGGTGTGGGAGAGCGCATGCAGGATCTTCAGATTTTTGATGGTATGGAATTTGTAGATTCGTTCTTTAAGAAACGATAACAATCAAATTTCTAAATATTAACATCAAACAATTAAACTATGGGTATTTTAACTTGGATCATCTTCGGCCTTATTGCCGGAGCCATCGCAAAAGCACTACATCCTGGAAAAGATCCGGGCGGATGGCTCATCACCATCATCATTGGTATTGTAGGATCTTTCATTGGCGGTGCCATCGGAACGTATGTTCTTGGCTGGGGCGATGTAGATTCGTTCTGGAGCCCTAGAAGCTGGTTGCTGGCCATTGGTGGCGCTGTTCTATTGCTCTTCTTATACAGTACATTGACTAGGAAATAATCTTGATCTTACATTAAAATTATCAAAGCATCAGTAAATCTGATGCTTTTTTGTTTTTCTAATACCATAAAAACACTATATTTGAATATTAATTAATTTATAGTATGAAGAAAATCTTTACAACGCTTCTTTCATTGGGTATGATATCCACGGCATTTGCGCAGTGGACCAAGACCTCGATGCAAGGAACTAACTTACGTGAAAACGGAGCAAAAACGTTCTATAAACTAGATGTAGATGCGATCCGTAGTCAGCTTGCCAAAGCCCAGCCTACCGGAAAGGACAGCAAGCCTGTGATCATCAGTGTGCCTACACTGGATGGTAAAATAGAAAAATTCAATGTGTACAGCCTGCCTGTGGTGGTACAATCTTTAGCCGACCGCTATCAGTTGGGATCATACGTTGGGACGGGTGTTGACGATCCGGAGAAATACATCAGATTCTCTGTGGCGCCAAATGACTTCCAGTCTATGATCATCAAAAATGGCGTTTATGAA
>DBLQ01000038.1:17904-18729 GCA_002297505.1 Flavobacteriales bacterium UBA720
CGTTTATGAATTTGTAGAACCACAGAACAAGGAAAAGACGGTTTACGGAGTCCATCCGAAAACTAACAAAACCAAAGGAGCAGCTGGCTCATGGTTCTGCGAGAGTACTGAGCCTGCTTTGTCTAAAAAGCAGATCGATAAGCTGGCAAGCCAGTCTACATTCCTGAATGATCCTAAAGATTTCTCCAAATCTTCAGACAGAAAGTACAGGACCATGCGTCTGGCAATGTCTGTTACTGGGGAGTATACAGCCTATCATGGTGGTACGGTAGCGGGAGCTCTGGCTGCAATCAATGCTACATTGACGCGTTGTAACGGTGTTTTCGAAAATGACTTTGCACTCCATCTGATATTACAAGATTTTCCTGGGCTAATATACACCAACGCTTCAACCGATCCTTATTCTGACGCCAGTGTTGGAACATCGTCTGGTAACTCTGGCACTTTACAGGGTTGGGGACTACAGCTTCAGAATACATTGTCTACTTCAATTGGTAGCAGTACCTATGATATCGGTCACTTATTTGGTGCTACAGGTGGTGGCGGAAATGCAGGATGCATCGGATGCGTATGCGTAGATCCAACGGGTACTACTAGCACAAACTTAAATAAAGCTAAAGGTTCAGCTTTTACATCACCAGCAGATGGCATCCCACAAGGTGACAATTTTGACATCGATTATGTAGCTCACGAGATGGGCCACCAGTTAGGCGGAAACCATACATTCTCTATGAGTCTGGAAGGTACAGGTCAGAACGTTGAGCCGGGATCTGGTTCTACGATTATGGGTTACGCTGGTATTACCGGCGCAACAGACTTGCAGGC
>DBLQ01000082.1 GCA_002297505.1 Flavobacteriales bacterium UBA720
TTGATTTTCCGACATTCGGAAGACCGACAATTCCACATTTCATAATTTCGATTCAAAAATTAATATATAAAATTCAAAGTTGATCTATTCCTGATTTAAAATTTTAAATCATAAACTTTAAATTTTAAGTGGGCAAAGATACTGATTTTGTTTTGGAAATATCTACTTT
The DNA here is from genome assembly GCA_002297505.1 of Flavobacteriales bacterium UBA720. Lineage (GTDB taxonomy): Bacteria > Bacteroidota > Bacteroidia > Flavobacteriales > Weeksellaceae > Epilithonimonas. The sequence goes on from DBLQ01000082.1 coordinate 170, forward strand.
TACAATCTTAAATCCATAGCGAAGAACAATCATCCATGAGCCGAAAAAAACGGGAATTTCAATCTTCAGAATTGTTAAATTCTTTTGCCAGAATCTATGGCTTCGAGGATAAGCTCAAGGCTTTCGAAATCCGGGACTTTCTGGCGCACTACCTTTCCGAAGATCTCTACTCGGAAATTGACACGGTCAATCTGAAAGAAAAAGTCCTCGTACTGCGCATCAAGTCACCCTTGCTGAAAAACGATTTCCGGATGCGAAAATCATTTTTCCTCAGAAAATTCCAGGAAGTCCTGAAAGACGAGTCGTTAATTAATGACCTTCTGATCCTGTAGAAATATCCTGGATCATCTTCTTGCTGCGCTCGTCCAGCCTGGACCTTAGCGGAAAGAAAAACCGGAACGGATTACGGATAAAGTAGCCGAATATCTCTTTAAAAATCTCGCGAGCCTCACTCAGCTCCACTTTCCGCGAGCGGAAGGCCAGCAGCATCGATAGCCCGAAACTTACGGCAAAATTAAAAAAGCCGATCAGGAATACCGTAGTGAAGGAAATCCAGAACGTGTACGGTGTAATGACGAAATCTCGCCCATATAATCCCAAGGCAAAATTACCTGCCGCAAAGGTGATGTGGCGAATATCGAGATCCAGCCCCAGAAAAAGACCAATCGGCGCCGTGGCACCGAGGAAAACCCCAAACCAGAAATTGGAAACAATGCCCGCCCAGTTTCTGGAATAATACACAGAAAGCCGTTCTGCAATGCGCTGTCCAAAGAAATAATTGATCATCGGATTTTTTGCAATTCTTTTCGGAATCTGATAGAATACGGAATTATTGCTGATATTGCCGGAAATCACTCCTGAAATAAAAAGAAAAACGCCGGCAATGCACGCGTGCAGAATCGCCTTCGACTGGAACGGATCCAGATCGTGCAGCAGCTTTCCGGATTTTTCGAATGCAAAATTTTGTTTGAAAAGAATCTCAAGTCCGTAAATAATGGCTAGTGATACCGGAAAAGACCATACTACATTGCCGATAAATGCTATGAATTGCGACCGGAAGAGCTGCGAAACCACGTGCGCAAACTCTCGGTATGTGTTTTTATTATCACCCTCGGAAAGCACTTTGGCCATCGTAGCCGCCGTCATTGCCGGCTGTTTGGTCGCCAGGGTAAACCTCATCAGATAGATCATCACAAAACCCATTGCATAGTTCATTGAGAATAGAAAAGCGTGGGCAAAATCGCTGGTATCGATGTAGCTGTAAAGCATCTTCAGGACGCAGAGCGCACCGACGATGACACCGCCACCGGAAGCCTTCCAGAACATCTTGAGGTACGAGCCGAGTGTCGATGTGATGTAATGCGTGCCCATCTCCGCCGTATGATTGGTGATGAGATGAGACATCAGCCTGGTACTGTCCGATACCAGATCGCGGAGATTATTTTTATGCGATTTGTACTTTAAAATATTGAAAAACAGCTGTTTGGAATTGATCAATTGATCTTCCGGCTTATCGATCACAAAAAGTCTGATGATATCGGACATCCTGTTCAGCTGCTGTCTGATTTTCAGCAGAGACTGATTGGTTTTGCTGGAAATTCCGTATTTCGAGGCATTTTTAAAGGCCACATTCACAAATTCCAGACATTGCTCCAGATAAACCTTGACCTGTTTATACGTCACATCGGATGAAGAGAATTGAAAATCAGCATTATTTTTAAATTCCTCATTCAGCGTATCAAGCTCATTTTGCAGTGCCAGAAAGGGATTATCAAAGTTTCTGTACTCCGGCACCATCTTCATCACTTCTACATCCAGGGCATTGCCAATCACGCGCCATGCAAGAATATTAAGCGAAAACAGCAACTCCTTTTTGACATGATGATTTTTGATGAAATGATCAATTTCCAAAAGCCGGAACAGCTCATTCATCTTGTCTTCCGGCGAATTCTGGAAAAACTGCAGATCTTTCTTGGGTGTCACCAGAACATTGTCCACCAGATACCAGATCGTATTTTCATTTTCAATCGGTGGTAAGAGTTTATTCAGAATCCTTTTCTTGAATTCGGGAAAAAAAGCATTCTCGGAAAGGATGTCTGCCTCGGTGATCGAAAGATTAAAAGGTTTGGACCGGAAAATATTGTTAATATAGTAAACCAAGTGCTGTCTGATGCCATCGTTATCTTTGAGATAAGCGGTGAACACACCGAGGTCATCTTTTTTGAGGCTAGAAATAATTTCTGACAACGGCTGCAGGGAAAGCGTTTCGTTCTGCTCGCTGAAATAGTTTTTCAGGATCGTGCTGAAGCTGTCTTTTTTGATAAGTCGCATTGCCATAGTCTTGCAAAAGTAATCATTTCAGCGTAATGTGGTTCATCTGTCGCAGGATCCAGTTGTGTTTTTTATTGAGATAGGCAGAAGGATGTTTGGGATCGTATTTTTTGGGATTGGGCAACACTGCCGCAATCCACGCAGCCTCGCTCTTGGTGAGATCCTTCGCAGGTTTTCCGAAATAGTATTGAGAAGCCGCTTCGACACCAAATACGCCCTGGCCCATTTCTATCGAATTAAGATAACGTTCCAGAATCACCTTTTTGCCCCATATTTTCTCGATGATGAAGGTATAAATCGCTTCCAGCCCTTTCCTGAACCAGCTTCTGCCCTGCCACAGGAATACATTCTTCGCCGTCTGCATAGAGATGGTACTGCCGCCGCGCACCACTTTTCCTTTTTTATCGTTTTTTTTCATCGCTTTTTCGATCTGTTTGAAATCGAAACCATTGTGATTAAAAAAATTCTGATCTTCCGAAGCGATTACGGCCTTTTTGACGTTGGTACCCATCTCGTCGTAGGAAATGTAATCCCGCTGGAGCTTTCCGTACTTGATCAGGCCACCCAGCTGTGTGAGCGTAATTGGCGGATTAAAAAAAATACCAAAAATGATAAAAAGAATATTGGCAATTACCAGAATGAAAATGAGTTTCTTGATGAACTTCCACATGGAGGGATGAAATTTTGGGCAAAAATAAACAATTTTTGTTTGAAGCCTTTCAAAGTTACGGTTGCAGGACTTGGAGAGAATATAAACTGTTCATTATCACAAATTTGCGACCTTTTTAAGTCCATATTAATTCCGATGATGAACGGTAAAAACGAAATTATGACCCTGGACTACAAACAGCGAATGAAACACGTTCCCTTTTCTGAATCTGACGCCGTAATTCAGTTCACCGCTGCGATCTTTCAATGTTAAAAGCTTGAGCAGCTGATCTGGATGATCCAAAGTATGTTTTGACTGGCCATCGTTATATATCGCATTGACAAAGTTCAGATCCGGTGTACGTTTCATTGCGCACAGATTTCTCTGCCATTCTGCAAAAATTTGCTGTGGATCTTCAATAGTTTTGAACACAAATATCTCCCCGATCTTTCCCGGTTCATCAGCACTTTCTTCGATGCCCACATTGTGATCTCCGGCTTCGAAAACCATTTTGCGCAAGCCAGCCTCCGAGGCAATAACCGTAGGTGTAATTCGCATAAAATATTCGAAATCTTCCAGTTTCTGATGGTGAAACGCAGCGTAATCTGCCAGCTCTCCGGAAGTCTGAGCATTAATTCCCGAGAAGAACAACAACGATAGAAAACTCCACCCGAACGTCATGATTCATCGTTTTTGAAATCCATCAGTCCTTCCACAAGACTCTTCCACTGCATCTTGGTCATCCGCATGGCACCGCCGAGATAGATGAAAAAATTCCTGATCTTCCCCATTAGACCGGTGTGCGCATAATTTGGTAATTCGTTCCTGCCGTACACACCAGCCTTGATGTACGTAGCACCGCGCTCAATGAGAAATGACGACGATGACTGCGGTGAATAAAAATGTGCAACGTGATTTTTCTTACTGTCCGGCGCGCTGCTTGGCCGGCAAAGTATCAGATACCTTTCCAACTGACCGTCATAAATCCGTTCGTCGATCTTGACAATCCTTACCCAATCGAAGCCTTTTTCGTAGATATCACCCGGCCCCGGAATGTCGACTCTGATAAAATCACCTTCCTGCGGCATCCGATCTACATAAACTCCCGACTTATCAAACAGCCTGAAGTCTGCGGACATCCCGCCGCAAATCTCCTTCCAATGATTGATGGAAAAAAACCGCGCTTTCAGCAATTCAAAACTCTCCATAGTTTCCTGCGGATCTCTGAAATGAGATTCTTTCTGAACATCCAGATGTGAGCCTCTCTGCTGTGTGGGAACGCCTTGTATTTTTGCAGCCTCCATATGTTGGGTTGGTTAACATTAATATTTCAAAATTACGATGGAATAGCTCACCAAATTATGATCTGAGTCACATCATTAACTGCGAAAAGAGAGCTTTTGCTGCTCTCTTTCTTTATATTTCCTAGTCTAAAATTTTCTCTTTACTTTGCTTTTGAGTTGAGATTGATATCTGCGAGACTTGTGAGTAGTTCATCGCACTTTTTCTCCTCTTCCAGTGTAGTTAACAGGTTTTGCAAAACTTCCTTTTCTTCCAGAATTTTTGCAAAAGCTGCCAAGGTTCCGTAAGTTGCGATCTCATAGTGCTCTACTTTCTGCGCAGCAGCAATGATTCCTGCGTCGCGCACACTTCCAGGCTCGGTTTCTTCTACAATGCTGTCGCCTTCATCCAAAATCCCCTGCATTGCATCGCATTTTTTGGCCTGGGCTTTTTTTCCCATTGCCTGGAAACATTCTTCCAATCGGGTAACATGGGTTTCTGTTTCGCCCAGATGTTTTTCTATAGCGGCCTTCAGCTTTTCATTGGTAGCGTTTTTCATCATTTTAGGAAGCGCTTTCACCAAAGCTTTTTCTGCCCAATAAATATCCTTCAAAGAATCTTCAAAAAGGTCAGCTAGATCTTTGGCCGCATCTTTTTTTGCCGGCGTTTTTTTAGCAGTTGTTTTGGTAGAAGTTTTAGTAGAAGTTTTAGCTGGCGATGTCTTTTTCGCCGCAGCTGGTTGTGATTTGGTAGTTGCCATAATATATTATTTAATTTTATTATTAATTCAATTTATACAACATTTAAGCCAAAAATATTTAACTGTAAAGCAAATAAATTTAATATTATTTAATATTATTTAATTAAGTTTGAACATAATTCATCGGAAACTATTTACAAATAGTTCCAATCAATTAAACACGGATGTGTATAGATATCAGGTTTTCATAGTTGTTTATAAATCCGACGATTTTAATCTAGGCAAATCATTGACTGAAGGCGCAGTGAGAACTTTTCCATTGACCCCAAAGCGGGATCCATGGCACGGACAATCCCAGGAAAGCTCCGCACTATTCCATCTTACCTCGCACTTGGCATGAGGACAAGTACTTTTCAGCACATGCGACTGCCCTCCTTTTTCTTTATAAATTGCATAATTGACACCTTCATGCTGAACTACTTTCGCCTCTCCATCTTGAATAGCAGCCAGAGATTCTATTTTTTCTGAGAAGAATTTATCCTTGATAAAATCTGCTGCCACCGAAACATTTTCCTTTACAAAATCTACGAATCCGGCTATTGGTGTAATCCGGGAAAGACTGAACAGTCTGGAATATTGATTAGTTTTATGGATAATAAGTTCAGAAATAATTTGCGCGGATAATGTACCGAAGATCATTCCATTACCTCGGAAGCCTGTGGCAGTAAAAACTTTTGAAGATCCGGGAATTTTTCCAATATACGGCAATCCGTCTACAGGTTCATAGTACTGGCTGGACCAACTGTACCGCACCACACCAACATCGAAGTATCTGCGGACGTAGTTTTCCAGATTGGAAAAACATACGCCGGTATCATCGCTGTGGCCGGTTTTATGATCCTCGCCGCCGGCAATGAGTAAGATTTCCCCGTTTACTTGCTGGACACGGTAATAGCGGTACGGATCCTTCAGATCGTAGCCCAGATGATTGGGATAATGATTATCATTGAG
>DBLQ01000083.1 GCA_002297505.1 Flavobacteriales bacterium UBA720
ACACCGTCCAGCTTATTGACGCAGACATCATCAACATAACGGACGTAAAAAGTATGAACACCCATTAATAAATTGGTAAACACATTCTGTTCCTGCCAGTTGATGCCATCCATAGAATAAACGATAGGGCGTGTGCCCGACGCATAAACGGTGAAGGTATTACCCGATGCCACCAGTTTGTCGATCTGTGGGGTATCAAAATATTCGATATCGAAACTGTCGGTGTAGGAACAGCCATTGTCCGCAGTGACTGTCAGCTGGTACGTGCCCAGTTGCGTAAGTCCGTAAACTGCCGCAGTGTTGAATGGCAATACTTTGCCCGAAGGATCGGTCCAAACGTATTTGATGATGTTAAATCCCGGAACGTTGGCTTCGTAATACAGGCTGCCATCCGGACAGATGTATTGTGTCGGAATATCAAATACCGGAGAAGGGCGGACTGCAATCTGGATTTCGGCTTTGTCGGCACATAATCCCGGGACGCTGACTTTAACATAGATGGTTTTTATCCCACCTGTCGTCTCAAAAACGTAGGTATTTTCCTGGGATTTTGGAATAGCATTTCCCGCGTTCAGATCTGCCATGGATGCATAATATGTAAAAGTGGCTCCTGCTGGTGAGTAGATTTGATTCTGGAATTGTGTAAGATTGGCAGTTGCACTATTGCCCTGTCTACAGACTGTAGTAGAATAGGGCGCACTGTTTTTGATGACAACTTTATTACCTGGTACCAAATCTATCGATGCGGTATCGAAGCAACCTGGAATTTCCGCGCGAACCCATATTTTTCTCGGAAAAACGTCCGGGATATAGTTCTGTGGACTGCGGATAGAGTCTACGCCGATCTTTGCAGTAGCTTCATCCAGGTAAAAGCTGAATTTTTCCCGGTAGTTTGGGCCTTCTACGGTTTGATATCTGTAATTCATCAGGTTAACCTCAAATTGACCATCCAAATTATCGTCACAAACTTTTATACTGGAATTAATTGTCTTCGGCGGAGGGAATGTTAGAAGATTAATTGGGGAAACCGAGTAGCAACCCGTTACTGTGGATTCGAATCTCGCCCATACGGTATACTCAGACTTATTTGTCCAAAATTTTTTGTCCGTGATTGGATTCAGCGCTGATTCTGCCTCGCTTCTAAATTCATGGTAGGTGACTTTCATATCGTCATACATCTCGGTATTAGAGCTGTCGAACATCTCACGTTCTTTCTCGTCCAAGTCAAATTCTTCGTTGAGATTTCCATCCGGGTCGCAACGGACCAATTCTGCGGGTAGCAATTTAACTGCGGGCTTAAATGAAACCTGAATATTAATTTTAGAAACAGAAAAACATTTACTCGCATATTCTACCTTCGCGTACACGGTGGTACTTTGTGTTAACCGGAATTCGGAAGGATCATCATCATTAGGTTTTTCGATAGGATTGGAGAAAACACGGGTAGAAGGATTATAATTCCTGTAGTATGAAAAGGTCACATCGGTACCAGAATAGATTTCTGGCTGCGTCAGTCTCAGGTTATAGCGTTCTACGCCATCATTGTTGTTATCGCAGATATTACGAAGATCTATATTCACTTCGGGCGTTACAACAGGCGTAGGAACCAGAGTGATCGTAAAAGGATAGACTTCCGAGCATCCATATGAAGTGATCTTTACATATAGTGTTTTGGAAACGTTCACAGTAGTGCTTGTAATGGCGTTACCGGCGGCTACATCTGCTTGTGTTTCATAGAAAAGAACCGTTGCGTTCTGTGTCCCCACAATCTGCTGTCTGAATTGAGCGAGTGGAACCAATTCTGTATCGGGACTATCAAAATCACAAACTGTTACGGAAGAATTGACGATTACCGGATGTACCAGGCTGATATTGATTGGCTTGATGGTATAACAATCTAGAGCCTGTGTAAAACGCACATACCATGTTCTGGTCACCAGATTACCATCGTTTGTGATTAAAAAAGGTTGCAATGTATTTGGGTCTATGGGATCTTTTTCAGCCGTAGCATCTGGAAAGCTTTTATAAAAAACAGGCGGAAGACCAAGCGGATCGATCAGCATGCCGGCAGACTGTGCCACCACATCAACCGGAATATCATCGGTGCCGTTGAAACAGATATAAACATCCTTCTTCTGAACTTTAACTCTTGTGAAGGTGACATCCATATTGACGGTAGCAATCGCAAAGCATCCATTAGGAATCTCAACTCTGATGTAAACGGGATATTTACCTTCTTTAATAGAATTCCAAGGTCCGGATGTACCGGCCATGGCAGCCGCTTCGGTCTGATAGGCTTTAAAAATCGCTCCTGGATCAGTGGAGATGAGCGGTCCAACCATCATGGCATAATCAAATGGCTCCGTGTTATCATCATTGATATCACACATGGAATATGTGTAATTGATGGGCGTATTAAGATTAACGCCAGGCTTGAATTTAAAATTCAGCGGTCCTAAGACGAACGAACAAGTGTCTGTAGTTAAGCGGATCCAGACCGTAGTAGCTGTGGTGATATCAATCCTTGTGATCGGGTTGACATTATTTTCAGCATTTGGTTCGTTGGCAAAATAGGTAATGCCTGAGGTCATCGTTGGAAAGAGTTCGGCGTTAAGCCGGCTGAGCTCATAATCGGTTTCGATGCCATCATTATTGGTGTCGCAGATTTCCACGGGATTGGTGGGAAGCGTTTTGGTCAGCAGTGTAAGTTCAAGTTTGGCGATTCTGAAACAGCTTGGAGTGGCTCGATTTTCAATCCTGACGTAAAATGTTTTGTTGGCTGTCAGGTTATAATTGGTAGGGTTGGGCTCAAAATTATTTCCGCCAATTTCAGCAGACCCGGGATCATTGTAAAATTTGAAGTTAAAATTATTGGGATTTTGTGAGGTTAAATTGGGTTTAAAATCATTCAGATTGACGGTTTGTGAGGTCGTGGTGCAATAATTTTTGCTGTAATCCCGCGCAGCAGGATAGGATGGATCGAAGGTAATATTGAAATCATCTTTCAGTACAAAAGGTTCCGGGCCGCAAATATTGTACTGGACATTAGCGGTATAGGCTCCATTCTCTGTTGGGCAGATGGTGGCCGGAGAGCCTGTAGCAACCGTGTCGCCGGCAGGGTTGGTCCAAATGATCTGTGGCGTTATCGCGGTGCCATTAGGCGTAAACCGCCAGCCTTCCTGATTGGCCGACCATATTCCCTTGTTTCTGCCTGCCGGAGAGACGCCTATGCTT